>JBEKCV010000021.1:0-56093 GCA_050014695.1 Thermodesulfovibrionales bacterium
CATCCCCACGCTCATCGCAGCAAGCTTTTATAAGCCCCTCGTGGGGGATTTGGTTTTCACCACTACCCCTCATTTGGCTTCTATCAATATGTCACGGATTTCTCGAAAGGCTCAGAAATAAACTGTTGCTGAAAGAACGCATTTTCATATATTATCATAAAAGCGGCTATTGCCAATTTTGAGGAAGTGATGGGGAAAAGTCTATTTCACTGATGACTGGAGAGTGGATGTCTGATCTGGACAAGGAAAAGGAAGCCCGAGACGATGCATGTGAACTCTCTATCGTGATGCCCTGCCTTAATGAAGCGGAAACACTTGCGACCTGTATTGAGAAAGCCCGTGCATTCCTGGCGGATCATACCATTTCCGGTGAGATTATTGTTGCTGACAACGGCAGTAGCGACGGCTCTCAGTCGATTGCTCAAGCTCATCACGCTCGTATTGTTCATGCTCCCGTACGGGGGTACGGTGCCGCATTATTAGCAGGGATAGAGGCTGCCAAGGGTCGTTATGTCATCATGGGCGACGCCGACGACAGTTACGACTTTGGCAACCTGGCGTCCTTTATCGATAAGCTTCGCGAAGGTTACGACCTAGTGATGGGCAACCGCTTTAAAGGCGGTATTCAGGCAAATGCCATGCCCGCGTTGCACCGCTATCTAGGGAATCCGGTCCTGACCGGGTTCGGACGCTTTTTTTTCAAGAGCCCTGTCGGTGACTTCCATTGTGGATTGAGAGGGTTTAATAAGAAGGCCATTCAGAGGCTGAACCTGCAGACTACCGGAATGGAATTCGCCAGCGAGATGGTGGTCAAAGCAACGCTTTTTAATCTTCGCATCACAGAGGTGCCTACGACCTTGTCGCCGGATGGTCGCAGCCGTCCGCCACACCTAAGAAGTTGGCGGGACGGGTGGCGGCACCTGCGATTTCTGCTGATCTACAGCCCTCGGTGGCTTTTTCTTTATCCCGGGATTCTGCTGGTGACAGTGGGGATAGCCGTGATGCTGTGGCTTTTGCCGGGGCCGAGAACCCTGCAGATGGTAACCTTGAGTATCCACACTATGCTCTATGCAGCAATGGCGATAATTGTGGGTTTGCAGATGGTAATGTTCGCCTTGTTTTTCAAAGTGTTCGCCATCGGAGCACGGTTGATCCCGGAAGATCATTATTTTAGCCGTTTATTGAGAGTGTTCACTCTGGAGCGCGGGATTTTTTTGGGTGGCCTGATTCTTTTTCTTGGTATAACAGGGTCTGCTTACGGGTTTATTTATTGGGGGACGAAGATGTTTGGGCAACTGGACCCAAGTGTTATGATGCGAATCATCATTCCGTCATTAACGGCGCTCACAGTTGGTTTTCAGATTGTGTTGTCAAGTTTCTTCTTGAGCGCGTTGCAGCTCAAACATCGCTAAGTAACAGCGAAATCCACTTAAATATTTTAAAGAAACAAATTTGTGCAAGAAGGATGGGATTCGTGATTACACAAACAGATAAAAAGGCCATATCCGACTATAGCTTTCAGTGGACGCGCTACACGGACAACTTGGGTTATTATGGCTCGGTAGCGCTGTTAGAAGACGTCTTTGGGCCTCTGTTGTCGACAGAGTATGTTAAAGGTAAAACAGTTTGCGATATCGGAAGCGGCACAGGACGTGTCGTAAATACGCTCCTTGACGCGGGAGCTAAGCATGTGATTGCTGTCGAACCGTCTGACGCCTATAACGTGCTTGAGATCAATACACTTCCCCGAAAAGAAAAGGTCACTCTGATACATGATGTGGGTGAAGCGCTGCCGCCAGGAGGGGACATAGCTTTAATCGAAAGAATTCCTCGAAGCTCTGCTTCGGGGTAGAATGGGATGTGAGCGAGCATGTATTCAAGCGACACAATAAGAATTTGTTGTTATACCACATTGTGTGCCCTGCGAAGTACGGAAGAAAGGTTCTTACGAAGGAAGTATCTGAGAGTCTGAAAGAAGTGTGGGTGAAAGGTACGAGATCCATTTTGTGGAAATAGGAGTTGACGAGGATCATGTGCATTTCTTGGTACAGAGTGTGCCGATGATGAGACCGAAAGATATTGTACAGACAATAACGAGTATCACTGGCAAAAAGATATTTCAGCAACATCCCGGCGTAAAGAAAATGCTGTGGGGTGGAAATTTTTGGACGAGTGGATATTACATCAATACGGTCGGGCATTGTGGTAACGAGGAAGTGATATCGCAATATGTCAAAAGACAAGGGGGACAGTATGAACAAATATACCGTGCTCAGCTTGATTTCTTCGGTTAACGATTGCATTTCATCCCCAGATACCTCGCAGCTCTGCTGCGGGGTAGTTCATTCGTTTCTTTCGGCGTATTGGATCATATCTACGATCCGATGCCGACAGTGAATGCTGCCTTTCATGCTTTGAGGCAGGGTGGCAAGATGTCGATCTGGGTCTACGGTTATGAGGGCAACGAACTTTATCTGTCTGTCTTTGCCCCGGTCCGGCATATAACCAAGCTTTTGCCGCATTCAATTCCGGCCTTTGTTTGCAAACTCCTTTGTTTTGTTGCCGACGGTTATGGTTTTGCCTGTCGGTTTCTGCCTCTGCCGCTTCTGAGGTACTTCCTTAATCATTTTATGAAATTGGCCCGTGACGAACGTGAGTTGACTATTTATGATCAATTAAGGCCCGTCTATGCGAAATACTACAGTAAGAAAGAAGCGCTGGACCTCTTGTCTAGCGCCGGGTTTGTTAACGTGGAAACGTATCACCGGCACAATTACAGCTGGACCGTTATAGGTGAAAAACCATCATAATCACAGAACATGACCATTGACTATTTTTCATTGGGACACCCTCTCTCCGGCATCCGGAGCCGCTTTGCCAATAAAGCGCGGCGGCGTATGTTTGACTTGTTTATGGATGTCATGGAGCCGACTCCGGAGACGTCTGTTCTAGACCTCGGGGTGACACCCAACGAGTCGTTATCCGAATCCAACTTTTTTGAACAGCTCTATCCGTATAAGAATAAAATCACTGCCGTCAGCATCGAGGATGCACATTTCCTGGAGGCAAGTTACCCGGGGTTGCGTTTTGTCCGGATTCAGCCGGGAAAGCTGCCCTTCACAGATGATGAATTTGACGTTGTATTCTGCTCGGCTGTTATTGAACATGTGGGGGGCCGGGAGGTCCAACGGGCTTTTATTAAAGAGGCGCTGCGTGTTGGCAGGAGATTTTTTTTTACCTCGCCAAACCGACGGTTTCCAATAGATGTTCACACATTTATACCTCTCCTGCATTGGCTGCCGCAGCCGCTCCATCACGCTGCGCTTAGGCGGCTTGGACTAGAATTTTGGGCAAAGACCGAGAACCTGAATCTACTGACACCTGAGGCGTTTCGTGGTCTCTTTCCCCCGGGTAGTTCATTGCATTTATTCAAATACCGGCTTTTGGGGATGCCTTCCAACACCGTCATCTATGGGCAAAAGCATATATCTTAGATCCTTAATCCCTTTTTGCTCGACGAAAGTGCGGAACGCGAGGATTACTCATCCGACGTGGCTGTGGGCATCGTTTTTTGTCATTTCGTCCATTAAGTTGTGGCTGGTGAGCGGACAGACCCTTTATACGGATTGCAACAGTATCTATGATGAACAGTTGTTTCTGAATCTTGCCGGCTCTTTGCTGAACGGGCAATGGCTGGACCCGTACAATCAGTCGACCTTAATCAAGGGAATGTTTTATCCGCTTTGGATCGCAGCAATGCATGCCTTCGGTGTCCCCCCTTCTGCTGTCACAGCACCTCCTCTATATCGCATCCTGTTTTGTGCTCATGGTTGCCATGGGGCCACTTGTGCATCGTCGGGCTGTTTTCGCTCTCCTCTTCATCACCTTGCTGTTTAACCCGATGAGCTATACGGAACGTGTCATGACAGCGACATTGAGAAAAGGTATCTATCCAGCTTTGACTCTTCTTGTCATCGGCTGTACCATAGGTTTTCTTATAAGGCACGTTCAGCCGTTGAGTAAACTTATCCCTTGGCTGACCGGTCTTGGCCTTTCCTTATCTGCGTTCTGGCTGACCCGCGAAGAAGGTGTCTGGATAATGCCGTTCATCCTGTTTGTTATCGGTTTGGCTTTTCTCAAGATATTCACAACGAAGCCGATAAACTGGGGCAGGATTTTCTTTTTCGCCTTTCCCTTTGCAGTCTGGCTGATCCCTCTTGGAGCGGTGGCCGGAATGAATAAGATTCACTACGGTATTTTTGCGACCTCCGAGTGCAGATCACCGGATTTCCTCGCAGCTTACGGAGCCTTGTGCCGTGTGAAACATGCACACTGGCAGCCGACTGTCCCCGTTCCGAAAGAGACCCGGGAGCGGATTTACCTGGTTAGTCCTGCTTTTGCAGAACTGAAGCCCTTTCTTGAACCGGACATGGAGAAAAGATCGGGCGATGCAATAAGCAGAAAAATCTTTCTTGATCGTTACGAGAAAGACCCCGAGCTCAGAGAGACAATAAATGTATATTTGAGGCTTTACCTGGGAAAAGACAGCAGAGATAGCTGGGTCCAAAAATGGTACAGTGGCGCCTGGCTTACTGACGAGGTATGCGGGGGCGATTTCCTATGGCCCTTGCGCGATGCCGTTGCCACTTCGGGATATCATTCATCGGGGATATCTGCGTCAAAATACTACCGCAGACTGGCAGCTGAAATTAATGCGGCCTGTTCGGACGGAAGGCTTGCCTGCAGTGCGGAGAGGGCAACTATGATGTCACCGTGGCATGACGAGTACACCGTTCCGCTGATAAGGACTTTTTTCAGCAGTATAGGTTTTCTCGTCAGATTCGAGAATTTCTCCCCTCAGTCTAAACCGAGCGTAGGGCCGGAAGAATCTTTAGCCTTTTCTCGCAAAATTACTCAAGACCGGCTTCTTCCCCCAGAGGTTTACATCGCAGGGTGGGCTTTTACCCCTGAGGCACCAATTAGTTTATCTGTCAGCTCAGAGAACGGCAAGCCCTGGAAAGCTGTCGCTACGCTCGACAAAGAGAGCGATGATGTGTATCGCTATTTTCTCTCCAAAGGCATAGACATTCCTAACGCCTCCCATTCGAGATTTGAGATGACAACATACTGCACAGCAGGCTGTTATTTGGATATCAAATCCAGTGACTTTCTGATAAAAAGGCTTCCCTTAGATGGGAGCACGCGATCTGTGAACACGCCAAAACTGTGCGTGCAGATAGATAATTTTGAGTACGAAAATGCTTCTCCGCAGCAGGTTAAGGCAAGCGCCATCAAGACCAGGATATTGGAATCGATCGGCAAGGCATACCAGTTTATCATGCCGATTCTCGGTGCAGCGGGGCTCATACTGTACATCATTGTCACGTTACGGCTTCTCACGAAAGCCACTCTTTCAATACCCTGGATAATCAATACCGGCCTGCTTATCGCCATTCTTTCGAGATCGTTCGTTGTATCGCTCATCCATGTGAGTTCCTTTCCAGCAATCAGCACACGATACTTATCACCCGTTTACGGCATATTTCTGATATTCGTCTCGATGGCGTTATATACCGATCTTTGGACATCGCACAAGAAAGCGACGCATAATTCTTCATGAAATTTCTTTGGCACGCGCAAGAGAGGTTTGCGCAAACCACTCCCCCAGTCGCTGGCTTCGAGGTAATGTGTATGGTTAATTATTCGCGACACCTTCCTGCATGGTAGAATCTTTTCTCAGGCTACTTTTCTAAATAAAAGTGAAGTGAGATAGCAAGCGGACAGAACTATCATAATCTTAAACATTTCAATAAAAAATGGCGAGAATGGCAGTCCGGCGAAAGAAAACTCATTTAATAAAACAATGAAGAACGGATGTAAACAATATAGCGGCAAGCTCTGTTCTGACATAAAATCTATAGTCCTATTCGTTTTTATACTTCTCGTCAGACCAATCGAGAAAAGTAAAATGGATAAGCAAACAACAGAGAGTCTTGTGAATGCAGGTATAGCGTGAACCTGTCCCCGGGAAAAAATTTCATTTATATAGAACCTCCATTCATAAAAACCCAGCAAAATCGCAGCGACCAAAAGCACAGCGATCATGAACAGCCGGGGATTTCGCTTGGAGAGGAAGCTTTCGTTTCTGGCCAGCAATATTGCAGCGAAAGGATACGGAAAAAAATTCATAGGGTTCCAGAATGCGCTCAACGCATATAATGAATAGGTCATTGTTATTTCAGGCAAGACAAAAATAAGAATGCATGCAAGAATAAACAGTATTACGTTGAGAATCGTCGATAATTTGGAAAAAATATGAGTCACCACGGTCAGGATTATGAGAGATACAAAAAAGTAATACGGCGTATGTCCGGCCGAAAGTATCAGTGTTATGAAAGACCGTGATGACGCAGGGCGAAGGGATAGCAATCCTCGATAACCATTCATCCAGATCGCGGCTGCCATCGTCCAAAATACTGCGAGCATCGCAAATCTGACTAATCGCTCCTTACAGTAATTTATTGTGGGATTCTTTCTGGCGTAGAGGTAGCACGATATGAGGAAAAAAGTTGGTACCGCGAGAAGCAGGACGTGGAAATTAATCAGATCAGACAAAGTGAAAACGTGATGTACATAGCCACTTTTCTCAAATATTAAAGACTGTCCAAAACTACCCAGGTGCCAGGCCACAACTGCCACAGATAGGAAGGCCCTAAGCCAATTGATACCGGGTACGCATTGAAGGTCCCTCAATGACTTAGACATGCAAAATCTTCCTTTCAGCTACATCGTTCCATCTCTTCATCATTTGGCCAGGGCGAACATTTAACATTAACTGATCCTTCTCACCGTTCGGGTTTTCATGAGGAAAAGGATAGGACGAGTCAGCATCGTTACAAATGAGTGTGATCAATGACCCGAAAGCATGTATAATAGAGCTGTTCAAGGACCCACGCAAAGGGCCGCGAGTTGTCTCAAGATCAGATGCGTATGTCAGACGGCAGGCGGTATCCTGGTTTGTTTGGGCGCGAGACCGCATGAAACCTAGTCTACGGAATAGTCCTTGAAAAAGTCTATCGAGGGGATATGCTCTTGACATTACCGGAATGCGGCGAGGTTGTTTTTCTTGCACCCCATCCTGATGATGAGGCACTGGGTTGCGCCGGTACGCTCACGCTCTTGAATAGGAAGGGAGTTTCATCAACCGTCGTTTTTCTTACCAACGGAGAAAAAATACAGGGAGAACCCTCAACGGTCATCGCGGAGAAAAGGAAAGAGGAGGCCCGTAGAGCCTCTAAGATGCTCGGATGCAGAGAGCCCGTCTTCCTTGGTTTCCCTGACGGAGAGGTCGGGGACCACAGGGATGCGCTCTCTAAGCACATTGCCGATATCATTGCCGTGAAGAAACCGGACATCGTCTTCGCGCCTTCGCCCATCGATTTTCATCAAGACCATATGGCCACAGCAAAGATCTCCCTGGAACTCCTGAGCAAGCTTGATTCCTTTAAATTGGCATTTTACGAGGTGTATTCAACGATAAGGTTCACCCACCTCATCGATATCACGGAAGTTGTGGAACAGAAAAAAGAGGTTATCCTGAATTATCGGACGAGTCTATACGGAAGGCCGGGTATTTACGTGCATGTCTCCCTTGGCCTCAACGCTCATAGGTCTTTTTTCACTCAGGAGAAGAAATATTACGAGGCGTTCTGGATTCTTGAACAGCCTTTCAACAGACAGGAAATAACGAATTGGCTCAGTTTCGGATTTTCGATTACGTAACAGCTTCCACCTGCATCTACCAGAAGGGGAGAAAAAAGGATTTCGTTGATCTTTTTTTTTATCCTGCAAGATGTGCCGTTTCATAAATTAGCCAAACATATGGTAAGGCACTTCGGAAGAGAGAGGTTAAATCCAATCCATATCGGCAAGTCCCTGGTATCTTTTTCTGATGCTGAATCTAGCCCGGATCCCGAGTATGCAAAAGGCAGGGAGTTGCCATGGAGTGAGGTTAAGAAGTTTTTCAGACTTCACGTCAAGCAGTTTGTCTTTGGCCTGGACAGTGCGATAAAAAGCATGAAAGAATAAATCCATTCAGGCGGTGGAGAATTCTGTTTTATTCATCTGTTCGGAAGGACAGGGTGAGGCGTTGTGAATTCTTAAGAAACCGTTAAGTAAGAAGGAAATGATAGGTTAATCATGCTTGTCTGAGATAATGTCAGGAACAGACTCTCTCGTCTTTTTCCCTATCCGTGAAAGAACTTATTGATCTTCATTGAAGAGAATTCCTTGTCCCAGACCGAGGTCATTATGCTGTAAAGGTAGCCGTTGTTCACTTTTTTCATATCCATAATCTTTCTTCGTTTGGCCAACAGCATTTTCAACTTTCTGATAACGTCCATCTTTGCCCTAAGATAGGTACTTAGCTTGCGATGCTTGCAAGCAAAATACATGAACTCTAATATTGTACCGAGGGCAAATTCGGGGAGACATCTGAGAAAAAGAAAGAAAGGAATGTTCTTAATTCTGACAAATTCGCTATTCCGAAGAGTGTAGTAGACTGCTATATCACTCATGTGGCCAATCGTTGATCTAACCTTATGGTATACGACAGCAGTCGGAAGATACATGACCTTCCATCCGGTAAGCTGTGCTCTGAAGTTCAAATCGGTATCCTCATGAATGAGGAAAAAATCCTCATCAAGGAAGCCGATGTCATCGAGCATATCCCTCCGATACAAGGCTGCTCCGGCACAGGCACCAAAGACATATTCTTGCTTGTCACAGCGTTCAGCCTTCTTTCCTTCGCACCTCTTGAAGCCTCTGAGGAGCCTTGAATATCCGTCACCTGCACTATCAACAATGTCTGTTCCGAAGATAATCAGTCTCGATGCACAGATGCCGATAGCGGGATTTCTTTCCATCGCTGCAACTAGATTTCCGAGCCACTCCCTATCAGGTTCGGTATCGTTGTTGAGAAGAGCAATATATTCCGAATCAGAATGAGCGAATCCCGTAAGATTTCCCCCGGCAAACCCGGCGTTTTTGCATAGGGCGATTATTCTTACCGTGTTCTTGAGGAAATCACCTTCTAAAGAACCTCGGATCATCTCCAATGAATCATCCGATGAGCCGTTATCGACTATAAGAATATCAAAATCTTTGTATGATTGTCCTTCCAGGGACTTCAAGCAGGCGACGGTGAGACCTCCCCCGTTGAAATTTATGAGAATCACACTTACTTTGGGCATCACTCGAAGTAGTTGCGACCTTGCAGCGTATTATTCTTATGAATTGTTTTCCTTCGAAATAACCTGAAACAGGAACAATGGAGCTCAGACATTTTTCAGGAAATCATAAGCGGATTTTATTGGCATTGCACTATAGTTGCCGTTTAAAGACGTCAGCAGGATTTCTACAGAAAATTTCATTAATCACAATAGTTCCATTCAACAGGTTACCACTGATACAAATTGTAATGCTTCAATTCTGTTTTTCATTATGAAAAAACCCACCCTATATGTGCCTTTCTGGATTCTATTCTACGGTATGACCGCATAAAATCCAGAATTATCAAGATTTGAAGCCTTAAAGTAATCAGACACATCGGAGCGTCTAATCGACCGTGTATCAAAAACATAAATATTCTCATCAGACTTAAACACTATGAAAATCTCAGCGTCTTCCCTCCCTTCACCGTTTATGTGTCCCCACCTCTCCACTTCAAACAAGTTCTTGCTTTGAGAAACCCATCTATTCGAAAAGAAATATTGTTTGTCTCTTTAGGCAATGACAATGATTCAAGCTTCGCCTCAGAGATCAGTTTTCTTGCTGATATCGGGACTGCCCATGTGATATCCCAGTAAATGCCAAACTCAAAGTAAGCATCACTGTGAGTTTTGATACGCCTGAAGCCCGCTTTGGTAAACTCTTCTAACAGCGAAGGCTCTGAAAATAGCTTCATCTCCAAAGTAGACCCGGGTCCACCGTGAAAGATCAAATCCCTAAAGACTTGTTGATTTCCACGTATTGTAATATTTTTTAAGAGACAATGATCACCACTTTTTATTATTTCGTAATCATACAAGTCTGGAAAGTGTTCAACTGTTGCTCCTGATGGTTCATAATGCACGGTAAAAATAAGTACGCCGTTTGGTTTTAATCAAGGAATTCCTCGATGCTTGCATCGGGGTATACTTCCTTGCCGTTTCTCGATACCTCGCAGCTCTGCTGCGGGGTAGTCCATTAACTTGTAGGCATTTTGAAACGCTAGGGATACCGGCGGAGGAATATGTTCAAAAACGTCTGATGCAATTAAGAAATCCACTGTACCTTCATACTGCGGATCAGTACTGGTTATGTCCATTCTCGGTTCTTGGTGGTAGAAAGTATTCTTGTAATTCAGTTTTTTCGACAGGGGGATTGCATACCCTTCCCAGTCACTCAACCCCAAACCGGCGATGTCCGGCCTCACGGGAAATTGCGAAAGGGATAAACTTTTGCCGAATAGCTCCATCGAGAGTACATGCATTATGGAGCGCATCCGTACGGACGAACCACAGTTCATACAGGAAGCAACTTCACGGCTAAGCTCGGCAGCTTTTGACTTGAAACCTTTTCCGCAGATATTACATCGATAATATAACGCGCCAAAATCGTTTGACGATAACATAATATTCTTTTCCCCTAAGCGTTTAAAGCCTCTCATATTCTCGATGATATTCAATTATCTGGGGCTGAAGTTGTTTGAGTTCAGCGAGAGATTAGGATTATAAAAAGGATCTCCCCTCTTAATAACCTCTTCCCAGCGCACTCTCATTAAGGTCGTATCCTCTAAGTGAGACCAGAGAGATGCCTTCCCTCTTGATGCAGATTCATGATGAATAAGACGCGCATAGGGCGTCCAAAGGACTCTATACTTGCTCGTATATATCCGCAGACAAAGATCAGTGTCTCCGAAGCCGACTACAAAACTCTCATCAAACCCCCCCGCTCCTTCAAAGAGAGACCTCCTCACCATCATGCATGCGGCTGTAACGGCCATACATTCTCTTATGCAAAGCAGCGAGTCTACATGTCCGCCTGTTATATGACCATTCATAAACTCAGGGAAAAACTGATGACTGTGAGCAGCCACGCCATTAATTCCAATTAAGACCCCTGCGTGCTGAATGGTACCATCAGGATATAACAGCTTGGCACCCACTATGCCGACGTCAGGCCTCTGAGCCAGTTCTAGCATGGATGAAAGCCACGCAGATTCTATTATTTCGATATCATTATTTAGAAAAAGAATGAAGTCACCCTTTCCGCATGCAGCAGCTTTATTGTTAATTGCTGAAAAATTGAATGGTCCGCCGCAGTCAACTATAGTTACGCCTCTCTTCTTTAGATCTTCAAAATAGCGGGCAGTACTTGACTCTTTCGACCCGTTGTCAGCAATGATAATGTTATAACTTACACCATCAGGCAAAACGGTTTTCGCGAGCAAACTGTCAATGCAGCCATTTAACAAATCGATTCGATCTTTTGTCGGTATAACAATATCTACCACAGAAGGTTTTACCTTCCTGCAAACTCTAAAAAAATTGAATGAAAGGCCATCAGTCACATATGCATCTTGGTCTTCCACCTTTGTCAAATATTCATATATGGCTCTCTTGGAGAGATCCATCACTTTGTCTTGCTTTTGATGCCCTGTACTTGTCGGATGTATTCTCCATCGATAAAGCGGCTTAGGAATGTGCTCAAAGCTAGTTGTCATCGCAGCAAGTTTCAAAAGAAGCTCATAATCCTGACTCACGTCGTAGCTCACATTATAGCCACCAGTGGCTATCGCCAAATCCTTCCTATACGCAACCAGGTGCACTATGTACGGATGACTCAACAGGTATTCAAGAGAAAAGTCTGGTCTGAAGATTATTTCAAAGATGGTTTCATTCTCATCAATTAAGATTTCGTCGGAATAAACTACATCTACACTCGGTTTTTCAATAATCTTCCTAGCAACATGGTAAAGTGCATCAGGTTCAAGTAAGTCGTCATGATCGAGCACAATGACGAACTCACCTTTTGCAGCCAACAAGCCATCACGTGACGCAGCCGATACTCCACCGTTTACATCCCTTCTGATGAGTTCGAATCTTTTGTCCTTGCTTGTCCACTCACCGATTACGCATTTCGATCGACTGTTACTTGAACAATCATCAACGACTATTGCTTGCCATTTATTGTAACTCTGATTATAAATTGATTCAAATGCATCATCAAGCCATTTCGCATGCGTATTGAAGACAGGGATAATAACGCTGATTAGAGGCGCATCATGCCAGGAAAGTGCCTCGTGTCTTTGACTGATCAATTCGCCAACTGTCGTTGCATTTTTTTGAAGCCATCCACGATAGGCCTGTGGGGTTGGCAAAGAAAGCCCGAAAGGACTCGATCCTTCATCATCGGTGGAAGATTCCTTTGATAGACAAGACTTGAAATATATCTTTTGAAAAAAAGCTTTTATACCGTGTGTTTTTATGAAACTTCTACCCTTCTTGATGTACGCAAACATTCTAAAAAAAAATGGATCAGAAGAATCAATTCTTCCTTTACATAACCTACTCAGTGTCCGTAATGGGCTTGTTATCTTCCACGAAATTGTACCTTGCATTCTTTCTACTTCGCTCTTATACTCATTGATCTTGCTTGCAAGCTCTTCGTTTTTAGCTCGAAATACATTTTGAATATCTTTCAGCTGAACATTTTCAATTCTCCGTGATTCGTCCTGTTTTTCGGCTTGGTTGTTTCTATCCTTGAGTTGTTCGTTCTCACCTTTCAATACTTCGATCAATCTTTGGGTCTCTATCCTCTCCTTTTGGGTCTCTACTTTTTCCTTTTGGGTCTCTATTCTTTCCTTTTCGATCTCTCTTCTTTCCGACTCATACTTAGCAATAATCACCTGATTAGACCTGAGAGCAAAATTGATATTTCTCGTTACCAATGAAAGGCTTCGCGAATCAAGCCGTTTAAGCCTAACCTTATCCTCATATTCCGCAATCTCTTTTTCATCAAACCGACCTCCACCACCCAGTGAGGCCCCGAAAGAGCTATATTCAGCCACAAGTTCTGGAACATGTTTAAGTAAATGACGATCGGAAATCTTCAGCAAGAAATCCCAATCCTCACACATCACCAGAGATTCATCTAACAGACCAAAGTCACTGAAAAGACTCTTGTCGAAAAGAAGAGCGTTAAATGGTATATAATTCCTATACAACAAGACTTCTCTATCAAAAGCAGCATCAAACAAAGTGTCTTTTTTTAACAAGTCTGGATCTCCAATTTCATTGTAATGCCTGAGAAGTACGTTGCCATATACTACGGGCCATCCACCAAAATCCATAGCTAAACATAGTGTCCGTATGGCATTTTCATAATAAATATCGTCGTCATCGAGGAACCCGACGTACTCTCCCTTCACATTCTTTATTCCAACATTTCCTGCGCGAGCCCTGCCCATGTTCTTTTCGAGTCTTGCATAATGAAGAGATACATCTCCGAGGATGCTTTTCAGTTCATCAACGTCGAGGTCGCAGCCACCGTCGTTCGCAAGGACGACCTCGATGGGCCTGTAGGTCTGGGCAGCAATACTCTGTAATGCCCGTTTTAAGAGCTTTGGCCTGTCTTTTGTCCTGACGATTATGGAGACTAAGGGTTTATCACTCATAGTTCATAGACACAGTTTCAATTCCATAGTTTAGAGGAAATACCCTCTATAATATAACAAATCAGCGACTGGCAGTTACGTAAAGTTTCATAACCATGGGGAGACATGTGGAGAGAGCGAGAAAGGGGGGGATGACGTTCTCATCAATGACCGCTCGTTCGTGAGATTCAAGAGACGGTAACAATATCTACGCGTTATGATAAGGGGCAACGGGGGATTGCTTTCCACTGTGCGGATGATCCGACTCGGGGAGCGTCAATTTTGGACATATTGACATTTTCTCTCGTCTGTGTCATAGTAACGTGACTTTGAAGCCTTTAACTGCCTGAGGCTATGAAATGAGTGTAGCCTTTTTCCTCTTTCTTCCTCATAGGGTGAGTTCAGGGTAGAAAAGATTTGCAACAGAAAAGGACCATTTATAAATGGAATATATGCACCCAGGAGGAAACAGAAGATGAGTAAAAGGCTTTATGTCGGCAATCTTTCGTACAAGGTGGATGAAGAAACTTTGCGAGGGCTTTTTGCCGCGATTGGAGAAGTTGAATCGGTCAAGATCATAACCGATGGAGCGACCGGACGTTCAAAAGGATTTGGTTTTGTTGAGATGGTATCTGAGGCTGACGCTGAAAAGGCGATCGCAAGCCTCAACGGCACATCGCTCCAGGACAGAACGCTTACCGTAAATGAAGCACGGCCTCAAACTGACAGACCCCGCACCGGCGGCAGCGGAAGGAGAGGGTTTGACAGAGGCGGAAGGAATTCAGGCAATTGGAGATAAAGGTAAGTGGTAATGATGTTGAAGGAGCTATAAAGCTCCTCAAACGGAAACTCCAGAGAGACGGCCTGCTTAGGGACTTAAAGGAGAGGCGCTTCTACGAGAAACCCTCTGTCAAGACGAGAAGGAAGCAGAGAGAGGCACAAAAAAGAAGGCGCAAAAGCTTCAGATTGAAAAGTCAGAATAGGTCAAATACGTAGCTTGCCGAGAGCATTACCCTGAATTTTCTTCTACGATTCACTCAAGCAATCTTCACACGTTCCTTCTCTGTATTGAGATGAAGGATAAAAGGAGAATCTTTGACATACCAGAAGTTTTATGAGTTTGGAATATCTGACGCTGTCCTGGGCTCCCTGTCCGATATGGGGTTTGAAGAGCCCACGCCCATACAGAAGATCGCGATCCCGCCGGCATTGGAGGGGCGAGACATCGTTGGTCAGGCACAGACTGGTACCGGAAAGACTGCTGCCTTTGGCATCCCGATCATCGACAAGGGCAAGAGGGGGAAAACACCTTACGCCATCGTCCTAGTGCCGACGCGTGAGCTTGCCGTTCAAGTGGCTCAGGAGCTGAATAAGATCGGCCAGAACAAGGGGGTGCTCTCAGTACCGATTTATGGCGGTCAGGCCATCGAAAGACAGATATGGAGCCTCAAGAAGGGCGTTGATGTCGTTGTTGGAACGCCGGGCCGAGTAATAGACCATATTCAGCGGAAAACGCTTGTCCTCAAAGGGATTAAGACCCTTGTCCTCGATGAAGCTGACGAGATGCTCAATATGGGATTTATCGAGGACATCGAAAAGATACTGAAAGAGATACCAGAGGAAAGACAGACGATGCTTTTCTCCGCGACAATTCCTGCAGAGATCCGCAAGATCGCGATGAAGTATATGCGCGATCCTAAGAATGTCCGTGTCAATACGGCCGACATGGTCGTATTAAAAATTAAGCAGGTCTTTTATGAGGTGAGGGAAGAGGATAAGATAAAGGCACTTACACGGGTGCTCGATGTGGAGGCCCCTTCTTTGACACTGGTCTTCTGCCATACCAAAAGAGACGTTGATGAGGTATCGGGAAAACTGCAGAAGATGGGGTATTATGCCGGTGCAATTCATGGCGATTTTACCCAGTCTCACCGGGATGAGGTGATGGGAAAATTCAAGAAGGGCGATATCGATATCCTTGTTGCCACGGACGTTGCCGCGCGGGGACTGGACATCCCTGACGTCTCCCATGTCATCAAT
The DNA here is from genome assembly GCA_050014695.1 of Thermodesulfovibrionales bacterium. GTDB lineage: Bacteria > Nitrospirota > Thermodesulfovibrionia > Thermodesulfovibrionales > UBA9159 > UBA9159. Next base: position 15,737 of record JBEKCV010000021.1, read on the forward strand.
TACAGTATCCCCCAGGACCCGGATGGTTATATCCATAGGATCGGGAGGACGGGAAGGGCAGGGAAATCCGGTATAGCCTTAACCTTTGTTACCCCGCGGGAATACCGGCAGTTGAGGCTTATCGAAAAATTAGCAAATACGAGGATAGACAAGGCCAAGTTGCCGTCTAAGGACGAGGTAAAAAAGGCAAGACAAGAGGAAGTAGTCGCCGAGGTTGAACATGTAATAGCAGAAAGCAAGCATGCTGAGTATCTTGCGTTGGCAGATGATCTTTTTTCCAAATATCCTCACAAGGATATCGTTGCAGCAGCCCTCAGCATGGTCTTTGGCGACTCGGAGGTCGATGACATAGAGGAACGTTCTGCAGCACAGCCGGCTTACCGGGCGGGCTTTGTGCGGCTCTTCATGACCATCGGTCGAAAAGATAAGATAAAAGTCGGAGATATCGTCAAATCCATTTCAGCGGAGGCTGACATCCCGGCGAAGAAGATCGGAAATATTGCGCTCTTTGATACATTCAGTTTCGTCGAAGTGCCGACGGATCTTGCCGACAGGGTTATCAGTGCCATAAATGACATGATGCTGCACGGCAGGAGGGTGAGGGTGCAGCACGCTAAAGAGAGAGCCATGAAGAAATAACCTGCCAGTTGACTCATAGAAAAATGGAAATTTCAGGCGATTCACGTTAAAATAGAGGCAGTTTCCTTAATGGTGGTTTTTCCCTTTTGACTTGCATCCGGTATGGGCGGTTAGCTCAGTTGGGAGAGCGCCACGTTCGCAACGTGGAAGTCGGGGGTTCGAATCCCCTACCGTCCACTTTCTTTTTCTAAGTATTTCAATGACTTATCCTACTCAATAGGGATTCAAAACAGGCCACAAACAGGCCACAAAATATTATGCTGGAGAAGGCGGGAATCGAACCCTCTGACGTCCTCATGTTCAAAGGAATTGCGGCACAGGGGAAACGAAAGGGAAACGGCTGTCACCAAACCGTCGCCAAAATCAAAAAACAGGGCTTGCCATCCTATGCCTCGACCCGGGAACTGCTATGGAAACCATGGTCGTTGTGATAAAATAGACCGGAAATGATAGAAAGTCTGTCCACGATGCGTTCAGAGAGTATCGGGAGGCATAGCATTACCGAGCCGATTTAAGGAGAGGAGACAATTTAACAAGCAATGAATTGCTGGATCTGTGGTGGTGCAGCTGGTTCAAGTGAACATCTTTTTAAGGCATCTGATGTCCGTCAATACTTTGGCAACATATCTCCCAAGGCGCCTCTGTTTAAGCACGTCGACGAGAACATGAATCTTCGAGTCGGAAGTTCAAAGTCGAGACGGCTAACTTCGAAGGCTCCCATTTGTCCAAGTTGCAATAATAGCCTAACCCAACCTTATGACAAAGCGTGGGAGGAACTGTCACAATACTTACAACGTAACTGGGGCTACATCGCGAAACGCGGGAAATTCGACCTCGGGAGGGTGTTCCCAGGTCGTACACAGCAAGGGGCACTCAACGTGCACCTATTCTTTGTTAAACTCTTCGGTTGTCGAATCATTGAGGAAAATATTCCAATAGATGTCACGACATTCTCTGCATCGCTCTTGCAGCGTCGGGCACATGACGAAATCTATTTGATTATATCGGAAACTCCTTCGACTCCATTGAAGAAGTTCTCAAACACAAGCGAGATTGTATCGTTGAGTCCCATGGGACTCTCTGACGCTGCGGGCTGGATGTATACCTTTTCTCCAGTATCTCTATTTGTTGGGTATCGGTCAACAAAATCGTCCGTAAGGCCCCGACAAAACACATGGCATCCCAAGGTATCAGGAAAGTGCATAAAGATAGGGAATTACGTGATCGAAACATAACCACTGGGTGCACCGGAACGCCAACAAAGTCGACTCCCGTGGCCTCATCATTGTCGAATTCAGCTGACAGATTTCGGACCAGAAGACTGCATAACTATCGGCTCCATCGCGCGAACTGTGGGCTCCCAGCGAGCCTTATGTTAAATACCACGAGGAAGCAGAGGAACTAATGAATACTAACGTAATGTGCGCGACTTTATCATCTATTCCATCGATGACGCACGCCTTGCAGCACACCGACCCTAACGTCATCATAGCAGAGGCAACGGTATGTGGTGTCTTGATAGCGATACTTGGCCTCATCGCTTCAATTATGACCCTGATTGTCCAAACAAGGCTGGCGTTACGCCAGTCACGCGTGGAATTGTTGCTGAAAGTAAATGATGACTTTGATGCTGACCAAATGCAAGAAGCACGTGCGACTGCTGCCAAAACGATTCTTAAATCTCGCGCCGGAGATAAGGTCGACATGTCAGATGTGGATGACGTCCTTGATTTTTTTGAGACAGTTGCTTTGCTTGTGCGGCGCAAAGCTTTGATTGAAGAATTTGTGTGGCACTCATTTTTATACTGGATGCGAAGATATTTCCTTCTTTGCAAAGATTATATTGACACTATTCAGAAAAAGCCTGATGAGCGATCCAGATGGGAGGATATGGTTTGGCTTTATCCTCGGCTGTTGCGAATTGAAAAAGAAAAAAATAACTGCTCGGATGCCGATCTGAAATTGTCCCAAGAAGATTTGGATAATTTTCTAAAGGAGGAAGTTAGCTTGACCAATAAGCTGTACTCTGGAGGAAAATAAAATGAAAGTTTCGTAGATCAGGTGGAATGAGCGAAACCCGACATGAAAAAATAGGGGCAAACTTCCTACGCCTCGCCCTCCTTTAATCGATCATGAGGCTCTACAGTGTCATATTTGAAGCATTATCCTTAACGAATGATCTTAACTTGCCACAAGGGATGTGATAAGATAATTGCATGCCCCTGGCCGTGGATCCAAAGATAGTTGGGAGTCCGTACATGAAACGGCAAAAGATATGCAGCACTGGTTTTGCTCAATAAAGAGTTGGGAAATTTCCTGCATCCTATGAGCATTATTCAGCCTCCTACAGATAATCTCTATAAATTCATGGCGATCTCAGGCTTACTCATTTTCGGCTTCTTTCTCGTATGGCCAACACTACAAATATTCCAACTTTCAAGAGAAACAATACAGTTGCAGGGGGAAATGGACGCACTCGACGTAGAAGTCGACATTATTTCAGAGTCGATCACTAACTTGAAGAAAGAGGACGCTCTCTTGGAGAAAAGAACCGCAGATTTAAGAAAAAGGGTGCAAAACCTTGCAACTCTGCCTAAAAAAGTTTTGAAAAGTAAAGGTATTAATATCGAGGCGGAATCGGATAGGCTTCATCAAGATGAAATAACGATTATTAAGAAGGCCGAGGAACTACGTGAAAAGAATGATCTGCTCAGAATCAAGAACGTCGAGCTTATAACAAAACGCAAATTGCTGGAAAGCGCTTTGGCTCATTTCAGAACCGAAGTGATCATGCTGTTTGTCGGTGCCATAGTTGGTCTATTATTGAGTACTTGGGGCTTTTGGCTTTGGTACTTTAGGGTTCAACGGTTCCAAGACATGATAATTAGAAAACAAGCATCTTAACCAGGACTGTCGTCAAGGAGGAATGATGGCGAAAAGGAAGAATGGAAAGCTTACTCCGAAAGAAAGGTGATATCTGCTCGATTCGTTTTCGAATTACGGCTTAAATTTCAAAAAAACGACCGATATCTCAAAACATCTGATATATTTAAGAGAGGATCAACGCTATGAACCTCTATTCTTAAAATCTGATGAAAAAAGGAGCCATCGACATTGAGCAGGGGTAAAAAATCTAATGGGAATTCAGACGTGATCGAAGTTGTCGAACCTCAGACCTTCGAGGCCGCTATAAGCCTCTTAAAGCCGAAACATCAAGCTTTTGTACTGGAATATGTGAAAGAGTTTAATGGTGCGGAAGCTGCAAGAAAAGCAGGGTATTCAGAAAAAGGCGCTCGAATAACAGCACAGAATATTTTATCAAACCCTATCGTTTCGCATTGTCTCCGGCTGTTTTTGAAGGAAAGGCGTGAAAACTCAACAAAGACCGTCGAAGATGTTGAAAAAAGACTGGAACAAATCGGCTTTTCTGACATAACTGACATAATTTCATTCACAAGAGACGGCCTTACGATGATAAAGGAATCAGATCAGTTATCACCTGCAGCCAAAGCAGCGTTGAAATCTGTTGAGTTTAGCGAGAATTTAGCGGGAATATCGGTGAAGGTATCAATGCACGATCAGATTGCCGCGTTAAAACTTCTCGGACTCCAAAAAGGGATGTTCAAGCAGGGCATGGACTTGAATGTAATGGCTGAAACATACGAGCAGAAAAGAAAGAGACTCGGTTTGGATGAATTAAGTCCGGAGGAAGCTTGGGATAAGTTCAGGGCCGAACACGAGGCGAAATTGATGGAAAAGTGGGCCAATTCTTCCTGAAATCCACGACATTGAAAGGTGGGAGTCTGCTATAGGTTATTATTGCAAATCGATACCGGCGTAAATCATGGGCGGCAGCACTCCGTACCGTGTATTTGCTGGTCGGAGCATATTTCTATACCTGCATCCTCTATTTGGCTCAACAGAGCTTCCAGATCATTGTTATTAGAGTTGACTTCTGGAACAAGGTACAACTCCCGACCATCAAACATATCATCCAGACATCGCAAGAAATGTTTCATGATGTCGGCATTCTCTTGAAATAGTGATCTGAGATCTCCCATGTGTGCGTATCCATTCTTTCGTCCCCAAAGATGCACAGAAAACACTTTGTCTCTGAACGCGTGGACATGCTCAAATATCGCATCTATCTCCTCAACCGAGGGATAACCTGTTTGGCACACAGCGGTGAAAAACTGGGGGAAGTCGACGCAAAACCTCAGAGTTTCCGGTAGCTCCCGAGCAAGACATGCACATTCTTCTGGTGTGCTAATCAGAAAGGGCATGTTTCGCAGACTGCCAGATCGGTTTTCAAGAACCAGCTTGGTCGAAGGGAAGCGAGCGAGGAATCGGCCAGCAAAAACGCCGTATCGAGCGAGAAAAGACATCTGATCCGAACATTCTTGCCGAAATGGGGGGTGAAGTTCAACGACACTTGGCGGCTCATTTGGCGAGATGAGTAAAATAAGCCACTCCGCGAAAGCCAATGCCCAATCATCGTTGATCCATAATAAGGGGACGCCACGATGTGCGGCTGTAAGTATGGGGAATTGTTGTAGGATCACCGGTGAGATATTCCTCCGCCTCGCTGCATATTCGGTATGGAGCGAGTAGGGCGGAGAAGTTGTCAGCGCAGGTAAGCCAAAGTGTGCAGGGACCTCCGTCATGGCACAGGGACGGGTGATTCGTCGTTTACCGTATTTGACCAAGAGAAGTCTCATTCTCTAATGCTCCAAGATTTTTTTAGCAGCTTCTGCTTTGTTTTTCAAATCCCTCAAAGCGAGGCTTCAGCCGACATTGGAGAAAAGCCTCTAACAGCGATAGGGTGGGTATCCCAAACTTCTCTGACAGCAGGAAATTGATTCTATCAGTATTTTGTTTTATCCACTCACCTACAGAATGCTCATCAATGATTGCTCTCATCGCTGATTTATCTTTCAGAATTGATTTTGCAAGATTGCTATTTGAACTCTTGGGATTATAGTGTTGACTGGTGTAACGTGCATGACTCTTAGGGCCAACTTTACCGACTTTAAGACATTGATTATTCCAAGAGAAAACATAGACAGCCATTTTGCCATTTGGGAGAGTTCTTGGCGGAGTATGCAGGGATTTGAGACTCTCTATCTGAATATCTTTGTTCCCAATTTGAACACCAGCCAGTTCAGCGATGCGTAGAAAGTCATTTATGATATTATCTGTTTCTATCATTTTTCAGCTTACGCCAAGGCTCAACGGCGGCCGTAAACAATCCCTTGCAGTCGATCGTTAGGTGGCTGTGTTGAGCATTTTTCTCGTCTCTTCAATAGTGTAAGGCGGCTTACGTGAGTGAATCATTGCATGACAGTTTGGGCATATCGGACGAAGATCTCGAATGGGATCAATCACATAGTCCCCCCTGACCTCTGATATGAGTGTGAGATGGTGTACGTGAATGTATCCTCTACCGACTGAGCCGTACTTGTTCTGAAAGCTGAATTCGCATACGGAACAAACAGTGCCGTAGTGCTCAATGCAGATCTTTCTGGCCTTGGGATTACGTTCATAAGCGTTAATGGCGATCGTCTTGACAGCACCTTCGACCAACGCCTCGCCGCCAGATTCTATTTCCTCTGGTAGAGGCAGGATTTCGGGAGCGCTTGCATTTAATAACTCAGCAAACAGATTGCGGTCATATTCATTTAGACTTAAACGTGAAACCAACTCTGATAGCAAGGTTCCATTGTTGTACCATCCGAAAAAGGTGTCCAGAGAAACCTCGATTTGCGTGGAGATTTTACTTTCGATTGTTTGATATCTATCGTGTATTTGTGGGAAATATTTGCTGGCCTTGGTGATGGCCTCCCTACGACTTGCCCCATTGCTGAGAAAATACAGAACGGCGTAAGTCTGCCTGAGCCTCTCTGTTGCTCTATTTTGAAATGGAATCTTTTCGAATTCTGAATAGATCATCTCGATCGTCGGTAAAGATTATCCCACCTAACATTCTTTTTTATGTCGCATGCGGTCTTTTGATGAATTATAGAGTCAAAGAAGGGGGCTGTCAAGAAAGGTTAACTGGCTAATGTTCAACGTAGCAGGTCGAACCTACCCTGTCAATATCCATCCTATGCTTTGACCTCTTTTAATCGATCCTGAGGCTCTCCACCGGCATGAGACGTCATTCCTAAAAGTGAGTGTCACCAAATTCTTTTTCTTCCCTATACACTTGTCCTTGAACCTGCTACAATTTGTTCAGCTACCGTAAGGGAGCCGGTTACTTAGTCGTTGGTTCATTTTACGCAGTGGGAGAAAATATATGGCAGTCCCTGACTTTCAATCATTTTTCAAGCCCCTGTTGGACATTGCGGGCGATGGCAAAGAACATTCGATAAAAGAAGCGAGAGAACTTATTGCCACACGCATGAACATCACCGGAGAAGATCTAAAGGAACTACTTTCGAGTGGAACACAAACAAAATTCGACAATCGCGTTGCATGGGCTAAAAGTTATTTCGTTCAGGCAAAAGTATTTGAGTCTCCTCGCAGAGGTTATTTCCGTATTACTGAGAGGGGGCAAGACTTATTAAAGAAAGGCCATGACCGCATAGACGTTAAACTGCTCAATCAATATCCGGAGTTTGTTGAATTTCATACCGTAAGGACTGGTCCCGCAGCTAATGAAGGCCAGACAGACATCCAGCCACTTGAAACGCCAGAAGAGACACTTCAGAAGGCATATCAGAACATTAGGAGCGATTTGGCAGCAGAGATACTGGAAAGAATAAAAGGCAATTCTCCTCAATTCTTTGAGCGTCTCGTCGTTGACATCATGGTAACACTTGGATACGGCGGTTCTCGTTCAGATGCCGGCAAGTCTATCGGGCAGAGCGGTGATGAAGGGATTGATGGAATTATAAAAGAAGACCGTCTTGGACTGGACGTAATTTACCTTCAGGCAAAGAGATGGGATGGAACTGTTGGACGTCCGGAAATCCAGAAGTTCGTTGGAGCACTTCACGGGAAAAGAGCAAAAAAAGGTGTTTTCATCACAACTGGCAGATTCTCTGATGATGCTGTCAAGTACGTTGAAAACATTGATCCCAAAGTAATCCTGATTGACGGAAGATCACTCGCCGAACTGATGATTGATTACGGTCTTGGAATGACAACAACAGCAAAATACGACATAAAAAGGATTGATTCTGATTATTTTGCAGAGGACTGAATGACGGGGCAAGAAACGGTTAGCCTTTTGGCTCAGTGGTTGACGCTGCAAATATGGAGGCAATCGGTTGACCGAAAAGGGGGCCATTGAAAGGGCTACTGCAGATGCTTTCATAAGACTTTACAACGCTGAAATGGGAACGTCTTTTTCTATAGTTGAATACTCAGATGCCCCGGACATTCGTTGTAGAGATTCAGAGGGCAATATATTCAATTTTGAGATCACATTAACCGAAGATCGGCCAAGAGATATTAGTGCCGCGCTTGGCAGGTCTAATCACAGAAGTTTATCGACATTAAGAAAGCATCTCGCCGATGTAAGGGCTGGAAAAGCAAATCCTCGTGAGAGGGTAAGCTGTTTACAAGGCAATGTTGTTGACACGATTGTTGGCAGAATACAGCCGAAATTGCTAAAAGATTATGGTCCTAACGTGGCTCTCGTTGTACGGGATTCATCACCAATCGGTTGGACTTGGGATTTTGTGGTCGAGCAAATCAAGAATAGACTTAATTTAAGGCGAAATCCCTTTGATAAGGGAATTTGGATCATCACATATTTAAAAGATAAGATTGTCAGACTTCTTTAGTAAAATATTCGCCGACTCGCGCTGTTTCGAGTTGTTAGCTAAAAGATCAACTCCTATCGCGGGCGTTCGTTGTGAGGATACAAGAATGAAAATACTCTCGGAACATTATGATGGATGCTTACCATGAAGACTTTCGAGAGGGTGCATCGCCGTAGATAAACGCGTCAAGTCAGTATCTGAGGCTTTGGGTTTAAATTTGGACATTGGGAAAAAAGACGGCTATGAGAAGTGTGAGCAGTTTTATCGAGACGTGGCGCATGATGCAGGGATGGAAGGATGGGAACTTGACCGCTTGATATTCAATTACAAAAGTGAAATAATTGAAAGCCTTTGATAATCGCACGATAGTAGAGATGCCAAAGCGAAATCTCCATCGTTTTTACATGCTTGACGCGAACATAATCAATGCGAAGCAAGAAAATACGAACGTAAATCAGCTGGAACTTTGGCATAAACACAAAGTTATTTCCCTCATAATGTCCCGTACTGCCTATGATGAGGCGCGCTCAGGCGGCGGCGTGAATGGTGACCGCCGGAGAGAAAAAGCGGACAACTACATTTGGGTGTCAACCAATGACAGCTTGGGCGGCGAAGAAGAGTTCCGGAGCCTGATTGAAAATAGTACTTTCCCACAAGGGGCGAAAGAACAAAAAGACAAAAACGACATCTCTATGCTATTGGATGCCAAACAAAGCAATACCACCTTGATAACAAGCGATCGTTGTCACATTCTGCGAAATGCGGATAGGTTGTCATCCGATGTCGGCATTCGCGTTATCTCCGTTAAGCATGCGGTCAGTGAAATCAGGAAATGCATACGTCGTCGCGATAAAATTGCAAGACATGTTGCGGCGGCCACTGCTTGCAAACTACCCCAGTGGGTTGGTAAAGACTGACATGCGCTGACAAAGGGTCAGTTTGGATTAGAAATGGAGAATAGCATGGCCGTTAAAGTTCCTACGAGACAGTGTTTCGTTGCTCTCTTCGATATTTTAGGTTTTAAAGATATTGTTAATAATGACATTTTGGAAAAAGTCTGGAAAGCTTACAGTGAAATAAAATCTTCCACTTCCTTTATTCAAGACAATTTGGAATCATTATTCAAGCAACAAATAGTAACTGTTGAAAGTTTCTCTGATACATTTCTTATTTATACAGCAGATTATAGCAATAAGGCGCAGGAAGATATTGACAAATATTTTAACGCGATATTGGGTGTTTGTGATGCGCTTTTTCATTCAGCAAACTCGAATGGTATCCCAATTAGGGGTGCTATAACAACTGGTGAATTAATAGTGAGCGAAGGCATTCAAATTGGTAAGCCTATTGTGGAAACTTACGAAATGGAGAAACGGCAGGACTGGATAGGATGTTGGATAAGTGATGACGCCAGCAGGCTTATCAGTGAGAAATTATTGGAAAGACATATTAAGGGCAATCTGATTCTAAAATATAAAATACCGTTAAAAAGTGGCGATATTGTCCATGGTTATGTGTTTAATTGGGTTGACCTCCCTTTCGAAAACGATTATGACCATGGCATGCTAAGGGCAAAAGTAGGCCGCGATGAGGATGTTGAGAGAAAACACCGTAATACTCGTGATTACATAAAATATGTTAATAGAAAGCGGTTCCATGGTTCGCCGGATTAATCCCGTATTGGGATGTCGTTAGTTGTCAGTTTACTCGATAAAATACTTGCGTCTTTCGGGTGAAACATTCAGTCCCCAATAGAGATATGTTCTCGCAACATCGCTTCCCGTACGCCACATATCATCGGTCTGCTATAATTGTTTGTATTACAATTAATAATTATTGGGCAAGAGCAATGATTGATTAAGAAGATAATAGTGCAGGATGCGTAAATTAGTTTGTATTTTCTTATTGCCCCTATTTGTTTTCGGCTGTTCTGGCAAACCTGGTCCGGTTCAAGTAAACGGTGACCTAAACTTCGGCCAATATATTATCTCGCCACCAAAGGGTTATTGGTATTTTTCCAGGAAATTCCCGACTATACTTAGAAGTCCAAAAGATTATTTTCTGATTACCTTTTGGGAAGATAAAGCGGCGGCATCAAGAAAAACTGTTCCGAATAAAAGAGGTGTGTTTTTTAACTTTATGGTATCTGCAAATACATACAATAATTTCGAGGCTTACTATGATGCCGCCGGGACGTTGGGAATAACATATAAGGATCTACCTAATGAAGCAGAAATGCTTAAAGCTATGGCAAATTGGAGTTGCAAGGAGATAGAGCATGGCGTGTACGGCATAGAATGCGTTTCGTTGAGAGATAATATAGTAATTATTGGCGCATATGGAGATGATAAAAGTGCAGTCTTGTTCAAAATTCCGCTGCTTCAAGAAATGGTTGCATCCTTTCGCATGCAAAAAGGCCCTGCGTGATTTAGTCTCCCTTCTTTTATCTCCTCGACAAACGCCTTGATATCCTTGGACCACGTTTGTTTGTCCGTGTACTCGATAAAATACCCTCACATTTTTCGGGTGAACCATTCAGTCCCTAAAAGAGACATGTTCTCGCAGCATTTCCTTCCTAAAAGTCACACAATCAAAAATATGGTAGAATTATGTGGAGTTTGAATGGAAATCTGATCGTGCGGAAAATATAATCCTTATGTATTGGTGCAAACAAGAACAATATGTATTTGTCGTCATCCTGTTCTTCTTAGTAGTTTTTCAGATTTCTACTTTCTTCATAATAAAAAATGAGACTAATTTTCAGGATGGTATCATTCTTGTTGGCCTCAATTTAATTCTTTTGCTGATGATGATTCCTTATGCCAAATGGGTATGGAAAGCTGCATCTTATCAGAAGGCATTTTTACAAGTCGTCGGACTTGAACTTATTCTATTGGGCATAAGCGCAGCAGTTATACTTCTGGCAATATTAACAATAGAAATGAAAGGCCGAACATAACAATGGCATCGAGCCGATCGGGAATAGTCCTGGCGCAGTTTTGCATTAGGCCGGGTGCCCCTACGGCTCATGGTTGTCGTTAAATCATAATGAAGAATGAAAATATAATATTAACGACCAAAGAAGATAAAATAGCGAAACGATGTGCAGCTAAATATAAAGGCTTTTTTGTGCGACACGCCTCTGTAATTGGCTGGATCGGCGCCGTTTTATTTGTGCTCGGACTACTGCTACATAGAAGCATAAACGACACTACAAAGATATGGATATTTAATATAGCGATTTTCATGATCTTTTACAGCGCTTATTCTGAATTGATGATAATAGTTGGAAAACTTTATATACGATTACGGGACGGCAATAAATCCAATGATCACTGATCAAAAGAAACATATAACAAATCCATCGAGGCCGACCTTGGATAAAACTGGTTTCACTTCATGCTGGCCTTTGTGCCCCGGTTGTCTCATAGCAGGCGTTACCGGATAAAAAAATATGACTGAGTCGGAAAGCTGCTCAACGACAAAATTCAGAAAATCTTATAGCTAAGAGGGTCTAAAGCGAGACAACATGTCCGTGAGACTGACTGAACTTATCATAGCGGCAATACTTTTAATAGCTATTCGTATAAAGACTGGAAAACCGTGGCCAGTTATTCTTCGAGACTCAAATGATTGGCTATCTCGCTATGGTATGTCAGCTATTTTTATCACTGTGCTTGTCATTTTTGCGATTTTCTTTCTTATTAATAACGGCTTTTTTCAATAGTCTTAGTTAGGCAGGGAGACGCAATACCCAATATTAACGAGTCGTTCTACGCCCACCGTTGCCCGGTGTGTGAACTCGTCAACTGTGGTGTTGTCGGTGCACTCGATAAAATACCTTTCCGTCTTTCGGGTGAAACATTCAGTCCCTAAAAGAGATATGTTCTCGCAACAATCCTTCCTGAACTCGACGCCCTTGAAACCTGATATAATAGTTCAAATGACTATCACAAATCGTTATTGGCAATAGGGGGGAGTACGCCCAATATAGAGGACAATAGCCCGCAACTGAACAAGAGAGATATTCGAGAACTACTCTACTTCCCTCCTTTCATATTTCTATATTTTTATTTGGTTGGATATAAAATTAATCAGCAATTTTCTTCCAATCCATCTCTGCGAGAGAACGTTAGGCTCGCATTAGCTTTATTTCTATTCGGTCTGATACACATACTTGCAAGCAACATTCTCTCATTTCTCTATAATTTGAACCGTGTAATAGTGCCATTTGCTCCTTTGGCAACCCCTCGTCGAATGAGAATTGTCGGCATCATTGCAGTAGCCGCTTCAATCCCTATGCTGGCTCGTGCTTTCTTTTGATAATCAACACAATTATTTTCGCTTCGGATTGCGTAGTCGGTGTACTCCACATTTTTGAAGTCCATGTTAAGGTAACAGAGAAGATAGTAACGACTATTTATACTTTTTCACCACTAATTTTATGCCTTCCTCGATAAGTGTGCTTATTGGCTTCTTTTCATCGACGGCAATATGTTTTAATTCCCTGATAAGATCAGGATCTAACCTAACTGAGTAACTTTCTCTTTTGATATTATCCTTTGATTTAACCATAAGCCCTCCTTACTATTACAATAGTACTTTATTCTTAATAATAATGCAATAAAGTAGTTGACAAGGCGCTTCTTGCATGGTATTATATGTAATAATTATTACTAATGGCAATGGACAAGGAGCATGAAAATGAAAAGGGAAACGGAAGGAGCCGCAGTCAGAGCCGCATTATATGCCCGCTGTTCGACCCACGATAAAGGGCAAGATCCCAATCTGCAGCTTGTGCCCCTGCGGGAGTATTGCCAAAGGAGAGGCTTTACAGTCACAGGGGAGTACATCGATAACGGCGTCTCCGGTGCAAAGGACCGGCGCCCTCAGCTTGACCACCTCATGGAGGCCGCCAGGAAGCGACAGATTGACCTTATCCTCGTTTGGAAGCTTGATCGCTTTGGAAGATCCCTGAGGCAGCTTGTTGTGGCCTTAGAAGAACTTTCGAGCCTTGGGATGGGGTTTATATCCTTCCAGGATAATTTAGACCTCACAACGGCTCAGGGAAGGCTTATGTTCCATATCATCGGAGCCATGGCCGAATTCGAGCGGGAACTGATCCGGGAGAGGGTGAAGGCAGGGCTTGAAAACGCACGTAGGAAAGGGAAGAGACTCGGTAGGAAACCGGTTCCACCGATCGATAGGGACAAGATCATAGCCCTGCGTGAGAAAGATTCTTCTTTGTCTGTGAGAAAAATAGCCAGAAAGGTTGGGATCTCAGCAGGGTTTGTAGGTAGGACTTTGAAGGAGCATAGGATGAACAAGCATAGCGTTTTATTGGAGAATGGCATATGAGTGGTCCTTCCTGAAATCTGCAGAGAAATGTCATCAGGGGCGAATGCACATTTCTTTCGATAATCAACGCCTTGCACATTGACATGCATGCATTTTCCCCTTCCCTTGATCGTCCGTTTTTGCTATATTTATGGACAGGAGGGCCTCAAATGGGAGCTTCTATAATCATCATTAGGAATGTGGCAAGTGAAGAAATATAAGAATCTCCTTGTCTTATTGGTTGTATTCGGCTCAATTCATCTCCTCTTTGTCGGTGCTCTTACTCCTGTATTTGCTAAATGGTTTAGCAATCTTTACTATCAAGGATCTGACAGCAAAACAATTTTTTCACGGTGGTCGTATGTGGCCGCAATTTGGCGCTATTCGGACATAATAATTTGGATTCCGGTAGCAATATGGATTTTCAGAGATTCAAGAAAGGATGCTTTTTTTGTCCCATGGCTGTGGGCTATATTGATTTTAATCTCTTATTATCAAGGGCTAATCATATATCTTCTGCTAAGACTCCTAATAGATAAAGAAAGAATAGAGGGAAGCTCCCCCTAATAACCAAATTAAGACACCGGTGATAGACACTGTGGTCCTTTAGAAAAGTCGGACGTTTCGCGCGCATCAGTCATGTCGTTACTCCTTGTTTCTTTCGAAAATCTTTACTGTTGCAACATTTTGAATCGCGTGGATTAGTCGGTGTACTCCTCTTCGCCCCTGTCCATAAAACCCTTCGGATTTATTATCCTCAAAACGAGGACTGGCGCAGGATAAGCCTCTTGTGGAGTACTGTCCAAAAATCAACTCATTTATGAACAGCGAATTAAGCGGATACCTGAAAGACTATTTAATTTCAATTAGTAAACCCTTATCAATTTGCTTTTGTAAGAAGTCAATCAGGTTCTCAACTTCACTCGTTCCGGAAAGCTTTACATCCGAGTTTCTTTCGTAATCTACCTTTACAACTGGAAGGTATGCTTTCGCACCTTGAAACGCTTGCAGTCTAAAACCCGTCATTGTAGCAAATATTTTGATCTCATAAGCCTTGTAAATTCTTTGTTCTAATGCTTGCATAAATGGTTGCATTATCCCTCCTTAAATAATCTTTAGCCATTCCTCAAACGAACGGTGTAAAGTTTCTCCACTATCTTGTCTCAAAGTATATCACAGCACAGTCACAAATGATTTATGAACAGCACAGGATGCCTGAGTGAAGGAGAAGGGATGCCCCCCTACAAGAAAGAGCCTTCTGCGGTTATTTTAGTTTAACGACATTTATCGCCTTGGGACCTTTCGGACCTTTTTCAATAATGATGTTAAACGGTGATAGGGAATGAAATAAATGAACTTTGTCGCATCCTAATAAAAGCTTGTTGTGCGGGGCTCAATAAGTAATACGCTTATCCGTTTCGCCTCACCAAAGAAAATGAGGGTACAAGATATAGTGGCATGAATGATGAGGATTTTTGTGATTATTTTGGGCAATAATTTACTCGACTCATCTGAAGATAAGGTGATACAATGAATGAAGTCGTTCATATTGTTGGCTCAAATGAATTAATAGAGGAGTTTAACTTAGTGGAATTTAGGCTTCTATATGAAGGGAAATTACTACCATCAGGCAACCAAAATAAACGAGGAAAAGAAAAACATAAAATTAGACGAGTGTTTCATCCTCAGTTGCGCCGTCTATGGCACGTGAATCCTAATCTACGTCAGTTGGCTGCTTCTCAACCAGCTGGCACGATAGATGAACTTATGATTAAGCTTAATCGCCCTATTCCACCAGGGCCGACAGAAGAAGAACGTGTCGAACTTGGTTGGAAATCCTTCGGAGATAATTGGAATAGATTGGGCTATAATTTTGTACCTTTGGTGACTGAAAAAATGGTATTACGTTGTAGCCTCGATATACTGCTTCTGAGGCCAGGGGATCAAAAACATATATATCGCATGGGGGATATAGATGGTCAATTAAAAACTCTCTTTGATGCTTTAAGAATGCCAGATCAAGAAGGAGAGATAGGGAAAGATAATGGGCCAAACGATGACGAACATCCTTTTTTTTGCCTTCTTCAAGATGATAGGTTAATTACAGAAGTTCGTGTGGTAACTGATGAATTATTACTTTTACCAAATCACAAAGAGGTGAAGGCAAATGATGCATTTGTAATTATAGACGTAAAATTAAATCATAAAGATGCAAGAACATTTGATAACATTTTCGGATGAATACTATATGGAAAAAGGAATTCACAATTTTTGACAAGACTATATCTAAAATCCTTTCCCTTTCCAGAATGAATTACAAGACCGATCTCAAAAATTATGACCGGCATGGGATTCCTCAGTGAAGGAGGGGGGGCTGACATAGTCAGAGACTGGAGATAGAATGAAACTATGCACCCCCTGTTCGATAAGATAACGAATCAGATAATTGAGCTTCTGGAACAGGGTGTTGTTCCCTGGAGGATCACATGGAGGTTAAAAGGGTGCTATCCCCCTACGAACTATGTCACTAAAAAGCCCTATCGAGGTATCAATGTATTTCTGATTCATCTGGAGCTTCTTAAACGAAAAGTGCAATATTCAAGCAAGTACTTCCTTACAAAGAAACAGGCAGAAAGTCTCAAAGGGTGCAAGGTGAGAGAAGGGGAAGAGGGTTTTCCCTTGATGCTTATTAAGTATTACAAGAGGGCTCCTGAGGAATCGGCAGACCCGATGGATAATGTACTGATGCGACAATTTGTGGTTTTCAACATTGAGCAATGTGAGGGGATAAAAGGCCAAGATCCTATTCCAATGCAAGCTTTCAATCCCATAATGGCTGCCCAGCAGATTATCGCCGATATGCCAAATCCCCCGGTATTATTCCACGGGAATTATTCTCCTTGTTATACACCGCCTAATGACACAGTAAAGTTACCTCGCCATGAACTCTTTGAAAGCCCCGAAGACTATTACGACACAGCTTTTCACGAACTTCTCCATTCGACTGGACACGAGAGCCGTCTCGGGAGGCCCTCAGTTACGAAAGCCAACCACTTTGCGAGTGAAGATTACAGCAAGGAGGAGCTGGTAGCAGAGATCGGAGCGGCTTTCCTCTGCGCTATGACAGGAATAGAGAGGGCAACGATCAAGAATAACGCTGCATATATACAGAGTTGGCTTGAAAATCTAAAAAATGATAAGACTCTTATATTCCATGCGTCTGCTCAGGCTCAGAAGGGTGTGGATTATATTAAAGGCGGTCCTGATATTCTGAGTGAGGACGACCATTATGAGAGGACTCAACGAGCTACATGGCGCTGATTTCAGACCTACATGAAGGCCATCTGAAAAATTAGATGGCTCCGCATTTTATTTACGCCGCCAACTGCCCGGTAAACGCCCTTTGCATGAGACTATTGAAGAGTTCATCGAGGTTCTTTTTGCTTTCGGCCTGACGGGCTTTTTCAGTCTCTATATCTTCAACGAGTTTAGTAAATTCTTGTTGCAGGGAGAGCGGAGGGAGAGGGACGAATAATTGTCTAATATTCTGCATAGAGATACTGCCCATAGATGTAGTTTTAGATAATTTTTTTACCTGTTTTGATGCAAATGATTTCAGAAAGGAATGTAAAAATCGTACATTTAATCTTGTATTTTGCACCCTAATTTTAGAGACATTAGGCCCCAAGTGAAAAATATTCGATTCAGGTGCAATAGCAACACTACCGATTGAGCCAACAAATGTCATTAATATGTCGTCTTTAAAGACTTTAGAGCGAGGTAACGTATCTGATACCTCTTTTTTTATTCTTTTTATATCTGTTAAGTCTAAAGTGCCATCCTTTAAATTGATACCTCTGATGGCTATGATTTCTCCATTATCAATATATTGAACATATTTAGTGAACTCAAAACCTGCCAGCTTTGTTATGTAAGCTGATTCTCCCAATTTTTTCACTTCCCATCCCTTCGGATTAATAGCAGGATCTCCAAACATCTCCACAAAAAGCGACGGAATCAGATCTTTCATCTTTCCATTTGCCTGCTGACGGAGATTTCGCAGATTGCTGGCTTCTTCAAGAATCTCCACGATCTTGTGTTGGGTGGGGAGAGGGGGAAGGGGGACAGGCAACTTCTTAATAATCGAAGTATTAAGACCCTTCATCACAATCCCATGTGAGTTCCTGTCAAGGTAATGCTGAGCTACTTCGGAACTTATATATTTTGCCACGAAGGTGGGATCGACCATCGTCAAGTTGGGCGATATTTTTAATAAGTGGGAGGATATGATTGCCTGACCTATATCCGATGGCACCACACATGTTCTTCCTATTGTTCCCATGGTAGTGGTTAAAATGTCATTGGGTCTTACTTGAAAACCTTCGAGGTCCTCGAACTTCTTTGATGTTATGCATTTATTGTCCAACCATCTAAATTCATTGTTTACGATATTTTCAATCCATAAGACTTTAATTCCCTCATTCACTAATTCGTGCTTTTTGAGTTGGCTGCCAAAAGGTCCCATCCTAATAGAAAACTTCTCATTAGAGGCAATATCCCCCAACCTCACCATCTTCCACCCTTTCGGCAAAGCCTTCTGCACGTTATTCCCGGACCTTTAAAATCAAAGATTTGAGTCCCGAAGTTATCTTTGCTTCAAGTTCCAATACGTCAGTTATAATTGCCTTCGGCTTGGAATACCTAAGTTCTTCGTAAACGTGAGATTTATAACATCCTGCGGTCAAGTTCAAATCGTTCTCTGCAATTTCATCCCTTGTAGCATACCAACTCCGTTCGCTTTCCGGTTTCGTTTCCCATTTTTCAAGGAGGTCAGGGATATCATTCAGTTCAGGCTGCCGTGTTCTTTTATCATCAAGGCTAAATCCGTCTCCTGTAACCTCATAAAACCATACCTTGTCAGTCTTTCCTCCACGCTCAAAAACAACAACGGATGTTTTAACTCCTGCATAGGGCTTGAATACCCCTGATGGAAGGCTGATAATTCCATTAATCTGACATTCATCCAGTAGCCATCCTCTTAGCTTCTTATGTGCGGTCGTTGAACCAAACAAAACGCCTTCTGGCACGATAACGGCAGCCCGTCCACCCGGGGCAAGATGCCTGTAGAAATACTCTCCGAATAGCAGTTCTGTCTTTGTAGTTCTCAGATCAAAATCTTCGAGGATTGCCTCTTTATTTACATTACCGGCAAAAGGAGGATTTGCAAGGATGATATCGTACTTTCGATCACCGGGGTTGGGGAGAGTAAGCGGATCGAAATGTTTCACATTTGCATTTTCAAGTCCATGAAGATAAAGGTTCATGATCGCTATCTTAACCATATCAATATCATTGTCATATCCTGTGAGTGCGTGCATCTTTAAGAACTCATGTTGATCGGGCCTTAGTTTGTCCCCGGTAATATGTCCTTCCTTCTTGATCTCATCACCTGTGTTCTGCTCCATGATATATAAATAAGCCTGAATAAGAAATCCTGCAGTTCCGCAAGCCGGATCAAGGATATACTGTCCCGCCTTTGGTTTAATCAGATTAACCATCATCTTGATAATATGCCGAGGTGTTCTGAACTGTCCATTGGTTCCCGCAATGGAGATTTTACTTAAAAGATATTCGTAGAGGTCACCCTTAACATCTGTGTCATATTTCTGAGTATTGTTATAATCCATGCCTTCTATAATTGAGACTACAGAACGCAAGGTTGGCCTATTAAAGATTTTGAGGTGAGCCTGTCTGAACAGGATCTTGCCCATAGGTGAGAGGTTCGGTAGTTCATAGAATTTCTCAAAGGCTTCGGACAGAGCAACATAGAGGGGATCTCCTGAGAGCCTCGCAACAGTCCGCCAACTATATTTAGCCCAAGAGTTTGAGAATATCGGGGTGTGAGGATTACTCATAATTTTTTGAAGCTGTTCCTGCTTTTCATCCATTTCGGTCAGGCTTTTAAGGAACATTAAATAACTGATCTGTTCAATGGCTGTCATGGGGTTATTAACACCACCAGCCCAAAGTTCGTCCATCAACTGATCAACTTTTTGTTTCAGATCCGAATTTACGAAGTTAGTTGGCATAGGTAACTTTTTCTCCTTATTTGGAGCATCTTACTCATAATGTCCCATCATTTCATCCTTGTAAGTTTAAAGGGTGGACTCTGTCTTATATAAGTAAATACAGGTTTAGTTACATCTCCGAAGGCCGAGACATAAGCCCCCACTCCGCCGAAAGAAGCAAAAGGTTGATTATCGAGGAATTTGTAATCTCCCTTCTCAAATTGTTCTGCGTATTTCGGGCTCTGAATAATTTGCTCAATAAGAACCCTGAGAAGCCGGATCTGTAAGAGATTCAGATTGTATTCAACCTTTAAAAACTCAACGAGTTGTTCCAGTTGTTCCTTTTGTGTAGGCAATTTCCCTATTCCTAACGCATCCTTAATAAATTCGGTTATGTCGGCAAATATCCTATAGACCTTAGCAAGATTCGTCTCATTGAAATACTCAACAGGACGGTTCAAGACCTCTGTCCTCAGATACTCCATAAGTTCATCGGTAAAGTTGTCGGTTTTTGCGGCCTCTACGATCTCAGGCTTATCCTTGGAAACCTCCCTGATCTTTTCCTTCCACTTATCCTGATACATCATGCGGTCAACCTTCTCACCCTCCGGGCCAACCTCTATAAATTCAGTCATTGCCATAATATCCGGCGCATCGGAGACAAGTGGTAGCGTTGGAGGTGGTGGAGGCGGCGGCGGTGGTGGTCCCGGCGGGTCTGGTGGTTCAGGAGGAAAAGGTCCTCCTGAACCTTTCGGTCTTGGAATCGGTTCTGGTGCAGTGTAATCGTACTTTTCCTCAAAATATTCGATCACTTCACAGAAATCGTGAATGATGAAATGAGTTTTGGGTGTACCGTCAGCAAAGGTATATCGCCTCGTTCCTCGTCCTTTTATCTGAATGTAGTTGGTGGGAGAGGCAATCGGGCGAGCAAGAACGATGTTCAGTATCTCGGGACAGTCATACCCTGTTGAAAGCATATCAACCGAAACAGCAACTCTTGGCCAATAGTTCTCGTCTTTTCGGAAAGCCTTGGCGAGGTCAGAAGATCCCTTAACCCTCGAAGTAATGACCTGAGCGAAACGGCCATTGCCCTCCGGCACGAGGGCATTAAGCTGTTTTGCAAGGGCGGCGGCATGGTCCTGAGATACCGCAAAAACGATCGTTTTTCCCATAGAACCATCGGGGGCCTTTAAAGCATATTTTAAAAACTCCTGGCATATAAGTTGATTTCTTGCCGGCACGTTCACCTTCTTCTCTATTTGTGAAATGGCAAAGGTGTAATCTTCACCATCTATATCAACGCTCCATCCATTTTCCGATACGGCTTCCCTCGTGATTAAGGAGTAGAGTTTGTAGATCTTAGGTGCTACAAGATAAGGTCCCGGCGATGGGGCATTTACAGCATCCTGTATAGAGTATCTATATGTTGGCTCTCCCGGTTCGCATCCGAAATGTTTATAAGTATCACGCATTATCCGGTATTCAAGTGCTTTTGGGTTGTTCTCGCTCAGCTTTTCGATATTGATATTTTTAAGAAAATCTTTTGGCGTTGCCGTGAGTCCTATTCTCGTAGCCTGAAAATATTCAACTACCTGCCGAGGGAGTTCTCCGTAAATCGAACGATGGCACTCGTCGTTAAAGACAAGGTCAAAATAGCCGGGGGTGAAATCCTCTTTGTAGTGGATATTGAGGCTCTGTATTGTGGCGATAACAATAGAGGCTCCCCCCCATTCTCCATGTTGCCCTGGTTTATAGCGTACGCTCTTATATTTGTCTCTAAAAGCGAGTTGGAACGCTTCAAGGGCCTGTTTGGCAAGTTCTATCCTGTCAACAATGAAAAGAACCCTTTCAGCCTGATTTGATCTTAGGAACCTGTCTACAATGGCGGCGGCAAGACGGGTTTTCCCCGTTCCTGTTGCCATTTCAAGCAAAAATGCCCGTTTGCCCTTGTCGTACAACCCCGCAATAATATCGCTTGCCTCTTTCTGATACGATCTATCTGCAATGGTGAGGGGATGTTCACCCTGCAATAAAGGCTTCTTAATAATCTTTAAATCTGAACGTCTTTGGAGATCCTCAGGAGATATAAAGCGTTCGATTGGTCTGGCATCACCTTCATCGAGATCCCAAAAATATATCTGCTCGGAGTTGGCAAGAAAGATGTATTGACAGCCCATGGCAAGTGCATAACCTCTGGCCTGCTCCTTGGCAATGTACACGTCTCCTTGTTTATCATCCTTGGCTTCGAGTACAGCGAGATTTTGACACTTTCTGCCCAACAGAAGATAATCTGAAAACCCGGCCCCACAATGAGCCTCGGTCAGGACATTTCTGTTTTGCCCTATGAGTGTCCAGCCTGAATCAGTAAGTTTCTGGTTGATTACGATTCTTGCGTCTTGTTCCGTCATGTCAGCTGTTACCTGCTTGATTCTTGTCACATTTTATACTAAGGCGAGCCAATTTTCATTACAATTTATTTTGGTACGAGGGCTTTGGTGAAACTTGCTAAAGCTCGTTTTCCCCTTCAAGGCGAAGACAGTCCTGAAATTCAAGAGGGTTTTATGGCCACCCCTTTGAAGCAACAGTTCTATGGACGATCTTTGGGAGGGTTATTCATTAGTTGAATGTTACTAAAACCCATTTAAGTTTTTTGCATATAATGCCGAAAAGATAGTTGATGAATATTTTTTACAAAGTGATATATTTCCACTAAGAGGGGGAGATAACGTGAGAGCAGTAACACTTCTTGCGGTGTTTTTGTTTCTTCCCGTAGTAACTTCGCATGCTGAGGAAATCTTTCGGGTAACACTGAAAAACGGCAATATCCTCACATGGAAAAACTATCAAGAGCAGGTGAATCAAGATTGCACGGAAAAATCGTTTGGAATGTTCTGTCTTGATAAGAAAGATGTCGTCTCTGTCAAGAAAGAAGACGACAATCCGACTGGTGCTGATGTAATCTATAACGCAGTATCTCCCGAAGAAAAAGCAGAGGCTGAAAAGTCTTACAAAGAGAGTGCGAAGCTACAGAAAGGTTACGAAAAGGAGAGAGAGTGCAAGGAGCTCGATGAGCGAATACGGTCCATTGCTTCCCAGGCTAACTTTTCCGATCCCTTCGGCTCACTTAGTCCAGCGGTTGATGCTGCAATCCTACGGAAACAATATAACGCAAAATGTTTGACACCCAAGCAGCAACAACAAGTCAGAGAAAGCGATCAACGGTTTGAAGACTTTCAAAGAAACCAGAAGATTGATAATATTAACCAGAAGATCAATGATATTGACCTAAGAGAGATGATGAGATAGTCAGCGACCTCTCTCTATCGTCACAAAATTCACAATAGTTACCTGAATCCGTTAGCAGAGGAATAGAGCGTTCAGGGGATAGGGCGCTCCCGAAAAGATGTGAATCATTGTTGGACATAGGAGGAATCACCCCCCTCCGAAGCCAACAGTTCTATCGACGATCTTCACATAGAAAAGTAAGGAATCAACCTATCAGACTCTGTCGGATTGAATGTGAAGTGCTTCCTATACCCAACAGGGACATCGCGTTGCAGGTTAAGGAGGGTTATTCCGAACAATCAAGAATATGATAAGATTACAACCATGGGGGAAAAGAGCCTGCCAGGTATGGTAATTGTTGTGTTGAAAGATGCGGAAAAACCAATCATTCCCACACTTAGCCCCTGAGTGTATGGGAAAAAGGAAAGGTGGAGGGAAATGAGATTAAAGCGAATGGTGCCAATCTATTATCAGGAAAATGAAAGTGATTGTGGACCTTACTGTATCAAGATGGTAACCGACTATTATTGGAAGCCTAAAGGTAAGAGTGTTACTGAGGAAGATTTTAAATTAATTAAGAAATCAGCGAAGAAAGATAAAGGACGAACAGGACATAAGGACATGATGGACACAATTAGTAAAATATCGAACCTTAAATACGAGGAACTTGAAGGCGATACAAACGATAAAATACGTCAAATTAATGAAGCAATTAAGAAGCAAAGACCGGTAATATTATATTGTTTGGTTGAAGAAACATCTGGAACATCTGATCACTATGTCGTTGCTAAAGGTATAGATACCGAATATCTCGAAGTAAACGACCCTTATAGGAAAATGCCTTGTCAAGTGGAACTTAAATATTTCTTAAAAAAGAACAATAAATCAAAAAAGTATGAGCAGTGCCTAAGTTGGTCACCAAAGCAATGGGGAATAGAAGTTTACGAATCATAAGAAGGTAAAAATAAAAGGGAAAGGACTATTTGGGTCAGCCCTGACATAGGGCAATGATGATTATCTCCAACCAGGAATCATGATGGAAGATAGGATAACACTATGCCATTTCACTGAAGGAAGAAGTGAGAAAACACTATGATACTTTCATATCTTGTGGAACCTTTCAATCCTTGCAGCCGGAGAACAGTTAATGCAAAGATCACGACTAACCACAACATGAACAGTGACGGGCAGCCTGTAATTGTGCAGGAAGACGGAGAAGCTGTTGACCTTACGACCTGGGCAATGTGCGGATACAAGGTTGTGGAAGCGACTCCATTGGAAAAAGAGCACTTGGCGCAGATGGGGTTGTAGGAAAAAATATAGGTATAATGAGCCATGGGCTTTAGATTTTTCAGACGCTTCAGGATACTGCCAGGCATAACTTTGAACCTCAGCAGGTCCGGCCCCTCGGTATCTATCGGTCCCCGCGGGATGAAAGTCACCTACGGACCTAAGGGCAAACGGCAGACCGTGGGGCTCCCAGGGACGGGACTTTTCTATACGGAAACCGAGAAGTACGACGCTGCTAAAGACGTGCCTCCCGGTACTAATGGAAGATTTTTGCGTGTTCTGTTCTATGTCATGTTAGCGGTGTTCGTCTTCTTCATCGTGAAGGTGATGCTCGCACATTAGCTGGAAGGATTTCAATGGATAGGGTAGCTCCTGAAAAGCTGACTCCACAGCCTTCCTTCGTTCATGGGATCAGAAAATATCCGAAGGGTATGGTAATTGTTAGCAGGAGGACAAAATAATGATAAGACCTAAATTTTCCATGTGGGTTAATTGGCCAGAAAGAGATAATCTTAATGGGATAAATAATCCGGGTGTATATGCTCTTGCCGTCTCCGACAACGATATTTCAAACTCAAAATTTGACTGGCTGAAAGAAATAACATATTTTGGCATGACCAATTCATGTCGTGGATTAAAATCAAGATTAAAGCAATTTGATAACACCATAAATTTGAAGGAGGGGCATGGCGGTGGCGAACGCTTTCGATATAAATACAGAGATTACAAAAAACTCATTAAGAAATTATTTGTAGCAGTTTGTCCGATAGAATGCGATGTCACTTCAAATGATCCGAAGGATTTGCTTAAAATGGGTGAAGTTCATATGTTGGAATTTTATTGTTTTGCCGAATATGTTACGCGATTTAATGAACTGCCGGAATTTAACAACAAAAGGGAAGCCACTAAACTTAGAAAAAATGAACTAAGATTAGGCGAGGCAAAACAGCTAAAACAGCGCTCAATAGAGACGCATTAAAAGCTGAAGGGAGTGAAAATGAAAATCAGATATAACGTCCTCTTCACTTGTTTGGCGTCAACCCATGCACATCTCTGGTCCTGAGCGATACAAGTTGAATTTCGACTCTGAGTTCTTTGTGGTTCGGTGCCGGAAGGGCACCCCGAAATTCTCTGGCATCGCCACATCTAAAAAGCCGAAGTTGTACATCGTGAGCTTTGACGAGAAGCCAATCTACGTTGGCGTAACGAAGCAATCGATACGGACTCGGCTACGTCTTGGATGGAATGCTAATGGCGACAGCGGCTACTACGGCTATGCGTGGCGACATGACCTCAAAGAGGCAGATATTGATGTCTGGTCACATGACGATGCACCTGAGGAGAATCCAGCCTTAGACATGGAGACTGTTGAGGCAGAAGTTGTGTTTCTAATCCGGAGCGCCGGACAATGGCCGCAGTATCAGACAGAAATTCATTTTCATTCCTCCACGAGAAAACACCGTGACATCGCCCCTACCTCAATAGGTACAATTAAAGTCCAGGGATAAGGAGCTCTCGAAAAGGCTGCTGTCCAGCTTTGCGCGGAGTTTCACCAGAACCGCGAAGAAAATGACAATGAAAAAGAAAAATGAGGAACCAATACGAAAAAACAGGAGAAATTCCATAATCGCAGACCTTTATCTTCACGGAACTTCTATCAAACTAAAGATCATTGCAACCCCTGAAGATTGGATAAAATTAGCCAAGCATATGCACAAACGAGAAAATTATCGTATAAAGACGGGCATTAACTATTTCAGTAGCGATTTTTATGGTTCTTTTGTCAGTCCTGTTTTAGAGAAATACCAAATGGAAGTGTATAAACCAGGACGTGGAATTCATGGAAGCAATGTAGATATCTCGTACATAGAAAAACATAGACCCCAGGAATTTACCGATAACATGAAAATACTGGCAGCTCTTCTATATACTTTCTTCTCTTACTGGTTTAAGAAACCCGAAAAGAAAAGACCTGCTTATCTAAAAGGTTCTTCAGACTTTCGTGTGGAAGAGTTCAAAGATGGCTTCACTATAAAGAGGGCATGCGAAGCGCTAAGAAAAGATAAGTTAATTCTTAAAGCATGCACCATCAATGCTCTTAATGATTTGCTAAAAGAGCATAATTTATATAAGAAATTAATACAAGATAGGGAACCATCCGTTGAACTTAAAAAAAGCATAGCTGCCTATGAAAAAGAGAAAAGTAAACTTAATCTCACAAGGGTTAATAGATTAGCTATAGAAGAACATTACCCACAGGAAACCCCGAAGAGCCGGAACTTAGAGATTCCAGCAGAGTTTGAAAAAATCTTGAAGAATAAGTCAGGGAAACCCGATCCGGCGGCATATGCAGCTATTTGCCTTCAGTTGGTTTATGGCGAACATTTAAAGGGCTATACACTAAACCCCTTTATTAATATCAGTCCCGAAGAAATTGCAACTGACATTGATCCGACCAATTTTTATATTACATACATCCACGAGGGCAGAACTTGGTTAAAGAATCCTAACGCTGAAGTTTTAGACAAAGTTTATAATGTACATTTGGCCTATTTATATTTAGTGAGTCATACAGCTATATCTGCTAAATATAAAGAAATTTTTAATCTTATGAATTTTCTTGTTTTGACATACTTACGTCTTTATTCTCCCCTTTTCTCCTTTGATGTTGCGACCTGGGAAGAATATAGAAAATATTTAAAATCAATAGGAATAAGTGGAAAGTATTTAGAATCAGTTACGAAACCCACAAAGTCTTTCTGCCCCTCTACTTTTAAGTCTCCCAAAAAACTCTAATCTGCAAAAATGTGAGCCCACAGTTAATGTAATACCCTGAAATTTTCATTACCATAACCCTGGAAGTAGTTGCAACAGCAAAACGTAAAGGGGGTATGTAAATGAAAAAGGCGCACAGTCCATCTAAAAAAATTCCCATTTTAGACATTCCTGGCCATGGCTCTTTTCAATTCCTTCACGGCAATAATCCCGAGATGGCCATGAATGGCACGCGCGTCACTCTCCTTTTCGATGCCAACGAGACATTCTACGAATTATCGGCCCGGTATAACAATAATGAGCCCGTGAATGTCCTCGACTTTGTTAATGCGCAACGGCAGCTAAAGGCTCGGATGTTCTCGATGAAGGCAGGTGGGTAAAATCATGAACACTCTGCAAAAGCCGGATCTTGTTTCCGTCGTTGAGCAATATACTGCACTAAAAAAAAGAGGCCGCTATTTCTGGTGCCTGTGCCCTTTGCCTGGCCATATTGAGAATACACCTTCGTTTAAGATTGACCCGGAAAGGCAGAACTTCCATTGTTTCGGCTGCAATACCAGCGGCGACGTGATTACTTTCATTCAGAAATACAAGGGAGTATCGTTCAAGGAGGCGCTTCAATATTTAAGCATTTCTATCGGTGAGACATACCAACAGAACCCCCAAGAATTGAGAAGGCGTCAATTAATAAATGAATTTAAGCAATGGTGCTACGACCGGCATGAACTTCTTTGCTCATTTTATAGGAATTTACAGGATGCAAAAGATAGAGTGAGAGCCGAAGAACACTTAGAAAAGCTTGCTCCATTTTACCATCAAGAGAACATTTGGTTATATCAAATCGAGATATTGGAAACCAAAGATGAAGCGGCGAAGTTTGAATTATATCAGGAGATAGTAAATGGAAAAGTTTAACTTAGGAGCGGCTTTGATGCAGCTTGAAGAAAATAGGAAAAATGATGAATGGACCGACCCCGTACCTTTTAATGATTATTCGACACTCCCTGATTTCCCGGTTAATTTATTGCCGAAGATAGGCAGGGAAATGGTCATAACCGTGTCCGAGGTTAATCAAATTGATGCTGGACTTGCAGCTTCAAGCTATCTTTCCGTTGTGGCAACGTGCGTTCAACAAAAGGCCAAGGTTGATTTAATTTCACACAAAGAACCATTGAATATTTATACCTGTTCAATTCTCCCATCCGGTAACAGGAAATCAAGCACAATGGATATAATGACGCGGCCTCTCTATGAGTATCAGGCTACAGCACAAGAGAAAATGTCAAACACAATCAGAGAGGCTTTAAACGCGCATATGATAAGAGAGGCAAGACTTGCCAAATTACAAAAACAGGCAGCGAATGCCGAAGATTTTTCAGAGCGCGAAAGACTCAAAAAGGACGCCGCTAACGTTGCAAGGGAAATCTCTGAAAATCCAGTTCCTAAAAAACCGCTATTTATTGTTGACGATATAACAAGCGAAGCCCTCGGAATCCATATGGCAGAGAATAATGAGCGGATGGCCGTAATGAGTACAGAGGGCGGCATATTTGAGCTTATGGCGGGCAGGTACAACGATAAAGCCGGGAACCTGGACCTTTACCTTAAAGCACATTCCGGGGATGCGTGGAGCAGTCACCGAGTAGGCAGGGAGGCAAAGACTATGCAATCACCCGCTTTGACCATGTGCCTGACAGTTCAGCCGGAAGTCATAGGGGAAATAGGCGAGAACAAACAATTCCGGGGCCGTGGCTTACTTGCACGTTTTCTGTATTGCCGTTGTAAATCAAAGGTAGGTAGTCGGGGGCGTCAAACTAAATCCGTCTCCGAAACTATAACCAGAGAATACCAGAGACACATTGAGTGTTTGATGGATCTTCCCATGACCACAACCACATTGAAACTCTCACAGGACGCACAGGCTTTATGGGATGAGTTTTACAACGATATTGAAGCTGATTTAAGAGAAGGCGGCAGCCTCCATTATTTGCCGGATTGGGGGAGTAAGCTTGCGGGTGCTGTTGCCAGGATTGCTGGACTCTTGCATTTTGCCGAACATGGTTCAAAGGCCGTTGAACTTCCTATTTCTGTCAATATTGTCAGTGCCTCCTGTGTAATTGGGGCTTATGACAAAGAACACGCCTTGGCGACCTTCGGGCTTATGGAAGCCGACCCCGGAATAGAATCAGCAAAGAAGATATTGAACTATCTCGTAAGACATGGGATAGATATCTTCAAGGGCCGGGATGTATTAAGGCACACGAACCTAAAGACTATGGACGAAGTGACGCCGGCCTTAAAGATTCTTATTGAGCGGGGATATATCAGAGAGGCGGACGTGACTCGTTCCGGCATTGGCAGGCCAGAAGCTACGGCGTATGATGTAAATCCAAAAATAAAAATACCGAAAAAAGACTGACAAAACTGACAAAAGTGTGGGGGGAAGGACCTTTTTAAATATTTTCAGTGAAATTGCAGGAGTTTGAAAATGAATTTGATGGAAAAGTACCAGAAGAAAATTGATGCGGCCAAGGACACTGTTTTCTGCACCTGGCAAGAAACGCTGGTGCCTGTTGCTGAATGCAAGAAACCGTGTTTCGAGTTCTCCGCTGGACCTGTTATCCATGAGTGTGACTACTTCAAGGCTTTTTGGAAGAGAAGACTGAGTGAACTGGAAGCAGAGGGTTTTTAAATGGTGGACGAAGGACAAATACACTGTGATCTTGAAGCTGCATGGGATAAGTGGGAATGAACCCATACGATAGCATAGGCCGAGACGAGATCTCTCCGGAGCGGAGTGCGAGTGAGCAAAGGGAAACGGGAACATTGACAAAACGAGGAACAATAATAGAGAATCCCTTAAAGGATAATCCATGGGGGTTTTCTATGAAAGGGATCAGAGCATTAGAGAAGTGTCCTAAGTGTCACAGTACGTGGAAATCATCCGACAAAGGTTATCAGTGCCCTGGATGTCTCACGCATCCCAAGAGATACCGTATAGACTTCTATTACAAGGGGGAACGCTTCCGGTCCGCAGTTGATCTGGACGGAAAAACTCTTGCCACATTCGCCGATGCTCATGCACTCCTAAAGAGAGCACAGTCTGAAATAGCGAATCACAAATTCGATCCTGAGAAATGGAGAACGAAGACCCGCATTGAATATTCTTTCTCGTATCTTGTCGAAAAGTGGTATGAAGAAAAAGAAAAGGCCATGAAGCAGGGCAAGCTTGCGCCTTCCTACATCCCGAAGTTGAGGCAATACATCACGCTTTACTTTGAACCGTATTTTGATAAGCAAGATGTTAGAGAGGTGTTCAACCTCAAAGACTTTGCGAACCAGTTACCGGAGCGTCTCAGCCTGAAATACCAGAAGAATATCCTTGACGCACTCATGGGCTTTTTCAGGTGGCTAAAGGATGATCGGGTGATAGAGGAAATCCCGAAGTGTGAGAAAATAGAAGTTCCCGAGTATGACTTTCAGGTTATTAGCCCTGAGACGCAAACAATTATACTTTCAAAAATTCCTGAGGAACACAAGCCGATATTTACTTTCCTCTTTAATCAAGGTTGCAGGCCCTCAGAAGTTCGAGCACTGAAATGGAAAGACATTAGCGGACATATTTACACGATCCGGCGCACCTGGTCTAATCATATTCTCAGAGAGCAGACGAAGACAAAGAGAATAAGGGATAACCTGTTGTTTCCCGAGACACTGCGGGCATTACCGCCACGGCGATTCCCCGATGACTTTGTTTTTCTGCATGGGAAGACCCTTAGGAGGCCCTACAGCAAGACATTCCTGAATGATATATTCCGGGAGGCTTGTGGTGAAATAGGGCTTGAAATTAGACTATACGAAGCTACAAAGCACAGTTTTGGGACACACTATGTTAATGCGGGCATAACGAGGGATCAGATGAAGGAGTGGTTCGGGCACACAGATATCAGGACAACTGAAAGGTATACGAAGGTTAGACATCTCGATGCGTTCAGGAGAATGATAGAGTCAGAAGAAAAAGTGAGAAAGGCCACAAAGAGGCCACAATGAATGAAAATAGCTTACGTACAAGCCATTCGTCGGGGGTTCGAATCCCCTACCGTCCACTTTCCTTCCTCTGTTAAAATCAGGTGGTTAGATCCAATCAAGTTTACATAATCACTATCCCCGGACAGGATTACGGCCACAGTATCCTACGTATGAAACCTATTAGTTGTTTAACGCTTTCTTTGATTGACCCTATCCCCATTCCATTATCTTCCTGGACTTAATTTGGAGCTATTCTAAAGGCATCTGCCGAACACAGAGGTGGCCGGGTTTGTTTGGACAACCTGAAGCAGTTTTTTAAGTGGTAAGCGACTCTGGTTCATGCCGCTACCTTTCTCTGCGGTAATGTCGTACAGTAAACCTCATCTGAAGTCCTGTCGTCAAGTCCCTGGTGACGACGCCGACTATTGTAGAACTCGAAATACGCTGCTAGCTCACGCCTGGCTTCGGTGAGCGAGCCGTAGGCCTTCAGATAGACTTCTTCATACTTCACGCTTTTCCATAATCTTTCTACGAACACATTGTCTCCCCAGCGCCCCCTACCATCCATGCTGATACTGATGCCATGATTGTTGAGGATATCAGTAAATGCCTCCGAAGTGAATTGACTGCCCTGGTCGGTGTTGAATATTTCTGGTGTTCCATACTTTCTCAGTGCCTCTTCAAGCGCCCTCGTAGGGTCTTTGAAGAATATAGTGACGAGCGGAAATATGGAGACTCGTCTGAAGAAATGGCGAAGCGGTATCGAGGCGGTGATATCGAACTTCAAGCGTGGATTTGCCATGCAGCGTTGCGGATGGAAGGGCAGGGACCATTTTGATGCAAAGGTGTTGTGGAGCATTATCGCCTACGACATACGAGTGATGACAAGTTTACTGTTGCCGAAGCTGCTGCCGCAGCCTCAGTAGCTGGGGCGAGAGAGGAAAACTGAAGCATGAATGGAGAAGTGCGCCCCAAAAAGCGGAAATATTAACGTGGCGGCCCACGAAACTGCTTCCCTATCTCGATGCAACCGCAAAGAACTGGGAAAAAATGCTCGAACTCTGCACCCCCTCCGAAAAAAGCTAGTTTATAAACAGACACTTAGTCAACTACCACCGACCTTGTCGGTGGCTTGAACTACGGCAAGACTACGGACAATGTTCTCCGCCTTGCCATATATGGAGTTCCTTTTTGTTCCTTATTGGGCTTACCAACATTGTTGGTTCGCTTATAGAGTGGGGCCTTCGCCCCCACACCCCACCACTGACATTGTCAGTGGTTTAGGTCGATTAATTAAATCCGCTGTAGTACTAATGTCACCCCAAAATCTCGCCTCCACCGGTTTCTAGCGGTCTCCAACCTGTAAGATTGACTGTCGAATAGTGCACCGATAACCCCAGCCCCCGGTTTGGATCGCTCTCCGATTTGGGCAACAGTGATCCGCTAAAATGACTGAGAACTCAGTACTCTCAAGAAACTTAATGTTTGATAAGAGTCATTGACCAGCCAGGCGGATTGATCGGAATTGTGATTATTGTTCCCTTTGGGGCCATTTCAACCCTGTGAGTATGCTCTCTGAACTTGAAATCCGTGTAATCGGGATGTCGCCAATCTAAATTGATACCGACAGCCATAATTGCAAGCATTAAGACAGCAAATATCCGTGACTTGCGTGAACTTGACCTGCTCAGCATCCAACCCAGTGTTGAAACGAAGGCAACCATTGGCATAAACCAATAGCGTCCACCATTTCCGGGTGCGGATAGAGTCTGCCATTGAGAAGTGGTAACACTTGCTTGTGGAGAAATGAGGGTTGCTCCGAAAATCAGTGCAGCAAAACCAATAAATAGCCGTAACTCCATGGGGGCTTTTCGCAAGGCGTTGACAATCACAACAAGCCCCGTCGCTGCAATTATCAGAGAAAACATATTATGCAATCCGGAATGAGAGACTATCCATTCATAGCCTTTCTGCCCAATCAAGGCACTTAAAAAAACTTGCCCCGAAAGAATTCTGACCAATAGTTCCGGTGTTGCCCCTAATGCCATCTGAGAACGTGAGGCATGCCCAACGAGAAAGATAGCAGTTGCCTGAATTAAGGAACATGTGCCTGTCAAT
Organism: Thermodesulfovibrionales bacterium; assembly: GCA_050014695.1. Classification (GTDB taxonomy): domain Bacteria; phylum Nitrospirota; class Thermodesulfovibrionia; order Thermodesulfovibrionales; family UBA9159; genus UBA9159. The sequence goes on from JBEKCV010000021.1 coordinate 49,047, forward strand.
AGGAAGAGAATGAATACCCACTTGTTACGACACAGCCACCACCGGAATGCTGCAATTGGTGTCAACAATAAAGAAAATGGTCCACTCAGGCCTGACATCAGAACAACACCTATGTCAAAACAGCGCCACAAAGACCGGCCGCTTGGCGCGGCGACTATCACCATAAAAGCTAAGAGTGCCAAGTGCCATTGCGCATTCGTCAGGTTCTCATGAATCTCCCACGAATTAGGAAGGGCAAGATAGAGAAATGACAAAAAAAGCCTGCTCCGGACATCCGGCATTAACACCGAAAAACGAGAAGATACCATCAAATTTACCGGCAAGACCTGAATGATAATGGCAACTAGATTGAAGATTAAAGGAGCCCATGGAAAAGGAAAAATCTGCGCAAAATCAGCAACGAGTCGCGATATTGTCTGAAAATAGCCTGTTACTGGTATAGAGAGAGAACGGATTTCACCGAGATTATATGCATTCGCATACCAAATAGCACCATCTTCAGCCCAAAACTGTGGATTAAAAATTGCATCCGGCCGTCTCAGCACAACGATTGCGATGGCGGTCATAAATACTATGACGTGCACTTGCCAGCCAACGCGCAACTCAAGCCTGTCTTTCTTCAATTGTTCCAGTGTAACCTATTCTCAAAATAAAAAAATCGTGTATCTTGGGTCGAAAGTAACAAAAAGACAAAATCTTTCATAGACCCATCGTAAGTTCTTGATATATAAGAATAGTGGTGCTCATTAGTTAATGTTTCGCCTGTCCCACAATTATGTAGGCTAAGGTATTATTGTGCCTACTGCTTCCCCCTCTGTGATGATCAATACCTCCTTTCAAATTGGATAGCTAAAGCCTGTGTCACGAAAATCAGCAAGAGGGGATAGGCAGGCGACAAATACATCGGACAAAGACCCGGAAAAGATGTCACATCGATTACTGAGAGAATAAGTAGCCTAATAATAAGAGCAATAAGCAAAGCAGTGTTCATTAGCCAAAGATTCTTGACTGTTTTGGTTTTGAGAATATTCACGGTGCTTATTATGTAACCCATAAGCGCCAGCACAATGAGAAAAGGAACGATTGTCTGATAGGCTTTACCAATCCGGCGCAAAATTGAAATCTTAAAATTGTCTATTCTTGATTGATACGGCAATAAATCATTACCCCCATAATTAAGAGTGTCAAGATAGAGGTGAAACTTAGGGGTATCCTCCCCTCTGATACTTCCATCAAGAGGGATTCGTTCATCCTCATGATCGCTTCTTATCTGCAAGGAGCATCCTTTGGTGCACGATGTGATTATCTCAAAACGAGCCTCGCGGGCGGTAGGAAAATCTTTACCACGAGAGAAAAAATACTGATAAACATCCGGACTCGGTAACCGCTTTACTACGGCATCTGCAAGGGTGTCGTCTGCTGCTCTGATCGACAGCGGGACAGACAATGCGGGATTCATCGCAAACGCCCATCCACTGATTTGCAGTTGCTTTGGCGTATCGGGAGAAAGGCGCGAACCTGTCAGATCGCGAAACAATATCAATGATTCCTCTGTACCTCTACTGGGGCTGGAGTAAGCCTGAAAGCCTTCGAAACGAGAAAGGGAAACAGCACCGCGAACGAGTGTATTCACTAGCGTACTTGAATACTCGCTATGCCAGGGCGGAATCATCGACTCACGCTCTGATCCGCACTCAATCTGTTCTGCAGCGCATGCAGTATTTACTTCAGTTGCCAATCGGCGGTAATAATTCGCTGCCGATTTAGCAGATGTGTAGTGACCAGCGGCAGCCGCTGCGTCACGTAAAGCCCACATAAACCAGCCACCACCAATATCGGCACAGAGAGATACCCCTCCGCAACTGATAGAAGTCCACGCTGCACCAAGATTTCCTTCCAGTAGAGGCTCCAACTCGGCAAAGGCCGGACTGACTTTATAAATACGTTCACGTGTCTCCTTTGGTACAGGATAGTAGGGTTGCCAGCGCGAATGCTTAATGCGCGACAAAGCGCCATACGCAGCGAGAAAGTCACGCGATTTAAATTCAACAGTGGTAAAGAGACCGTATCGGACCTTGTTCATTCCGGCGACAGCCCCAATAGCAATCAGCCAGATGAAAAAAGGCCAGACACACATGGAAGCGAGGAGGTGCCACCGGTTCGGCTGTGCCTGTCGCATTCTAAACACGGCAGAACCAACGATGACCAGTACAGATGGAATCAACCAGACTCCTTCTTCCCGAGTCAACCAAAAAGCAGATAAAGAGAGTCCCAGACAGGTCGACCAGAGCCAGAGGTATTTCAGTGGACGATCATGTCTGGCCAATATCCCAACTGCCCCAGCGACAACTAAAACGGAGAGCGCCGGATAAATGCCTTCCCGAATAACCCTGGTCGTAATTCCATCCGTGTAGCTCATTGGGTTGAACAGCAGAATCGCCCAAATCAGAAAAAGTATGCTCTGTCTGGAGAAAATGGGTCTGGTGGCAATTATAAATAAGGCACAAGCAGCAATGTAGAGAAGATATTGCGCCAGCAAAAGAGGGACTCCTGACAGAAAAGTCATAGCAATCCATATGGAATAGAATGGTCCTTTAGCCAAGGTCAGATTATTATAGGGTCCTAGCCAGTCGCTCGACAAAAGGGCCGCTGCATGATTAAGAAAAAGACGGTCATCATGAACAGCATCGCCAATGCCAGATAGTGTCAGCCCATTTACCAGCCATAGCTTACCTAACGCCAAACCCAAAAATATAACCTTTCCCCATAATGGAAACGTAGCAACCGCAGTTTGTTCTTTTTGTAATTGGACAGAATTTGCCATCATCTAAAGTTCTTCGAGTTTCTCAATTACATGTGAAGCAATAATCCATTCGTAATGCTTTCTTTTCCCTGTTAGCTTCGAGTAATCTAGCTCTTACCACACAACATCAACCTTTTCAATATTTTCGAGATTACTGATGATCTTTGTGCTCAGTGATCAACTCTCACGGCTCAAGTGTCAATAATACATACCTTATACCCCTTTTTCCTAGGAGCTGTAGGATGCTGGGGTCAATTTCAATGACGTATCCCGTGTTTGTTTATTTGACTAACACTTTTCCTTTCGATTCATAGAATGTGATCCTGCCGCATCTAACCAATGATGATATATATAGTTTTGTATACCTGTAGAAGCATAGTAGATTAAAAAATATTTTGCAACAGGGAGGGGCCGACAATTTCCTCCTTGATTTACCTACAACCTGACATCTATTATGTATAAGAGGAAACTCGATAACTTCTCATTGTGAAGAACCCTGCGGCAGAGACCGCAGGGCGTCAGAAGTCAAACAGCCTCAACTGCCCGATGTCCGTCGCTCTGCCTTGGTTCTTTATGTATTTCTCAATGACTCCTTTATTTCCTTTACCACTGATCGTTGCTATGTAGTACCCATCTGTCCAGAACTCACCACCACAAAGTTCCTTTTTTACCTCAGGGGCCTCTTCAAATACTCGCTTCCCGCTTATGCTCTTTATTACCTTGATCACCTGCCCCCCAGAATACTTCGGTAAGAATCGACACAGAATATGCACATGGTTTTGATCAAAGCCAACGTTGTCAGCTATCGCATACCTTTCCTTCAATCCTTTCAGCGCACCAACTATCGTCCCTTCTACTTTCTTATCCAAAAGTGACTTGCGGTATTTAACTGTTATTTGAATGTGATAGTAACACTCCGATATATTGTGATACCATCGCCATATATCGGAGTTAACATTTACCATTCCATTATTATTCTATCAGTCTACGCTTTTTCTGTTAGGGGATCGGGAAAAGCACCGAAAATGGGCGCACCGGATTTGGCCATAGAGGAACCGCTGGGAGGCGTGGCCAAATTGCTTCACCTGTCTTAGAGACTCACCTAATCCATTCCCCTCATATACAATGACTACCTAAGAGAACAGAACGGGAGGTAGTCATTGGCTTCGAAACTCGGATCCTGCGGCAGAGACCGCAGGGTGTATTAATTATCAAACTATCGGAAAAGTTGGCGGAGCTTTATATGGGTGGACCTTCTGCGCTCGCCTTGGATTTCGGCTCCGTGAGACTAGCCCCGCAAAGCCTTCCACAGGACAGTGTCACTTCTCGCGAATGATTGAAAAATTTTGACTTCAGGAACGACATCTCGCCGGTGAGCGCCGATCATGCGTTCTGCAAGTTTCACCGCGTACTATTGAGAAAACTGACCTGATCGCTTGTTGCGGCAATGGCGGATGAACTTGTTGAGCTTCAAATAGGTGTTATTCTGCCACGAAGTTGTTGAATAACACCTATTCGATATTTACTTTTTTGCACATATCGCGAATGCAGGACCGTTCGGGTGATCAGAAGCATCAAAATTAATCTGTATATCAACAAAATCAAACTGCCTTAAAGCTCTCATTATACTATCCCTTGTTAACCATTTACTTACTGGTTTGGGACCGCCACAGAAACCTGACCAGTTTAGTGTATCCTTATATGATTGTGTGGAGTACTCATAAGAAACTCCGTCATACTTAAGTGAGCGGACACGACTGAATTTATGTGCAAGATTATGTCTATTAGATATTATTTGTTCATCGTAGTAATGTGTCCATATGAAAGTTTTGTCAGATACCTTTGATATCATTTGTAATAGTTCGACTGGTTCTTCCATGTGATACAAGACGCCACTAGCAAAAACCATATCATATTTTGAAGCATCCTTTCTAAGAAAAGACATAAAATCACCCAATTTAAACTCTACTCTATCGAGTTTCAATATTTCTTTGATACATAGGCATTTTAAAAAAGCGCGTGTATTAGCCTCAATAGACGTAACTTTATTGGCACCTCTATTTTGCAGCATATACGAATGTCCCCCTTCAAGTGGGCCTAATTCTAGGATTTTACAATTAGTGAAGGCGCCAAGAACTTCTTCTGCCCAGGCGACCCGACCATCTTCAAACAATGCGGCCGTACCTGGTTGCGTGATTAAAGCAAAATTATCGGGAAGTTTAGATGACCATTCCCCTTTAAATATATCGAGCACATTTTGATTGCTTGGGGCATTTAGGACATATGCATTTAATATTTCCATTTTTTTCTCCTTGGAATAATGTCAATAATATCTAACAACTACTATAACCCTCGAGTCTTTTGTGACCTCATGAACCGATAGTAACATATTTCGTGATGATCAGGGGTCAATTCTATCTTACGATCTACAGTCAGTCTGAGTTGGCTTAACCTCAAATATTTTCCTGAGCACGCTCTCCATGGTGCGCTTGAAAAGCCCCTCCGTGTCGGTCTCTTCCTTATTACTTAGCTCCTTATCCTTTTTCCCATGCCCGTCGTCATGCTGCCTTTTACTCCTGCTCACTTCTCTCTATAAAAACTTTGATGTAACCGTGGCTGGGGTCCTTTCCTGATACTTTAAATAAAGTGAGGCCGATATTTATGATTGCACAAATTTCTTGACCTTAGAGAAAAAGAATTGCCTATTCCAGACAGACGTCATCATGTCCAGGATATATCTGTCGTCCACTTTTTTCATACTCAAGATTTTTTTTCTTTTTGGCAGGAATTTCGAAACATTCTTTATTGCATCCTTTTTTGCCTTAAGATAAAGCCCAAGTTTTCCATGCTTAACAGCAAAATAAATCAACTCAGATACCGCGCCGAGGATAAACGATGGAAGACATCTCAAGAAAACAGAAAAAGGGACATTTTTAATCCTTACAAACTCACTGTTTCTCAGGGTATAGTAGACCGCCATATCGCTCATCGGCCCTATAGTCGATCTGACCTTGTGATAAACTCGAGCTGAAGGCACATACGCTACTTTCCATCCGGCGAGCTGGGCTCTGAAGTTCAGGTCGGTGTCTTCGTGAATCAGAAAAAAATCATCATCAAAAAAACCGATCTCATCAAGCATTTTACGACGGTAAAGGGCAGCTCCTGCGCATGCTCCGAAAATGTGCTCCTGACTGACATATTGTCGGCTATTCTCTCCTTCTCCCCTCTTAAACGCTTTCAGCGACGTCGCATATCCGTCTCCTGCACTGTCGATAATATCCGCCCCGTGGACAATCAATTTTGAAGCACAGATGCCGGCATTAGGGTTAGTTTCCATCGCAATGACAAGATCTCGGAGCCAATTCCTTTCGGGCTCGGCGTCATTGTTAAGAACAGCCACGTAATCGGCCTCCGTATGTCCCAGCCCTGCAGAGTTGCCAGCGGCAAAACCCTTATTGGAATTCAATGCGACTATTTTGGGCGGGTCAATGAAAGAATGTTTTGGAGAAAAATTCCGGATTAAATCCAATGAATTATCAGACGAGCCGTTATCGACGATTATCAAATCAAAGTCCTTGAGGGACTGCCTTTCTAGGGCCCTCAGACAGTCTATAATGACATCTTTTCCGTTATAGTTTACGATAATAATACCGGTTTGGGGCATTTACCTTCTCCACTTAAACACGAAATTTGACCCGGTGATCTTTTTGGGACCTTTTGCTGGCCATGCAGAAAATGTAATCGCTCGGTATAACCCCATTCTCTATTAGAAGTCTCTCCAAGAGGATAAGTAGTTTCAGTACTGTTTCGGCATCCTCATCTGTCTCGAAATTAGATGCTATGCCATTTAACAAAGGCTGCAGTATTGTACCGCCGGTATAGGCCACCTTGATTATTTCAAGCCTTTCTTTCACCGCCTTCAAAATGTCACACGATCTTACTGATTCAGACGGGTCAATTAGTCTTAGATAATCCACATCCGGCCTTTCAGCCTTATTCCTTGCTAAGCCATCATGCCCCTTTTTATATTTTTCGGGAAGCATCGAAAGGATTTCATTTGTTATGGCAAGCTGTGATTGGGTAAATTGCAAATAATTTGGTCCGATATATTCCCTCATCATAAATATTCGGCAGTGTCAAGTCTTTTCTGTAAATTCTGCGCAGGGCTTTATTCTCAAGGGTTTTCACGGTTATTACTTTACGCAGCAGACCTGGCGATCTTAGCATTTTTTACCCCGGCAAGA
>JBEKCV010000022.1:0-54885 GCA_050014695.1 Thermodesulfovibrionales bacterium
AGTCGGCACTACATCCACTTTTGCGTCGCAGACGGTTGAACTATCAAGCAATGACGCGGAGACAGACGGTGATTGCCTTCTCCTTTATATCGAAATTAGGGTCAAACTGCGGAGGGCAGGCTAACGCCATCCTCGTCGTGGTGAGCATCTCCATCGCGGGGGACATTGGTTCAAAGGCATTTCCGCGCTGGGTCACCGTATTGGCTCCGCGCGTATTCCATTCCGTGATCCAGATCTCCTTGCCGGGCAGGCGACGTTCCATGTCCTGAATGATTCGCTCAACTCCTTCATCTACCCTAGCCATCATAGCCGTTAGGCGTGCCATTGCATTCCCTGGCGTTGGTGGCGTTATCCCTGCCTCAGGGTTTCCCATCACTTCGCGCAAGCGGGGATAGAGATGCAGCGTAACCGCATCAAACCAGGGTTCCGAGCGTAAATCCTCATCCCATTGTCTGAGCCGTTGCCCAAACTTACCCCTTTGCACACCAATGGCGCCTGCAGCAGCCTGTACTGCAACTTTGGCATTTGCGGGCAAGTAGGGCTTCAAGGCGTTCAGATATTGTTTCATGATCTGCATGCTAGTCGGTTCATCGGGCCAGCGAGCTAGGCTTGTAGGATCATTACCCATCGCAACCCAGAATTCATTTCCTAATTCGATCCGCTGCGGAACGATGCCTTTGCCGGCTAGGCTCTTGAACCATTCCACCTGATCGGCGATGCTTGAAGATTCCAGATTTGGCACAAAGATTATTTGGGCCCCAATCTGCCGAGAAAAAGATTCATACTGTTCAAACGTTACACCGTTTGGCTTGCCGTGGGCTATGTTCGCGGCAGCTTTGGCCCAGAACTTCACATAGTTGGAACTGTCGGGGTGCGACTGGATTGCAATCAGACCCGTACGCCAATTGTAAAAGTTAGCATCTGAGCCTCCAGGAAAACGATCCAGACCAATGGACATCTTTTTCAACACAGCTATTTTAATCGGATCCTCTAGAAGACGTTCATAGAATGCCGTTGTAGAAACACCCATAATGGGACCTTGTAAGGGACGAGGTTTACCTGTAGACTTGAGCGAAAGAGTATCGGCATGAGCAGAAAAGACATTTGCAAAGAGCAGAAAAACCACTGCCATTCGAAATACGAAAAATAATCTATTCATGGATGTCACACCGGCCAGCCGCATGCTTGCGAGCGCTGAAATGTCAAAATGGAGCCAGGTACTTCGGGCTGGAAGTCCTCCAAGCCTGAAGCGGTCAAGCACTGCTCCATCTCAGAAAGGTCGAATACATAGACGCGTTTAAGATAGGCCTCGGCCTGTCGGTAGAGGGTAAGGGTAGTGTCCATATGACGGTTGTTTCGCTTTACCTTCTGTCTGGCTGTCTTTGAGCAGGTCATATGCACTATTATATTTTCGTTATGACATCAAAAACAACCGTTAAATCACTCAGCCACAGCTTTTATAACCTCAACTTCCACTTGGTTATAGTTACTAAATACCGTAGGAAAGTTATTCCTAAGGCGATACTCGCCGATCTGCAGAAGATCTTCTCCGATCCTTTAAATGACCAAATTTAGAGAAGGAGGGTTTGGAAAGACTATCAGCCGATTCCTGCAGCGGGATCTTTCGGATTATGAGGTCGAGTACTTGGCAGGAAGGTCCTGTTGTCACTGAGGAAACAACCAGAGCTATGACAGCGGGCTGAGTTTCTCCGGGATATGGTCGGCAAGGGATTACGCGTACCCCTTACGATAAAGAGTGACGATGCTCCCAGTGCGGCGATTGAAGTAATGCTCCCGACATTGCTGCTGCTCCGTTGCTAGGTGCAAAAGATGGTGAATTTATCACAGAAAGTGCCTCTGGTGATGTGCCCAGAGCTGAAGGCTGAGATCATCGAGGCCAGGGATGCGTCGAGTTACAGCAGGGCAAGAAGTTTGCTGAGGCTTTGACGAAAGACATAAGAAGACTTATCCGTCACCGACGTCCTGCTTCAATGACGACCTAGCGGCAATCCTGGGGCATTTATAGCGTTCGATCAGACATCGGAAGAGCGTCAGGACGACGACTTTAATTCGAAGGGCGCTTTGAAGAGGAGCGCAGAAAAACCATTGGCTTCCCAGAATAGCCACAAAGAGGCAAAAGGAATTGCATCTCAGGTCAGGAGCAAAACAATCTGGATGTTGCCGCGCTCCCTTGTCTTTTTTTTTGCTCACGTATAAAATTCAATCAACCGTGTATTTTGAAACCCCGTGTTTCTGAAACAGGGAGAGGCATATAATAAAAATAAAATGCCTCAATTATGGAAGATTATATTGCACAATATGATGCTTCGATAATCAAAGAAAAGGGGATACCGAGATGGGATACCTGAGAACGTGCCTTTTCATGGGATTAGTAGCGTCCGGACTGATGATGAGCTGTGCAAAGCACTCCGATGTCGAGAAACTTGGAGAACTGCCCGCCAATATTGTTAATGTTGTACGCAGCCAAACAATCAATGGTTGTCGCATCGGCTTGGTCATCAGAACGATAAGCGACCACAGGGTTACCGTTGATGGCCAACCAGGTCCGGCATACGACGGCATTCTCGAAGGGTCCCTTGTTTTCAGCGCAGATGGCAAGCGTGTGGCGTATGCGGCGCAAAAGGGAGCGAAGTGGTTGGTAGTGGTTGATGGCCAACCAGGCCCCGCGGAATACAACGGTATCGGGTCCCCTCTTTTCAGCGCAGATAGCAAGCGTGTGGCGTATGCGGCGAAAAAAGGAACGAAGTGGTTGGTAGTGATTGATGGCCAACCAGGCCCCGCGGAATACGACGGTATCGGGTCCCCTGTTTTCAGCGCGGATGGCAAGCGTGTGGCGTATACGGCGCAAAAAGGAGCGAAGAGGCTGGTAGTGGTGGTTGATGGCCAACCAGGCCAGGAATACGATGGTGTCGGGTCCCCTGTTTTCAGCGCAGATGGCAAGCGTGTGGCGTATGCGGCGAAAAAAGGAGCGAAGAGGCTGGTAGTGATTGATGGCCAACCAGGCCCCGCGGAATACGACGGTGTCGGGTCCCCTGTTTTCAGCGCGGATGGCAAGCGTGTCGCGTATGCGGCGAAAAAGGGAGCGAAGTGGCTGGTGGTGGTTGATGGCCAACCAGGCCCGGAATACGACGGTGTCGGGTCCCCTGTTTTCAGCGCAGATGGCAAGCGTGTGGCATATGTGGTGCAAAAAGGAGCGAAGAGGCTGGTGATGGTTGATGGCCAACCAGGCCCGGAATACGACGGTGTCGGGTCTCCTGTTTTCAGCGCGGATGGCAAGCGTGTCGCGTATGCGGCGAAAAAAGGAGCGAAGTGGATGGTGGTGGTCGATGGCCAACTAGGCCCGGAATACGACGGTGTCGGGTCCCCTGTTTTCAGCGCGGATGGCAAGCGTGTGGCATATGTGGTGCAAAAAGGAGCGAAGAGGCTGGCGGTGGTCGATGGCCAACCAGGCCCGGAATACGACGATATCAAGGTATCGTTGTTCCCTGTAGAGTGGTCCCCCATTTTCAGCGCAGATGGCAAGCGTGTGGCGTATGCGGCGAAAAAAGGAGCGAAGTGGCTGGTGGTGATTGATGGCCAACCAGGCCCGGAGTACGACGATATTTCATGTGGACCAGTTTTTCGTAAAGATAGTTTGCTGGAGTATCTGCCCGTTAAAGGGAATTTTCTCTACCGTGTTACAAAGTAAATAAACTGGCGCCGCACCATGTTCTTCGCTCCGACGCCATGCACCTCTTTACGGCGCTTCCTCGGTAATTCAGAATCGGTGGGGCTAACGTTGTTATTTTTCCGGATTCCCTCAGTATTTATTCTGGTGTGCTTCACAATGTTCATCCCGATGACATTTTCATCGAAGCTCTGCTAGCGGGATGAAAGTCGTTATGCAAAATGGGATATGGAGACTGTCCGACAAACCGAAAGAGTCGTCAGAGCACTTCCTTCTATCTACCGTTTCATTGCTTTCATCATCCGATAACAGATTTCAAGGTTATTACGTGCCTCTGCATAGTCAGGCTTCAGCTTTACCGCAGCAAGGAATTCATTTACTGCCTCATTAAGGCGATTCTGATTTAAATAAGCGATTCCAAGATTATAATGGGCCTCTGCATAGTCAGGCTTCAGCTTCACCGCAGTAAGGAATTCATTTACTGCCTCATTAAGGCGGTTCTGATTTAGATATACAGTTCCAAGATTATAATAGGCCTTTACATAGTCAGGCTTCAGCTTCACCGCAGCAAGGAATTCATTTGCTGCCTCATTAAGGCGGTTCTGATTTGCATATGCGATTCCAAGATTATAATGGGCTATAGCAACGTCAGGGTCGAGCTTCAATGCAGTGGTGAATTCATTTACTGCCTCATCAAGGCGATTCTGATTTAAATATACGGTTCCAAGATTATAATGGGACCCTGCATAGTCAGGATCAAGCTTCAATGCCGTGATGAATTCACTTGCTGCTTCATCAAGGCGGTTCTGCTTTAGATATGCATTTCCAAGATTATCATGAGGCAATGCCGCATCTGGCGACTTCCTCACCGTATCGGTAAAAAGGGTTAAATCATCTCTCCAGACGGCATTTCTGCTCACCGTACCTATGCAATAGACAACTGCCACTGCAAGAGACATGATAACCAGGCCGGAAGCGAGTCCGGGGTTAACTGCCTTGGCCCGTGAAAGTGCTAAGGCTATCAGCAGGACAAAGCCGAAGGAGGGAAGATACAGATACCTTTCAGCAAAGACGTTTTCCCCGAGTGCCGGTATGTACAGTGAAGGCAAAAGAGGTAACGCTATCACTAAGAGACCGAAGCAGACTTTGCTTTTTTTCTTAAAGGCTATAAAGGTGACAACAACGAAGGCCGCTGTGACAGCTACGGACACAATTCCTCCCATCTCAAAGATAGATGAGATCGGGTGCAGGACGTGAAAGGCATTCAGGTTTAGAGGTAGAAGAAGCTTTCCAAGATAGCGAGCGGAAAGGGGAAAAACGTTGATAATATACCCGTAGGTACTTAACACTATATGTGGTTCCTGGGGCGAGAAACCTTCAAGGGCATGGTATCTCAACCCAAGATAAGCCCCTGCAACAACAAAATATGGGATGTATCTCTTTATGAAAGGCAGATATCCCCTCGGTCTTTTCCCAAAGATAGAGTCATAAGCCATGAGAATAATCGGAAGCATCAGCGCCGGCTCCTTACACAACGTGGCAATAGAAAAGGATACCACTGACAACGAATACATTCCTCTCGTGCCTTCTTTCGATCTCATATAGAGGTAAAAGGAAAGGAGAGAGAAGAAGGTGTAAGAAAGATCGGGGATCCCTGCAACCCACGCCACCGCCTCTGTATGTATAGGATGGGCAGCGAATAAAACAGCCACTACAAAGGGTGGCGACAGCAGCGCCCCTCTAAATCCCTTCTCATCTCCTTGGGAGGAATTCGATGAGGCTCTGAGAAGTCTCGCTGTAATGACCAAGACCAGGATGGATACACCCGCATGGAAAAGAATGTTCATCAGGTGGAAACCACACGGACTTAAACCGAAGACGTAATAATTGAGCATAAAGATAAGATGCATCAAAGGTCTGTAGTAATTTGAGATCACGGTCTCTCTTTGTTGGAAACTCCACACGTTTTTGGAAAATATGTCTGGTATGTATTTCACATCTCTGATCCAATGGTTTCCCAAAACCTGGTCTATGTCGTCGTAGACGAAGTCATTGAAAAGGGCGTTAAAATACACTGCGAAGGAGACAAGAGATATAATAAGTATAAGGAGCCCAGGAATCCTTTTCCTCATCGGATCTGATAATACGATGTTTCTTTTTGACTGAAATGAGTTCAATTATTGACCAACCACTAATCTCTTCATGACCGCTGACAATTTACGACTTATAGTAATATGTTCACTATCTTAACAAATCTTTCCTTGTTGTAGGAGGAAGGTTTTGGCATGAAGGTCTCGCATATTTCCGAACGTAATCCATCTCTTTGCGGAGAAGACATTGCCGTTTAGAATAGGGAAAAAGTGAGATTCTTCTGGAACGACTCAAAATATTTCTTTCAGCCACAAAGTCGCATTTCTGAATAGAGAGTTCTGGTATCTCCTGCTCGCGGACCTCTCCACTTTCGACTCGTTGGTAATGGCATCATGTTTCAACCCGTAATTCTCAGAGGTGTTTTGTTGGTTCCACCAAGGAGTCCTCGCAGACTAATGTCCGTGAAGAATGCTCATTGCCGGTAGAAACCAATGAAATTTCATTGCCATCAACTTCCTTGACATTGATCCACTCAAGAGAGTACCTCACCATGGACTCTGGCTTTGTATGAGAATCGCATTGCTGATTAAAGTTTGGCGCCGAACATCTTCTCACCTGATTTTACCAACTAATTGCCGTCGTGTCAGGATCAACTTATTGTCCTGATCAACGGCTAATTTACGCTATAGAAATCGTCACACAGGCTGTTGTTGATATCAGTTATTTCATACCTAATTGTGCGACCTCGCCTCCTGCGAAGCACTCGGATACTCGTTCCCCAGATTCCGAAGTATCTGGCCGATCTTCTCTTGGCCTATTGATTCGTATTCACGTACGGTATTATCCGATTTCCGCTTTTATAATTATTCTTCCCTTTTTTTCTTAAAAAAAACTTGACATACAAGAATGGCGAAATTAAAGGCATTGAAATTATTTGAAAGATTATTTCAATAAATGATCATCCATTTTCCCATCATAAACTTCCATGTTACAATAGTACATGAAAAGAGTTGTCATAACAGGTATCGGCGCCGTTACTCCTCTCGGGCTTAATTTCAAGGATTCTTGGGATTCGATAAAGGAAGGCCGTTCAGGCATCAGGGAAGTCAGCAAGGTTGTCGATGCTCACCTCAGGTGGCGTTCTGCTGGCGAAGTCAGGAATATGCAGCCACATCGCTATCTGTCGAAGAAGGATGCTAATTTCGTCGATCCCTTTACGCTGTATGCAGTTGCTGCCGCGTCCGAAGCCCTCGAAACATCAGGGTTAGCGACTGGTGGCAAGGCAAATCTTGTTCATACAGGTATCATTATAGGATCAAGCAGGGGCGGCATTTCAACCATCGAACAGCAATTTGTCAAGATGGCCTCAAGACAACAGGATTCGCATTTACGCTTATCCCCGCATCTAATGCCCACTACGACAAGTGGTGCCGCTGCGTCATACGTTGCCATGAAACTCGGTATTAAAGGTCACTGCCTCGGAATTTCGAATGCATGTTCATCCGGTTCAAATGCCATCGGAGAAGCCTTTAGATTGATTCGAAGCGGCATGGCTTCTATCGTCTTTGCTGGTGGTGCGGAGGCCCCGCTTTGCAGGATATGCTTCGAAGGGTACGGTGCTGCCGGGGCCTTGTCGAGATCTCAACCCAATAACGCAAGCCGCCCATTTGATAAAAACCGGGACGGCTTCGTTTTGGCGGAGGGGGCGAGCATTCTTGTGCTCGAAGAAATGCAATCTGCTCTAAAAAGAAATGCCCCCATTTTCGGAGAAGTCATTGGATACGGTAACATCTGTGACGCACTACATTTAACAAAACCTTCTGCCAAAGGAGAAATGCGGGCAATCAGGAATGCTCTGGCTGATGCAGAAATATCGACGGCCGACGTCGATTACGTCCATGCTCACGCAACATCGACGGTCATAGGCGATAGGGTCGAAGCGCAGGCGATCCGCTGTGTCTTTGGGAAAAAAGAGGTGTGGATCAGTTCCATCAAATCGATGACCGGCCATATGCTGGCAGCTTCCGGCGTATTTGAAGCCGCTTGTACCGCCTTGAGCATCAAGGAAGGAATTATCCCACCTACCATAAATACGAGCGATATTGATCCAAGGTGTGATATCAACCTGAGCACAACGGCAACTCGTACCTCGATCGAAATTGCGATTACAAATTCTTTCGGCTTTGGAGGAGTAAACTCAGTTCTCGTTCTGAGAAAAGTATCCTTGTAAGATAGAGGTGGTCTCCGGAATTCGGACAGTCGTATGGAGTGATATACTGCTAACGAGGTGGCCACAGTAAGATGAGAAAGACGAAGAGATAGCAGTATGCGGCCGAGTCTAGAGCGAGGGCAGCGCGTGATGCGCTCAGTGAAGAGGCTACCATTGTGGATATCGCAGCACAGTTCGGCGTTCTTCCCAATCAGGTAAGCCCAGTGGAAGAAACAGGCGATCGAGGAGCTTGCAAATGTATTTGCAGGTAAGATGGTCTACACTGATGCCTAAATGAGGCAGAGTAAAGGAACTTCACGCGATCATTCGACAGTTAACGGTGGATTACTGGGGGAATCTGAATTGAATCTTAAATTGATGCATCTTATCGATGAGCCATCTAGCAGACTCCCTACGATGGAGTCCGCTAGATGGCACGCCACTTTATGAGGCGCAAGGCCATGTGGTGTGCAGCGGCTGGCATGAAGGCCGATGGTTTCCACTGCAGCTCAGCCATCATTGGGGGACACCTCTCTTTGCAGATTCGGCGATCTTCATCTGCTCTTTTTCAAACCTTGTCATTGGGCCTCCGCTTGAGTCAGAGTATCATAGTTATACCATTGTACATTCATCGGAGGCCATGGACAAACGGGTTGCCATAGTGACCGGGGGTGCGGTGGGGCTGGGAAGGGAGATAGCTATCGCCCTTTCGGGGAGCGACTGCCGTGTCTGTGTCAATTATCATTCGTCTCATGTGGCGGCAGCGAAGCTTATCGAAGAGCTTGGCGATAACGTTATAGCAATGCGAGCCGATGTCTGCAAACGCGACGAAGTCTTAGCGATGGTCGACAGGGTCGTCGATAAGTGGGGACGGATGGATATCGTCGTCAATAATGCCGGGATTACGAAGGATGCACTGATAGTAAAACAGAGTGAAGAAGACTGGGACAGCGTGATGGCGGTACATGTCAAAGGACTATTCAATCTTGTTCAAACCTGCGTCCCGCGCATGAATAACGGAGGACATATCATCAACATATCATCTTATTCCGGGCTCAAGGGCAATAAGGGGCAGGCGGCATATAGCTCATCGAAGGCAGCGCTTCTCGGGCTGACTAAGAGTGCAGCGATAGAACTCGCCGCGCGTGACGTCAAGGTGAATGCTGTTCTGCCGGGATATATGCCTACAGGGATGGGTAGTATCGCCGCCAGCGCTCTGGAGCGGGCCAGGGAAGAAAGCCTGCTGCATACCCTGTCAGACCCGTGTGAAGTGGCGCGGTTTATCGTGTATCTCAGCACTACCAAGACCATCACCGGCCAAACCTTCGTCTTCGACAGCCGTATCGTCTGAACCAGTTCTACACGGAAACAGTCCGGATTCAGAAAGAGATTATTCTTTGAGCTCTATTGTACTGCGTGTTAGTAGTAATCGAGCTTTTCAGAAAGCGAAACCTTCTGCAAACTTTTATAATCCAGAGCGTCCCTCGACTTCAAGAATTACACATGAATGCTATTAGTATAAGGGGCCGGAATGCTGCAGCCCGAATTCTCAAGGATGTGGTGATGTTTGGCGGCTATCAAGAGGCCGAAGTGGACTTCGTTGCCGACAATCCAGGTTTCATTGCCACCAGAAACCGCATATGGACTGCGGCTTCATGACTTTTTTGACTATTATTGAATCATCCATCTTCAAAAATATTCCTTCCCTCTTCTTTGTTTGCAACGTTCGATTACATCCTGGAAGCCCTCACATCGGCTATCTTTCCCACTGCGTTTATTTCCGGTCGAACTCCTCATGATACACTTGGCGACGAATTTCGGTCGCAGCGCGCGCTTGGGGAGATCGCAACGAACTACAAAGCCCCCCAAAGAGCCTTTGTTTTTACCTTCTCGTTGAATTTCGACGCAATGATTATGAATCTTTCGTGAGTTCCCTCAGATATTTTATCTACACCGTCATCAGCGATGAATGAGAAGGTAAGTTTCCGTCCATCTACACTCTCCAATTTCACTCGGACTGTTACAGTCAATCCCGGCGGTGTCGCAGCTTCGTGAGTCAAATTGATAGCCGTGCCCACGGTTTGTTCATCAGGCCAGTTTATATAAGGGTTGACTGCCTGAATACATGCCCATTCGAATAGGCCTACCATAAATCCCGTAGCCAAGACCTTCGGCATAAGGCTGAACTCGGGCGATTCCGGATAAAGATGCGGCACGGTCTTGTTCTGTTGGACCTTAAAGCTGAATTCATACGACAACCCTGGCTTTAATGAAATATTCGTCATGGCGTCTCCTTGCTCGTTTTATATCCATAAGTATTGGGGAGCAATCACTTATCAGTCAACTTAATTATCAAGATAACTGTCATTAGCTGTGCTAATATAAAAAACGGAAGGAGAGAGCCATGGAGTGGCAGCAGGTTGTGGGCTTCTATCACGTTGCAAAACTGAAAAGTTTTACGCAGGCTGCTGAAGCGACATACAGGACGCAATCAGCGTTGACCCAACAAATCAGGTCTCTTGAGGAGGAGTTAGACTGCCAACTCTTCGAGAGGATCGGCAAGCGAAAAATTAACCTGACTCCTCTCGGTGAAAGATTTTTCAGGTTTTCCGAATCACTTCTGCAGGAGTATGATCGGCTTATCGGGGACATAGGAGAACATAAGTGCCTCAATAAAGGTCGTTTGAAAGTGGCCGCGCCATTCACGACTCTCTATCACCTTCTTCCGGATGTCATAAGAACGTATAATCATCAATTTCCCTGGGTAGAACTCTCGCTGTTTGACCGTTCGCAGAGGGATGTGATCGAATTGGTCAAGGGCGGAGATATCGATCTCGGTCTGGCCCTCGAAACCATCATCCCCAAGGAACTGAATAAGCGGCGGTGGAAAAAAGTCGAGCCCGTTTTGCTCACATCCCTGGCCCACCCTCTGACGCGAGAGAAAAAAGTGTCGTTGGAGAGTATTGCCAAATATCCGCTCATTTTACCGCCTAAAAGCAGCGACATTCCACACCGCAGAAGATTGGAGGAGCTATTTCGCGAACACAATCTCAATTACTCTGTAATCATGGAATCCTCGAACGTTGAACTCAGTTCTCTCTATGTGGAAATGGGGCTCGGTGTCTCTTTCGCGTCAATCGTAAGAGAATTGCCCGTTTTCAAAAAAAGGAAGATAGAGTTTGTTCTATTGAACCATTACCTGACGGCTGAACATATATGCGTGGTGACGAGAAGAGACAAGAAGATGTACTCTTTTCAAGACGCATTCCTAACTATGCTATTTAGGAAACCCTCTATCCCGTTAGAGGCAACCTACTGCCCCGAATAAAGTGCGGGCAGGAAAAAGATAACCTGACTGAACCCCCCCGTAGGTCTCAGTTCGATGGTAGATTCTGGAACATTTCTTGAATTGACGACCCTGAAACAATTTGATATTATCAAACATTCAATAACTGGTTACACTCGAAGAGGAGACATTGTCTATGAAAGTCAGGGGAGTTGTTCGCGGAGACATTGACGGATTCTTCGGGCTGTTCGTCGACAATCTTTTGCAGTTGATGTTGATCGCGGTTCTCTGCGGGAAAGTGTGCGGCATGCCGTCGGGTATTGTTTTCGGAAAGATTCTTCCCGGAGCGGCGCTTTCGATCTTGTTTGGCAACGCGTTCTACGCATGGCAGGCAAGAAAGCTGGCCGTCAGGACGGGTCGGACTGATGTCACCGCGTTGCCGTACGGCATCAACACCGTCAGTCTCATTGCCTATGTTTTCCTGATCATTGCCCCAATTTATTTCGAAACGAAAGATCCAAACCTTGCCTGGCAAGCCGGCCTGTTCGCATGTCTCGCCAGTGGTGTGCTGGAATGTGTGGGGGCTTTTCTAGGCGATTGGCTTCGCAGGCATACACCACGGGCCGCACTGCTGTCGTCATTGGCTGGCATTGCAATCACCTTCATATCGATGGGTTTTGTGTTCCAGATCTTCGCTATGCCGGCTATAGCGGTTGTCCCTGCATTGATAGTGATTATTGTTTATGGCGGACAGATCAAATTGCCCTTGGGACTTCCGGGAGGTTTCATCTCGGTGGCTCTGGGCGTGGCCATGGGATGGATTCTCAACTGGTCTGGTTATCCGTATTTTCAACCGCTCCAGGAGCCGTATCAGTTTGCTATCCACGTTCCAAAGACTGCTTTTCCCGACATCTTCGCTTTTCTGGCGAACGGGCAGGGATGGAAGTATTTCTCCGTTATATTCCCGATGGCGCTGTTCAACGTGGTCGGTTCACTCCAGAACCTTGAAAGTGCGGAAGCGGCCGGCGATCGGTACGATACGCGGTCGTCCCTGCTAGTCAACGGGTTCGGATCGATTGTGGCAGCGTGCCTAGGAAACCCTTTCCCGACCACGATTTACATTGGTCATCCGGGTTGGAAGGCCATCGGGGCTAGGTGGGCTTACTCGATATTGAATGGCACTGTAATCACGATACTCTGCCTGATCGGAGGAGTCACCCTGGTGCTCAAGATTGTGCCGATAGAAGCAATGATTGGTATTCTGCTCTGGGTGGGGCTTATAATCACGGCCCAAGCGTTCCAAGAAGTGCCGAAGAAACACAGTGTGGCGGTGGCGATCGGACTGTTGCCGGCGCTTGCGGCGTGGGCGCTGCTGCTCATAGAAACGACCCTCCGCAAGACAGGCTCCAGCCTGTACAGTGCGGCACCGAGATTTGGTGGCGACCTTTACGTGTATGGCATCATCTCCCTGAGCCAGGGTTTCATGCTCACGTGCATGATTCTGTCCGCAATGATGGTGTTTGTGATTGAGAGGCAATTTTTCAAGGCTGCGTTATGGACAGCAACCGCCGCTGTTCTGTCCTTCTTCGGCATTATCCATGCCTATATTCTGACTCCAGCGGGCGTGCATAACAAGTTCGGTTTTGGTGCAGCAAAGGCGTATGCGCTTGCTTACCTGATCGCGGCCCTGCTGCTGGTCACTCTCCACTACTATGATCGTGGCAGGGAGTCCGAGAGCACTGGCATCATTGCATAGGTTTCTTGCATATATCTCTATTGTTTCCTGAGACGCGGCGACCTGTCCGGTGTGCCGTTCCAGGTAAAACTCACACAGGAACACAGAAAGAGCACCCTCGGTAAACACGCAACACGCGATACCTGCGGACTCGTCGATGCAGTCTAGATCGTAGGACTGCCTTACGCCGCCTAGGGAGTCGGGATAGATTTCAGGCGCGCGCATACTTAAGCCAAGAGTGACCATTACCGCCCTTTCGGTGCTGCGATATGGGTTCCTAGTTTCACCATATATCACGTTTTCTGAAGCCTCCCTACGATCCCGGACAGTCGAATTTCCCGAGTCCGGTTCTGACCTTGGCTTTTCTGTCGAGTGCCTTCCCATACAAGGCGAAGCTTAAGTGCTGGCACACATGCGCCCCTTCCTTACCTGGTTTTCACACCGGTTAGTCCCTACTTCGAGATGCGACAGACTTCCAGCACTGTGTCTGGATGCCCATCTGGGACCGCCAAGCGCCCAGAGTCCTTTTGCCCGGTCGGGGTGTTACCGCCGCCGGAGTGCTGTCAATGCATCCTTGGAAGGACGTTACTCCTTCGTCATCGCTCTTACGAACTCATGTGTCAGACCTCCCCCCCTCCTGACACTTTCAGCACAGCTTTATATGCCAGGTCTTTGCAGGTTGTTACCAGTCCGTGCTGCGAGGTGGCCCTTCCCGACGTTATCTCTGCAAGTCCTTCCTGAGATGCCTAGGCCCTTGCCTCGACGGCTTGCCGGTTGCACTTGCCTGTTTCTTCCCCTGCAACATCGGCCTTCCCCAATTCGCCAATAGGTCGGCATACCGGAGGATTCCGCTCAAGCGACTTCATAGCTGAAGGTCATTTCGGGGCTGCAGCCATTCTCTAATGTTTAGGCCACTCAGTTTGCTCGCCACCTTGGTCGCTGCTACCACCACAGTTTCCTGTGGGGCAGACGGTGGCTTTTCCATCCGAGCACTTCATGCTTCGTTGCCTCCGCATGCCTCGGATATGCTAGCCGTCAGAATCAGCAAATGACGGCGCGGGGACTTTCACCCCGCAAAACTCGCAGTCTCTCGGCTGCTCCGGCAAATTTGACCACAAAATCTATGTCCAGCGCTCGTAACACATTAAGGAATACCGAAAGTTTCTTGATACAAGGGGTTACCCGGCTGCTGATTCATTCAAATTGGCTTATTGGACCGATTTATCTTTTTCTTGGATTCTTTCGAATAAGACATTGAAAATATAAACCAAAACTGGTTAACATAAAGCCTTATCCTAGCTATTCCAGTTTTATGGGGAGGATGGTGCCTATGCCATACAGAGCCTGGTTTCAATGCATCAACCATCAGTGCAGGACGAGCTATCCGCTTAATTCTATCATTTATCGATGCAAGGTCTGCGGCTCGTTGCTGGAAGTGCAGCATGACATGAATGCCCTGGCCCGGCGCGATGCCAAGGCGTGGATGAAGCGGTTTGAGGACCGCTACAAGACCACCCAATGGCCCTACGGCTCGGGCGTATGGGGCAAAAAGGAATGGGTCCTTCCTCAGATCGACGACAATAACATCGTCTCGCTTTACGAAGGCGGTACCAATCTTTTTTGGGCCGATCGCTTCGGGAAGATAATCGGCCTGGAGAATCTCTGGATCAAGCTCTGCGGCAACTCCCATAGCGGTTCGTTTAAGGATCTTGGTATGACGGTGCTTGTGTCGCAGGTCAAACAGATGATCAGCGAGGGCGCACCGATTCAGGCAATCGCCTGCGCATCCACCGGTGACACGTCAGCAGCGCTGGCCGTCTACTGTGCCGCCGCAGGCATCCAGTCCATCGTGCTGCTGCCAAAGGGCAAGATCTCCGTTGCGCAGCTTGTCCAGCCAATCGCAAGCGGCGCCCTCGTGTTATCGTTGAACACGGACTTCGATGGCTGCATGCGCATCGTGCAGGAAATAACCCAGGACGAGATGTTTTACCTGGCCAACTCCATGAACTCGCTCCGCATTGAGGGACAAAAGACTGTCGGAATCGAGATTGTCCAGCAATTCGATTGGGAGATCCCCGACGTTATCATCATCCCCGGCGGCAATCTGGGCAATGTCTCGGCGCTTGGCAGCGGACTGATCATGATGCGCGACCTCGGACTGATCGCCAAGCTGCCGCGTATCGTCGTCGCCCAGGCGGAACGCGCCAATCCGCTCTACCGCTCGTACCTCAATAACTTCGAGACCTTCGAACCAATCCAGGCACAGAAGACGCTGGCCAGCGCTATCCAGATCGGAAACCCCGTTAGCATAGAGAAGGCGATTCGAACATTGAAACAGTTCAACGGTATCGTCGCTGAAGCCACAGAGCAGGAATTAGCCGACGCAGCCGCCCTCGGTGATACCACCGGAATGTTCAACTGCCCTCACACCGGCGTCGCGCTCGCAGCCTTGATTAAACTGATTAAAGCCGGGAAGATTGACAAATCCGAGCACGTCGTGGTCATCTCCACGGCGCACGGCCTCAAGTTCACTGACTTTAAAGTTCAGTACCACGAAGGGGCATTGGACTTCCCCTGCCGATTGGCGAACAAGCCAATTGATCTGCCGCCGCGGGTCGATGCGATCAAGGAAGCCCTCCGTGATGCTCTGCAACAAAGGAGAACCAACAATGCTTGAGAAACCGTTGAACCCAAAGAACTGGAAACCAGCGACACTCGCCATTCACGGCGCAGGTCGCCTTGCCAAAGCCAACTACGCCGTCTCCACGCCGATCATGCATACCTCCAACTTTTACTTCGACGACACCGATCAGGTCTACGAATTCATGCAGGCAAAGAGCGAGGGCAGGGTTATTCGCGAACACGAATACGGCCGCTACGGCAACCCGACTCAGGCTGAGTGCGAACGCAAGCTGGCTGCAGTCGAGGGCGCCGAGCGTGCGATCCTTTTTTCCACGGGCATGGCCGCAGTCATCCTCACCTTGATGACTTATATGACCCGCGACGGACACATCATCTTCACGAGTGACTGCTATCGGCAGACGCGCGACTTCGCAACGAATATGTTGGGCCGATTTGGCCTGCAGCACTCGCTGGTGGATCCGACCGCCGAGGCAATCGCGGAGGCGATGAGGCCCAACACCACCATGATTTTCACCGAATTGCCGACCAATCCTTATCTGCGCGTGATAGATCTCCCTGCGGTGTTGAACATCGCCAAACAACATAATGTGTTAACCGTTATTGACGCCACCATGGCCACGCCTTACAATATCAGGCCTCTCGAAATGGGTCTGGATATCGTTATCCACTCCGCCACAAAGTATCTCGGCGGCCATAACGACCTTTTGGCCGGTGTCGTCCTCGGCAAACAGAATCTCCTCAACGATCTCTACCGCACACAGCGGATGATCGGCGCTACGCCCGGTCCCCTCACCTGTTTTCTCCTCGAACGCGGCCTTAAAACATTTTCACTGCGCATGGAGCACCACAATCGCGCCGGACTGGCGATTGGGCGCATTCTGGAGTCACACCCGAAGGTCGAAAAGGTGTGGTACCCCGCCCTTGAGTCGCATCCAGACTATCGAATAGCCCGCGAGCAGATGAAGGGCTTCGGCAGCGTTATCACTTTCCTGGTCAAAGGCGGTGACGCAGAGACGAGGAGGTTCATCGATTCGCTGGAGCTGTTTCTGATCACGCCCAGCCTCGGCGGTAGCGAAAGCCTGGTGACGCAGATGGCGCCGATGTCCTTCTTCGACTACCCCGAGGACTATCGTCGCTCGATCGGCATGGTTAGCAACTTAGTTCGCATCGCCCTTGGCCTGGAGGATGTGGATGACCTGATTGCCGACTTGAAACAGGCATTGGACACGATCTGAACAATCCCTGAAGAACACAGGCAAATATCTCTTGGCCTGAAACGAGAGTGCCCCGCTTTCAGGCCGAGGAAGGATGCAAGGCAGGTACACAGTGTGCGAGACCGACAAGTCATAAATATCAGGGGCACGGTCATTGCCGAACAGACCGTGGCTGCATTTGGAAGGTCCCTGCACGGAGCGTTAATCAGGCCGGGCGATGAGGGTTATGACAGGGCCCGCAGGGTGTGGAACGGCATGATAGACAGGAATCCAATGTTGATCGCCTATTGCAAAGATGTTGATGACGTGGTCGAGTCCGTGAATTTTGCACGTGCCCATGAACTCCTCGTCGCCGTGCGCAGCGGCGGGCACAACGTCGCGGGCAACGCGGTCTGTGAGGGGGGGATGGTGATAGACCTTTCGAGAATGAAGAGGATCGAGGTGAACGCTCAATCGCGCACTATTCGGGCTCAGGCCGGCCTGACCTGGCGTGAGTTTGACCGTGCGACCGAGATTCACGGCCTGGCAACCACAGGGGGAATTGTCTCTCGAACGGGAATTGCCGGTCTAACGCTGGGCGGAGGCATCGGCTGGCTGATGCGCAAATTCGGAGTGACATGCGACAACCTCCTTTCCGCGAACATTGTTACCGCCGACGGGCGACTCGTAAAGGCCAGTGCAACTGAACAGCAGGAACTTTTCTGGGGTGTAAGGGGTGGGGGAGGCAACTTCGGCATCGCGACCGAATTTGATTACCAACTCCATGCGGTCAGTCCCGTACTGGCAGGCACGATATATTATCCCGCGCGGAAGGCCCGAGAGATCCTGCGGTTTTATCGCGACTACATTGTTGACATCCCCGATGAACTCACGACGATGTTCGCTTATATAGCAGCCTCACCGACTCCATTCCTCCACAAACTTCTTCACGGTTCGCCCGCAATAGCTATCCATGTATGCTACACGGGCCGCATTGAAGCTGGGGAAAAGGTGGTGAAGCCTCTCAGAGTATTGGGCCCGCCAATTGAGGACGCGCTGACGATAATGCCTTACGCTTCACTGCAGTCAATGCTTGATTCGGGTTCATCGGCGGGTCTCCAGAACTACTGGAAGTCGTCGTATCTGAAGAGCCTCAGCGATGAGGCGATCGAGATACTCTCTTCGCATTTTGAGGACATGACATCGCCGCTATCACAGGTCCACCTGCAGCACCTTGGAGGCGCTGTGCACAGAGTTGGTGAAGATGAGATGGCTTTCAGCCACCGTGACGCCCTTTGCGTACTCAACATAGTCACCCGATGGGAGAATCCCGAGGAGTCGGAGAGACATAGTGCGTGGACACGAGATTTTGAAGTTGCGATGAGACCCTTCTCGACAGGAGGTGTCTACGTGAATTTTCTCGGGGAAGAAGGAGAAGACAGGGTCAAGGCAGCGTATGGTCTTCCGAAATATACGAGACTCGTGGCGCTGAAGAACAAGTTTGATCGGACAAACTTCTTCCGAATGAACCAAAACATCAAGCCAACGGTCAACGCCCCGATTTAAAGGTTTCGGAAGCGTTCTCTACTTGAACCTCATGGAAAGTCCCGGCGAGGAATGCTATGAACTCGAGGCCTTGGGAGACTGGGGCCTTTTTCCCTTCACAAGTCTCATCTTGGTTTTTGATATAGATTGTGCCGATTCGATATAATACTTTCGGAGATAATTTTTGCTTGAAAACCTCTAATTGTTGGATCCCGACTGAGGCAAGTAACCCGGCTAGGTCAAAGGTATACACCCGAGTTCCTCTTCTCTTTCCGGGGGATAATGTCAAAAGTTTCATGAAAACAAAAGGGATAAACAATGAAACTGTAGAGTGCACAGAGGGAGGGAAAAAATGAAAGCGCATGTATTGTTATTCTCAATCGTGATTTGTCTTGTGCTCCCTTCTTGCGGCGGTGGAGGCGGTTCATCATCTCCAACAACACCAACAGGGTCTACGCCAACTCCGCCATCGGCTGCCAACGGCACTACTTATGCCGTTACCTGTACGACCAATAGCGGTACCTGTTCTTGCCCTGGTAGTCCTGTCACTAGTGGTTCACCAACAACTTGCACTGTAACGCCTGGCAGCGGGTATCAAACCGCATCGGCTACCACCACCTGTCCCACTTCTTCTTTCACATCTTCCTCCTCTGTGACCAGTCTTATCGGGAATACTTTTACAGCAGGTCCTATTACAGCGCCTTGCAGCGTGACGTTTACTGAGGTAACAACTCAAAACAATAACTGCACATATAACGACGACAATGAATTGATAGAACCGATTAATGGAAACTGGTTTTCAAATTTTGGGGTTTGCGGGGCTCAGAACGACCCTTCATCATTTAGTCTTAACTGCGATGGCATGGCTGTGAATTATGGTGAGTGTTCTTCTGGTTACTGCCCTTTTGTCGGCACTCAAGCCGCCAATCCAAACGGGCTTGATACTATGGGATACGGTGAATTCATCGGAACCGGCACTAATGAGAACTCAGGATCGCTGCAAATATGTCTCCCTCCTGCTCCTCACTTCTGGTTTCGCTGGTATCAGTATTATTGCACTGCCACAAGCGGACCAGGAAGCAATAACGGAGGATGTGCTTTTACTGGAACGGGAAGTACCGTACCATCCTCATCAGGCATCACATGGTCTAATTATCATTATGAGAAAATTATTTATTTTTGGACTGCAAATGACACAGAACCTAGTGGTATTTTTGAAATGTCTGGAGATGATACAACTGATGATATCATCTATATGGATTATGATAATTATAGTAACGAGGTAAGTTCCAATGGTCAGGTTCATAATGGCTCTACTGGTATTTTTTCATGGAATGCGGTCAATGCCGCTCCTCTTGAGATGGCAGACGGCAACTGGCACGAGTATCAAATCTATGTGAAGTCAACCGGCAATAACAATACAGGCACAGCCACGATGTGGATGGACGGTACTGTAATACTTAATTATACAAACATAAATTTTGGCACAGCCGGCGGTGGGAGCTTTAATTGTTTTGGATTCAATACCAACCAAGATACTATAGCAACGGGTGGATGGACTTTTGTAACCGATCTGGATATGTTCATACCACAGGATGGTTGTGCTGGATCATCCTGCCTTCCACCAGGAGCAGTTTATGATACTAATGGGTTTGCTATGATTCCAGGGCTGACTTCATCACCCTAGGGCTCGGCAACTCTAAGTGAGCGAAACTCGCGCGACATCTACGCCTGGAACCATTACACCGTCCTCCTCATCGGTCCAGACTTATACCGTTACCGCCACAACAACAGGAAAAGGAATGGTTTCCCCTTGCACTCAGACGGTCAACAGCGGCTCAACGGCTCAAGTCACGTTTACCTTGAGTGACGCCATCCTCGCCAGGATCGTCCATGACGCCCACAAAATCCCCTTTAAGTGAGAGTCTATGAGAAAAACGAAAGCAAACTTGACTGATCGCGACCAGCACAAGTAAGATGAAAGTACTCTGGCGTATACCATGCGTTACAGGTGGTCACGATCCTCGGATCAACTCGTCTCCATCACCGGAATACGCACATTGTTGCGGGGAAATTCATTTGATAAGGATAAGGGTAATGCCTATTAGCAAGGAACTACTTGACGTTCTAGCCTGTCCGCAATGCAAGGGCAGTGTAGCCCTGTCTGAAGAGGGAAATGGCCTCGTCTGCAAAAACTGTCAGCTTCTTTACCCTGTAAGAGAGGCTATTCCCATCATGCGGGTGGAAGAAGCTGCCAGGATTCCTTCTTATTGAGAAAATCATAAGTAATGCAACAAGCCTAAATGCATCGGAGTCTTATTTGACGGACATTCTGTGATGATCCCCGATTGCATTACTTATGCGGAGTTCAATAAACCTGTTTTTGCCGATCTTTCTATGCGTGTCCGTTCATCGCTTGACGGCTCTAACGACAATAAAATATCCGGTCAAGAATCTTGTCGGTAATTTTTCGAGATATTCAATTACCGCCAAAAGTCTTAGGAGAAGGTTATTAATCCTTCCACTGCCCGTCCATTTTAAGATGTGGCCAATCCAGATTAAAAGGATGCGGGGGCTATGTCCAATTGCGGTACTTTCCGAAACTTCAAATCCATTTGATTCAAGGATCCTGATAAGTTCAGATCTGAATAGCGTAACTCCCATATAGTAAGGAATGATACCGAAGGACTTCATTAGGCGGTGGGGCAATAAATTTCTCAAAAATATAATCGGGTTCGACGGGTTATCCAGCGTGATGATCAGTAATCCACCGGGTTTTAATACCCTGAACGCCTCCTTCAGACTGACGATTATATCCTTCTTATCATTGAAGTGGTCAAGGGTTGAATGAGATAAGACTAGATTAAAGGAGTCCGTCTTGAACGCTAGCCTTCTAACATCGGCTACTACGGCATCGCGCCAGTCGATCTGATCCGCCGTCATCCTTCTTTGAGCAGCCAAAGCCACGTCAAAAGAAAGATCGATTCCGATTATATGTTCATATTTCTGTCTGAATAAAGGTATGAGACTGTATGCGCTTACAGCTTCATCATACAAATCTGTTTTGAGGGCACGACCTCCACCTATACCATCGAGCCATTCATTCATCAACTTCTGAAATACCTCTTTCATGGAGGCCCTCCATAAATCTTGATGGTCACTCCCTGAGGATTTTCTCAGAATCCAACCCCAATAGCTACCGCTGATCTTCGACCTTTCTTTTTTCATGAGCATTAAGCGTTAATCCTGCTCGGCATAGAGTCCTAAGCGCTTAGCAAGTTTCATTTCTATCCGGAATTGGTTCCAAAAATGCTTTACTCTTATCTATGCGAGAGACGCATAGATTGTACACAGAAGTGAAACAACAGGATCGGTTTTTTCATAAGGCTGAAAGAAAGGCCCCTTCCCCATCAGGAACGTACAGAAGTCCAGTACTTCTATGAGACGAAACATCTTTTTTGATAGCCAGGGTCCCCCTCGGGTAAGATTCCGATAAGTGAATTCCCGATGGACGTGCATATTATTACAAATAAAAACACATTGAAACTACGTTAATCCTGCCTTCCGAATAATCCAAGGGCCTTTATCAGTTTGGTCTCGATGGGGAATCGTGCATCTAGATTTGTAACACGGTATCGAGCGATAGGATAATACAGCTTTGATAGCGCCACCACGAAGGGGGTTTGTTTTCTTGTAGGGAGAAACGAAATGCGCTTTTCCCAGGAACATCAGGGGGAAATCTAAGCCCATTATCAATTCCCTGATCTTTGGGTCAATCCATGTAGAATCCCAGGGAATGTTTCTGAAGTTAAAACGTGCCCAGTCTTCCAGACGTTGAGGTTCGCTGAGGCCGAGCTGAACAGCAAGGTTATAGAGTTCGGTGCATGGATACGGGGTATAAATGTTAAACGTCTTGGCCGCTTTGGGATTTTCATCTGTTAGTCGAATGGCCAAACGGACACTTTGCTCGAACTCTTCACGGGTTTCAGTTGGCAGTCCCATCATGAACAGATAAATTGGAACAATGGGGTAGGAGATTAATCGCTGGTTGGCTTCAATGACCTGTTCGACGGTAATATCCTTGTTGATTAAATCCAGAAGTCGCTGGCTTCCGGATTCAACCCCCACTGTGAGACGTTTGACATTGGCTCTGACCAGGAGCTGTAGAAAGCTCCGATCCATCCTGCAGATAGTATCAGCGCGAATCTGGAGCTTACTGATCGAAATGTTAAGATTTGCACGAACGACCTCCTCCAGGATACCATAGGCGCGTTCCATATCAATGAAAAAATTGTCATCCGTGAAGAGGAACCCCCGTACGTTGTACTCACGGATTATGCGTTTGAGGTGATCCAGAACTGTCTCCGCTTTCATTGCCCGCCATTTTTTCTTGTGCATGACCACATCCCAGCAAAAGCTGCACCGAAATGTGCAGCCACGGCTGGAATTAAAGCTGATGTGATCAATACCGAAAAGACGTCGACGGTAGTGGTCCATATTGATGAGGTGATAGGAGAGAGGGGGTTGCTCATCGAGGTGCACAAAAGGCCTGTTTCCGGTGCGATGGACCTTGCCATTTTCTTTGTAACAGATACCGTCAACTTCGTGTAAGGATGTACCGGATTCTAATGCTTTCACAAGCCCCGGAAATGTTTCCTCTCCCTCTCCCACCACCACAATGTCTGCATGAGGATTTGCGAGGGTCTGTTCAGGGAGTGGGCTTGCATGAATTCCACCCCAAATAATCGGAACGTCAGGATGCTGTTCCCTTACCAACTTGCATGCGGCCAGAGCATGCAGAATCTGCGGACCTGTCATGCACGTCACGCCGAAACAGATTGGCTTGTCAGTGATGACCTCTAAAAGCTCTCTTTTCCAATTGGGATTTTGAAACTCATCAATTACCTTAACACGGTATCCCTGGCGATCCAGAGGGGTAGCGGGACAGAGAAGGCTTAGAGGAAGTTCCACACGCCTTTGTACCTGCTTCCCGCTCCGTGGTGCAGGGTTAAACAATAAGACGTCCATATAAATCCTCCGCTCCTTTACAATACGTTAGTCGTCCAACAGAAAACTAAACATGGTCTATGTGAGATAACCACCAGATTCACTCCATCATCCTCACGAACCGAAAACTGTTTTATTTAATCCTTTATCGATATCATCTGAACTTAAGATTCTAAGTTCCGGGTTTGCTTTGCCATCAGCTTCGCTTATGCCGCTGGTTAAACAGCATAATACTTTACTGCCTTTTGCGATTTGACAATTATCTATCTCTTTTAAGGTTCCAGCTAAAGCAATCAAACCGGTTTTTTCAACTACCTCTCCCTCGGCTACTGTAATTTCAATCCCCCTGTCTTTGAGTAGCTCCAAGATACCTTTCCCATCAAAGTCATATTCTAAGAAATCAATAAATTCAGCGTGATTTACCGTTGTCAAGTCTCCATGAGTATCGACGAGGATATCTGTCAGGTCCACATAAGTTCCATAGGTATGTGGCTTAGAATCATACATAACCCTTGTGAGAAGTTGCTCTGTGGAACTTATTTCGACCGGCTCAAAACTCTTTTTTGTTTTCCATGCCCTGTACATCGGACAGTTGGTTTCCTGCTGAATACCAAGAAACCTTGGGATGTTTCCTGGTTCATTTTCAAAAGACTTCAGGATTCTGTAAATCCCGATCGGACCGAAGGCTGCGCTGATCGTCTGGGTTATCCAGTCAAACCTTTCACTCTGAAGCATATGCTCTAAAATAAAGACCTCCCTGAACATCGAGGCCTCATAACGCCAGGAGGTCTCAGGGATACGTCTGAGGCCGTACAGACTTTCTAACAGGTGAGTAGTTCTCTTAACCAGGCCGGGCTCTTTAACAGAAATCAAATGGGCCTTATCGGATCCAAATATCCTGCTGTTTAATAAGGTAATGTTTTCTTCCGGAATAAATAAAAAGTCTCTAATCCGGCCCTTCGGCCGCATTCTGTTAAGGCTGTACCGGTATTCCCGCCGGATTCGAAAAAAACCCTTCCATAACCCTTTAATTTACATTTGGCTTTCAACATTGCAGTCCATCTGACCAATGCCTTGCTCGTCTACCTATTCATCGCCATGATTTTCAGAACCCCTTTCTTAAGCGGGTCTTCCTTGAAGAGTCGTTCAGCTGTCATTGCGTTGTTTGCAGCACTCTTGTTTGTCGCTCATCCTGTTCAGACTCAGGCGGTGACCTATATATGGCAGAGGGTTACATCGCTTGCGACGATGTTTTGTTTGCTCTCTCTCGTTTTATACAGTAAATGGAGGACTTCAGCCGATCTAGGGTCCGCCAAATCCCTGTTCTTCTATGTCTCCTCCGCGGTTTCAGTGGCTCTTGCAATGAAAACAAAGGAGATAGCATTCACTCTGCCTGTTATTCTGACGCTGTATGAGTTCATGTTTTTTGAGGGAACGACTAGAAGAAGAATTTTGTATATTACGCTGTTTCTTCTCACGATGTTTATCATTCCATTAACTTTTCTGAAAATTGATAAGCCCGCGGAGGGAATAATAGGCCATGCAATCGAGACAGCGAGAGCAGACACAAATATGCCGAGAGTTGACTACCTGTTTACTCAATTCAGGGTGATTGTCACCTATATCAGACTGCTGTTTTTCCCTGCTCATCAAACCCTTGATTACGATTATCGGACTTATCATTCGCTCTTCAGACCCGAGGTGTTTCTCTCATTTCTATTTCTTGCATCCATCATAGGCACGGGAATTTATATCTTCTCTCGCTATCGGAAGATAGTGCCTCAAACGCGCCTCATCTCATTTGGACTTTTTCTGGTTTTTTGTAGCCCTCTCTGTTGAGTCAAGCATTATTCCGATCGCGGATGTAATTGTTGAGCACAGGCTATATTTACCGTCGGTCGGAGCATTTATCACTGTGGTAACATCTCTCTTCATCTTACAAGACAAATTGGCGCATAAAAAAATGAAAGTTGACCTGGCCATTATCCCCAGCCTTTCATTGGTAGTTATCGTCTTTGCTGGTGCTACTTATGCAAGGAACACCGTATGGCAAAATGAGTTTAGGTTGTGGAGTGACGTAGTTGAAAAGAGTCCTTTTGATGCAAGAGGGCGCTACAACTTGGGTAATGCCTACAATCATGAAGGACGGGTCGACAAGGCCGTTGAACAATATGAGGGCGCCTTGAAACTCAAGCCAAATCTCGCGGAGGCCCGCAATAATCTTGGCAATGCTTACAGTAAAAAAGGCTGGCTCGACAAGGCCATAGAGCAATATGAGGGCACCTTGAAACTCAAGCCAAATCTCGCGGAGGCGCGCAATGATCTTGGCAATGCCTACAGTAAAAAAGGCTGGGTCGACAAGGCCATAGAGCAATATGACGACGCCTTGAAACTCAAGCCAGATTATGCAGAGGCCCGCAATAATCTTGGTAGTGCCTTCAATGACAAAGGCTGGCTCGACAAGGCCATAGAGCAATATGAGGACGCCTTGAAAGTGAGGCCGGATTCTGCAATATTTCATTATAATTTAGGGATGACCTTTATGAGAAGTGGCTTAAAAAGTAAGGCAGCGACGGAACTTAAAGCTGCATTAAAGCTGAAGCCAGACTTCACGGGACCTGGCCGAGCTCTTGAATACATGTCCAAGTGAGTTATCTGATATGGGTCAGGCTTTTTTATAGACCCATAGGATACAATCTTTCCTATCGTTCCTCATTCTTAAAGATGATTTTCTCTTTGGTTCAGAAACATGCGCACTTTGAACTGTGGAAGCAGATCACTACGCGGCACCTTGGGAGCCCCGTATTCGTAAGATGGCAACTCCCACGCCCCACCACTGACATTGTCAGTGGTTAGACCCATTAGAAGAAAGAGGTGACCGGGGTTGACCTTGCCACAGTCAAAGAACTCTTAGGGCATAAGACCCTTACCATGACGCTGAGGCATGCGCGCCGTGCGCCGGCTCACAAGGTTAAGGCCGTGGACATACTGGATAACGCCCTGAACGAGAAGCCTACTATACAAGAACTATACAGTCAGGGCGCTACAAGGTTGACAAAAAGGGAGCGGGAAATGTTATTTTATACGCACTCAAAGGCTCGTAGCTCAGGGGGAGAGCGCTACCTTGACACGGTAGAGGTCCCCGGTTCGAAACCGGGCGGGCCTACCATTTAAATTCAATGTTCCGGAGCAAACCTGCCATCCTAGCAGGGGAGTCTCGACATCGGTCCGAACCATGCACGACGATGTACTTCCTGTTATCGACACGTGACAGAAAGCGTCAACTGTGTTTGTTTCATCCGGAATTAAATGTGCTTAGGCCTGATGTCGCCCGCAGAATTCCCTTTCTAGTCCGCAAAATAAACGTCGCCTCCGTCGTCTCACCTTCTCCCTATAATACGCAAAAAAATATTCTTCCAAAAAGTGAAGCATTCAACCCGTAATCAACAAAACACCGTCGCATTTTTTTCTTGTTAATATTCGGCTATTTGACAGAATCATGTAGCCTTGATATTATAAACCATGAATACAAAAGGCATCCGTTTATGAAGTATTTTGACTGGAATGATGAAAAGAATATGTTGCTCAAGAAAGAACGGGGTGTCTCATTTGAACAGGTTGAACTGGCAATAGCATCCGGCGATTTGCTTGACCGAGTTCGACATCCAAATAATGAAAAATATCCAAATCAAAAAGTCTTTCTGGTAAAAATTGAAGATTATGTCTATTCTGTGCAGTATGTTGAGGATGACAAAAGTATATTTTTGAAAACAGTAATACCAAACAGCAAAGCGACAAAGAAATATTTAGGAGGCAAGACATGAAAAAGGCGAAATATTTAGAGAAAGACGAAATGGAATTGGCGAACTCCCTTGAAAATGAGGAATGGGCCTCCGACCTCACTAAGAAGGAAAGGAAGCAATACGAGGAATACGCCCGCTATAGTCTGAATAAACAAAAGCGAATAAATATCCGAATGACAGAACGCGATTTGAAGAAAATTCAGGCCAGGGCAATTGAAGAAGGGTTACCGTATCAATCTCTTATATCAATGCTAATTCATAAATACAATGAAGGAAAACTAAGGTTGAATTGATAAAGAGACTAACCTGTCGCTCCGCAGCGACGTAGAGAAATTACCGCCACGCCAGTGGCCTGTGCGTCAGCGTCGCGCTGCTCGCGTCGGATATTCGGTACTACACGTACCCTTTGTCTTCGTCCGATCGCTTCGCCGCGTATTTTCAATCGTACATCTCACCATGGACAAAAAAGCGTCAGTTTCGAGTACAAGACAAGTACCAGGGGTGGGAAGGAGTCGAAAGAGGATGTCGTGAGTCTTCGGCATTCTAAGAGGCGTCTTCGCGGAGGTGAACAAGGCTATTGATAGTCGTTTTAATCTAATTCGAATTCTTATTTCCGATTTTTAAAGCTTTCAACCCGTAATCCCGACGATTGCGGTGTTTCTGCCGTTGTGACTCAGTGGCTGTACACCGCTCCAACTTCGGTTTTCTGGACCTGCTACTTTGCGTTCCTACTCAACACTTTAGGAACATGAGAGTGAACCTTCATAACTCCCTATAACAAACGCGGTTGGCGGCTCTCCCGGTGCGTTTCTTTCACCTGAAAGTCAACGCCCTGATGGCGTTCTCTAAAGTGAGGAATACTACTGAAAATCAACGGGGTTGCTAATAATCTGAGAGCAAATCGAAACAGGCCGATTCGTCTGTTAGGCTATTATTTAATCCCCTCATTTTATCTGCAAGCTTTCCCGCTTATATGATCAATGTCAATTTTAAAGACTTTAGTGGTTTGATCTTTTTGGTCTATGTACTTTTTCCCTTCTTCAATAAACTCAG
The DNA here is from genome assembly GCA_050014695.1 of Thermodesulfovibrionales bacterium. GTDB lineage: Bacteria > Nitrospirota > Thermodesulfovibrionia > Thermodesulfovibrionales > UBA9159 > UBA9159. Next base: position 28,254 of record JBEKCV010000022.1, read on the forward strand.
GAGTATACTTTTCTAAGAGCAACAAAAGGGCGCCATATCGTTCGACTCCTAACACCTCTGAGGCGATTCCAAATGCGATTGCACTTTCATACTCAGTGCTAAATTGTTCTGGCAAAACTTTTGTTTTTCCTATAACGCAAAAAGAAACTTTGGGATTGTTTTCAATATTTTCAATTTTATGCCCTTTCAGGGCACAATGAAAATATATACGATTGTCTTTATATGCATAACTCAAAGGGATGCCATACGGCTGGCCTTCTTTTCCAACAGTAGATAAAACCCCATATCCACAATTCGAAAGTAATTCAATCGCCTCATTCGTTCCTATCTCTCTATCTTTCCTTCTGATATTTTTCATGTTCATTCTTTTTACGACCAACATTGTTTTTTCGCATGCTTCACGTGCGGGCTGTCCCTGTACCTCTTAGATAAGTTTCTTTTAGGTTTGCAGTAACGACGGCTTGCGCTTCTGTACCCAGCGAGTCGCTTGTTCGTAGGCATAAGCTAGTTGAAGCACCGAAAGGTCGGCTTGCGGTTTGCCCATCACAGTAATTCCCATCGGCAGACCTGCCTCGTTGAATCCAACCGGGAAAGTGCCAGTCGGGACGCCAAGCAAGGCGGCAATTATGCCAACCTGCATCCATCGGGAATATGTATCCATGGGTTTGCCAGCTATCTCCTTCGGCCAATGAATTTTAGCGTCGAACGGAAAAAGCTGGGCACTCGGAATCAGAAGATAATCATATTTGCGGAACAGAGGGAGCATGGCCCGATACCAGTCGCTCCGGTCTGCCATCGCTTTGAAAACATCCGCTCCGGTTAATTTTATCCCGCCTTCTATTTCCCATATGGCCTCGGGCTTTATCAATCCCCGCTTTACAGGATCGGCATAGAGAGAACCATAATTCCCAGAAATAGAGAAGCTTCTCAGTGTCAACCAGGTTTGCCAGAGCCGGTCCTGATTGAAATTCGGTAGCGCTTCCTCCACGACACAGCCAATGGCCTCAAAATCTTTGAGTGCTTTTCGACAGAGATCAAGCACTCCTGGCTCCATTGGCAGGTAGCCGCCAAGATTGCCCAAGAATGTCAATTTCGTACCCTCAAAATCGCGTTTTAGCGAGTGTGAGAAAATTACAGGATCCTGTGCAATCCCCAACGGTTTCCGCAGCGTCTTCGGGGGTGGTTACACGAAAGAAGGTACGGCCCCCGGTACTATCCTGGATCAGTTGATGGACGCGGACTCGTATTTCCGCCTCCGTTCGATTCCCGGCATAGGCAGAATCCTCGGCTTGATCATCCTCTATGAGATACACGACATAAGCAGATTCCCAAGGGTCCAGGATTTCGTCTCTTACTGCAGACTGGTGAAATCCGCAAAAGAGTCTGGCGGCAAGCACATGGGCACATCCGGGACAAAGATCGGCAATGTCCATTTGAAGTGGGCCTTCTCGGAGGCTGCGGTGCTTTTTCTCAGAAGAAATCCTGCTGCAGTAAAGTATAGAGAGAAACCGGCTCGTAAGCATGGGAAGGCTAAACCTCTGACAATCTTGGCGCATAAGCCTGCGAGGACTGTCCATTATATCCTTAAGAGAAAAAAAGAGGTGTTTCAGCCGGAAGTGTTTTTTTCGAAATAAAGCGAGGACCGGGTGATCCTGTGCGCATAACTGGGGCCAAGAGGGCGAAGTCCGTATACAGCTCTGGAACAAATACGTATATGGTAATGACCATGATTGTGAGCTTGTGGAATATTGTGCCCAGCACCAATGTGAAATGATTAGGACGCTCGGTTCCTCATAACAGATAAAAGATTGTTACAGGTTCTGCCCCTTGCCCGATCCTGAAACTAACTGAGATCGCCTCATAGTTCTGACTTGGTTTCCAATACGGCGTCAGATCAAAGTCTGCACCACACACTTATCGAGGTTCACTAGTCATAAGCAGAGCATATGCTCTTACTCTGACGACATTGGAGAGACTACATGATCCATCCCCATGTGCTCAGAAATATGTCGAATACCCCGAAAAGCCCGCTGAACGCACTTTACTCAGGAAAATGAGGACATGGACTATATCCAGTAACCCCCGGCGATTGCGATTTTCTGCGACTGAGAAGTGTCCCTCGGAGGAAGACGGTACGGAAGAGGAAGCGAATACGTATCGGCAGATGGATGGGGAACTTCATGAAACCGTCTCAATATATGACCTAAAACAACAGTTACAAGGTCATCTTACAATAGAAACTTCAAATTGACAGGAGTGGGTTCCCGTGATATAAAAAATAATACGCAACTATCCTGACGAAACGTAAGCCTGGTGGGGAGATAGCCGCATTGTACGTATGAGCCCCGTCAGTAAACCAACATCTCTGGAGAGACTTTGCATATCGGAAAGCAGATCTTCCAGGGAAATCATTAGTATTTTTAAGGGAGAGGAGGCGACTCAATGCTTAAGTCAATGATCGACTCAATCTTAACCATTGAAGAACTTTTGAGAGCAAAGGGTCACGAAATCTGGTCAATCTCTCCTCAAGCAACAGTATACCGGGCTCTCGAAATGATGTCTGACAAGGGCGTGGGCGCTCTGGTTGTCATCGACAATGAGAAGGTCGCTGGGATCTTCTCGGAACGTGACTATGCACGGAAGGTTATCCTCAAAGGAAAGTCTTCCAAGGAGACTGCGGTAAGCGAACTGATGACCAGGACAGTTTTTTACGTGACTCCCAAGAATACGCTTCAGGAGAGTATGGCGCTTATGACGGCGAAGCAAATCCGCCATTTACCCGTCCTCGATAACGGCAGATTGGCAGGCATCGTAACACTCGGCGATGTGGTCAAAAAGGTTGTCGCCGAACAGAAACATGCCATCAAACTGCTTAAACAGTATGTTGTCAGTTAGGGTTACCACTCTATGAGGATGCATGCAGTTACCGTGCTGGTGATGGTTGATTGGTATGAAGATAAGCTTCGGTGACCTATCCTAATTAGCGGCCGTGAGATAGGCATGAGTTATTGCCTGTTCGGGAATCTCTTTGGAGATTCCTTCTCTGTCGCTTCCGTACCGAGATCTTACTCATGCGGAACGCACGGTGGAAGGAATTACTGTTTGCGCATACGTGACCGTCTCATCCACGGTCTTTATAAGAAGGCCAGTCTGCGGAGGCGAAAAAGGAGGATCATCATGAACGGGAGGAGATTGTGAAAACACGGATTCTCGTCGTAGACGATGACGAGGAGGTGGTCAAAAGCTGTAAACGGGCGCTAGAGAGCAATGGGTACGAGGTAGAGGGCGAGATCGACGCCGAAAAAGCCCTTGGAAAACTGAAAGTGGTCCCTTACGACCTCATGATAACCGAACTCGTGATGCTGAAGCTCGACGGCATTCGCCTCATCCGAAACGCAAAGATTATTAATCCCGCGATCGGCGTGATCGTGCTTACGGGTTACCCCTCTCCGGAGGCAATACGAGACACCCTGCAAGTCGGTGCAATCGACTTCCTAGCCAAGCCTTTCTTCCCTGAAATCCTCGGTGATGTCGTGGGGAAAGCCCTTTCCTACAAGAAGGCCGCCCGAGTCTACGCGGCTCAGAACGAATTCGACCTCGATAAGATCAACGCGATCTTGAGAGAGAACAGGAAGCGACCGGAGCGCCTGATACCAGTGCTTCAGGACATACAGGATGTTACCGGCTACCTGCCGCCGTCGATACAGAAGCTGGTCAGCCGGGAATTAAACGTACCGGTCGGCAAGGTCTCCGGCGTGGTGACCTTCTACTTCATGTTTACGATGACGCCGAAGGGTAAGCACCGGATAAGAATCTGTACCGGCACGGCCTGTCACGTAAAGGGAGCCGAACAGAACTACCGGCGGGTAAAGGGCTACCTCGGCATGCGGGATAATGAGACAATGACAGAGGACAAGTTCTTCTCCGTTGAGACGGTGCGATGCGTGGGTGCATGCAGTCTTGCTCCGGTGGCGGATTTCGATGGAGCGATCGAAGGACTTGTCACACCGGATGCGATAACGAAGAGAATTGATCAGACCAGAGAGAGTGCATAAATGCTGATACGTACTGAATCGGACCTGGAGAGGATCAAGGAAGATTTCGAGCTGCAGCAGCATATTCGCGTAAATCTCCTTTTGTGCGGCGGAACCGGCTGCCGGGCCACAAAAAGCGCTGCAGTGAGGGATTCCATCGAGGAGGAGCTGACGAAACGAGGTATCACGGATACAACCATAACGCTCACAGGATGTAAGGGGTTCTGCGCAAATGGTCCTACACTCGTGGTCGATCCCGGCGGCGTCTTTTATCAGAAAGTCAAACCCGAAGATGCCTCTTTGATCGTCGAAGAGCACGTAGTGAATGGCCGACCGATAGAGAAGCTCATGTACCTTAACTCCGCCACGAAAGCGAGGGTCCCCCTCATGAGGGACATCCCGTTTTTTAGGACACAGGAGATACGCGTCCTGCGCAATCTCGGTCGCATCGATCCGTTTAGTATCAACCACTATATCGCCCGTGACGGCTATCGAGCGTCTGCCAAAGCCATTCTCCATATGACTGCTGAGGAAGTCATCCGCGAGGTGATGAAGTCGGGTGTACGCGGTCGCGGCGGTGCAGGCTTCCCTACGGGGATGAAATGGGAACTCTGCTCAGGCAACCCCGCCAAGCTGAAGTACATCATCTGCAACGGCGACGAGGGTGATCCCGGAGCCTTTATGGACAGGGGAGTGATGGAGTCAGACCCCCATGCGGTCATCGAGGGAATGATAATCGCCGCGAAGGCCATTGGCTCTCCGAAGGGGTACATTTACGTGCGGGCCGAATACCCTCTTGCGATAGAGACTCTGGGCGTTGCCCTAGGGCAGGCGAGAGCATACGGCTTGCTCGGCACGAACCTCTTCGGCACGGATTTCTCTATGGACATCGAGATTTACAGGGGAGCAGGGGCCTTTGTCTGTGGCGAAGAGACCGCACTGATCTCTTCTATCGAGGGCGATCGAGGCAACCCTGTTCCGAAGCCCCCCTTTCCTGTTCATCAGGGCCTGTGGAAGAGGCCGACCGTTATCAACAACGTCGAAACCCTGGCTAACATACCCCAGATAATTCTGAGAGGGGCGGATTGGTTCAAGAGTGTCGGAACAGAAAAATCCACCGGCACGAAGGTCTTCGCCCTCACGGGGGATATACAGAACATCGGACTCATAGAGATTCCGATGGGAATCCCGCTGAAGCAGATCATCGAGGACATAGGTGGCGGGGTGCCGAAGGGCAGGAAGTTGAAGGCTGTACAACTTGGCGGTCCTTCGGGCGGCTGTATACCTCATGATATGCTTGATACGCCAGTCACGTACGAGGACATCGTAAAGACGGGGGCGATTGTGGGCTCAGGCGGCATGGTGGTGATGAGTGATCGGAGTTGTATGGTCGATGTGGCGAAGTTCTTCCTCGGGTTCACAAAAGACGAATCGTGTGGGAAGTGCGTCGCCTGCAGGGAAGGGACAAAGGTCATGCTGAGTATTCTCGAGGCCATAACGGAGGGGCGGGCAACCCTTGAGGATCTCGCCGACCTCGAGGATCTCGCAGAGGATGTTCGCAAGGCGTCGCTCTGCGGCCTGGGTCAGACAGCGCCCAATCCGGTGCTCAGCACCATCAGGTATTTCCGGTACGAGTACGAGGAGCACATACTCAATAAGCGCTGTCCCACCGGGGTCTGCCGAGAACTGACGACTTTCGAGATCGACCCAGGAACTTGCACGGGTTGTACCGCCTGCGCACTCAAGTGTCCCGTTTCGGCAATAGCAGGGGAAAAGAAGAAACCCCATCGGATCGACCAATTCCGATGCATCGTCTGCCGCATGTGTTACGAAACCTGTAAGTTCGGGGCTATCCGAATCGGGTCGGGTTCCCCTCTGGCCGAGAAGGAGGTATCGGTATGATAGAGTTGACCATCGACGGTAAGGCCCTGTCTGCTCCAAAAGGGACGTCGATACTTAAAGCCGCCCTCAACCACGGTATCTATATCCCCCATTTGTGCTATGACCCCCGGCTCGAGCGTCACGGTGGATGCAGGATGTGCCTCGTCGAACTTGAGGGGCAGCCTCGGCTCTTTGCCTCGTGCTCGACCCCCATTGATAACGGGATGAAGGTACTCACCCATACACAGCAGGTTAATAAACTCCGTCAGACCATGCTTGAACTGATGCTCGCCAACCACCCACTCGAATGTTCCATTTGCGACAAGGCCGGAGAATGCACCCTCCAAGACCTTGCATACAAATACGGCTCCACGAAGGGGCGATTTAAATCCCCCCGCAACAGCGCCCCACAACACGAAAACCCCCTTATCGACACCAACACCAACCGGTGCATTCTTTGCGGAAAGTGCGTGAGGATTTGTTGGGAGCAGCAGGGCGTCGGTGCACTCAACTTCCAGCACCGTGGCGCCACTACCATTGTCTCCACGGCCTTTAATGAGACCCTCAATTGCGAGTTTTGCGGCCAGTGTATGGACGTCTGTCCCGTAGGCGCCCTCACGCCGAGGCCCTCCAAACACCGCTCACGCGTATGGTTTATGGAGACCCGTCATGCCGTCTGCCCTTTTTGCAGCGTTGGTTGCACCCTCGACCTCGACATCCATGACCAAACGATCATCCGCTCCCGCGGCAGATACCTCCACGGGATCAACAAAGGGAATCTCTGCGCAAAAGGCCGCTACGGCTATGACTTTATTTATACCGATGACCGGCTGACCACGCCCCTTATCCGACGCGAAGGAGTGCTTCAGAGAGCCTCGTGGGAGGAAGCCCTCGGGCAGATTACCGACTCCCTCAGTTGGATAAAAGAGAAGAAAGGAGCGAAACGTATCGGTGCCATATCCTCCCCGCGGTTCAGCAATGAAGACAACTATATGCTCCAGAAATTTATGCGTCAGGTGATTGGAAGCCATAACATCGACTCGATCGCGCACTTCGGCTTTTCAAAAATGCAGGAGGCGATCGAAGAGGTCTTCGGAATTACCTCGCTGCCCGTTGATCAGGCCGCACCCTTGGGTGCCGGAGTAGTCATGGTCGTGGAATCCGAAATAGACGCCACTCACCCAGTCTGGTCGTTGAACTTCATCAGGGCGAAACACCAGGGGACGAAGCTCGTCGTCGTCCATCCCAGAAGAACCAAACTAGCTGTCCATGCCGACCAGTGGCTTGCGGTCAATCCTGGAACCTCAGAGGTGCTCCTTAAGGGTATCATCCACCTCGCTCTCGAGCAGGGAATGCATACAAAAAAGGACTCACCCCTGATCTCCGGTTTCAACGAACTTGCCGCATCCGTAGGGCCCTTTACGCCATCGTACGTGGCCTCTTTGACCGGCCTGTCTGAGGAGGAAGTCCGCGATGCTGCAGTGCTCTTTCTCGGCGCTTCTCCGAGGGTTATTGCCATGACCCTTGGTGCCAACGAAAACGAGAAAGGGAAAAACACCGTCCTGACCGCTTCCAACCTCCTCATGCTCACAGGAGATGGCCCAAGGGGACTTCAGATGCCGAGCGAGTACAATAACAGCTTTGGCATGTGGAAAATGGGAGCGGCGCCCGGCCACCTCCCGAGATTTGAAAAACTTACTCCGGGCGGTAAGAACGCCTACCAGATGCTGTATGAACCCGACCGAATAAACGCCCTCTTCGTCATGGGAGAAGACCCTGTCGTCAATTTTCCCGACGCCTCCCGGGTCAAGCAGATAATGAGCACCCTCGACTTCGTCGTTGTCCTAGACATTCGGCTTACGGAGACCGCTAAACTCGCCCAGGTTGTGCTCCCCGCCGCTACCTGGGTCGAAACGGACGGGACGTTCGTCAACGCAGCGGACATCTCCCAGATGACAAGGAAGATACTTACCCCACCGGGGGAAGCCCGGCCGGCCTGGCAAGCACTCAACGAGCTTACCTGCTTCTTCGACCAAGGGGTCGGTAAGAACGATCTGCATTCCCTCAGGAAGGAAATGACGAGAATCGAGGTGGACGCTTACGCCGATCTCCCGCGATTTGTTCGGACCGTGTACAGTCAGTTCGAAACGACGGATGACGAATACCCCCTTGTCATGATCGCCGTCAGTCTCATGCAACACTCCGGCACGCTCTCGCTCATCTCACAAAATCTCCGGAAGGTCAAGCCCGAAGGGTTCATCGAAATAAATGAGAAGGACGCTACCCGGTACCACATCCCGAACAACCGATTCGTTACCGTCACCTCCCGCCGTGGCTCAATGGTCATCAAGGCGCATATCACCGGCGACGTCAAGCCTGGTGTGGTCTGTGCTCCTGTCCACTTTTCCCTAGCAAACGTCAATAACCTTATCGGCATCGCCCATGATGGTGCGGCACCCCTTTGCGCTGTCCGTATTGAGCCCATCAGTGAACGACGATGAAGGAGGGGATGATGGATTCCTTATAGATCCCTTCTTCCGTCCAGGGTCTTTGAGTTTCCGATGCAGTATCCAACCCGCGTCTGTCAGAGTGATCAACCCTCGTTCTTTTCTGCTGTTCTGTTCGAAGTATACATTCCCAGAGGAGTCATATAAGAGGCAAGTAGAAATACACGCTCTAAAACGATCTGCCAGAGATCGTGAGAGTGAAAGTCCTGAATGCTTTTTAACACCAGTTTGACCTGACATTTCGGACAGTCGCCAGCATCCTCTTTCTTTCGATTTAACCTCGGCTTCTGATAGTTACAATCCGGGTATTTCAGACTTTTTCACACGTTTCAACGCGTGCTGAATGACCTTTTCATCCACTAAGCTAATTGGACACTTCGCGGAATTCCCTCCACACTTCGAACCGTTATGCTTTGGTATAATGGTAATGATCACGAGCCGTATAGAACACGTAACTATTAATTTAATCCGTCGATCCGCGATTTACTAAAATGAAAAAGAAAAAACAACGAAAAAAAACAGGACCTGACCCTCTCCGCTCGTCAAAGAGCGGCAGATTGAATGACAAAGGCACTAGACGACACGTTCCATACTATCTTGCAGCTTTTGTTTCACTCATTGCGCTTGCACTTTATCTGCCCGCTCTCCGGAATGATCTTGTTAGCTGGGACGACACTGTGTATGTCATCACTAATCTTCACATCCGCTCACTGAATTGGGCGTTCTTCAAGTGGGCATTTTCTGATTTCTACGCGAGCAACTGGCATCCTCTCACCTGGTTATCCCATGCTTTTGATTACGCTTTCTGGGGATTGAACCCCCTCGGGCATCACCTGACGAATAATATCCTTCATGCAATGAACACGTTCCTTGTAGTGCTCCTGTGCATAAAGCTTCTGGAGATGTGGAAGGAGCGGTCGATGCCTGAGGAGGCGTCCGCATTCCTGGATCGGCGAAAGATAATGATCGCAGCAGGAGTGACCGGTCTCTTGTTCGGACTGCATCCGTTACATGTGGAGTCAGTGGCATGGGTAGCAGAGCGAAAGGACCTTCTGTGCGGTCTGTTCTTTCTGCTCAGCATTTCTGCCTATACAAACTACATACGTGGCTTGCTCAGCGAGCCTTTTGAGAAGAAGAAAACAGGATCACTGTTTTTCAATCGGTCCTATCTGGTTTCTCTGGCCTTTTTCGTTCTCGCTCTTTTGAGCAAGCCGATGGCGGTGAGCCTCCCTGTGGTGCTGTTGCTGCTGGACTGGTATCCCTTCCAGCGGATTCGCTCCTGGAAGTCATTCAGGGATTTAGGTGTGGAGAAACTGCCCTTTATCGTATGCAGCCTTATTTCGTCGATTCTGACGATCATGGCGCAGAGAACTAAAGGAGCGATGGAGATGATGGCATTAGTGCCTTTGCGGGCGCGGATGCTGGTAGCGGCGAAGGCGATCGTCGCCTATCTCGGGAAAATAGCAGTACCTGTGGCCTTGAGCCCGTATTATCCCTATCCGGAGTTGCAGGAGGTAACACTTGCATCACCACAATATCTTTTTGCGGTCATTTTTGTGGTCGGGCTCACCGCGATCCTCCTCGTTGTTGCAAAGAAACAACGGGTATGGCTGTCCGCGTGGGGGTATTATGTGGCGACGCTCATCCCCGTGATCGGCATTATTCAGGTGGGGAGCCAATCCATGGCGGACAGATATATGTATCTGCCGAGCCTGGGGCCATTCCTTCTTATAGGGTTGATCGCAGCGTGGGTTTGGTCGAAGGCAGATTCATTGCGACACTGGCGCCCGGCGGTCAAAGGTTTCACTATCGCTCTGGCAATCTCCCTTGTTATTTCATTGTCATATGTAACGCTGGAGCAGATCGCTGTCTGGAAAGATGATTTAACCCTTTTTACCGATATGGTGAGGAAGTCGCCGAATGCGCCAGTACCACATAATGACCTTGGGAATGCGTATCTAAATCAGAACCGCCTTGATGAGGCGGTACATGAATTCCTCACTGCATTGAAGCTCAAACCCGACTATGCAGAGGCATGTTATAATCTTGCAACTGCATACCTAAAGCAGAACCGCCTTGATGAGGCGGTACATGAATTCCTCACTGCATTGAAGCTCAAACCTGACTATGCGGCCCATGCTAATCTTGCAGCCGCATATCTAAATCAGAACCGCCTTGATGAGGCAGTAAATGAATTCTTCGCTGCATTGAAGCTCGAGCCTGATTCTGCAGAGGCCCATTATAACCTTGCAACCGCATATCTAAAGCAGAACCGCCTTGATGAGGCGGTACATGAATTCCTCGCTGCATTGAAGCTCGAGCCTGACTACGCAGAGGCCCATACTAATCTTGCAACCGCATACCTAAAGCAGAACCGCCTTGATGAGGCAGTAAATGAATTCCTCGCTGCGTTGAAGCTCAGGCCTGACTTTGCAGAGGCCCATACTAATCTTGCAACCACATACCTGAAGCAGAACCGCCTTGATGAGGCAGTGAATGAATTCCTCGCTGCATTGAAGCTCAAACCTGACTTTGCAGAGGCCCATAATAATCTTGGAACCGCATACCTAAATCAGAACCGCCTTGATAAGGCAGTAAATGAATTCCTCGCTGCGTTGAAGCTCAGGCCTGACTATGCAGAGGCACGTTATAACCTTGGAACCGCGTACGCAAAGCAGGACCGCTTCGATGAGGCGGTAAATGAATTCCTCACTGTGTTGAAGATCAAACCTGACTATGCAGAAGCGCGTAATAATCTTGAATTCTGTTATGAGAGAATAAAAGATATGAAGCGACAGCCGGGAGGAAAGCCCTGATGCCTCTTTCGGTTTGACGGCTTCATATCCTATATTTTTGCATAAGTCCTTTCATCCAGTTATCATCACATTCCTATTACGTGCGATATTGTCGGGGTCTCAAACAATTGGTGAAGCAGACATCCCTATGAATGAATATTTCACCCGAAAGGCAGGGTCATTTGCTTGCTTAACACTTTGAGGGCTTGCGGCTGAAACCAATGTCTTTTTTGTCCTTTCAACGGAGGCCGAAATACACGGGTACGGGGGGCTCGTTGAGGGAAGACCCATGTTTTGTTACCCCCATAAGGCTACCTCATTCCACGACAAAATTAGAATCGGTGACACTATGACATTTCACTCGTGCGGGTAGCGGATGATCGTTTTCTCACAGGTTCGTACAATGCTTACGCCGAGTGCAATATCCTGCTACACTATAAGAAGAAAATGATATTCACGAGGTTAATAACACATGAAAAACCTATTTGAAAAAACGACAATCAATGGGGTGACACTCAACAACAGGTTTGTCCGCTCCGCGACATGGGAAGGCATGTGCGAAAAGGACGGACGGCCCACACCAAAGCTCGCTTCCTGCTACCGTGATCTCGCTGCAGGCTGCGTCGGCTTCATTATCACCGGCTATGCGTTTGTCAGATCGGACGGTAAACAGTTGCCCGGGAAAATGGGAATCCATGCGGACAATTTTGCCACTGACATGCGGCTCCTCACCCAAGCTGTCCACAGCGAGGGAGGCAAGATATGCATTCAGCTCGTTCATGCAGGCGGTCAGACAACGGCAGAAACGGCAGGCAGACGTCCTCTTGCCCCCTCCGCAGTAAAGGTTGATCAATTTCCTGAAGAATCCGAAGCAATGACTAAAGAGGACATAGATGAAATTATCGCGGCGTTCGGTGATGGTGCCCGCCGGGCAAAGGAATATGGATTCGACGCAGTCCAGATCCATGCAGCCCATGGTTACCTCATCAACCAGTTCCTCTCCCCTCTTACCAACCGACGGACTGATAGTTATGGTGGCCCCGTGGATAACCGATGTCGTTTTCTTCTCGAAGTTTACCGCCGCGTCCGTTTTGAGACAGGACCTGATTTTCCGGTTTTGGCCAAATTGAATGGGTCTGACAATCTTGAAGGAGGCCTCGATGTATGCGATGCTGTCTTTGCAGCCCGTTTGCTCGACCAGGAAAAGATTGATGCCATAGAAGTGAGTGGTGGCACCTCTGCCTCTGGCGAAAAAAATCCCGTGAGGATTGACATCGACCGACCCGATCGGGAGGCTTACAATCTCGCGCTCGCCAGAGAAATCAAAAAAGCAGTGCGATGCCCCATCATGGTAGTAGGTGGTTTCAGGTCGCTTGAACCTATCAATAAAGCCCTCAGGGAAGATGGAATCGATTACATTTCCTTGGCCCGCCCATTCATCAGGGAGCCGCAGCTGGTCAAGCGTTGGCAAGAAGGTGACGACTCTCCTGCCCGCTGCATCTCTTGTAACGGTTGCTTTCGGCCGGGAATCAAGGAAGGCGGTATCTATTGCGTGGTTGAGAAAAAAGAAGCACGCAAGCGGGTATCGAGTACCTCATGAAGCTTTGCCGTGTCAGAAATCCTTTGTAAACCTATGCGCTCTGACATGCCATAGCCGCTTCACAACCTTGGGCGATATCGACAATCTAATAGGGCAAGAGGAAGACAGATGCCTTGGGTTTAGAGTTGCACGAGGCTTTTTTAACTTATGCCCCGGCGAATGCTTTAGGCTTCCCCATACCTTGTGGAGGGGCTTGCTCACCACATTCAGCACGTTCGGGCTCTAATGTTTGGTGTTTCCTCGACCTCAAAACCCAAGGCATTTCCCAACCTCTTTTCTGGAAGATCTGCGTTCAAAACATCCATTAATATCTATTTCATCCATTATCACTCCCTTAGTCTGTCTTCCATCATGATTCCCGCTTTCAAGCGCATTCCTATCTTACTCTTGATTAGAGTGTGCGCTTTTGCACCGAGGAAGTCAATCCTACCCAGGTAGGGCTCTAGACTCTGTGATCTCTCCGTGCTATTTGAATAAGCTTATTCGAATCCGTGTTTTAATTCTGGAGAGTTTAAGAGAAGGCTCGCTAATGCAAACCTGTTTTCAACGCCCAATTTCGCATAGATGTTGCTCAGGTAGTCTTTTACTGTCTGCTCCGATATTTCGAGGTCATCTGCAATTTCGATGTTTTTCAGGCCATTGAGCACACGTCCGATAACATCTGTTTCCCTTCGTGTTAGTCGGAAATGACTCCTTGTTTTGTTCAGATCTATTTTGTTGGAGATGGATTCCTCAGTGATGAACACGACGACAAAAGGCTTACGCTGTTCAAAAATGTGAACCCTAAACGTCCAAATACTTGGAGAGCCTTCAAGCTTTTTAAAGAAATAGATATCTCCTGGAAACAGCTCTTTAAGCTTGGAACCCTTGATTGCATCGAAGATCTTTCTGCATATAGATGTCATCTCCTCAGGAGGCTTGTAATTTTTCAGGAAAAGGTCAGCTTTCTTATTAGAGAAAATAATACTCATTGTCTGGTCAAAGACAATGGCACCGGCGGGCATTTTACTCAGAATGAAATCTATAACGTCGTTCAAACTTTCCATCATTGTGATTGCCTCTTTTTTTTTGACCTGCGACATTCCGTTGGTAGTTAGCATCATTATAACAGGTTTTCATGGGAAGCTTACGATCTGGTGGTAAGTGGCCCCAAGGGCCGAGTAAGCCGCTCTTCGATCGGTGCTGAACATTTCTGCGTGCGGTTACTCCGCGACTGCTCCCTTCGTCAAAGGTTGCCGGGTTGTGGCTAGCTTTTCGCCGCAAACGGGACCTCTGTTGACTTCTTGCAATTTATTGAGCCGGCATCTCCGCCTGGGCCTCTCGTTTCTTCTTCCCCTCAATTCTCATTCGACTCTTTAACAACGTCACCTTCGTTGACATCTCAGCGCATTCCAGTCACAGACTCTGAATATCCAGGCATGGTGCCCATATCTGCGCCTTCCCGATAGTCAGGGTCTTGTCATCCACACGTTTACCTTCAAACATGTTTTGATGCCAGTACTCGGAATTCGCTTCTGATATTTTGGTATCCGCAGTACGTGAATACGGTTTGATATACCGGATGCCCTGACAAAAGAGGCTGGAATGAAAGTAATCCACGTTCTATAGTAGTTTGGCCTCGCGGATATTCGCTTCGTCGTGGTCCAGCTTAATCCTGTACCAATTAATAGTTCAAGTTCAGTTCAAGTTCAAATAGTGGTTGCAAAATATGGAGGAAAATGGTACAATCATAACATCATAAAGTGGCAGCCAGTTTTCTTCCTCTTTTAAGTCCAAACGGAATAATAATAAACATTTCACATGAGAGGTGGCAAAAAATGAAATCGATCGCAGCATTTTTATTGCTTTTTCTTTTTTGGACTCCGGTGAACGTCATCGCTAGCGATGAACTTCAGGCGTTGAAACAAAAGGAGTCCATAGACAAGTTATATGAGCAGGCAGTAGAATTTTTTACTGTGAAGATGCCAGAGGCGTTTGAGAAGAGACTGAACAACTCTTACAGGTATATCGATTTAGTAACGGACATATTCATGGAAAAAGGTATCCCTCTCGATATAGCTTATCTTCCTCTCATCGAGAGCGAATTTTCTCCTCATTCTGTCGGTCCAGGTGATACTGTAGGCCTATGGCAATTTGTTAAGATCACGGCTCGACAATATGGCCTGAGGATAGATAACTATGTGGACGAGCGGAAGGACCCCATAAAATCCACCTATGCAGCAGCCGATTATCTCAGGGAGCTCCACCTTAAGTTCGGCGCGTGGGATATCGCCCTTGCCGCATATAATGCGGGTGAAGGAAAGGTCATGCGTATGCTTAACAAAAATCGGTCAGTAGGCCTTCCAACCGTTGTGAAACGCTACTTAGCTTATTTCATGGCGGCATCTACTGTGGCTCAGGATCCAGAGCGATATGGTTTTGGAACAAATGATGGGGCGGAAGATACGGATACGGAATATATAAATGTAACGATGGTGAAGGCTACGAGTCTGAAAAACGTCGCAAAGGAGTTTCATACAACCGTTGATGCGATAAAACAATTGAACCCTGCATTACTTGCCGATAAAACCCCTCCCTACCCCTATTTAATACGACTCCCGAACAACTGATGTTTAATACCGTTCCTAAAAACACGGCCAAATATTCCATGGCGTCATTCGAACGGTTCTTCATCGCCTCTTGACGATATATTAACGACTGCGATTGTCCCGATGTCTCGCAAAAGAGCAAAGACAATTCGGTAAGCACCGACTCTCAGCCTATAAAGGCCTCTCAGTTCGCCCGTCAAAGGTTTTACATCCTGGTGCTCGGCAGGCTTGTCGAAAGTAGAAAGTTCCTCAAGTTCTTTTCTCGCCGGTTTTCCGGGTGTTCTTATCGAGCTGTTTATAATACTTCTGCGCTTTTTTACCGAAAGCCTAATTTCCCTCTCGTGAAGGGCGCGGGATCGTTTACTACTGTCGGCTCACTACGTATAATGATAGAATAAGACGTATGAAGATACTCGATGGCATCCTAGAGACCTTTCCGGTTCAGGAACTGCTCAAATGGGCTGACTCCGGTGAAAAAACCGGGAGTCTGACGCTCTCTCGTGAGGGCATCACAAAGACTTTCTTTTTTCAGAAGGGGAAGCTTATATTTGCTTCCTCGGAGAAGGAAGGGGAACGCACTGGCGAATTCTTCATTCGCAGGTGCGGACTGGACCGTGACACTTTATATAAAGCCATCAAAACCAGCATACAACTCAATATGCCATTCACGCAATATCTCATATCACAACAGATCGTTGAAAAGGAGACGCTGACGTCTTGGATCAAGCTATTCATTGAAACAATGCTCGCCGATGCATTGCAATGGGAAACAGGGTCATTCATGTTCACCGACGAACTGCCCGCCACCGTCATGAACGGGCCGATAAAAGTAGACACATCCGTTGCGTTGAACGAATCAATAAAAGCGGTGAATCCTAAACCGACAAAACAAGTTGCATCCGCTAACGTTGAACTGATAGTGAGCAAGATTGTGAAAAAGATATCCGAAGATACCCTTGAATTGCCGGTGATCCCTGATATGACATACAAACTGCGTGATCTGTTGCTGAACAAATGTTCTTCTCTCCACGATATCGCACGCCTTATTATGTCCGATCAGGTGCTCACCTCAAAAATATTGAAGGTTGCAAATTCGGTGATCTACAGTTCCTTCGGCCATATCACCTCGTTGCAGCAGGCAATTATCGCCATGGGTTTTAATACCATACAGAGCATCGCCACCGTGTATGCAATGAAAAGAGTTAGCACGAAAAATACCGAAAGGGTAAGGGAAGTGCTGTTCCATAGCTTCCTCTGTGCCTTCATTGCACAGAGGACAGCCGCCGAGATCGGTCTTGATCCTGAAGAATACTTTGTGTGCAGTCTTCTCCACGATATCGGGAAAACGGTTCTTCTTAACATAGTCGCCGACTATGCTCTGCCGCAAGACGTGGTGGAAGCCCTTCTCGACGGATATCATCAGCAGGTAGGTTCACAGCTCGTTTTGAAATGGAACTTTTCGGAGGTGATACGAAGCGCAGTTTTATACCATCACCATCCCTGGGACGCCCCCTCCAACGGAAAAATGGCGGAGGCAGTTTGGCTCTCAGACACTCTTGCGCATGGCCGAGCCGACATTGAGGAACTGAAATCAACCCTGCGAACTATCGAGCCCGGGAAGCTTGATCTCCAGAGACTGCTTGAAGACATGGATGGCATAACTGCCACTGTCAGTTCTCTTCAGCATGATTGAGATTGAGAAAATTCATACATCGACTCTGAAGCAATTGCGGAAATACGGTAGTTGCGAAGTGATCGTTTGAGGTGAGAACTTTCTCGTGAGTTCTTATGCGACTGCGCTTATCGATGTGCCCAATCACTCATTTATGCCTACTTGCCACCACCCCCTTTGCCATCGCCGCCACCTTCATGAAGCATCCTGTCTATTTGCGGTTTCAGTTTTATCGTAATCTTTACGCTCCGGTCAGGTTTCAGCCAATAGTCAACATCCATAAAATCAGCAATGCCGTAGACAAACGGGTAATATAAGGGTCTCAATTCGTAACCGATGATTCTGTTTTCAGGGTCAAGGATCCGGCTGAACTGGGCACGCCAGAAGTCGGGATGCCAACTCACAAACTTGTTCGCCCATTCAAGAGCCTCCTTGCCGGGGACTTCCTTCACGACACGGAAATCAAAGGCGGGTGCATAGGGTTCAAACGTGTACTGGTCCCCTGAAACGTCAAGGATGGCCACCGTCTCAAAGTCATCGCTCTGCCGAGCTCCGTAAAGAATGAGATTGTAGGCACCGGTCACATCTGCAGGGTTTGCCGCCTCAGTCTTCAGATGTTGTTCCGAAGCGCAGCCGACCAAGAAAAACACGCCGACAATAAAAATCCATACACTTTTCCTCTTCATATCTATAGTTTACCACTCACTGAGGAAACTGACAAGAGATGCAAAGGCGGCAAGTAACACCGAAAACATAACCCTTTTGCGAACCGCTGGCACGGGGAACATGACGCTTCAGGAAAGAAACACCCTATGAAACGGGGCCTATTGTCAGGAAAGGCATGGTTTACAGCTCCGCAGCACAGTCACCGAAAGGGACGTCTCGGAAAGTCCTCCATGTGTCGACGCAAGTACCGTTATTCGAATGTTCCTTTATGCGCTATCATAGACATAGCTCTCAAGCTGTTGGATCGTAAATTGCTGCTCGGAGATGATCCTTTTGACGACATCGCCAAGCGTTATAATCCCGATTAGTCGCTCGTTCTGGAGAACCGGCAAGTGGCGGATTTGCTTGGTCGTCATAAGCGCCATGCAGTCCTCTAAGGTATTCTGGGAGGTCACGCAAAACACCGTCTGTGTCATGAGTTCACTGACAAGTGTGTCTTTAGAAGCCCTTCCTTTCAGAATGACCTTCCGCGCATAATCACGTTCGGAGAAGATCCCCATGAGTTTACCATCTTCGCGGACAAGCAACGCGCCTATATCCTTGTCAGCCATCATCTCCAATGCTTCGTACACAGTAGCATGAGGCGAAATCGACCAGATGTCGTGACCTTTCGTTTTCAACAGTTCCCCAATTGTTTTCATAGAGTTCCTCCTTCTCCGTAATCATTTTGTATACGATGTAAGCATCTATTTTTTATCGTCATTCCCTGAGTTACGCCGCCTATCTGCATCTCATAATTAGGCAGCGATTTAACAGGCACGCCCTTCCACCTCCCCTATAGAACAAACAGGCCAAACTTACCGAAGGTTTTTCCTCAGCAGCTCGGCCTTACTACTCCAAGACCCACCATTTTCCGTCCTCTTGGCGAAAGGGTCAGTCACGTCGGTAGCCGTTCTCTTTGACTTCTTTATATCACAAAAAAATTCGCTCGTCAATTTGAAGTTTCAATAATGAAGCTGCCTTATACAGGTTTCTTTAGCTTTGGAAAAGATAAAGCGGGCACATATATCGAACGTAAGAGTAAAAGATCAAAGTTTCCTCCCTGAACGATAAAGCTTCAGGTGGTCGTCCCAGGTCTTAACAAATTGTTTCACATAGTACTATTTTTCCCAAAGACATCAAAAATGAAAAAAATCATTTTTATCGGGACACATCCTCAAAATTGACCCTACAGTCATCATAGAAAAAGCATTCCCCTCCCCCTAGAATGAATTTTTTCTCATTCTACCAGAAGAGACATTGAAATCGACTCTGAAATTAACAAGATTTTATAGTAACGCATTACTTTAATATAATATGTATAGCATACTGAATAACACTGTTAAAGTTTATATTTTATCTGTTACCGAAATGCACTCACCCCATTAAATACGGCACCTTCGGAAAGGAAGGTACTCCAAGTACGAGCAGGACAAGAAGCTCTATAGGGAGAGAATTCCTATGATGACGGTATTCTCAGGGCGTCTCATTTTTCCGGCGAGTCTTTTGTCGGCAAATCTTTCTGTATTTCTGAAGCTGAATCCTTCTCATCACCAGAAATGGCCTTCTTAAAGTCCCGTATGGTCTTGCCAAGCACTTTGCCCAGTTCTGGCAGCTTTCCCGGACCGACGACTATCAAGGCTATCGCCAGTATTACGAGCAGGTGCATTGGTTGAAAAAGTCCTCTAAACATGCTTTCACCTTCTTTCTTCTCAATGGGATCAGATATCACACCTATACCAATATCAATCATATATCAAACCCACACGAAAATGACACACAGCCCGGGACGAACGACATTGCGAGACCACAGCTTGACTTTTTAACGCACAGGCCCAGGTTAGAAACACCTGACGGAGAACCTTGCAAGATAAAAATTTTGCGATATACTTCTTTTATAGAGAATTTCGCTTTCTGCCCTCATGCGAAGAATATACTGAACAGAAAGCGGTCTTCTTCATGAGCTGTCTCTCTTCCGGAATCTCTTTCCCGGAAGAAAAAGCGAATTACACTTGATAATCTCTTGGTAGGACAGGAGCGGGAATTCCTTTTCGCCGAGTCCTCACACGAAACGGAGGGGTGGGTAACATGAAAAAGTCAGCTGTACCTTTTTTGCTTACGGTGATTTTTTTCGGCGTCTTTGCCACGGCTTCTTTTTCTGCAATAGTCTCTGTAACGATTCAGAATTTCGCCTATCAT
Organism: Thermodesulfovibrionales bacterium; assembly: GCA_050014695.1. GTDB lineage: Bacteria > Nitrospirota > Thermodesulfovibrionia > Thermodesulfovibrionales > UBA9159 > UBA9159. The sequence continues at coordinate 48,235 of JBEKCV010000022.1, forward strand.
CCTCAGACTCTCATCATCAACGCGGGAGACCAGGTGATGTGGACAAACGAAGACTTTGCCATTCACACCACCACAAGTGGTGCGAACTGCCCCACTCCAGACGGGAGATGGGATTCAGGAGATTTAGGTGCGCACGGACTGACTTATACAACGCCCCCGACGACATTTCTTTCCCCAGGTACGTACCCGTATTTCTGCTCGGTTCATTGTGAAACAGGAGTGATTATCGTGAATCCTGCGGCCATACCTCTGCCAACGGGTCAGCAAATTTTCCCACCCTTTTCCGCAGTTTCTCCTTTTCTGAGTACAGTCCCTTCCCAGGCAGAACCGATCGGTATCGGTTCTATTGCAGCTGGCGGAAATACCTTCAACGTGCAGATCGGTCTCGCTCAAGCATCCGGCCCTATAGACGTTTATTTTGCCCTCTCGGGACCGGAGCTTGGCCCGGATACCATGATCCTGACATCAGCTGGCACCTTACAGCCGCTTTCAGCGGGACTTGTCCCCTGGATGAGTGCTGTAACAGGGCCCATAAGCATAACCCTTTTGCCAGATACTCCGACATCGATAGTTGAACCGGGGACTTACACCCTCTACCTCGCAATGGCACCTCACGGCAGCATGAGCAGCTATTATCTCTGGATAACGAACTTCACCATATAGCTGGGCAATAAACGACTGTTGGATTTACGGTTCAGGGATTATTCTATCCCCTCGGCGTATTGAAGAAAGCGGCTTGACCTTGCCGAAGGAGTTTCATGACAAAGCACATTTTTTGTAACTTTCCGCTGCTGAAAGCGTTGAGAAAAGAGAGTTTTGGCGCGCCGGCTTTAGACTTTTCCTTTATCTTCTGACTCAGGTTTCTCTTCTATTATCTTCCCTTCAACTGGCGGCTTCGCCGCTTCATTGCTGGTCTCTTTTTCTGTTTTCTCATAGTCCGTGTCCATCTGATCTCTGACATCGTGCATAGCCTTGTTTATCTCACGCAAGACCTTACCAAGTGCTCTTCCTAATTCCGGAAGTCGCTTTGGTCCAAAAACCAAAAAAGCGACTATAAAAATTACGACGAGTTCTCCGCTGCTAAACATTATTTCTCACCATCTTTCCGCTTTTGATCCACAAGGATGAAGTATATCACAGCTATGAACCTCATGAACTGTTTTCCCAGAAAGTGGTCACCAATATTTTCCTTGGCGCCTCTTCAAAATATCGATATGACGTGAACCCGTTCCCGTCTTTCGTATTACCGTATCTAACCGTACCTAAAAATATGGACACATAATCCATGACGTCATTCGAACGGTGCTAATAACGATTCGCCTGGCGGAATCTCGTCGGCAACAAACGCTATGATCACAGGCTGTGCCGTGCCTTTCGGTCGGTGACACCTGGATCCGAACGTGTTCGGGACCGTTCTGCCCTGAGCAGAAAGCGCAGCCTCCACATACTCAAAACCAAGCCTCATGAGCCTGTCCCTGCGCTCTACCACCACGGTGCGGCTCGCGGGATTCCTTAAGATCTTGAGCATTGCCCGACGATGCCCGTTCAAACCCGACCCGATCTCCTTCACGACGTCGCTTACGGTGAGATGCCTGGATGCCGCAAACTCACTCAGCCGGGCTATCTGCCGGTCACGGTCCGCCTTTTGCTCAGCGCTCGATACCCTGGCGTACAAAACCGTGCCACCTTCCGTGACAGAAGCAGAGGGATGCACTATCACGGTCCCGGTCGGCAGTTGCTCCACAGGCATAGGCAACTGCCCCAGCTTCCACATCCGCCACGCGCTCTTGTACGATATCCCCTGCTGCTTTGCCCATACGCTCAATTTCATGGCTTTTATATTCGCATCTATGATCATGAAAGTATCAATTGTTGTCAGCCCTCCCTGCCTGTCAATGACTGTCAGATAAAGCAGCGTTTCAGCTTCTTCCATTAATGATCCCGGGCAGACGCGAAAACTGCCCGTATCGCCTGCGCAGCCGACTCCCTCCCGGATAACCACTTTCGCAGATAGAGCTGAATTGTCATCGCGGAAAGCGCCGCCCAGATTCGAGGGAACAGACCTCGCCCTATTTTCTCACTCCGCCGGCTCCCCTGGCGCCGCCGCTGAGACCACCGGACGTTCTCCCGCCCGCCGGCATACTGGAAGCGCGCGTAAACGTCCTGCCTGCGCCAGGCGGCTGACTGTAAACCCTGCTTGCCGCAAAGGGATTACTGGACCTGCCGCCGCTCACCGCAGACTGAGGCCGCAATGTCCTTGTGTTCGGCGGCGCGGTAAATGACCTGTTCGTACCACCGAATCCGCCGCTGCGGTTAAAGATCCTCTCGGGTGACCTTTTAACTCCCGTGTTGATAAAATAGTTCGCCCGTGGCGCCCCAATGCCGGCCAACGTCTTGCCGCTAAACCTGTTCACCGGGTCAACCCTGAAGACCCTGTGCGCCCTGACATCATTGAAGTGGTTGCTGACAAAAGCCACACGCCCATCCTCTCTGAAAGGCCTATGAAAATCATGGAGAATAAAAAATCCCCCATACCAGAACCCAGACCACCAGAACGGATAGGGCACCCACGAATACAGGTAATAGTAATCAGGTGGCGGCGCATAGTACGTCACAACGGGAGGTCCCTGGTCAGCGTAGTAGTCGTTTATGGCCGTCTGATCAGGATAGTTGGTTGCGCCCGCTGTTTCTGGAGGAGCGCTATTTACTGGTCCGGCGGCTCCCGGCACGACTAAAAGATTCGTGCTCTCCTGAACACTTTCCAGTGTTTTTAAAGCAGTGTCCTGATCCATGGATATCGTCTTGGCTTGAGCCGCATAGCCAATGGAATCGCGTAACTCCCCGATAATATCCGGCGTTACGGGATAGTCTGCGATCCAGCCGTTTCGCGGGGAGATTCCGGCGGCACCCAACATGCTTTCCGCTTCTGTCTCCGACGCGGGTTTGCCCATATTCAGGGCTACGACGAGTATCATTGCAAATGCGCCCTCACGCACCAATGGTCCGGCTACTGGGGGCGGTGCTGTTCTGCCCTCCCGGATCCCAATCCCCAGCGGCAGCAGCAAGACTGCGGTCATGCATACTGCTATTGCCCGAAAGGACATTTTTTTCATGGTCCACCTCTTTCATTATTTTATACACCGGAAAACGGGCTGAGTCAAGTATGAGAGAGGACTTTTTATTTCGGACAAGCAGTACCGCCTCCCCAATATCCCCGTTTGCGAGATCCCTCGCCGCGAAGCGCGGTACTACAGGTCAGGGAGTGCTTTTCACATAGAGTTATGCGGTGGGATTTTCCTCACGCACTGCTTGTGATAAGTGCCGTGCCGCGGCTCAAGAAATTCATTTCCGTTGAGTATGTTTTGATAACTTATTTTGGATGAGATACAATAGAGGGGATAAGATCTCAGGAGCCCGTTTTGGCAGGAAAGGATAAACAATGTCGATTAAGAATCTTGAAGTCTTTTTTCACCCGAAGAGAATCGCCGTCATCGGAGCGAGCGAGGATCCCGAGTCCGTCGGTTACTTCATTCTGAGAAACATGATCGGCAAGGGCTTTAAAGGGGTGGTATATCCCGTCAACCGGTCTTCCGAAGCCGTGCAAGGAGTAGAGGCGTATAAAACAGTCAATCATATCCAGGCTCCCGTGGATTTAGCGATACTGGCCAATCCCGTTGAAGAGATCCTCACAACCCTTGATGAATGTGGGCAAAAGGGTGTCAAGGGCGTCTCCATTCTCTGCCCGGATTTCGAAAACCGTGTCAAGGACAGCCGCCTTTTCTCATCCCGGGTTAAAGAGCTCTCGTTGCAATATGGCTTCAGGGTTCTCGGTCCTGCCACCCTCGGTTTCATCAGGCCCAGCATAAGTCTCAACGCGAGCCTTTTCCCGAAAATGCCCAGGAGCGGGTCAACAGCCTTCATCTCCCAGAGCGCCACGCTTACCACAGCCTTGCTGGACAGGGCGGTAGACAAGAACTTCGGCTTCAGCTACATCATTTCTGTGGGCGCTAAAATAGATATAGCCTTTTCCGACCTCATTGATTTCTTGGGTGTTGACCCTAAGACCAGGGCTATTATCCTCTATCTTGAGCACATCACCAGGGGCAGAAAATTCATCACCGCTGTACGGAGCTTCGCCCGGTCCAAGCCCATTGTGGTTGTCAAAACAGGGAAGTTTAATATATCCGCATTGGTTGCCCTGACCCACTCAGGGTTTCTTGCGGGGGAGGATAAAGTCTACGATGCGGTTTTTAAAAGGGCTGGTGCGGTCAGGATTCATGAAACCCTCGATCTCTTTTACCTTGCAGAGACCCTAGCCGAGGAGAGACGCCCGAAAGGAAAGAGACTTGCCATTATTACCAATGCGAGCGCTCCATCGATAATAGCGATCGATGCCCTGCTCGGATTGGAAGGTGATCTGGCGATCTTCGGCGACAATACCCTCAGGAATCTGCGTCTAAGCTTTCCGGCTCTCAAGCAGGTACAAAATCCCGTCCATCTCCTGACCAATGCCTCCCCTGAAGACTATAAAACAGCGATCGGGTATTGCCTGGCTGACAGCAACATCGACGGCCTCCTGGTCATTCACGTGCCCAACTTCGGCGCGCAGCCCAGAGAAACCGCCGAGGCGATCGTCGCTACAAAACAGGAGAACCTCACCGTCCCTTTATTTACCGTTTTGATGGGTGGGGAGCGCGTCCACTCCGCCAGAGATTTCTTAATTGAGCAAATGATACCTACCTTTCTCACTCCGGAACACGCGATACGGAGCTTTATCTACATGTATCGTTATGATTACAACCTGAAACTCCTGCGGGAAACTCCTGAAACTATTCTGAGGGATTTTGCCCCGGACAGAGAAAGGGCACGAAGCATTATAAACAGTGTATTGGATCAAAAGAGACTGGCATTAAACCTGAGCGAAGCGACGGGCATCCTGCAATCCTACGGAATACCGGTTATTACGACGAAGTACGTTCAGAGCAAAGATGAAGCTGTCCGTGTCGCCGGAGAAATCGGCTTCCCCGTCGTTTTAAAGATCGACTCAAAGAAAATTTCCCTCAAAAGAGAGAGAGGCGGGGTCCTCCTAAGCCTGAGAGACGCTGGATCGGTGAAGAAGGCCTTCAGCAGCATAAAGGATGTCGCTGTTTCGAACGGAGACCCTGAAGCCCGAGTCCTGATTCAGCCGATGATCATAAAGCACGGTCATAGACTCGTAATAGGGGCTAAAAAAGACCCCACTTTCGGTTCGGTGATCATCTTCGGGAAGGGGGGAGATCTCACCGGCGACCTCGGGGATTATGCCGTGGGACTTCCTCCGTTGAACCAGACACTGGCCAGACGGATGATGGAGGAGACAAAGATCTACAAATTCCTCTCGACACAGGATCACTATGAAGGAACTCTGAGATTACTGGAAGAAATGCTCGTGAGATTCTCTTATCTGCTCGTCGATTTTTCAGAAATGAAGGAGATCGATATAAATCCCTTCTTCATCACGGAAAGAGAAGTTCTGGTCCTCGATGCGACTATTTCACTCGAAGAGGAAACCGTTCCGGAAGTGAAAGGCATGAAAAGGGACCTTTGCCCGCCGCATCTCCTGATCTGTCCCTACCCTTTCCAGTACGTCCGGGAGATTGAACTCGAAAACGGAATCTCGGCTCTCATCCGGCCTATCCGTTCTGAGGACGAACCTCTCATCTACGAACTCTTCGCGACCCTGTCAGAAGAGTCCATCGTGTTCAGATTCAACCAGCGCCTCAGGGATATGCCCCATGAGTGGCTTGCCAGATATTGCCAGTTGGACTATGAGAGAGATTTCGCCATTGTCGCATTGATTAGGGAGAGCCCTGAGCAGGAGAAAATCATTGCTGATGTGAGAATCATGAAAATGCCTGACCTTGAGACAGCTGAACTGGCGATCCTCGTTGCGGATGACTGGCAAGGCCACGGTATCGGAACCATGCTCATCGATTATTGTCTCAAGATCGCGCGCGACCTTGAGATAAAGTCCCTCTGGATGGAAATTCTGAAGACCAACAGCCGGATGTTACATCTCGCAAAAGATGCCGGTTTTAAAGAGATTTTTTCTGACGACGATATGATAAGAGCGATGCTGGAACTCAAGTAGCGCGCCAGACTACCGAGGGTTGACTCCAGTCTTTTTTTGTCACCACTCATTCCTTTATTATTTTGTGATCACTTTACCGAGGAAGCGCCGTAAAGCCCCTGGATTGATCCGTGGGGAATATGTCAATGATCGGATGACTGCAGTTCCCCGTCCGCTCACGCTCCTTGCCCTTCCACAAGGCGCATATCCGGGAGGTCATGGCGGAGACATCCCTGAGCATCAATTCGGTCATAACCTTACGGCGGTATTTTGGAATAAGGACTATGTTCACAAGGCCAACGATTCCGCGATAAGCCTTAGCTAACCGATATAAGTATCCCTGGATATTACCTTTTCGAGTTTTCGGCAGTAGCCTAGCAAATTCGCATTCATTTTTTTCTTGACAGTTGCCTTTATATCTGATATTCTTCAACATATCAGATATGAAGGAGGCTTCCATGAGACACCGTCGGCACCTTCCCGAGCAAGAACGCACTGCCCGTTCCAAGCTCACCAAACTGCTCCATGACGAGCCCTTTGTC
>JBEKCV010000023.1:0-54038 GCA_050014695.1 Thermodesulfovibrionales bacterium
GGAAGCGTGCTCTGTGCCATAATTTCTTCACCTCGTTGGTGTTAGATTTTTCCAAGCAGAATTATTCTAACATCCCGTCACTACGGGACCAACGAGTTTTTTTATTTTTTTTGATGGTGGATTAGGGGAGCTCCGATCGATTGAACCTCCTCGGTCGCCTTTTTCGCATAATATCCCGTTGGCTCGATCCTGAGATACTCTTCCCATTGCTGCTTTGCGGATCTCCGGTCACCCCTCTTTTTATAAACAAGCGCCAACCCGTAATGGGCATTCGCATAATCCGGATCGATCTCGATCGCCTTCTTTTGGTAGTCATAGGATTTATCAATCTCATCCATATCGTAATACACATACGCGATATCACTGTAAACCACCGGGTTCTCCGGATAGACCGAGAGGGATTTCTGAAATTCTTTAATGGCCCGGTGATAGTCCTTTTCGGCGTACGCCCTGAGTGCCTTTTGAAAATGCTCTTCACCCTGCCGGAGATCGACACTCGCCCTGTACGCCTGGCTCGCTGCCGCCAGTTCCTTACCCATGCCCAGGTCGCTGTACAGCCGCATCAAGAAAGGATATGCAGAAATGAGGTCTCTGTCAAGGGTCACGGCCTTTTCGAGGTATTTCACGGCCTTCATTTTGTCATTTCTGTCTATATATACCAGTCCGAGATTGAGAAGGCTTGTTGCATCATCTTTGATCGAAAGCTCCAGCTTGTAATCCTTTATAGCCTCATCGGTATTGCCGAGTCTGAACTGGGCATACGCCATCTCCTTGTAGGCCTCCGCCTCGTTCACCCTCGGTTGTTTGAGGGCCTTTTGATCGGCATCAATGGCTTCTCTGTAAAGCCCGCTCTCATTGTAAACGCACCCCAGAAAAAGATAGGCTTTGGAAGACTGCGTTTCCCCGATATTCCTTATCAGCTCTTTTACGAGATTCTCACGGTAAGTCCGGTCCACCAGTCTCACCTGTATAGCCGTGATATCGTTTGCAGGTTTGACGACCTTATATTCGTTTCTCTCTATGACGCTCTCATAGGGACCGCCCCTTCTGAGGTACAGCAGTGACAGATCGTCCCAATAAACGAGGGCCCACCCGGGGTGAGCAAACGCAACGTCGATATCAGGGTACATGCCCTCCAGCCCCGACATTATCCGGGGATAGTTTATGAGAACGGCTTCAAATCCGTGTTGTTTCTGCAGCTCATCCAGGACCACACTGCTGACCCGCGCGAGATCAAGGTCTTGGAGAAGAGCGCTGTCCTGGAAACCTCTGCCGTCTACAAAGGCCTTCCTCTTAGGAAAATCACGCCATGTGATATAGCCGCCCCAGGAGAAGTTATTGAAGATCTTACCCGAAATCCCGTACTTGTCCATGAACCGCAACGCATCCTCGGGGATTGAATAATAGTTGACCCCGAAGCCAAAGGCCTTGATCTCCTCCTCTCGCAAGTAGTGGAGCGACTTTGTCATGGTGAGCACGAGAAAGAGGATGACCAGGCATCCTGCACCGGCGAAGGCTAACCTCCTGGAGAAAAACCCCTCCCATGCCTTTGATTCCAGGAATGATGCTATATTCCGGGCAATGATCGGTCCGGTTATGACCCCGCAAAGCCAAATGAACCGGACCGCCGAATAGGAAAGGGCCAGAAAGGGCATAACGAGGAAGAGCTCGATAAGGGACAGGCGTCTGTAATTGAGCAAGAAGCTCGTGAGGACCGCACCGGTCATGAGATAGATTCCCTTCTTCGCTTCCCATGTGTCAGGGCTGTTGAGTTCCCCGATGTGCGTTCTCCACCAACTATGGGCTAGCACTTGCGTACCCTGGGTGTACTGATCAACGAAATAGGGGCTCGCCAGTGAAGCGGCCAGAGAGGCGATAAAGATGATACAGACGATCCTGAGCTGGCTCGCCGTGGGGGTCTTCTGAAACGGCATCCCTTTCTTCGTGAGAAAGACCTGGAGGAGTCCGCCCGCGAGGAATGCGAAAAAAGGAACCACCATGAGCGGCAGGCTCGTGTGGCTGTTTGCCCAGAGCATATACACAAAGGGCAGCGCGTAAAGGTATTTCCTCCTATCGTAGAGGAACGCATTGAGACTGAAAACACTGTAGGCCAGAAACAGCATGAGGAAGATATCGGGTCTCTCGATAAAGCGGTGCCGTACGAGGTAAACAACTACCGTCATTGCAAGGATTGCAACAACGGAGTTTCTGTAAGGCCGCAGGGCATCCCTCAGAAAAATAGCAAAAGCGAGGGTGATAATGATTGCCTTCAGGAGAATGACTCCAGATACACCGAAAAAATGATACGCCGCATAGAAAACAAATCCGAAGAGCCAGTTGGTGTATGAGAGAGGCTTTCCCGTATCGATAAATGGCTCCTGCAGCGGGATAGATTTGTGTTCCCAGATCCATCGGCCGAAACTGAGGTGGGTCCAGGTGTCGGTATCCTGAATTTTGGTGATGGCGAGAAGAAAAACTGACAGGAGAAAGAGGACTATGATAATCCGCCCTCCGTTGCCCTCCGCTCCGTTCACCCCGACCTCTGCTTTTTCTTTGTCCATTCAGTCCAACCACTGATTCTCAAGAGTGGGCAAGGACAAGAGAAGTTTCCCTCGACGTTCCTTTTGAGGTCTTTTGCCTTCAGCCCCGCTCTTGAATCTCGTAGGTATCCCCCGCATGATGACGTCCCGGAAACCCGGCAAGCCTCCTGCAAATTCCAGAGAAAACGCTCTCCGCAGAACCGGACATCACCAAAACAGTTTTATTTTTTATCATGTGATAGCGTCAAGGATTTGTCAATAGTGTCATCGGGCATCTCACTGTGTCCGAGGACACCGAAGGAACACTACCATCGACTTTCCGTTTTAGGAATGCCGATGGGGATCCTCGGTATTGAATGCCGAGCTGGAAAGCGGCTGTCTGCACCTGCATACGACTATGCGATAGTATGCTGGCACTGCTGTAAATACAGCCAGCAAAACCCCTTCCATCCTGAACTACCAGGATGCTCGTGGTATTCGTAGTCTCTCGACCACGGGAGGATCTCACTGATATCATTTGCGGCCAGCCGCAAGTTCCCGCAATCGTCGACCGTCAAAGCCCCTGCAATTCTGTAAATCAGATTACAATTTCACCGAACCTTTCTCTCACTGCACCTGCTTCCTCATTGTTTTCCCCCGTGTTCCAGTGCAGATCCCAGAAACTCACACCCTATCTTATTCCCAAGCTGGCATGCCCTCCTGAGGTCCCGCAGGGCAGGAGCAAGATCCCCTGAAAGCATGTAGGTTGTTAGGCCCCGCTGCAGGAACGCGCTTGAGTGTTCCGGATTCAGCGCAATGGCCTCCGAAAAGTCAGCGATAGCCTTTCCGTATTGCTTTATTTTCATTCTTGTAACGCCGCGGTTGAAGTAATAGTCCGCGTCATAAGGGTGCAGGGCTATCGCCTGAGCATAATCTTGGATAGCCTTTCCGTATTGCTGCAATTCTCCATAGGCATTACCGCGGTTGTTATAAATGTAAGAAGCTTTGGGGTTGATCTCCAGCGCCCTGCTGAACGTATCTGCAGCGTTGTTAAATTGCCTCAATTCAAAATAAATAAGCCCCACATTAAAACACGCCGTGAGTTGCTTCGGATCTCTTTCGAGTGCCTTTCGATAAAGATCAATTGCCTCTCCATAGCGCCCCTTTTCCTTAAAATAATTCCCTAAATTGTTGTATCCCCTCGCCTTTCCCGGGCTCTTCTTGATTACATCCGCCCAGAGGGTGAATCCATCTTGCCAGACCGTGTTTCGCTTCAGCGTTGCACCGGCCAAAAGTATGATAATCATTGCACAGATTATGAAAAACGTTTTGCCCCCGGCTTTCCCCTTGAATTCAAGCTTCTGCTTCAAAAGGACCGCGGCGGCGGCGATGGCGAGAAAGGCGCCGACAGAGGGGAGATACAGCCTGTGCTCGAAGATGACGTCTACAATCGGGATGAGGCTGGATTCGACGGAAAGAGTTACAAAAAACCAGATTATGCCGATGGCTATCAGTTTGAGGCCGGGCTCGCCATTTCTGGAGCGACGCCAAAGATAGAGGCCGAATCCGAAGATAGCTCCCAGCACAACGAACGATCCATAGACCCGTGGGATAAGAAAAGAGTGATACACCGGGAAGTCGTAGTCGAGGTTCTGGTTTACAGGAAGGAATATCAGCCTAATGTAGGTAAGGATCACGGGAAACTGGGTCAGCAGGTAATCCAGCCGTGACATCGTGGTCTGGAGCCGCGACGCAGAACCGATTGCATTCAGCATCTCATTGAACGGCTTATGGATGCTGATCACTTCCAAAGGTATGATAAGTGCGGTCAGCAGCAGGGGAATGAGATGGCGAAGCCTCGTCCTCATGGTTCCTTTAAAAAACGCGAACTCCCATATGGCAACGATGACCGGCAGGGTGAGAGCGATCTCCTTTGTCTTCATCGCAAGGACTGCAGAGACCAGTGAGAGTGCGTAGAGGCAACGATGGGCCATGGGTGATCCCGAAAGTCTCGCTTTGACATACCCTATGAGGGAAAGCAGATAAAAGAGCGTTGCAAGCGATGCGAACCTTTGCGTTATGTAGGTGATCGCCCCTGTTTGGACCGGATGCGAGACAAAGAGGAGCGATGTCAGAAGCGCCAACGACCTCCCCTGCTTTAAGAGCAGGGATTCCTTCAAAAGGGGTGTTTCCAAGGTGAACATAACCAGGAAATAGACCAGTAAACCGTTAAGAATATGAATTCCGAGGCTTACGATGTGGTACCCACGGACGTCAAGCCCGTGCAAGGCATAGTCGGCGGCAAAAGAGAGATAGGCGATATATCTTTCTTTAAAAACACGGCATGTGTGGGCTTCAATGCCCTGGGCATCCACGCGCGAACAGAACGTCGAGGGAGCAAACAGATATTCCGAACGCTGGATGAGCGGGTTTGCCTGGATATTCGAGAAATCATCGAACAGAAAGGGAACGTCGAACGTGTTGGAATATGCGATCGCCCCGCAGATCCCAATGATGAGAATCGGCAGAAGACTGCGCATCTTCACCGCTTCATTCCTCCCGTGAAACTGTTTCTGAAAACCTCGCACCCTACGCTGTTGCCGAGTTCGCAGGCCTTCAGGAAATCCGGTGACGCCGCGTATGCATTGTTCAGCAGCAGATACGAAGCGAAGCCCCGTTGCACATAGGCTTTGTCGTGTCTCGGGTCAAGTTCAATGGCTCGCGAAAAGTCGCGTATCGCTGCTTCATATTCTTTTTTCTTACTTCTCACATATCCGCGGTTATAGTAATAATCGGCATCATAAGGATTGATTTCGATGGCCCGGGAGTAATCCTCTATGGCTTTTTCGTTTTGGTTTATCTTCTCGGAGAGATTTCCCCGGTTGTTATACGCATCTGCGTATCTGGGATCGAGGGCGATGGCCCTGTCAAATAAAGCGCCCGCCTTTTCGAATTCCCCTTTTTTGAGGTAGGCAAGAGCCAGATTATTGAAGCCCCGTGCCTTATCGGGGCTCTTCCTCACGACATCGCGCCAAAGGGTTTCTTCATCATGCCAGACCGTATTTCTCTGTATGGTTCCTACCGCGAAGATGAGCACAATGCCCCCCAGCACTGAAACCGCAGTCTTCCACCCAAGCCGGTGCCGTACGGCAAGCCGCTCACCCCCAAACCCGGCTGCCGCGGAGAAAGCAAGGCACGCCCCGACGGACGGCAAATATGCCCGGTGCTCGAAAATCACATCAGCGATCGGAATGACGCTCGATTCAACAGAGAGGGCGATGAAGAACCAGAATATGCCAAATGCAACCAATCGCAAAGCACGAGCTGAACAACGGGAACGGTAATAGAGATACCAGCCGACACAGATAATCGACAGGAGAAAAGAGGAAGAGAACAATACCGCGGGGTCGGCAAGAGAATGATAGAGAGGGAAGTCATAGTCAAGGTTCTGATTGATCGGCACCAACAGCAATCTGATGTATGTTGCAATAACAACACATTGAGTCACAAGATAGTCCCCTCGGGATACGGCGGTCTGGACCCGCGATGCCATGCTCGCATCACTCAGGAGTCCTCCCAGGGGTTTCGCAACCCCGATGACGTTGTAAGGGACAATGAGCATCGTCAGCAACAGAGGGCTGAGAAGGAGGAGTCTCTTGCGAGGACTCCCCCGGAAAAAACTGAATTCAAGGAGTACAACCATAACCGGCAGTGTAAAGGAGATCTCTTTGGTGAACATAGCGAGCACCGCGAAAACAACAGAGAGCGCCAGGAATATCGAGAACATCAGGGGACATGTCCTGGCCTTTTCCTCATCAGCGGCAGTCAGCCTGAGCCGAGCCTTTACGTAGAAAACAATCGAAGACAGGTAGAACAGTGTTGCAAGAGAGGTGAACCTCTGAACGATATAGGTCACTGCCTGCGTCTGTATCGGATGCGCCACAAAGAGCATCGCGGAGAAGAAAGAGATAAAATGAGCGGTTTTCTCTGATGCCGCGCCCTTCAAAAAAGGCGTTTCCAACAGGCGAAGAACAAGAAAATACACCAGCAGGGCATTCGCGATATGAATACCCATATTGACCAGATGGTACCCTGAGACATCCAGTCCATGAAGATGATAGTTGAGGGCGAAGGTGAGATAGCCGACATATCTCCTCTTGAAGAACTGGCAAAGTGTGTAGTTGATGGTGAACTGGCTCACCTGGGAACAGTATGTGTCAGGCGCCGTCAGAAAGTCCGGGGTTTGTATCAGCGGATTGTCGCTGATGTTGGGGACATCGTCCAGGTGAAAGGAAGTGCCAAGGGCATTGTAATAGATGACGACGCCCGTGATCGTAATGGCGAGCAGGGGGAGAAGCCTCACAATCCTTCTGCCTGATTTTTTAGCGTTCACGCCCGCCAGCCGAAAACCTCAATGCCCCGTGACAGCTCTTCCTCGACCAGTCCACCGCATTTCATACGCTTTTCTCACGCTTTGAGCATTGCTTCACTGCGCTCAGTTTGCTTTGCACTGTAGGAGCTGGCGAGCCGTAGACCGAAGTGAAGGTATTGAGAAATGCCTCATCCTGTTCGATGGCCATGTCTTTCTGGTTCAGTCTTTCCAAACCGAGAGCCAGGTTATACTGCTCCTCGGTATTGTTTAATAATTCACCTGGAGGGATTTGTCGTAATATTCTTCCGCCCTAAGAAGAGCGCCGCCAAAATAGTTATTTTTTCTTCGGTACTGCCAGGATGTCAATCTGTACCGCCTGGAGAAGCATCTGAAAAGAGATGATAATCGGGAGCGCCACAAGCATGATGTTTCCTGCCGAACGCGGTATCCCGGTGAGTGTGGAGTCCACCCACTGGATTATTCCATAAACAACGCTTAGAACAAAAATGGGCAGGCCGATGAGAATATAGACCGACGCCATATTGAAATCATAAAGGAAATACTTCAGGAAAATCCGCTTCACTAATCCCCTCATAAGCCGGGGAGGAAATTGCAACAGGGCCCTGCTAATCTTAAGAGAGCTCTTCTCTTCGCCATAGTGAGCCGGCATACTGATATCTTTGACCACAGCATTGATGATATTCAGCTGGATAAGCATATCGGATTCGAAAAAAAACCGTTTCGCCAGGCTGTCGATATTCAGCTCTTCCAAGACCCGCCGGTGAATTGCGGTATAACCGTTTGTCGGGTCCATGATATCCCAGTATCCGGAGGCAGCTTTTACGAAAAAGGATAATACGCTGTTGCCGAAAAGCCGAATTCTCGGCATGGTTTTCAGCGCGTGGAAGTCCCTGAAGCGATTTCCCTTCGTATAGTCCGCCTCATTCTTAAGAAGTGGTCCGACGAGGCTATCCACGTAATTCGGGTCCATTTGACCATCACCGTCCATTTTGACCACAACATCACAACCCAACTCGAGGGCTTTTCTGTATCCGGTGATGACCGCAGCCCCTACCCCTTCATTCTGCCCATGATAGAGGACAACCACGTTCTTTTTCTGCAGGCGCTCTGCTTCCCTCCCTGAAGATTCGGGGCACTTATCATCGACAACGATAACATGTCCGACACCGTCAGGGATGTGCAGAATCACCTCCTTGATATGAGCTGAAACCTTATATGCGGGAATAACGACAGCAATGTCTGGCAGAGACATATATGCGTATCACCTTAAACAGACCTGCAGATTGAAAAGTCATCGGACCGAGATATTATTTCTCGTGGCAATGTTGACACAAATCAAACTTGGAGGTTGCTCCAAACTTCCACAGATTCATTGAGTCTGAACTGTGCGGGTCGTGACAGCTCACACAGGAAAAATTCTTAATCTTCTCCTTCACGCCCCCCCTCGTAATATCCGTTGTTTTTAACGGGTGTCCTCTAACAGCATGCTCTCGAACCTTGAATTTCGAATCTGTATGGCACGTCAAGCAGAGCGTATTTATCTCATCGAGCAACATCTCTTTATTTTCTGAAGCATGGGGATTGTGGCACGAGGTGCACATCCCTCCGGCAACCGGCGGGTGAATGTCCTTTTTGGTGAACGCTGACTTGTCATGACAGGTATAACAAAGATCCGGGAGGGGAGATTGGAGGAGTTTGTCGTTGTCGGACTTGTGGGCGGCGTGACAGCTTAGGCACATCCCTCCCTCGACCGGAGGATGAACAGATTTCCCCTTGAACTTATTCGGGTCGTGGCATGTGAAACAAAGAGCGGGGACCGGAGACATCAGGAGTTTATCGTTATCCTGAGAATGCGGACTGTGACAGGAGATGCACATGCCACCCATGACCGGTGGATGGACATCTTTTCCCTCGAACTGTTTTTTATCATGGCACTTGTAACACAGATCCGGAACGTCCGAGAGGAGCAATTTCGGCAGATCGCTCGAATGAGGGTCATGACAGGAGGTGCACCCCATTGCAAGGGCGGCATGCACGGTCTTTTTTGTGAATATCGCCTTATCATGGCAACCGTAACACAGGTCCGGCATCTCGGAGGACAGGCCTTTAACCCCCTTCATATTCGCTTTGTGAGGCATGCTTGATCTGTCAATTCCTCCGTGACAGGCCTCACACCCCATCGAAACAGCTGCATGGACGACCTTCTTTTTTATGAGGTCGCCATGGCATGCCTTGCAGTCAAGTTCAGCATAAGCTGCCCCGCCGGGGATAGTAATGAAGAAGACCGCGGCTGTCATTAGTAGCTCAAAAGTGATCGCCCGTTTTTTCATTCGACCCTGCCGCCTCGTATCCGTGATCCTTTCTGAATACCATGAGATACTATGTAAAGACTATACCAGAGTCTGAGAAACATTTTCAACCTCCCCCGGGGGGAAAGCTTGCTCGTTATGGCCCCTCTATAAGCGCCTTTGCAGCACCTTTGCCTGCCTTTCTTCGTTCCAGAATCGACAGATTTACCAGTGCTCCCGGGTCTGCGGGATAGAGCGATAAAAGCCTCTGGATAACTTCCCGGGCCTCTTCGTCGCGCTTGAGCATGATTAACGAGCTCGACAGGTTCTGGAGGCTTACCTTATCGTCCGGCTTGAAGGAGAGATGCGCCCTGTAATACTCTGCAGCCTCCGAGTAACGACCTAAAGAAGCGTATGCCTGACCCATCCACTGGTAAACATCGACAGTCGGGTACGGCTGGTTCATGGCCTGCGCGGAGGTGAAAAGGTCCAGTGCCTCTGCATATCTCCCTTGATCAAGGTAAACCCTGCCAAGAAAGTAATAGGGCCTTGAGATTCCCGGGGCCAAGGCTATGGAGCGTTTATAGAGACTCTCCCCCGATCTCCAGAAGGATGAAAGATGGACATCCTGCAACACATGTAGAACCACCAGCATCGCGATGCAGGCGATGACAGGCCGCCGCCAGGGAAGCGCCACGAAGAGCAACCACCTTGTTAAAAGGAGAGAGGCCGCCGCGAGGGAAAAAAGGAGATAATGGTCATAGTAAACCAGGTTCCCCTCTATGACATGTCTCAGGGGGATAATGTTTGAGTAAGGCAGGAAGGGGATGAGGATACATAGCCATAAGAAGAGATAGGTATAGTTTTTCTTATAAAGCAGGAATACCAGTACCGCCACGATAAAAAAAGGGACAACCCATTCGTTTCCTATGCTGGGGGAATCCGGCCATTTGATGTCATAGTCGTACGTCAGTTTCACAGGAAAGATGAATTTCTTGGCAGCAAAGGTGATCGTCCTCATGACGCCGCCAACCCGCATTCCTAAAGAGATCGCCGTCGGGCTCTTTATCACGCCGCTGTCTCTTGCTACCGAGAACTGATAAGAAAATATCAATCCTGAAACGATAAAAAAGGGCACTAATCTCATGAATACTCTCTTATACCCGTTTTGTCCCTTGCGGTAGAACAGTTCATACCCGAGCAATATAAGAGGCAGAAATATTGCTGTTCCCTTGGAGAGCTGGGCTAAGGCCATAAAAACGAGGGCTATGATGATCAAACGGCCTTTGCCTGGCTCAGACATATAAAACCTGAAGGCTAATAAGCCAAAGAGGACATAGAGGAGTTCCTTGCGGTTAGAAACAGCAGCCACGCTCTCGACCTGGGTGGGATGGAGGAGCATTAACAAAACGCCTGCCAATGCAGCGGCATATACCGTGACGTTCTCTCCGTTTTGAAGGTTGCGATTCACTCTTACTGACAGTGAAAAGGCTGTGATTCCTATACAGAAGAAAATGAAGATATTCGTTATGCGGAACATTCTGGGGTCAAGCCCCCAGAGGGCACAATCGAGCGCAAAAGAGGTTACGGTCACAGGGAAGTAATCGAACTCAAGGGGCTTTGTCCAGATTTCGGAGAGCGAATGGAGATCCGGGTGCTGGAGAAGACTGTTGTTCAGGATGTAGTAGGAGTCATCGCCCAAAAACTCCGTGTCCCCGATAAAGAGAGGTGAATACGCTATGATGATAAAGGCACAGAGCGCTGCGAGTGCCCCCGCGGTCCAGAGGGTCTTCCCTTTCATAAGAGGGTATTCATGCCCGCGAGTTTCATCGCTGTAGCTTAATCGCTCTTTAAGGTCCTTCCACTGTCGCTGAAAAGGGGAGAGCTATTGATTCCGATCTTCTGGAGGGCAAATTTCATGGACGTCAACAAGACGCCCAAACCGTATTTCATGGCCCTCCTGAAATTGATCGAAGAAGCATCCTCAAAATACCGTGTCGGACAGCTTATCTCTCCAATTCTGAAACCGAAATAAACAGCCTGGACGAGCATCTCATTGTCAAAAACAAAGTCATCATTATTTTCCTCAAGGGGTAGTCTCTCTAAGACTGCGCGGCTGAAGCCACGAAAGCCGGAATGATACTCAGAAAGCTTGGCCCCCACTATCAGGTTTTCGGCAAGGGTGAGAAGCCTGTTCGCAATGTACTTGTAAAGAGGCATACCGCCCTTGAGGGCCCGCCCCCCGAGGATCCTGGAGCCGAGAACCACATCGTACTGTTCAGAGGCTATCATGGAGGCCATCGCCGTTACAAGGCGAGGAGAATACTGGTAATCAGGATGTATCATGACCACAATATCTGCTCCCATCGCGAGAGCGGCACGGTAGCAGGTCTTTTGATTGGACCCGTATCCCCTGTTTTCCCTATGCACAATAGTCGTGATACCCAACCCCTGGGCTCGTGCAACAGTGTTGTCCTGTGACGCGTCATCAACAAGCACGATATGATCGACATATTCATGGGGAAGCTCTGCGTATGTCTGATGGAGGGTCTTTTCGGCGTTGTAGGCTGGCATGACCACGACGAGTTTCTTACCAAGTATCATAGCAACCTTTCCACGGACTACCGTCCTGTTTATTCCCGAATCGCGAAGACTTCAATGGTGCCCCCTTTTTTCACGAGTGATTCATAGAGTGAAAGAGCGAGAGAGAGAGGAAGGAAAATGGGCAAGAGCATGAAGGTCAAGAGCGCATCCCTTATGCTCAATGGTTTCATTTCGCTCTTTCTCAATGAGACGGTTTTCAGGAGATTATAAAGAACGTTTTCCCGGATACCTGAGACGTTGAGAAGCGTCTGCAACCACCCAAACGGATTGTATTCGAGATCAAACCTCCGCACTTTCTTGATCAGGAAGGAGTCCTTTCTCAGTAAGGCAACCAGCCCTTCCTCAGAGAAATGGCACAGGTGAAAGGGGACATCCAGATGAAACCATGCCCTCTTCCCGGCAGAGGCCTGGAGGCTAGATAGATTCGGAACGGCGATAACGAGGAGTCCCCCCTTTCTTAATATCCTTGTGCATTCCTCTACCATTGCCCGAGGGTTGACAACATGCTCCAAAACATGATTCATAGAGATCACGTCAAAAAACCCGTCGGGGAACTCATGTTCTGTCAAATCTCCGCTGAGGACATCCAATCCATAGCCTGCAGAGGCATAGGAAGCTGTTTCTTCGTTGAATTCAATGCCAGTCACCGACCATCCGGCCTTCCTCATGATATCGAGAAACAGGCCTCGCCCACACCCGATATCGAGGATCCGCCCTCCGGGGATATAGTGCACTATCCTCCTTTTCCGATGCAACCTGAAGAGGTAAATGACAGCCTCGATGAGGAAATTGAATCGTTTGCCGGTCTGTGACCGGTACCGCGTCGAAGCATATAACTCTGCTAAAACCTCGCGTGACGGCTTAGGAACAGTACTACCGACATTACATGCTTCACAGAAAAAGACATCATAGATCTCGCCACCTTTGGCGATATTTCTTATGGAGACAATGTGCAATTCTCTATTGCAGAGAACACAAACGTTGTTCATGTCAGTTGTATTGTAAAACCCCGAACACTTTAGTATCAAGGCGATCGACAAAATACCCCAACGAGGTGAATATATTATGGCACAAAAGGTGTACTTCCGTATGCATATGAATATGAAATTGAAGATGGCAAATCCGGACTGACTTCAGTTGGCGGGCTTCCGACATATTTGGATCTTGCGTCGGCAATCGGCCCGGGGAGATCGATAGACAAGCACTTAAGAATACGAATAGGAGAACAAGGCTGGGCAGATCGTTCTGTCGCTGATAGCATTGAATCTTGCAGGGGGCGACTGTGTTGATGACATAGAGAACCTGGAAGCGATAAGGCTCGCCTCAGTTGGATGGTGGATTATGGGCAATGCGAATGATTGACAGAATTCTATGCATCAGATATAGTTGTCATAAGGCATTGTTTTCTGGTTTATGCCTGCTCGGTTTTTTATCCCCTTTGAATATTATGCGACTATTTTTAGCGGCACTTGTCTTCTCTCTCGCACTTAGTGCGTGTACACCGAATGCATTGGAAATGGGTCAGTACTACACCCCGAGGGTGGAAGACCTTGATCAGATACTCGCGGAGATAGAGGCAAGAAAGAGTTCCCTGGAGAAACACCCGGAGTGGATTTCTTTGGCGACACGGGGCTTCTTCATAAAAAACCTCCTTGATCTTCCCGAATCGCAATATCCCGAATATCGACGGTATCTTGATGACGGGACCCTCTATATCGTCGTTCACCCTGCCTATTACGTCTTTTTCGAAGATCATGGACTTAACAGGAGCGCAGAAAATCCTGTCGAAACATTCCTGAAAGAACCGGCGTTTACCAGAGACGCTCAATTCCTCAGGGAACAGGAGAGGGCGTTAAGGGACTTTCTCGAGATTACTTCCATGAGAAAGCGCCTTATTGTGCTCATCCTGCCCGGCAATTACAGAGACTTCTCTGGTTTTGCGTACAGGAACTCTTCAGATGAATACGCACGGTATATCAACAGTGTGACAAACAGTTCGGAATCTGTCCTGTACCTTTACTCCAACAAACCTTTTAATGGCCGCCTCTCTTACGAGTCGAGAGAATCCCTTCTTCACTTTATCGAAGCAGTAAACCCCAAGGCCATCCGTATCGGCGGCGGTTATCTCGGCAGGTGTATTGAGGACTTCTATAAAGACCTTACCTCTTCTGTAAGCGAAGACAAGGTGGCAATAGCAGGAGAGATCAGCGCTTTCAGTCCTGAAGAGTTAAAAGGGCTTGATCTTAATGAATTTTTAGAGGGTGGCAGATTGAATATTTCAGCGATGAAGCAAATTGTCTCCTCGAAGAACATCAAAGGAATTCCCTTTAAGGAATTCCTGCGAAACTATAAAAATTACAAAAACGCCTCCGGACAAAAGGGTTGAGCCTTTCCCTCTCACGCCGCTGAAGATATTCTTGGCCGTTTCGTTTCCCTCCGGTGCTCGCAAGGATCCTGAAATTTTGCTGGGAAACCCCTTCTTTTTTTTTCAACAATCGAAGGTACTCCCCAGATCCACCGGCAAAACAATGAAAAACCACAAGGTGGCGTGTGGACGGGATAGGACATGGTGCCTTTTTCAGGAGGGTCAAGACGTAAGTCGAGTGATAGAGCGTTCTGGCGAGTTGTTCGTACGGACATCGGGGAGCATTTGCAATAACCTGGGGAATTTATTTATAATATGTTATTTAAATTCCCTGTGGACAAAATCGAACGATGATACTATGACAAAGAATGGCCAGGGCTAAAGATTCCCCAGCAAAATCACGATAACCACACTAGGAGAGCGAGAACGAAATCCATGAATGATACACTAAGGAGCATCAAGAGGCCCTTGGGATGAAAAAAAGGATCATCTTAGGACTGAGCGTTATCCTGCTCATTTTTTTCTTTGGCGGCCTGGTCATCTTCTTTACCCTCGAGACATCGCGCTCGCAATTTAGAAGGCTGATCACGCTTCACCAGGCCCAGATATTCCGCAATAACCTCCTCTTGAACCTCGAGCGGGTCCAGAGAGACATCTACCTTTACAGATTCCATAGAAGCCATGAGGTAAAGTACGGGGCTACCATAGACCAGGACATGGCCGTGTTAGAGTCAAGCGTCAATCTCTGTTTTACCTGCCACCACACGGAATTCGTCTTCGGCAGAATCCTTCAGGCAAAGAGAATGATAAGCGATTACAAGACGCAAATAACACAGATCACAACATCCGTGGCTAATCCTTCGGGGGTCGAACAGACCGAAGATAGGACGATCGCTTTCGGCGATAGAATGCTCAGTATCTTCAATGAAATTGTGACGAACGCAAATGTTGACCTCAGCAAAAAAACGGTTGAGGGCTACCGCTATGTGAATTCCGTGGAAATGACCCTCTATAGCAGTCTGTTCCTTTGCCTGTTCATAGCTGTTTTCATCGCAATCAGATTCGAAAAGCAACTTATGAAGCCGATAGGAGAGATCCTTAAAGGCGCTGACCATTTCTCGATCGGTGATCTGAGCTACCGAATCCCCGAGAACATGCCCCAGGAATTATCATTGGTCGCTAAGTCTTTTAACAAAATGAGTTCACAGCTGAAGGAAAATATCGATAAGATAAAAAAAACGGAACAGAGTGAACTCATGAGAGAAATTGCGGCGGGTCTGGCACATGAAATAAAGAATCCTCTTACGGGGATTAGGGGTGCCCTCGAGGTCTTCATGCATGAATTGAACCTTTCCCACGAAGAGAAGGCTGTATTTGAGGAAATGCTCTTCCAGATTAAGAAGCTCGATGTCATGACTAAATCCTTTCTTGAATATGCCAGACCACCGTCCCCTCAAATCGTCCCGACAAACATAAACGACATCATCCATAACACGGTTTTCTTTGCATCAAAGCAAAATCTTCATAAGAATATGCAAAAGGTATCTGTCATTGAAAATCTAGACCGTTCCCTGCCCGCTCTCCCCGTTGACCCGGTTCAGGTGCAACAGGTTATTTTGAACCTCATGTTCAATGCGATGGATGCTATGCCCGAGGGAGGGACACTCGCCTTTACAACCTCTCACCGTGACGGATATGCCCGGATAGAGGTTTCCGACACCGGGCACGGCATGGACAGTGAGACAATAGATAAGATCTTTAAACCATTCTTCACAACCAAGACGAAGGGCATTGGCATCGGCCTTTCCATTTGCAAAAGACTTATCGAACAACACAACGGAGAGATTTCTGTTTCCAGCAACGAATCGGGAACCACTTTTTCCATAACGTTGCCCAGAGGGTAGCCTATCGGGAGAGATAGAGCTGCGCTAAATCGCCGGACGTGGGTCATTTGCCGAAACGCAAGCCATGTCCTCTCCGCAGGAAATAGCGGCCGATACGCAATTTAATTCATTCGAACGATATGTCTTCTCGGATTTCATTCGAGCATAAATCTTGCTTGCTGTGCGAGCAAGATGCCTTCCGTACTCATTGTTGAAGATGAAGAATTAATACGCTTTTCCTTCTCAAGGGCCTTGAAACGGGGAGGTCTTTTTGTTGCTTATGCCGAGAACGGAAAGACTGCACTAGAGAAGGTTGCGGGGGGGAAATACGATGTGGCTGTCGTCGACCTCCACCTCGGAGATATTGACGGCCTCGATATCATCCGACATCTCAAGAGATTCTCACCGGACACAAAGATCATCGTTGTTACGGCCGTCTGTAATGATACGGTTAAGGATAGTCTCTTACGTGAAGGTGCCGACTGCTTTTACGAGAAGCCATTCGATACGTATGATATCGCCAATTCCATTGAGGAACACCTCGCTTCCCTGTATAGTGGGCAGGACCCGGAAAGGAGACATGCCAACAGGAAATCTTATGGGATCGTGATCGACTTTTCCCTCTATATCATTGATGCGAGCGAGATCACAACGCTGACTTTCAAGGGAGAAGGCATCGATATCAGCGGTACAGGCATCGGCATTAAGACGGATTATCCTCTAGAGCCGGGGCACTTGATCGAATTCACCAACGGGGAACGGAAGAGCGGAATTGTTACCTGGTGCAGAAAGGTTGATGGTCATGCATACCGGGCGGGAATCAAATTTATGATGGACAATAACACGCCAGACAATCAGCTGTCCTGATGTTCGAAGAGGTTCTTCACCTCATCCAATAATTCATTGATGTCCTTGAACTGCCGATAGACCGAAGCGAACCGCACATATGCCACCTTGTCTGTTTCCCTGAGGGAATTCATAACCTCCTCACCAACCCACGAACTGGATATTTCTTTCACCCCCATACCCGTGAGCTTTTTCTCGATCGCATCCGTGATTCCCTCAAGCAGATCGACACTTATCGGTCTTTTTTCGCACGCCTTCTTGAGTCCGCCAAGAATCTTCCCCCGATCAAAGGACTCCCGCCTGCTGTCCTTCTTGATGACCATGGGGACAACATCATCAACGCGCTCGTAGGATGTAAAACGCTTCCCGCACTTCAGGCATTCACGCCTTCTCCGAATGGAGTCTCCCTCCTTGCTCGTGCGGGAATCGATGACCTTGTCTTCAAGGTTTCCACAGAAAGGGCATTTCATCAGTAGATGGGGAATTTGAGGCAGAGATTCTTTACGCGCCGGGAGAGACGCTTTATCTCGGCGGCATTTTTGCTGTCACTCAAGACCTCTGAGATGATCTCCGCTATTTCAACCATTTCCGTCTCACCCATTCCTCTTGTTGTGACGCAGGGGGTTCCCAGTCTGATGCCGCTCGTCACTGCCGGCGGTCTGGAATCATAGGGAACAGCGTTCTTATTCACCGTTATCCCCGACGTGTCAAGCGCCTCTTCTGCCTCCTTGCCCGTTATGTTCTTGTCCGTAAGGTCTACGAGCACCAGATGGTTTTCCGTTCCGCCCGATACAATCTTGAAGCCCCGTTTGATCAGCTCATCAGCAAGCTTCTGGGCGTTTTTCACGATGTGTTTCTGATATTCATGGAACTCCTTGCTTAACGCCTCTTTGAGTGCAACCGCCTTTGCCGCAATGACATGAACCAGTGGCCCTCCCTGTATCCCGGGGAAGATCATCTTGTCTATTGCCCTGCCGTATTCGGTTCTGCACATAATCATGCCCCCCCGCGGTCCACGGAAGGTTTTATGGGTAGTTGTCGTAACAAAATCCGCATGCGCAACCGGCGACGGATGTATCCCCGCCGCCACAAGGCCTGCGATGTGAGCAATGTCAGCCATTAACAATGCCCCGGAATCTTTTGCGATATCAGCAAATGCCGCAAAATCCAGTATCCTCGAATACGCACTTGCACCGACAATAATCATCCTTGGCTGATGCTCTCTCGCAAGCCTTCTCACCTCGTCGTAATCGATATAGCCAGTATCCTTGTTCACACCATAGGTGACGCTTTTAAAGAGAATGCCGGAAAAATTGACCTTCGCGCCATGCGATAAATGCCCTCCTTGGTTGAGGCTCATGCCGAGGATGGTATCCCCCGGCCTCAGCACTGAAAGATATACCGCCATGTTGGCCTGAGAGCCCGAATGGGGTTGGACATTGACATGTTCGGCGCCAAAGAGCTCCTGAGCGCGTTTTATGGCCAGATTCTCTATGTGGTCCGCATATTCGCAGCCGCCGTAATATCTCCTGCCGGGATAGCCCTCGGCATATTTGTTCGTAAATATGGAACCCTGCGCTTCTAAGACGGCTCGACTCACATAATTTTCCGAAGCTATCAGGACAATCTTGTTTTGCTCCCTCTTTTTTTCGTTCAGGATAGCATCATACACTTCTGGATCAACAATTCTTAGCGGTTCCCGTTTCATCTCCTGTCTGTCTCATCCTTTCCTCTATCTGTCTTATCTTGAACAGTCTTTTTATATGTCTCCCACCCTCAAAGGATGTCGCAAACCACACGCGCACAATCTCTCTGGCAAGGTCTTTCCCCACAACCCTGCCGCCGATTACAAGGATGTTGGCATCATTATGCAATCTGCTCATCCTCGCTGCAAAAAGGTCATTGCAGAGCGCCGCCCTCACGCCAAAGAACTTATTCGCCACAATAGACATACCGATACCCGTACCGCAGATAAGTATCCCTCTCTCCACCGCCCCTGCACTGACAGCCTGGGACACCCGTTCTCCGTAGTCGGGATAATCCACTGATTGGAGGTCACTGGTGCCGGAGTCAATACACTCTACCCCCATCTCTCTGAGAAGGGAAATGATTTCCAGTTTAAGCTCTAACCCGGCGTGGTCACAACCGATTACAACATTCATCAAAACCTCAGTAGATTATCTTATCCAAGAGATTCTCATGAAGTCAAGGAATTCCATCCCGCGGGGTTCCGTCCTGCAAAAGCCTCTCATAAAGCCGCGGCAACCGTATCCCTCATTATCTCTCATCATTGACACTTTTTGCCAATTATGATACCTTCAATAGTATACATGCCAGACAAGGCCGCCATAATTAAAGAAGCACAAAAGTATCTTTCCAAAGGGCAGATAGATAAGGCTATCGCCGAATGGGAGAAGCTCGGAGACGAAGCCTCTGATGCGAATATCTATAATACAATCGGTGACCTCTATTTCAAGAAAGGTGACAAACGGTCGGCCGTAGAAAATTTCCATAAGGCGGCAACATATCTTCGGGAAGGGGGCTTCTCCTTGAAGGCCCTTGCCCTCTATCGAAAGATCATCAACGTTGATCCTTTAGACGCTGACTCATATACCGCTTTGGGCGAGTTGAGCGAGGAGAAGGGACTGTTCACCGATGCCATAAAATACTATCTCGCAGCTTCCGATATCCTCTCAAAAGACGGGCAGAAAGACAGGTTCCTCGCTATCTATGAAAAGATCCTCTCTCTCTCTCCTCGCAATATCCCCCTCAGGGACAAGGTGGCAGGGCTTTTCTTAAAGGAGGGTCTCATATCTCATGCTGTCCGTGAATACCTGATCACAGCAAAACTCTGTGGAGACAGGGAAGATTTCGAGCAGGCAAGGGATTATTTTATGAAGGCCCTGGATGCTCACCCTGATGATAAAGAAGCGCTTCTCGGGCTGAGTTCCCTCGCCGAAAGAGCAGGAGACATCGGGCAGGCTATTGAGTACGCCAGGAAAGTGCTTGCGGCGGAACCTGGTGATCTTGAGACGTTGCGACGATGTGCATCGCTGCTCACGCAATCCGGGGCGTATGACGAAGCCATCGGCTGCCTCGCCTCGGTCATTGAAGCCTGTCCCACGGACTCCGAGACGCGGAGGATCATAGGGGATACCTATCTCGCCGCGGGGGACCGCGAAAAGGCTTGGGAATCATACAGAACCGTAGTTGACTCATTCATCAACGAACAGAATGTCCAAGGCGCCATAGCCCTTGCAACGAGATTCAAGGATCTTGACCCGACAGGAATAGGGAAGCTTCTCGTATCCCTTTACCTGCAAAGTGATGATCTGGAACAAGCTTTTCGCGAGAGCATATCACTGGCCGATCTGCTTTCTGAAAGAGGCCTTCAGGATGATGCGCTTGCCTATTACCGGAATGCATTAAAGATCCATCCGGATGATATCGAGCTGAAAAAGAGGCTCGCTGGGCAGGAAATAAGGACGGGGATCGACACCCCTTCCGCGGAGCAGGAAAAGACAACAGAGGAACTGCTCGTGGACGCTGACATATTCATCAAATACGGTCTGTCTGATGAGGCGAAGGAGATTCTCGAGGGTCTCAATAAGAGAGAGCCGGAAAATATCGACATCCATCTGAAACTGAAGTCACTCTACCGGGAAACAGATGACAAGGAGAGGGCGGTTTCCGAATGCCTCATACTCTCGGAACTTTATGACAAGCAGGGCGATAGTGAGAAGAGGGAGGGCGTCACAAGAGAGGCCGCAGAGATAAACCCGGGCGACCCGAGGCTCTTAGAGCCGGCATCCCCGGGGGGTGAAGCGGAACCTCCGGCAGCTCCTCCCGGCGTTTCGAACAAGTTTGGCTCTTCCGATTTGGATGATTATAGCGAAGATATCGCGGAGGCTGATTTTTACATGCGCCAGGGACTGTCTCAGGACGCCCTGCGAATATACCAGAAGCTACTCACTCTTTTTCCTGGAAATCCTGACCTCCAAAAAAAGGTCTCATCGCTTCAAGGAGAGATGCCCGCATCGTTCGGCGTGAGGGAAGAACCCTCCGGCTCATCGGCAGAAGAAGACTTCTCGCTGGAGGAATTTACTCTTTCAGAAACAGAGACCATTGAAGCACCGGAGAGCCCGGCTCCGCAGTTTGATAGTGATGTGCTTGATATCTTTGAAGAGTTCAAGAAGGGGTTGGAGAACGAGCTCGAGGCGGAGGATTATGAGACGCACTATAATCTCGGCATTGCCTATAAAGAGATGGGACTTATCGACGACGCGATAAAAGAGTTCCAGACATCCCGGAAAGATCATGGATATTATGTCCCCTCCATGAGCATGCTCGGCATCTGTTACATGGAAAAGGGGCTCTTGCCCCTCGCGATCGACGCGTTCAAACATGCCCTGAGCGGAATAGAAACTCGCGACGAGTCTTTTTGGGGAGCCCAATATGACCTTGGGGTTGCCTACGAGAAAAACGGTAACCTTCGAGAGGCATTCGAACTCTTCAGCGAGGTTTATGGCCGGGACTCTCGGTTCAGGGAAGTTTCGGAGAAACTGAATCTTCTCAGGACCATGGTGGGGAAAGAAGAACCGCCTCCGCCAGCCAAAGATAAAAAGAGCAGGGTCTCTTACCTGTAGCGATCATCTATGGATTATCTCGAATATTATCATCTCAGAGAACACCCATTCTCAAATGTGGTCGATAACCGGTTTTACTATAGCAGTCCTCACCACGCCAATGTCATCACCAAACTCAAGTATGCCATCGATACCAGGAAAGGGCTTGCTGTTGTCATCGGTGATATCGGGGCCGGCAAGACTACCCTCGCACGAAGGCTCCTTGAAGAACTGGATGAGACGAAGTACGAGGCGACGCTCCTGGTTATCATTCACTCTTCGGTAAGCTCCGAATGGCTTTTCAAGAAATTCGCCATGCAGCTCGGGATCACTCCCCCCCTATCCGAGGATAAGGTCGAACTGCTGAGCCATATTTATAGAAGGCTCGTTGAGATCAATGAAAACGGCAGAACAGCCGTCCTCCTCATGGATGAGGTGCAGATGTTGAAATCCAAGGAGATCATGGAGGAATTCAGGGGTCTTCTGAACATGGAAATGCCTGACGGCAAGATGGTTAATCTCCTGTTCTTTGGACTTTCCGGCCTGGAAGACGTCCTCTCTCTTGACGAGCCATTGAAGCAGAGGGTGGCGATGAAGATCACCCTCAGACCATTTTCTGAGGATGATACAACGAATTATATTAAACATCGGCTTGCCGTAGCGGGGAGCACTGATGAAATCTTTCTTGACGAAGCGTTCACAGCGATCTACCGCTACTCAAGCGGCACCCCTCGGCTCATCAATACGATCGGCGACAATGCCCTTCTCGAGGGGTACCTCTTCAAGGCACGACATATTGATTCGAAGATTATCAAGGCTGTCGCCATCGACCTCGGATTCACCGAGGAGTGACGGTGAGAGTCCTGATCTTCAGGCTTACGGACTGGCGGGAGAGCCCGATGCGCATCTTCGACGGAAACCATATGCCTCCGATATGCTCAGGTTCTTCGTAGACGACATTCAGTTGCTTGCCGTCTTCCAGTTCTATGATCTGTTTTTCCGGCAAGAGTGTTCTTTTGTCCAAGATAAGACTTCTCCATGAATTCGAGAGCCGGTACGTCTTCTCATCCTCCTGTACATCATAGCCCTTGATGGACCACCAGAAGAAACTGTTTCTGATGCCGTCTACGAGCATCACAAGCCGGTTCCTGTCAATAGGGGGATCGCTTTTCGTTATCGTATCGTCCGATGTGACCTCCGCCACGAGGAAACCGAGTGAGTAGATCCTGAGAGAGAGGGCATCCGGAGTAACCTGAAGCGCAGCATCCCCTTTGATAACGCCACCGTCTCGTTCAAATTCTATGGAAAAGGTCGACTGGATCGATGCGACATTGTCCCTCCTCACCATCTCCTCCCTCGGGTCGACACCAACGTAGGTGGGGATTTCGACTCTCTTTGTGGAATTTGTGGAACAGGAGAGGATGAGGGAAAAAAGACAACAGAGGATGCACAGTACGGCGCGACCTTCTACTCTTTTCCTCTTGCCTCTATATAAGAACAACTTCGAGAAAATCATCAACGCTATTGACGCCGATAGTCTCAAAACCGGCGTTATTCTTCAACTTATCTGCATTGGTCTTCGGGATTATTGCCCGCCGAAATCCTATCTTTGCCGCCTCTTTAATCCGCGCATCAACTTGATTTACCGCTCTTATTTCCCCTGCGAGGCCGACTTCACCAAAGACCACCGTCCTGGAGTCAACGGGGGTCTCCCGAAAGGATGAAGCTATGGACGCGATAATCCCGAGGTCAACAGCCGGCTCTGAAATCTTTATCCCTCCCACGACATTAAGGAATATGTCCATTCCGCCGAGATGCATTCCCGATATCTTCTCCATAACCGCGACCAAAAGATTCACCCGGTTAAAATCAATGCCCATGCAGGTCCTTCTCGGCATGCCAAAGGTCGTTGGTGAAACCAATGCCTGAAGATCAATAAGGAGAGGCCGTGTCCCCTCGATGCACGCAACCACGGTAGAGCCGGCAACGTCTTGAGGTTTTTCCGAGAGGAACAATTCAGACGGATTTTCGATATCGATTAGTCCGGAGTCGGTCATTCCGAAGACCCCTATCTCATTGGTGGAACCAAACCTATTTTTTACGGTGCGTAATATTCGGAATGAATGCCCTCTATCCCCTTCGAAGTATAGCACCGTGTCAACGATGTGTTCAAGGACACGAGGCCCTGCTATCGCGCCTTCCTTGGTGACATGCCCTATGATAAACAGTGCGATCCCGGACCGCTTGGCAAAAGACACTAGCCTGGCAGCGCATTCCCTGACCTGACCCACTGATCCCGGAGCCGAGGCAAGTTCTTCGGTGTACAGGGTTTGTATGGAGTCTATGACGACCGCGCCCGGCGACACGCCCGCTGCCGCACCCATGATGCCTTCGAGATTCGTCTCGGAGAGCAATATTATCTTATCGGAGTTTATGGATAACCTCTCCGCTCTGAGCTTTATCTGCTCCGGCGATTCCTCACCCGATACATACAGGACCTTCCCCGCGCGCTCGGAAAGGTGCGATGCGGTCTGAAGCAGAAGGGTCGACTTTCCAATCCCCGGATCGCCTCCCACAAGGATTACAGAGCCCTGCACGACGCCTCCGCCGAGCGCCCTGTCAAGTTCTTGAATACCGGTGGGCATTCTCTTTTCCCTGCCCCCGGAGACGGCGTTCAGGGGTTGAGGCTGCGGCAAGGCATG
Organism: Thermodesulfovibrionales bacterium; assembly: GCA_050014695.1. GTDB lineage: Bacteria > Nitrospirota > Thermodesulfovibrionia > Thermodesulfovibrionales > UBA9159 > UBA9159. Next base: position 24,226 of record JBEKCV010000023.1, read on the forward strand.
GACTGCGTGCCCTGCCCGATATGTGTCGCTAAAGGATTTTTCCTCAACTATCGTATTCCATGCGTCACAGTCAGGGCATTTTCCAAGCCATTTCGGGCTGGCATAACCACACGCCTGGCACTGATAGAAGGTCTTTATCTTAGACATTATAGATTCAGCAGTCCCATTCCTTTACCGGGATGGTAGGCCTTCCGTATCGCTACGGTCACAAATTCCTTTGCCTTTCTCACAGACTCGAGAGGAGTATGGCCGTTGGCAAGAGAAGCTGCGATGGCAGCCGAGAATGCACACCCCGTCCCATGGTACTCACCGTCAATCTTGGAGGATTCTATCTCATGGTAATCGCTTCCGTCATAGTATACGTCCAGCGTCACCCTTTCGAGATGACCTCCGGTGATCACGACGACCTCGGGCCCCATCTTTTTCAATGCCAATGCAGCTTTCTCCATATCTGCTTCGTCTTCCACGTTCATTCCTGTAAGGACGGACGCCTCATAAATATTCGGGGTAATCACCCGTGACAGTGGAAAAAGCATTTCTCGGATTTCATCGAGGGTCCCCTCGTCAACAAGACTTGTGCCTGTCGACGAGACCGTGACCGGGTCAAGAACGAAATTGGTGAGGGAAAGACCCTTTATCTTCTCGGCAAGCACCTCAACCGCCCAAACACTATACAGCATTCCCGCTTTCAGGGCATCGGGTCTGATGTCGCGTAAGAGTACATCCAACTGCCTTGCGAAGAATCCTTTCTCTACTGGAAGGACTGCTTCGACACCGGATGTGTCTTGAGCTGTAAGGGCTGCAGGAACAGAAAGACCATGGACCCCAAATGCCCTGAATACCTTGAGATCTCCCTGGAGCCCCGCGCCGCCGGTAGGATCTGAGCCCGCTATGGTTAAGACTGACTTCATGTGACTACTCACTTATTTATTCCATTTTTATTATACCCAGCTCCGGAAAGATGCACAATCCATTTATCCATCATCTTCCCGCCATCTTCGGGATCGTGAAGCATGGCACCTTTTAAATCGTGATATTGTCTCGCCATTTTTTTGTCAAGCCCTGTTGCCTTCGTATCAAGGATTTTCAGTTCCCTCTCAATGTTCTGGAATATGGTCAGGGACTTCTTATACTTCGCTTTATCGGTCCTGATCGAGAAATCCCCGATGGCCTTCCACCTGTCCTTTAGATAAAGCCACGATGCAAAATCCTCCAGCTTCGCCCCCTCGAGGAGGACTATGGGGGTTGTGTTCTTGATGTCTTCAATCCTCAGGCCATGGATATCTGCAACGATCTTATGAGTGCCCCTGAACGGCTCTGCGCCCTGATCATCCTGGAACTCCCACGTCGATAGGGAGAGTTGCGACTCGCTCGCGTGACAGCTTTGGCACGTCCTTGACCTCCCGAAGGGATGCGCCGCCTGTTGGATCTCGATCCAGAGGAGATGTTTATTGTCGCCTGGCACGGAGTCAATGGTTCCCATAACAGCATAGGCATCCCTCGTTTCACCGTTCGGCCACCGGAATTGTATCTTCTCTGAAGGCTTCACATCCTGTTTTATATTTCCGACGCTGTGAGGCCATACCTTCACCGGCATCCATCTTCCCTTCTGGTCTTTCATGAGAATCGGGGGCTTCTGTATTCCGTAATAGAGGGAATATTTTTTGAAGGGGTTTGGCCTTCCCGCTACGTAGCCTGGCCCCCATATGGTTATCTGATAACCGCCAAGTTCACGGATATGGCACGTCCCGCAATCGAGGTTCTTATGGATACCCCTTTGATGCGCCTCCTCGATCTCCATATGGCAATCCTGACATGTCGCTTTCCGCTGCATGTCCCCCATTCCTTTTTCACCCGCTTGATGACAGTCAGCACAATGAATGCCCTTCTTATAATGCACATCGGGCGTCATACCCGTGGGGATCGAATAATCCCCCCCGATATACGTCTCTCCTCTTCTGCTCTGCATAGCTCCGGAATGGCAGACGCTTGTACCGCGCCCGTAACCGGCGCAGCTTTCCGAGGGAGGCTTCTTTGTGAATGCGTGCACTCCCTTTTCCTTATCCGGCACATAATGGCAGTCCAGGCAGCCTGCGTGGCATACATTACAGAATTTCTGCTTCGCGACAGCCTGTTGCCTGGAAAAACCCGTATTGAGATCCTTCGCTATCTCCTCGGTGTTCTTGAAATCAAACCCTGTGTCTTTGAGGTAAGGCAAAGCTGATATGTCTGCAAAGGAGGGGCCACAGTTGTGCGGACCATACGGACTCAACCATGTCTTCATGGTGCGCTGTCTGAAATTCGTGGCCATGATCGTTGTCCTGAATTGCTTCAGTTCCTCAGGATGACAGTTCGACTTGCCGCACGTTTTCTGTGCTATCGCCGGGTCAAAATTCAGGGTCTCGGGATTCCTGTCCTGCCAGAGGACATTTCGCACCTCAGGATTGGACGGCAGTAATTCCCGGATCCTGTCGGTTCCGTGTGGAACCAACGGCTGAGGCGCAACTTTTTTCCTGTCAAGAAGCTCGCCCGAATCGCCGAGGAAAAGGGGTCTCAACATGCCCCCGTGAGCCTTCTCCGTTTCCTTCGCCCTTCCGTCTCCGAGGTGGCATTCGTGGCACTTTACGCCGGGATGGTTGCTCTCCTTTTCGACCATTCCCTGTGTAACATAGAACTGCGGGTACCCGAGCGACTGCAGTTTCTCTCTATTGCCGTGACACGCGATACATTCTGCGCTGGAGTCTTTATAGGCGCGATAGCCAAAGAAAAGGATGGCAAGGACAAATTGCAACACCAGGAACAAAACGGTCTTCTTGCCGACACGATCACTGATGGTGCCGAGGGAAAACAAAGACATGAAGATTCACCTTATCTCTTCAGGTACCGGTTGTCGGACTTCCGTCGCCGGAAGCCTCATCCGTAAGACCTGTCCCTCTTCTCCCAAAGTTCCCATGTCTTTACCATTCAGCATAACCGCTATCCCCCCGGCATTTCCAATCTTAAGGGCAAACCCGTTTTGTGAGGTCCATTCTTTTGACTCAGCTGGCTTCAGAAGCACCTCCTCGGTCTTGCCTTCGTCCATGGTAATGCGCAACCATGTGGTCTGTCTGGCGGTGATGCGCAGCGTATATGTTTGCTCTTGAGCTGGAGGAGAGGCATTATCTTCGTGGCGAGGCGATGAAGGTCCAGGCATTTCTGTGACCGGATGTTCCTGCTGCGGCAAAAAAGGGACGGGAACTCGGGGGACACTCCGTTCAGGCAACGAAATCTTATTCCTTGGAAATGCAACAAAGAGGACTATAACCAGTGCAATCAGCACTGGTAGCACATATAAGGTCTTCGGAAAAGAAAGATTTTTCCTTACAGCGGACGGTTCCGGCTCAATCCCTCTCCTGAACGTCAGCTGATCTTCTAATTGCCCAACAAGAGGTTCCGGATCCAAGCCGAGGAGGCGCGCATACGCCCTCACATATCCCTTTGCATAAACATCGGGTGGCAGCCTCTGGATGTCGTCCTCCTCGATCGCCTTCAGATATTCAGATCGTATTCTCAAGTCACCCGATATCTTCAGGAGGTCGAGCCCCAGTTCCTCACGCCTCTTCTTGAATACCTCTCCTATCAATTACCGGTCATCCTTAATCAATGCCATGACAATTTCTTATAGCTTAAACGAAAAGCGAAACTGAAAACAATACGTTCTCTTCCCCTATGGTATCATAGGACAACAGGAAAGATCGTGGTGACAGGCTTAGGTGCAGTCACCCCTCTCGGTAACTCCTTTAGCCAGACATGGAAAGGGGCACTATTTCGACGCCTCATATCTTCCCTGGAACGCGGCAGGGCAGTTAAACGGGTTTGATCCAAAGGCATACCTATCCGAGAAGGAGATAAAGAGGCTCGACCCTTTTGCGCAGTATGCAGTTGCTGCCGCCGTTATTATATGAATACCCATGGCAAGCTACACAGATCGGCGATATCGCTGGAACCCGGGTAAGAAAGATGGTTTTAGGACAAAGGACCTCAGCAATTCCCGCAACAACGATACAGTCCATGACCGGTCATATGCTTGTGGGATCATGGGCGACTGAGGCGGCGCTCACGCTCATGACCATGAGAGAAGGGGTAATCTCTCCGACCACCACTATGAACGGAAAGACCCTCCTGCGATATCAATATCGTGACTGCAAAGAAGATGCCGCTATACGAGTCGCTCTTGCGAACTCCTTTGGATTTGGAGGGGTGAATGCGGTCTTGGCTTTCAAACGCTCCGAACAATAAAGGAAATCCTGTGCCGTCCCTTTGTGGTCAAGAGACCACGGGCCATCCTGGCAGTTAAGGTCAGAGACCTCGTGATCATTGATTGATTCAAAGAATCCGAAGAAACCGACAGGTTCTTTGTGAAACTCGCTGTGTCTGTGATTTGTGATAGAAGCTATGCTTCCGACCGTTTCCCCCCCTCTTTTCGCGATAAAATACTCTGCTTCCGCATGATGAAAAAAGGGATTTTTCGACGAGAACTGCTCCTTCATCACCTTCCGGAGGGGCGAAGCATACAGAGGATCGCGTGAATAAAGGGAATAGGGAAATTCCATGATCGGAAAGATCTTTTCCATTTTTTACTTCAAGGATTCTTAAGGCGGTTGTCAGGGAATCATCCCCATTGCTTTTCCGACTTTCTCAAACGCGCCGAGTACTTTTTCGAGCTGCTCTTCCGTATGGGTCGCCATGTAGCTAGTCCTTATGAGCGCCCTTCCATCTGGCACAGCAGGGCTCACCGCCACATTGGCAAATACCCCTTCGTCCTCGAGCATCACCGCCATCCTGAAAGCGGTCTCATTGTCCCCTACGATAATGGGAATGATCGGGGTTTCGCTCGGGCCGACCTGGAACCCAAGGCTCTTGAACCCTTCCAGCATCTTCCTCGTATTCCTCCAGAGTTTCTGTATTCTTTCCGGCTCGTTCTCAATGATATCGAGGGCAGCGCTTACCGCAGCCACGGACGCCGGCGGAGGGCTTGCGCTGAATATGAGGGAGCGGGCAAAGTGCTTGATATAATGGACAACCTCCTCTGAACCGGCAATAAACCCTCCTATGGATGCAAGGGATTTGCTGTATGTTCCCATGATCAAATCCACTTCAGCCTCGAGGCCGAAATGCTCCGCAGTCCCCCTCCCTGTTTTCCCCAAGACCCCGATGCCATGGGCATCATCGATCATGAGCCGGGCACCGTAAGCCTTTGCAAGTTTCACAACCTCGGGCAGATTGACGATGTCGCCTTCCATGCTGAACACGCCGTCCACAACGATGAGCTTTCCTCTGCCGCCGTTTTGCTGGAGAATTCTTTCCAGATCAGCCATATCATTATGTTTGAACTTCTTCACCTCTCCATAGGAGAGTCTGCAGCCATCGATAATGCTCGCATGATCCATCTTGTCGATGATGACGATATCATCCTTGCCCACGATGGCTGAAATTACGCCGAGATTCACCTGAAATCCCGTAGAGAAAACGAGCGCCGCATCTTTCCTGATAAAGCGTGCAAGCTTCTCCTCGAGTTCAACATGGATCGTGAGCGTGCCGTTGAGGAATCTGGAGCCGGCACATCCGGAGCCATACTTCTCTATGGCATGCATGGCTGCATCTTTTACCCTGGGATGGTTCGTCAAGCCGAGATAATTGTTGGAACCAACCATAATCATGCGCCGGCCGCGAATGAGGACTTCGGGGTCCTGAGCACTCTCGACAATCCTGAAATAGGGATAAAGGCCGGCTGACATCAACTCCTTTGCCCGGGTGAATTTATTACATTTCTCAAAAATGTCAGTCGACTTTTTTACAGCCATTGATGAATCCTGTACCAATCTGCTGTCCATTTCATTCCTTCCTTTATCATAACTTGCGGTATAAATCCGAGTTCCCTTGCCGCTTTCCCGGAATCACACACCCAGTGTGAATGACTCAGCTCTTTCAGCTTATCCCTGTTTATGATCGACGCCTCACTGCCGAGTCGCTCACTGATTCCTACGAAGAGGTTCATTATGGCCCTGGGAACCCGCACCCTCAGCACCTTCGTATTCAGAACCCTCACAATCTCATTTACGATATCCTCGCCTGAGTAGACCATTCCGTCCGATAAAAAATAAATTCCGCCGGCAGCGCCCGGAGCCTCAGCTGCCATGATCATACCCCTGACGAGGTCATCCACGTACAGGAGTGAATAATAACATTTTCCCCAGTTCGGATAAAAGCCCCGTTTAAGCATTTTGAAAAAAAAGTAGAAATCCCTGTCTCTGGGCCCGTACACAGCAGGAGGCCTTATGATAGTTACTGGCAGTGTATCTTTGTATCGCAAGGTCACCTGTTCTCCCTCCCGTTTAGACTTGCCGTAACTGGAAACAGGGTTCGGCTCATTCATCTCGTCCAGGGCCGAGCCGTTCCTGCTCGGCCCCGCGGCAGCCAGGCTGCTCAGATAGATAAAGCGCTTTAAACGCGAGACATTCGCCGATACGGCCCTCAGAAGATTCTCCGTGCCTTTCGCATTAGCGCAGAAAAAATCCTCCTCCCTTTTCGCCTTGGTAAGTCCGGCCAGATGGAATACATAATCAAAGGCAGGGTCAAGACGCTCTAGGGAAGCCTCTTCTTCGCAATCGCCGCAAATCCTGTTTACTTCAAGCCCTTCCATCCATCTCAGGTCGGAGGTCTTTCTCACAAGGCAGGTCACCGTGTAGCCCCTTCTGACCAGCTCATCCGCGAGGTGGCTGCCAATAAAACCTGTTGCACCAGTAACAAGGGCCTTCATACGTCGACCATATTGTGAACAATTCGGGCATTTAGAGTCAAGCCTTAAAGCCTCATCGCTTCAAGCCGCTCTATTCTCTCTTCTATGGGTGGATGGGTGCTAAAGAGTTTAAGGATTGCCCCGCCTGAAAGGGGGTTGACGATAAACATATGGGATGTGGCAGGGTTGGCATCCATGGGTATTTTTTGAGATGCTGATTCTAACTTGCGGAGCGCGTTTGCAAGGTAACGGGGATTTCCAGAAAGCCTCGCACCTTCTTCATCAGCAAAGTACTCTCTGGATCGTGATATTGCCATCTGGACAACAAGTGCGGCTATCGGCCCCACGATCATCATCGCCAAGGCTGCGATAGGGCTCCCGCCCTCATCATCATCGCCCCGACGTCCGAAGATTGCCGCCCACTGCGCCATCTGCGCGATATAGCTAATGGCTCCTGCGATGGTGGCCGTAATAGTGCTGATAAGAATATCCCTATGCGTGATATGAGAAAGCTCATGGCCTATAACGCCGCCAAGTTCCTCAGAACTGAGCAGACGCAATATACCAGATGTTACGGCGACCGCAGCATGATTCGGATTCCTTCCCGTGGCAAACGCATTCGGCTGGTCTTGTTCCATTACATAGACCTTGGGCATTGGGATCTGGGCTTTTTGGCTGAGTCTCCTCACGATGCCAAACAGTTCGGGGACCTCCGCCTCCGTAACCTCTCGCGCTCCGTACATCCTGAGGACTATCTTGTCACTGAACCAGTATGCAAATATGTTCATCATTAGGGCCATGCAGAGCGCTATGGTCATCCCCTGTTTTCCACCAAATGCTGCACCCGCCCAGACAAATATGAGAGTCAAAAGGACAAGCAGAATCAGCGTTTTTATATTATTCATGGGATTACCTCCTTTCCTCATAATAACCGAAAAAACATCGCGAGTTCAAAGGAAACGGAACTTTAGTATTACTCCATGCCCCCATAACTGTGCAGACCGGAAAGCAGCAAGTTAACTCCGAGATAGGTGAATACGACCGCCACAAAGCCGACCACAGCCACCATGGCAATTTTTTTCCCCCTCCACCCCCTGAGCAAGCGGGCATGGAGATAAAAGGCGTAGATAAACCATGTTATCAATGACCACGTCTCCTTGGGGTCCCAGCTCCAATAAACTCCCCATGCCTGGTCCGCCCATATTGCTCCGAATATGAGGCCGCCAAGGGTAAAGATAGGGAAGCCTATCGCAATGCTCTTATACGTTATTTCATCAAGGGTCTCTGCTTTGGGGGAAAAGGCACTGACACCCCTTTTCATCAGATACCCGTACCTCCAGCAGACGAATATGAATACGAACGCTGCTATCCAGCTGACAAGAGAAACCGCGGTCGAATCGTTAAGAAACGTTGCCTTGAAGAGATAGCTTCTGATAAGACCCTCCGGGCTCTTAACCGCAACCTTATACGTGAGATAATCCAACCCCATAGTGATGAGCAAAACGATCAATATTCCCATAGTTGCTGTCCAGAAAATATAGGAGGGTTCATTTCTCTTTTCAGTGGTCATAATGAGATACATCAGTCCTGTGCTGAATGCAAGGGCAAAAGTTGAATACGAAACAAAGCTCATCATCACGTGGACAAGAAGCCAGTTACTCTGAAGGGCTGGGACGAGCGGCTGGATTTCCTTAGACATGCCGGTAAGGTCTATAAATGCCAGTGCGAGTCCGGCGATGGGGGTAACAAAAGCGCCGAATGACCTGTTCTTGTATTTAAATTCAATGATCAAATACCCGAGGATCAGACACCATACAAAAAATATCAATGACTCATACAGGTTGGTAAAAGGCGCCGCCCTGAGTATGCCCATCCCTCCGATTTCGTAAAATTCCCTCCACCTCAACAGAATCGCGAATGTGTGTGAGACAAAACCAATTATGGTGACTGTTGTGGCGATGAAACCGATCTGAGGTTTTTTGAATGCGAGATACGTTATGTAAAAAATCATGGCAAGAATATATGCCACCGTCGTGATTCCGAATAAAACGGAGCTATCCATAGAGCTATCTCCCTCCTTCCGGGGCTTTACTTAAAAAGCTTGTCAGTTTATCTATCTTGGCTTCAAAGGCAGCCTTATTTTTGTTCGCACTGGCACCGATGACAACACGGGTACGATTTTTGTCCTCAGTGAGCCTTATCCATAACCTCCTGTGGCTCATGAAAAATGTTATGAAGAGGCCGACTGCCATGGTAATACACCCGAGATAGACGACCCACACACCCGGGTCTCTCCTCACCTGAACGCCGGTATACTGGATACCCCAGATACCGGCAAACTCCACGATATTACCATCGGGAAGCCTCCACGTGTCAGGGATACGCTTGAAAATCCATCCGCCGAAAATCCGCTTGCCGCTCTCGTAGAAACTGATCAAGACGGCCGGGTTATTCATCTGCTCGGCATACGTGAACGGTTTACCCGTCGATTGATCGAACCCGAGCGCGGGAGAGAAGTCCTCGATCGTCCCCGTAAGGTTTGTACCGGGGATCCTGAACGACCCGCCAGACTTCACTTCCACATCCTCTGTCTTTCCCCCCTTGGGCGTCAGCCTTAATCGAAAAATACTCTTTTCCTCTCCCCGGGGGACTATCCCATAACTTGACTGATAGAAGGTCACTCCTTCGTATTTGAGAGGGTCGTTCACGCTGATCTCCTTCCTCATCACCTCTTTCCCCTCTTTTATTACCGAGAGCAAACTCTTGTACGCCTTCGGCATGTCCGTATTTCCATAAAAATCAACGGTAAAAAGATCGCACCTGATACCAAAACCGAGTGGCTGCTCTTTCCCGTCCCGTGTGTATGCGACTGTCGATGTGGAACCCTCGGGCAGATTCAGGAAGCCCTTGAAACCCAAGAAAACGCCGGTTATGGCTCCGATGAGGATCAAAAGAATGCTGAAATGGGTTATATAAACGCCAAGCCTGGTATAGTTGCCTTTTTGGGAATAAAGCTGATAGCCGTTGTCTTCCTTAACTTCTGCAAGGTTGAAGCCCGTAACTCTCTTCACGGCATCTGAAACCACTGACCTCGCCGCCTCGGGTTTTCCCGCCAGGAGGATCTCCTTTTTTATACCGAATCCCTTGAAGCGGTCTTCAGAGAGCGGCTTTATAGGCTCTCTCACCACCTTCACGATCTTCGGCAATCGATCAACGGAACAGATGATGAGATTGGCCGCAAAGAGCAGGAGGATCGCAACAAACCACCAGGAATGGTACATATCCATGAACCCCAGGCTGTCAAATACCTTGAAAAGGCTGGGGGCAGCAGCCTGACCGAACAGTTTAGAAATCACTTTAATGTTTTTTGCAGGGTCCACATTCTGTTCAATGATCGTTCCGATGATAGAAGTGAGCGATAACAGAGCGAATATGATAACGGCGAGTTTCACAGAGGCGAAGGAATCCCATATCTTATCAATAAGCGTTTTCTTGTTCACCGTGTCCACATGTTTCTCCTTGAAACGATTTTGTCGTATTGTAATATATTCTTAAACATTTTACTACGTCATTTCCGGTCCCAATTACCTGCAAGAATGAATCGCCAGAAGGAATCGCTCGGTGCTTTCAAACCATCCTTGTCATTCCGACAGCGTTCGGCGAGTGACGTCTGTAGCCCTTCCCCTGAGCCCTGATGTCAAGGGGAAGGCTCACCAGGTCCGCAAGATCCGGCGTGAGCCGGCTCTCAATAATGCTCTCATTGAGAACCGTTTTGATATAAGAACCGCACCGGCCGCAGGCATCAACCCTGAAACCGCTCTCATTGTCGAAGGTGAAAAGAGTGATCGCGGAGGGATCCTCGTGCAGGCAAAGAGGACATCCCAGGCGCCTGTAATGGCCTTTTGTGCCGCAGAAGGAACAGTATAACTTCCTCCTGTTTTCACTGTCGATGGACGAAAGGGAAGGCTTTGCAGTGCACACAGGGCACTTTCCGCTTTCCCAGGTTTTCCCCGTACGGTGATGATAGATCTCTCCCCGTCGAATGAAGTAGGGCCTGCTGATAAGAAAGAGAATTAATGCGAGGTCATCTTCGTGATAGGGAAGCGAAAATGCCGGGATTTCGTTCATGGGCAGCCTTGTGAAGTCTATCTGCCCGAGTGTCAATGCTTCCCTGAGAGGAAGCAGCCGATCCTCAGGGACAGCAAAGATCGACGAAAAGCTTTCTACGATCGTGCCGACCAATGCGGCGGGATAGGCCACATCGTCGCCGTTGATGGTACCGATGAGTTTCAAAACAGCGGCGTCAAAGGTCAGAACCCTCTCGTAAAGTACGATCGTTTCCCTCAGATGGGGCTTCCCCTGTTTAATCTCGTCAAGATTCATAATCGCTACGGGATCTCGGGATACTGTATGACTATGGGATCACCGGCGAGCGCTTCCGTGAGGAATGTCACGAGGCATCTCTTCTCATCGCTCGTCAGCCTCAAAGGTACCAGTTCTCTGTTTCCTTTGCCCCCTCCCTGATCGAAAAAATCGATCACATCGTCGAGGGTCTTGAAGTACCCGTTGTGCATATAGGGGGCGGTCTTTGATATTTCCCTCAGGGTGGGCGTCCTGAAAGCCTTCCAGTCCCGGCTGTTTTTCGTAATCAGGTATCGCCCCGGGTCCTCATTCAGGGTTCTGTAATCCTTATAGTTATATATCTTCCCCACAAATCTTGCTGTTGCGATCACCCGCGGGTCGTTGTCCAAGGCGGGATTTTCCGGGACATTCAAGGCATAAAATTTGTTATCGGAGAGGTTGACCCCATAGTGGCATTCGGCGCATTTACCCTTACCGGTGAAGACCTCCATGCCTTTTTTGGCATCATCGGAGAGAGCCTTTGTATCGCCCTTTAAAAACCTGTCAAGGGGCGAGTTGACGGATACAAGGGTCCTTTCAAAGGCGGCTATGGCCATGGCAATCCGCTCCCTCGTCACCTCTCCCCCAAAAACTTTCTTGAAGGCTTCCGCATATTCAGGAACCACCCGAATCTGTTCTTCAAGATAATCGAGATTCTTGTTCATCTCAAAGGCGGACATCATGGGAAACAGGGCTTGCTCTTCCAAGGTCTCCGCCCTCCCGTCATGGAAAAGATGCTTCTGAAATGCCACATTTATCAGCGTGGGAGAGTTGCGCCAGTTCTTTGTTGTGGGGTAGCTGAGAGAGATGTCCAGGCCGTCGGAGAAAGCTTGTTCAGGGTCATGGCAGGTTGCACAGCTCATAGTACCGTCACCTGAAAGCCGCCGGTCGAAAAAAAGTTTTTTGCCAAGTTCGATCTTTGCGGGGGTCTGAACATTCTTTTCCGGAACGGGCACTGACTTAAAAGGCTCGAGCTGTCCGGCACGCACATTCATGGTGATTATAAAGGACAAAACACCGGAGAGAAAAAGAATATGCAACGGGGGTACCTGCCTATTCTTTCGCATGTTTCAGCTCCTCTTCTATAATTTTCTGGAAATATTCATACGGCCTATTCCCGATCACTTTTCGCCCATTAATAAAAAAAGTTGGAGTATTGTATACATCGAGGTCGACGGCGAGCTTCTTATCCCTTTCGACCATCGCGGAATGCTTCATCTTGTCGAGGGAGTCGGCAAATGTTTTCACGTCAAGGCCCAACTCTTGAGCGTACTTGACAAGACTCCCTCTATCGAGCTGAGGAGATTTTCTAAGGAGCATATCGTGCATTTCCCAGTATTTGCCCTGGTCTAAGGCGGCCAACGATGCCTCTGCGGCCAGGTGAGAGTAGTCACGGTACTTATAGGGATAATTCTTTATGACCAAGCGTATTTTGCCTTTGAACGCGCCCAGCAGCCGCTTGACGGTCGGTCCGGCCGCCACGCAGTGCGGTCATTGAAAATCAAGAAACTCTATGATCGTGACCGGGGCATTTGCCGGACCGAGAACCGGTGAACCTTCGATCGGCACCGTATACCGTTTATCCTGGGCAAAGGCGACAGACGCCGCGAGAAACAGCACCAAGACAGGCAGCAGTTTTTTCACAACGGTTCCCGTTTCAATTTGATATCTTCCCCATACCACTTCTTATCGTGTGTAGCGCTACCCACGTATGCAATGCCGTCCTCTCGACATAAAGTCTTTCTCCGCTTCACCGTCCCGCCCTTTTTCTTTGACTTTTGAGTGTGCGTCCACTTACCTGTCTTGTCTCTGGTCCGCTAATCCTCTTTGCTGTCTTGTCGAGAGCCCACTCGGCCTCTTTCCAATCCGATAGCGCCAGGGCGCCACCGGACACTCTGAGAGAATTACGGCGGGATATATCCATTTCCCTTCTCCTCTTTATTGAGCCGGCATCCTTATCGGAACGGCTCAGGCTCTGAGTTGACAGATATAGATATGAAGGATGTCTTTGGCCGTCCTGTCTTTTGCAGTCCGTCAACCCTGACCCAAAACGCAGGGTTCAATCATGCAACTACGGCAAACCACGCACCATGTTGATTCCAAAAATTACAGAGTTATAAAAGAAACGTCATGCCTTATCTTCCTTGGCTGCTTCTTTTTCAGCGATAATCTTTTGGCAAAGATGGCCAGGAAGTTCCTCATAATGAGAAGGTTCCATCGAGTACAGTCCCCTGCCCGATGTAATGCTCTGAAGCTGGTTCGCATAGGTCAACATCTCCGCCATAGGGACCAGGGCCATAATCTTCTGATTCCCCCCTGCCTGAGGCTCCACTCCCTGCACCTTGCCCCTCTTCGAATTCAGGTCTCCGATTACCGCGCCAAGACTTTCATCCGGGATGGTGACCTCGACTTTCATGACCGGTTCAAGCAAGACAGGTTTTGCCTCCGAGAATGCCTTCTTCAATGCCATGGAGCCCGCTATTTTAAATGCCATTTCAGAGGAATCGACAGAGTGGTACGAGCCATCATACAAAGTGACCTTCATATCGATCACCGGGTATCCGGCTATGATCCCTTCTTTCATGGTGTCGACAACCCCCTTTTCCACGGCAGGCCTATATTGCTGGGGGATTACCCCTCCGACGATCTTATCAAGGAATTCATAGCCAGTGCCCCTTGGTAAAGGCTCTACCTCTATCCAGCAGTCTCCGTATTGTCCCCTTCCCCCCGACTGTTTCTTGTATTTGCCTTGAGCCTTAGCAGATGTCTTTATGGTCTCTCGGTAGGGTATCTTCGGGGTCTTCATCATCACCTCCACCCCGAATTTTCTCTTCAACCGTTCGAGGGTCACCTCGAGATGAACCTGTCCCATGCCGGAAAGGAGCATTTCCTTTGTCTCTTCATCTCGATGGAATTTGAGCGTCGGGTCTTCCTCCAGTATTCTGTGGAGGCCCGTGCTCACTTTGTCCTCATCTCCCTTGCTCTTAGGGGCAATGGCGTAAGAGATTATCGGTTCAGCAAACTTGACCTTCTCAAAAACAATGGGATGCGATTCATCCGCGAGGGTATCGCCGGTATTGGTATCCTTCAGTTTTGCCACGACGCCGATTTCTCCCGGACCGACCGATTGCGCAGGGACCTGCTTTTTCCCGAGAAGATAGAACACCTGACCCACCCGCTCTTTTGTCCCTGCCGCAGTATTCAAAACAGAGGAGTCCGCCTTGAGTATCCCTGAATAGACCCTGAATATCGAGAGTTTTCCCGTATAGGGATCAGCTATGGTCTTAAAGACATATGCCGAGAAGGACTCCTTTTCATCAGGTCTTCTCTCGATATCCTTGCCTTCACGGGGATTTTTCCCCCGAATGGGAGATATCCTCGCCATCTCCGGGGGAGAGGGCAGACAGAGCACCATCGTGTCGAGAAGTTCCGTTATGCCGATCGCCTTGATTGCCGAACCACAGGCAACAGGAACGAACCTCCGCGTCAGTGCCCCCTCCCTGATTCCAGTCATGATCTCATCATTCGTCAGTTCTCCGCCCTCAAGATACCTCTCAAGGAGCGCGTCATCCGACTCAGCGATTTTTTCCACGAGCCTTTTCCGGTATCCCTCCGCCTCTGATGCAAGTTCAGAAGGGATCTCCGACGCAACGGGTTTGCCGTTGGTGTAGGTCACCGCCTTCATGCCGATAAGATCAATGATGCCTGAAAAGGTGTTGCCGCCGCCGATGGGCACCTGCAGAGGTATCGCCTCGACGTCGAAGGACTTTTCTGTCTCTGCCACGGCACGTGAGAAATTTGCGTTGTCCTTATCCATTTTATTCACAAATACGATTCGAGGTATCTCGAATTCACAGGCGTATTTCCAAACTTTTTCTGTCTCGGCCTTTACGCCGGAGATTGCGCTGACAATGATGACAGCACCATCAACCCCTCTCAAGCACCCTCGGGCATCTTCAATGAAATTTATGAATCCCGGCGTATCTATCAGATTTATCCGGTGGCCGTTCCAGCTACAAAAAGCTAGCGAAGAAGAGATGGTTATTTTTCGGGCTATTTCCTCCGGTTCAAAGTCAGTAGTGGCTGTGCCATTGTCCACCGAGCCCAATCGGTCGATTGCACCGGAAACGTAAAGCAGCGACTCGGTCAGGGAGGTCTTCCCCGCACCTCCGTGGGCAATAACCGCAACATTCCGAATTTTGTTCACATCGAAGTTAGCCATAACACCCCCTGTAAAATGTAATTCTGATCCAAGGGACGAGGAGAGGAAATGAGAGAAGAGGCGATTCCCGTCTCATCCTTCTATAATCTCTTTCACAACAGGTCTGTATTCAGCTTTTCTCTCGACCCTGCGGCTCCACGCCTTAACAACGCTGAACGATATGATGAATGCACCGAAGCCGGCAATCGCTGATAGGATATCAGGGTCTGCTGCCTTCAACAGGGGACTGAGAAATTCCTTTCCGATTACGGCGCCAAAAATAAGTGCGGCAGACGGAACCCCATAGACAAGCAACGAACCCTTAAGATAGGAATAGGGACTCATCAAAATCCTCACCTTTTGCCCTATCTCCGCACCGGCCTCATTGATCGCCTCTATTTCTGCGCCAGACTCGGTAAGGTTACATCCCATCTTGCACTGCTCGCATGCGGATTGCCTGGTCACCGAGACGGTTGCAACTTTACCGTGAAGACCCTTGACTACGCCGATTTCATCCATGCCTTCTGCGAGGCCAACAGCTGAAGGAGAAAACACGAGAGATGCAACAGGAGGGAACTGTCCTGGGGCCTCTGTTTTCATCCATCATCCGTTCATCCTCCTATGATTTTATTGTTCGAGTCGAGACGGATTATCTTCGGCTTGGAATCTCCAACCTCAGCCGCCTCGAAATAACTGTAACAGAATATAATCACCTTATCCCCGACCACAGCCTTCCGTGCAGTCGGACCGTTCAGACAGATTTCGCCGCTCCCTGCTTTCCCGGGAATGACATACGTGTCGAATCTCTCGCCATTGTTCACATTGCTCACCATCACTTGCTCATAGGCAATGATGCCGGTCTCCTTCAACAGATCCTCGTCAATGGTTATACTGCCTTCATAGGCAACATTGGCATTGGTAACTGTCGCCATGTGGATCTTTGCTCTGAGGATACACCGTAACATGGGTATTCTTTATTCGATGATCTTCGGCACCCTGTAGAAATTGCCGGATCTGTCAGGGGCATTCCCGAGGGCACTATCTCGCGGGAGGGAGGCCCACAGGACGTCTTCCCTCATAACATTGTGCATCGCGATTACGTGAGAGGTCGGCTCAACGCCGGACGTATCGAGCTCATTGAGCTTTTCCACGTACAGAAGGATGCTGCCGAGCTGTTGAGAAAACCTTTCCTCTTCTGTTTCGGATAGGGAAAGCCGGGCAAGATGAGCCATGTGCGCTCCGGCTATAGGCATGGCTTCACCTCACCAGTCCACGATGGTCATGCCTTACCGTGACACCTGAAACCGTTGCCCGCTGCATGAAGCGTTGCGCGCTCATCATCGCGGATCTAAATTTTCTCGAGATTTGCAAATCTGAGCACAAGTTTCTTGATTCCAATATTGGGAAAATTAACTGTCACCTTTTCTTCATCCCCATCGCCGTAACAATCCCGCACAACGCCGACCCCCCACTTGGGATGTCTCACCCGGCAGCCGGTCATGTAAGGCGAAATGCGCTTCGGCAAATCGAGAGATCTTTTTGCCACAGTCCGGGTGAAATTCGACCGGACGGATTTTTCTATTAACTGACAACATTCCCCGGAGATATCGGCAAGGAACCGGGAAGGTTCCTGATTCTGAACCTTCGCGTACAACCTCCTTTTACCCGCTCCGGTGAGCCACAGAACGTCTTTCGCCCTCGTCATTCCGACATAAAAAAGCCGCCGTTCTTCATTGATCTCGTCAGTATCGTCCGCGGCTTTAAAATAAGGAAGCAAGCCTTCCTCCAGGCCGATTATGAAAACCACGGGGAATTCAAGGCCCTTCGCGGTGTGGAGGGTCATGAGAGAAACAGCATTCTCTTGCGCCGAATCATCGAGATTTGTCATGAGGGATACCTTTTCCATAAACTCCTTCACGCCGATGCCTGTGCCCGATGCAATCAGTTCATCAATGTGCTGCATTCTCTCTTCGTCGGCAGTTTGCCGGTAACCGGTCTTCTCGACGATGTCCTTGAACATCTCGGCGGCTGATTTGTACTTCACCGCTGCCAACTCTTCAATGAGCGTGACGAATCCTTCAAGGCTGACGAGAAGATCATGAGGTTTTTTCAGCATCCCGCTGTTGTTCTTCAACGCATGTTTTAGGGCATCAAAAAGATTCTCCGACTTTTTCTTGGCTTCCTGCTCCACCCTTGACAGGGTCGCAGCGCCGATTCCCCTCGGAGGGCAATTGATTATCCGCCTCAAACTGACATTGTCATTTCGATTCGAGATGAGGCGCATGTAGGCAACAATATCTTTTACTTCTTTCCTCTGAAAAAAACTGATGCCTCCCATGATGAGGTAGGGGAGACCTTCATCCCTCAGTGCCTCTTCGACCACCCGTGACTGAATGTTGACCCGGTAAAGCACTGCAAAGTCCCGGTACTCATGCTGCCCTTTCAAATAAAACTCCTTGACGGTTCTTGCGATATGCCGTGCCTCCTCATCCTCGTCACTCAACCAACAGTGGTATACCCGCTCTCCGCACCCCCGGCCTGTCCAAAGCTTTTTCTCCTTTCTCACGGGATTCCTTGAAATGACCGTTCCGGCCACATCAAGGATGTTCTGCGTTGAACGGTAGTTCTGCTCCAGACAAATGGTCCGGGTGCCGGGGAAGTCTTTTTCGAACCGGAACACGTGCGTGACATCAGCCCCCCGGAACCGATAAATACTTTGGTCATCGTCCCCAACCACGGAAATATTTCTATGACTCGAGCCGAAGAGCCGCAGGAGTTTGTACTGGGCGTAGTTTGTGTCCTGGAATTCGTCAACCAAAATGTATGGGAAGTCACTTTGATATTTTTTCAGGATTCCGGGACACTTTTCGAAGAGCATTACCGTGATGCCGATGAGATCATCAAAATCGAGAGCATTACTCCTCTTCAATTCGTCCTGATACCTCACGTAGACCCTTGCCAGTTTTTCATCAAAACCAAATCCGTCACCGGTGGACAGGAAGTCCTCGGGTTCGACGAGCGATGCTTTCAGAGCGCCTATCCGAGCCGCGACGCCTCGGTAAAGGGCCTCATGAATCCCGAACTCCTTGAGGATATGCCGTATGAGGTTGCGCTGATCATCGTCATCGTAGATAGAGAAATCGCTTTTGTAGCCTACCGCAGCTATTTCCTTTCTGAGAATCTTGCTGCACTGAGAGTGAAACGTTCCGATCCACGAACCGTTCATATCCTTCCCTGTTAGAGACGAAATTCTTTCTTTCATCTCATGGGAAGCCTTATTCGTAAATGTCACCGTGAATATGGATCGGTTGGAGAGTTTTTTTGTCTTTACGAGATATGCAAATTTGCGGGAGATAACCGTGGTCTTCCCGCTTCCTGCGCCCGCAAGTATCAGCAGAGGTCCTTCTGAATGCAGGATGGCCTCACGCTGACGGGGATTCAAGCCTTCTAATAAGCTATCTTTCGACATCACGGGTTGGTGTTATTATAGCATTTGCGTCAAGAAAATAGTTGCCACATTGAGGCAATTTCGAGAACTTATTCAACGGTAACACTTTTTGCCAGATTCCTTGGCTGATCAACGTCACAGCCGCGTAACACACCGATATGATATGCGATGAGTTGCAACGGCACGGTCGTCAGGATTGTGCTGAGGTACGTATTGGACGGGGGGATCGAGATGTGATAATCGGAGAGTCCGGACACTTCGGTATCTCCAGCCGTGAGTAATGCTATCACTTTTCCGCCTCTGCTTTTGACCTCCTGGATATTCGAGACTATCTTTTCATGGAGCGAATCCTGCGGGGCCAGAAAGACCACGGGGAGTTTTTCATCGATGAGCGCGATAGGTCCGTGCTTCATCTCTCCCGCGGGATAACCCTCCGCATGAATGTAGGTGACCTCTTTGAGCTTGAGGGCACCCTCAAGGGCGACGGGATAATGTATACCCCTTCCAAGGTAAATAAAACCTTCTGCCTTGAACAGATCTTTTGCTATGCGTTCTATCTCCTCGTTACCGGAGAGTATTTGTTCCACTTTATCGGGGATCGTAAGCGATTCCTGCAGCAGGAGACCAGCGGTCTCTGCGCTCACCGCCTTCTTCGCTAATCCCAAAGCAATAGCAAAGAGGTACAGACCGATTACCTGGCAGGTAAATGCCTTCGTCGACGCAACACCGATCTCGGGTCCGGAGTGGGTATAAAATACCGCATCTGCCTCTCTCACCGACGAACTGCCCACTACGTTGCAGATGCTCAAGACCCTTGCCTCAAGGCGTCTGGCCTCTTTCTGGGCTGCCAGGGTATCAGCTGTCTCCCCTGACTGTGTAACAGCGATAAAGAGGTCCCCTGCCTTCACCAGAGGATTTCTATACCTGAATTCTGACGCTATATCGACCTCGACAGGAACCCGCGCGATTTCTTCAATAGCATATTTGCTGATCAGCGCCGCGTGCCACGAGGTACCGCACGCAACGATAAATATCTTCTCGATAGCCTTCAGGACGTCTTTCGTCATGCCGAACTCTTCCAAATTCACCTCACCGCTCTCCGCGCTGAACCTTCCCCTCAACGTATCAGCAATTGCCCGCGGCTGCTCATAGATCTCCTTCAGCATGAAGTGCTTATATCCTCCTTTTTCAGCCATGGCAGGACTCCACGCGATGGTCGTGACCTCTTTGCGAAGAGCGACTCCCTGGATTGTTGTCACGAGAACTCCGTCAGCGGTAAGGACAGCCATTTCTCCGTCATTGAGAAACATCACCTTCTTGGAGTGGTTAAAAAATGCCGGGACATCCGATGCGACAAAATACTCACCGTCTCCAAGGCCGACACAGAGGGGACTGTCTTTCCGCACCCCGACAACCTTGCCCTCTTCACGCTCACTGATTACCGCAAGGGCATATGTGCCCCTGACATCTTTCAAGGCATGCCGCACTGCATCCTCTAAGGGACGGTCCTTGGAAGATTTATGGATGAGATGACACAATACTTCCGTATCCGTCTCGGATGTGAATACGTATCCCTCGGCGATGAGCGCTTTTTTCAATGACAAGTAGTTTTCGATTATTCCGTTATGGACAAGGACTAGGCCATGGGACCTATGGGGATGGGCGTTTTCCTCAGATGGTTTTCCGTGTGTCGCCCAACGCGTATGACCTATGGCCGTGCGGCTTATGGGCTTCTCCGCCGCAAGGAGGGCGATGAGATTATTTACCTTGCCCTTGCAGCGGCGTATCGCAATCGTTCCCTCAGTAAAGTATGCCACTCCGGCGGAGTCATACCCGCGGTATTCAAGGCGTTTCAGTCCGTCCAGCACTACCGATACGGCATCGCCTTTGCCTGTATACCCGATTATCCCACACACCGTTTAGTCCCTCCGCTTACCGTCAGCTGCCGCCCCGCGGCCGCTGGCGTTTGCCCGTCTTTTCAGTGCCCAGTTTCTTATATTCCTCTGCTTCCCTCTACCTATCGCCAGTGCCCCGGCAGGGACATCCTCGGTTATAGTAGAACCGGCGCCGACATACGCACCTTTGCCGACTTTCACCGGTGCGATGAGTTGAGTGTCGCTTCCGATGAAGACACCGTCCTGAATTTCTGTTCTGTTTTTTTGCCTTCCGTCATAATTGCAGGTTATAGTCCCGGCGCCGATATTCACACCCTTCCCCACAACGGCGTCCCCGATATAGCTCAGATGTGATGCCTTGGTTCCGACACCGATGGACGATTTCTTCACCTCGACAAAGTTCCCTATTTTCGCATGGGAACCGATGGATGAGCCGGGCCGCAAATGTGCGAAGGGCCCGATCTGTGCTCCCTGCTGGACGGTGGAGTGTTCTATGACCGAGGAGTCTTTTATCTCTACGTTGTTGCCGATGGTGCTCTCCGTTATCCTCACATTGGGATAGATAGTGCATCCACGACCGATCCTCGTGTCTCCTTCGAGATGGACATTGGGGTAGACAACGGTACCCGCGCCAACCTTCACAGCGGAATGGATATAGGTTGATGCCGGATCGACGCATTTCACGCCTCTTTCGATAAGGGCATCGATGATTTTCTGCTGCATGACTCCCTCGGCCTTGAAAAGCTCCCGTTGGGTATTTATCCCCATCATGTCAGCCTCTGAACCGATGCAATACACTCCTGCCTTTATATTTTCCTTTACTGCTATCTCAAAAATGTCGGTCAGATAGTATTCCCCCTTGGCCCTATTCAATTTGATCCGCGAGAGAAGATTCACGGCCTCAGATCGAACAGCATAAATTCCGCTGTTCACTTCCTTTATTTTTTTCTGTTCCCGGGTTGCATCTTTTTCCTCGATGATCCGCAGGGCATCACCGGAGGAATCCCTGACAATTCTGCCGTATGCCCCAGGGGGATCCGCAAGAAAGGACAGAACTGAAACGGCATCCTTATTCTTCCCGGAAAGGCTCAGAAAACGCTTCAGGCTATCCTCCGTAACCAGTGGTGCATCGCCGTTCAGCACAAGGATCGTTCCCTTGAAATCGCCGAGCGCTACAACGGCCTTCAGAAGCGCATCCCCTGTGCCTTTGGGGATTTTCTGCAAAACATAGGAGATCAATGAACCGGAAACAGCGCTCGTGATTGCATCGTGCCGCTCCCCGACAACAATGACCTTCTTCTCCGGCTTGAGTTTTTCGACGGTATTTAGGACATGTTGGAGCATGGGCTTACCGCAGAGGGTATGGAGAACCTTGGGGGTCGAAGAATGCATCCTCTTTCCAACGCCAGCGGCAAGGATAACGCAGACCAGCTTCATCGCTCGGCCTCAATGATCTTTGCCGGCGCGGCGATGCCGCCGGACAGGATAATCTTAATGCCCTCTTCTATGGATATATCCGTATACACGACTTCTTCTTCCTTGAAGAGCACGATCTCCCCCAGATAGAGATTGTTTGTGGGGATGTAAACAGCCCGGAGAAGCGATTCACAGCCGTTTTTCTCCGATTTAATGGTACATTCCTTTGTGAGAAATCCGAAGGCAAAGGCTCCCTTTCTGGGGTACTCGACAACGACAAAGTCCTTGAATGAACTCTTGTTCTCCGGAGAAAATGCGTCGACGAGCTGCTTGACAGCGGTGTAGAAGCCTTTCAGCACGGGGATCCTCAGAAAAATCCTCTCCACGAATGCTATCACCTTTTTGCCCAAGACATTGGTGGAGACGACACCGACGATGAAGACAACGATGAACGCTGCTATGAATCCTAGACCTGATACGTGATAGCCGAGCAGCCCGTCGAACAGCGGTCCCAGAAGGCCATCGATAAACCGGAAAAACCAGATGATCGCTGCCACGGTAAGGATGCCCGGGATTAATACTGCCAATCCTGCAAGAAATTTTCTCTTTACGGCGTTCCGGATAGAAGTCATAAATATGTATATTATCTGCCGGTCTTTGTCATGACTTCGTCAGGTATGTCAAAATTTGCATAGACATTCTGGACGTCCTCATTGTCTTCGAGAAGCTCTATCAGCCTCATCATCTGTTCCGCGGCTTTTTCATCGAGCATGACATAGCTCTTCGGAAGCATGGTTATCTCTGCAAGGGAAACAGGCATCCCCGCCCCTTCAACGCCGTTCTTGATTCTGTTCAGATCTTCCGGTAAAGTGATCACCTCGTAACTGTCCTCCTTCGGGTCATTTTTCATATCCAAGGCGCCGGCATCAAGGGCGATGGTCATCAAGGTATCCTCATCGGTTTTACTTTTATCCACAAGGATATATCCCCTCTTTTCAAACATCCACGCCACGCAACCAGCCTCGCCCAGATTCCCGCCATTTTTTGCCATGATGTGCCGTATCTCGGAAACGGTCCTGTTTTTATTATCGGTGAGCACCTCCACGAGAACCGCCACGCCCCCGGGACCATACCCCTCATACGTGTATTCTTCATAGGAGGTCCCCGGCAGTTCTCCGGTGCCTTTCATGACAGCGCGCTTGATGTTATCATGCGGCATATTAACCTCTTTGGCCTTTTCTATCGCGGTCCTGAGTCTCGGGTTCCCCTCGGGATCACCGCCACTGATTCTTGCAGCGACGGCTATCTCCTTTACGATCTTGGTGAATATTTTCCCCCTCTTTGAATCGGTGTTAGCTTTTTTGTGTTTGATCTGAGCCCACTTGGAATGTCCCGACATTATGTATATTCCTCCATGACAAATGTTTTTTGTCGCCGCGGACGCTGTTGTGAGGACGACCTTCTATCGGAAGTCATGACCGGGGATATGTGACGCGCTTGAAAATCTGCGGTCACGCTTGCGCCGCACAGCATCAAGAACGTCTCACTCAATCCCGTAATCCTTTATCTTAGTCAGGAGGGTCTTATAACTGACCTTAAGAGCTTCTGCTGCCCTGCTCTTGTTCCCTCGTGTTTCCTGTAAAGCTTTTCTGATCCTCTGCGTCTCTGCAATCCTCACCGCCTCCTTTGAGGCTTCTTCCAACGTTCCCTTCATCGGTAACGAATTTATAGACGACTCCACTGAAGCGGATGGCAACGAGATGTGCTCAGAGGTAATTACATTTCCATCACAGAGGATCACCGCCCGTTCGATGGTGTTTTCGAGTTCTCTCACGTTCCCCTTCCACGGATACTTCATCATCAGGTCCAGAACATCTTGAGAAATGGTTTTTACCGTGGTCTTCGTTTCATCAGCGTATTTTTTTACAAAAAATTCGACGAGTAAGGGGATGTCCTCAAATCTCTCCCTCAAGGGGGGAACCAGTACGGGAAAAACGCTGAGCCGATAATAGAGATCTTCTCTGAATTTCCCTTGAGCGACCGCCTTCCCGACATCTTTATTCGTTGCAGCGATGATACGCACATCCACCGTGAGGGGTTTTACCCCCCCGATACGCTCAACCTCGCCTTCCTGGATAACCCTCATAATCTTCGCTTGCAGTGAGATGTCCATTTCTCCGATCTCATCGAGAAATATGGTCCCTTGATCAGCACGTTCGAACTTACCGAGTTTCCGTATCTCTGCCCCGGTGAAAGAACCCTTCTCGTACCCAAAGAGCTCTGATTCTAAGAGCTCTCTCGGTATGGCGGCGCAGTTAATGGGAACGAAGGGATAGTCCTTTCTCGGACTGAGACAATGGATCGCCCTCGCAAATAACTCCTTTCCCGTTCCACTTTCACCGAGAAGCAGCACGGTCGTCTTTGTCGGTGCGACCCGTTGGATATTTTTTGCAACCTCGGCGATCTTTTCGCTTTTACCGATTATCTTCGGCATGCCGATTACCGAGGAAAACTCTTCCTTGAGCAGGGTATTCTCGGCCATTAACCGTTGATTCTCCCTCGCTTTCTTAATGAGGTGTAGGAGATGGTCGGTGTCGAACGGCTTTGTGATAAAATCGAACGCGCCCTCTTTGATCGCTCTCACCGCCATATCCACGGAGCCATAAGCGGTCATCATGATCACCGGTATCATAGGGTTTTCTTCCTTTGCGGCCATGAGCACGTCCATGCCATTTCTTTTGGGAAGTTTGAGGTCTGTGAGGACGAGGTCGATCTTTTCTTCTCTAATTTTTTTTATCCCTTCGCTGCCGTCTTTAGCGATGATCGGGATATACCCTGCGGTCTCAATGGTCTCTTTCAGCATTTCCGCCATTGATTCTTTGTCCTCAACTATGAGAATTGATTCCATGGAGCGCTCGTTTAATTCCCCGTGCCGCCTGTCCTATCCGGTGTTCGTTTTCAACAAGGGCAAACCGCACAAAGTCATCGCCGCCCTCTCCAAAGCCGATCCCCGGAGATACAGCGACGCCAGCCTCTTTAATGAGGAATGTGCTGAACTCGAGGGAACCCATTTTCTTAAACGGGGCCGGTATCTCCGCCCATACGAACATCGTTGCCTTCGGCGGCTCGACATTCCAGCCAGCCTTCAGAAGTCCTTTTACAAGGGCGTTCCGACGAGATTCATAGGTGTCCCGAATATCACCTACACACTCCTGAGGTCCCCGGAGCGCGATGATGCTTGCAATCTGTATGGGCTGGAACATTCCATAATCGAGGTAACTCTTTATCTTGGTGAGTGCACCAACGATCTCCCGGTTACCACAGCAGAACCCAACTCTCCAACCCGCCATTGAATAGCTTTTCGTCAGCGAGAAGAATTCAACCCCGATGTCCTTGGCGCCGGGAACCTGTAAGAGGCTAGGGGCCCTGTATCCATCAAAACAGAGATCTGCATAGGCAAAATCATGGATCACCAAGATGTTGTGTTCCTTCGCAAATTCCACAACTCTTTTGAAAAAATCTACCTCTATGCACTCTGTTGTCGGATTATGAGGGAAATTTATGATGAGCATCTTTGGCTTCGGCCACGATGACTTAAACGCCTTTTCCATCTCTTCAAAAAAATCGTACCCCTTGCCCGTTGGGATATACCGGACCTCGGCACCCGCAAGAATCGCGCTGTAGGGGTGAATGGGATAGGCCGGGGTCGGCGTCATAGCGACATCACCGGGTCCAAGGGTTGCATAGGAAAGATGGCTTATCCCTTCTTTAGCCCCGATGGTTGCCACGGCCTCCGTTTCAGGGTCTAACTCGACATCAAACCTCCGCTTATACCACTCGGTAATGGCCACCCTCAACTGCGTGATGCCCTTTGATGCAGAATAACGGTGATTCTTCGGGTTTTTCGCAGCCTCACAGAGTTTTTCCACAATGTGTTTGGGCGTCGGCAGATCGGGGTTCCCCATGCCGAGATCAATGATATCCTCACCCTTTCTCCTCGCCTCCATCTTGAGGGCATTTACGATGGCAAATACATAGGGCGGAAGTCTTTTTATCCTGTTGAATTCCAACATTTGAGCTCCTCAGCAATCAGTAAGATGTATCCGACAGCTCTTAATATAACAGATTCGCTTTTTTTTGATAAGGACCACGGATGAAAAAAGGATTCTTCCAGTAGAGACCCAGAGCAGTAACCTCCCGGCTCATCCCTCTTCTTTCCGATTCACCGTCCTAAAAACATCTCTTCCGCATTCATGGAGCTTCTCACCAAGGGTGACGACGCAACTCCTTTAAAACCCATTGCAAGAGCAATCTCCCTGTAGCGGTCAAAGGTCTCCGGCCGTATATATTGCACGACAGGGAGATTGGTCCTTGATGATCTGAGGTATTGACCGATGGTCAGGAAATCGCATCCTGTTGAGCGGATGTCCTGCACCACGGAAACGACTTCATCAATGGTTTCACCAAGCCCCACCATCAGCCCCGATTTCGTCTGCCGAGAGGGCGCGGTGAGCTTGGCATACCTCAGGACCAGTAAAGAGCGTTCATAATCGGCCTGTGGTCTCACTACGGGGTAGAGAGACGGCACCGTCTCCACATTGTGGTTGAATACGTCCGGTTCTGAGGAAAGCACCATGGTTACGGCAGCCCTGTCTCCTTTGAAATCAGGCGTCAACACCTCGACTCGCACCCCTGGCAACATTCCCTTTACTGCGCTCACGGTTTTTGCGAACTGCGATGCGCCTCCATCCGGAAGGTCATCCCTCGTGACAGATGTGATCACGATGTACTTCAGCCCCATGTCATGAGCGGCCAGTGCAACTCTCCCTGGCTCTTCGTCATCACAGGGCAACGGCGATGATGATGATTCGATGGAACAGAACCCGCAGTTTCTTGTGCATCGTGAGCCGAGAATCATGAAGGTTGCGGTCGGCTTTGAAAAGCAGCTACCAATGTTCGGACACCGGGCCTCTTCGCACACCGTCGACAGCCTGTAGCCCCTTAGCATTTGTTTGGTAGTATGAAGCCCGGAAAAGCTCTTCGTCCTTATCCAATCAGGAAGTCTCATGCGTTATCTGCACTCGGCGCATACGAATGCCATGTTATTTTTTCCTGCTACGGAGCCGATAACCAAGCAGAAAAAACAATGCTGTGTTTTAACTCTCCTGCCCTACGCCTTTTTCTTCCGTGCCTGTTTCTTCCGTATCGCTTTTTCCCGCGTCAGGTTGGGAGTTGGCTCCCTTGTTCAGCCTCCGCTGTCTTTTCTCTTCTTGCTTTTTCTGGCGTGAAAGCTCTTTTTTTCGCTTTTCGCTTTTATATGCTCCTGGTTTTGCCAATGTGCCCTCCTCAGTTTGATAGAGCATTATATCATGGGGGACGCTGAGAATGCTAAGGATCGGTGCCCGGGAAAAGTTCAGAAGTGATTCTTGTAGTGTTTCAGTCTTATTCCGTTTCAGCTTCGGAACTCATCCATGCAGGATCGAGCGGATATGTCAGCCTGTCGCTTGAATCCTCTGAGACCCATAAGCCGTCCGGCGGTTGTCGTACCGGAACAGCGGTTTCGGCATAATTCCGGCTGAGGATTATGAAGGACTAAGGACGAACCCGGCGTATGTCCTGGTAATAGTACCAGAACATACGCCGGGTTACAGCCGGGGCAGCCCGCAAGCTGCCCCAAAAGGAGCGCAACGACTGCTATTCTGCTATTCCCCGAGGGAATAGCAGTCGGCAGTCTTAATAGTCGTAGCCGCCGCCTTTAATGGCATGGCAGTCGCCACACCTGCCTTGGGGCAGCTGCGAAGTGAAAACATTGTTGCCATGACATTCGGCGCAGGGCTTATTGTCTCCCATATCCACGTTTTGAAAACCGGTAAGGTCGATAGGAGTCATTTCAGGGACATATGTACCGGTGGGGTTGAAGTGGCAAGCGGAACAGGTGCCGTAGCCGGCCATGGCAATATGCCTCGTACCGATATCGCTCGTGGGTGTCCACGGGCCAGCTGAGATACCGCCTCCGTATCCGCCACCACCTCCGTATCCGCCTTCACCTCCGCCTTCACCTCCGCCTCCGTATCCGCCTCCTCCATACCCCAGAGCAATCCCTCCGAAGACAAGAGTAAGCGCAACAAGAGAGAGTACCAGAACCTTCGACGACAGACTCTTACAAATTGACATCTTCTTCATGTTTTTTTCTCCTCCGTTTAGCTAAATAAGTTAGCTGCTACGTTCTATGCCTCTGGAGCGTGCGATTTCTGAAGTCTTTACCGCACTATTTGCATCTTCACCTCCTTCTTCAAATAATGACGAAGGTGGCTTTATAAACCACTCCCGCCGGGCAGAACTCGCGCTCCTGAAAACATTAAGGCAGAACTTCCTAGAGACTCCACCAGCTACTGTTTGTGTTAACAGCAAACATTATGCCAATAAATAATACCTTGATTTAAAAGGATTGACATTCTAAAGCTATAGCTTTATTTGTATCCAAAGGAAACAAGAAGATCAATAGGAAACAAAAATATCGATCAATTCTTTCGTCGCCGGGCAGGCACAGTTCAAAACAAAAAAAGGCCGACCTTGCCAAATACTCTCCTTTCGGCAACTAAGCCATCCCTGACTTTGGAGGCCTGTCACATTCCGCAACCTCCTCACGGAGGGTTTGGCTTTATCGGATGAGCGGGTATCACTGACCTCTAACATTATTATTATATAGTCTCTATGTCAATTTTTTAAAAAGCACTAATGATCCTTATAAAAAGAAGTTATACACTGTGCGCAGTCTATCATCGATTGTCCTTAAGATAAGGAGGGGAACAGCATACTACAGTGGCCAGGGGTATAAGGCGTTCGGAGACAGGTATTACAAATCGTATTCTATCTTTTTTTTCCGTGTGAACCCATCATTTATAATTACGGGATGAAAAATGGTGACTGGAAGCGCTTAGTCTATCTCCTAACAAAACGAATTCGATATCAATAAAGAATCTCGCTCCGGAAGCTTGTAAGCTCACGGAGCGATTCTACTTTTAACATATAAGCGAGATAAACATCACAATGGCCAAATAGGACCGCTATACGGGAAGAACTCTGGTCCCGTTGCCACCCCTCCCAAGGAAATAACGCTTGCGTAGCCGTAATTTGTTACCCACACATTGCCTACGGAGTCTATGGCTATGCCGGACGGATTGTTTTCAACTGCGAATGTGTTAATCAGTGCCCCGGTGGGGCCTAGCTCTGTAACGGTGTTACCAGGAACGCTGATACTACCGTAATTTGTTACCCACACATTGCCTGCAGAGTCTATGGCTATGCCGACTGACTCATTTCCAACCGCGAATGTACCAAGCAATGCGCCACTAGAGCTTAACTCTGTAACGGTATTGCTGCCCTGGTTTGCGACCCACACATTGCCTGCAGAGTCTATGGCTATGCCGACTGGCTCACTTCCAACCGCGAATGTACCAAGCAATGCGCCACTAGAGCTTAACTCTGTAACGGTATTGCTGCCCTGGTTTGCGACCCACACATTGCGCAAGGCATCTATGGCTATGCCGGACGGATTAGTACCAACGGTGAAGGTGCCAAGCACCGCACCGCCGGAGTTTAACTCTGTAACGGTATTGCTGCCCTGGTTTGCGACCAGCACATTACCCGAAACATCTATGGCTATAGCGAATG
>JBEKCV010000024.1:0-51655 GCA_050014695.1 Thermodesulfovibrionales bacterium
AGTTGATTCTTGGGGTTCTCTTCGCCGAAACTGAGGCCGTGACTGTTAGAAAATCCTCAAACCACCGGCTTGTCTCAGTTTGATGGTGGATTCTGGTTCAGTCTGTTGACTTTGTTCAAGACGCTTGATAGACTTACTTTGATCTTATATCGATGAATGGAAGGTCTGCAGTCTTCAAGAGGGTCGGCCGGGATTCTCTATGTATAAGAAGAACCGATGCTTCAATTGCGCGTTGGAAAGCACAACGGCGGGTTGCATCTTTCATAGGTATGTATTTCTAAACGCAAGGAGGATCAAAACCATGAAGTATTTCAAGCTGTTGTCAATGCTGTTGTCGTTTGTGCTTTTGGCAGTGCAATTGTCAGGATGCGTCGCACTTGTAGCGGGAGGGGCCGCGGGCGCGGGCACGGTTGTTTACGTGAAAGGTCAACTCAATGAGGATCTGAATGCACCCGTCTCAAAGGTTTATGACGCTTCCCTCGCAGCACTCAAGGAGCTTGAACTCCCGATAATCGAAGACAACCACGATAGTCTTTCTGCAAAAATCAAGTCAAAGTTCGCTGACGGAGATGATGTGTGGATTCAAATCGAATCCGTCACAGCCGAATCTTCTAAAATAACACTTCGAGTAGGTATCATGGGAGATGAGAATAAATCAAGAAAAATTAGCAATGCCATCCACAAACATCTCCAGGGAACGGAAGGCGGTGGCCATTAGAAATATTTTTTTCAGGCATTATTATTGATTGTATCGCTCAATGCACCGCCATGGCGATCGGCGATTTACGGTTCATGGTCTTGGCGAGGGACTTGAAAGCGAGAGAGAAAAATGGAGAAGGGACGCCTCGATCACTCTTCAGTCCTCGCCATCAAAGCTACCGGGAAGCTTGAGAAGACATCGGAAAAATACATAACGGTTATTCCTCTGAGATCGAGAGTCTTCACCGTCTCTCCGGTAAAGAGATTACGATAAGGCGCACCCGGAGTCTCAAAGGGGATTAAGACAACAGAGTCGTTCCATACGGCTTTGCCGAGCGGTATCTTTCCAGATTTTTGTATGAGTTTTGTAAAAAATCTCGGTGTGGCTACCAGCACTGTTGAATTTTCCGCTCTGCGGGAAAACGCACAGACGTTCTCTGCCTTCACGCCACCCGCTTCAAGGGGGATGTATTCACCTTTCTCAAACAATGCTCTGTTTTCCCTTCTGTAGGTGAGGGCTTTGTATATGAGATACAGCTTTATCCGGCCGTCATCTTTCCCGGTAGTCAATTTCCTGGAGAGTTCCAATGGTCCAATCTCTAACTCGCTTTTTTTCAGTTGATCGAACAGTTTGCTTCTCACTCGATAATCTACCGGCCTTCGGTTGTCAGGGTCGACGAGACTGAAGTCCCATAGTTCTGTCCCCTGATAAAAGTCCGGAACGCCGGGGGATGTTATCTTCAGGAGTGTCTGGGAAAGGGAGTTGAGCATGCCGTAATGGGAAATCATCTTTTGGAATGGCTTAAGGTCTTTCAGAAACGTGTTGCTTGGTGTATTGTCCATGATTGCATCGATAAAAGATATCGCCGCTTCCTCATGGGCGGTGTTCGGGCTTATCCAACTTGTGTTGACCTTTGCCTCACGAATTGCCTTCACCATATAATCGCGGATACGTTTTTTGAAGACCTCATATTCAACTGCATCAGCGGCTTCATTGGGCCATGCACCGATGAGGGTCTGATACAGAAGGTACTCTTCGTTGCGGTCAGGCACGTCCTGTCCTTCGATAACAGTTTTTTTCTTTTTATTGAGGCGACTCCACCGTATCAGGCATTCACTCCACTTCTCAGGGATTTCCGAGAGGACATTGATTCTTGCCCGCACATCTTCACTCCGTTTGGTGTCATGGGTCGACGTCGCAATAAGTGCGTGAGGCCAATACTTATTTCTCTCTATGTTCTGTCCGTGAAAGGTATCCAGAGGGGTACCAAACCGTTCAGGGTTTCCGCCAACCTCGTTCAGGGAGACCATGCGGTTGTAAATATAAAATGCCGTATCCTCAATTCCCTTAGCCATCACGGGACTTGTAACCTGCTGAAATTTCATAATAAAATCAAGCCATTCTCTTTTATTCTCCTCGCTGATCTCTTCAGGATACTCAAGCAACAGGACTTCTTTCAAGAAGTCGAAGAGAGATGAACTTATGGCAGGATTCTTGCGTTTTGCCTTGGATATGGCGGGTTCGATATATTGTCTGTCTCTGTCATTTATGCTGGCAGCATTTATGTATGTCCGGTAGATGGGAAAACATGCAATAACTTCGACGATTGCCCTTGTCAGGCTGTTTAACGTGAAATCCCTTGTATGTCTGTTCTTTTCCGTAATAGTATTCAGAAAATGTCCCAGGGTGCTGATCTCGCCGGACATGGTGACCTGCATCACCAGTTTCTTTTTCTCGTATACGATATCCTGAAAATTAATGTTTGCCTTAATGAATCGGGACCAGACCTTATCAAAGCTCTTTGCATTTCCCGGCTCGACAAAGATGCCATTCAGAGAATTCAGGAAGACATAACCCGTTGTGCCGAAAATCGGCCAATCATCGGGCAGTTTTTCGCCTTTCGTGAGGATTTTTTCTCCGATGACGTAAAAAGGTTTGAATTGCGGCTCAGACGCGACTATCTCATCATACTGCCTCGACTGGCATGGCTCGAAGTCAGCCTGGTTTTCGCCAGAAGGAACATTCCCCTTGCCCCTGCCCTCCTCCTCAAAGGTGCGCCTCCGGACAAAACAACAGCGCTGAAGCCTTTTAAAATACCCGGCCGGATCATATAAACCATCTGGATGGTCAATGCGCAAACCCGTTACCTTCCCCTCTGAGATGAGTTGCAATATCAACCTGTGAGTTTCTTCAAACACCCTTGGGTCCTCCATACGGGTCGCCGCTATGTTGTTAATATCAAAAAATCTTCGGAAGTTGATCTCTTCTGCCGCGACACGCCAGTAGGAGAGCCTCCATACCTGTTCGCGGAGGAGTTCATCCAAAAGGTTAAAGCTCTTCTGGTCACCCCTGATGCCATTGAATATGCGGACGTTTTCGTCAAGAAAAGCTTTTATCTCAGGACTCTCGTCGCAAAGGGTGAGGAGACGCTTCGTGATAATCTCCTTCTCACGATGCCGTTCGGCAATCCTTTCCGGATCTTTTTCTGTATATGGCGGCAGATGCCTAAGCGCGGTGATAATACTCAGGAGTTCTATAAAGTGAGGGTCCTCGGTAGCAACGATATTTTTGAGGTCATCTATGCGGTGTTGTAATATGAAAATATAAGTGTTGTGCAGTATCGGCAGCTTGTTGTCATAATAATAGATGAAGAAAGAACCTTCCTCAAAGGACAACTGCAATTCCTGCCTTTCAAGGACCTTCCCGTATTGGTCTCCTAAAATGGGCAGGAGTATTTTATTGGTGAGCTTTCTGACCGCAGGACTCCAATCAATGTCAAAAAATTCTGCATAGTAAGAGCTAGGGCCATTTTCGAGGACATCGATCCACCAGGGGTTGTCGCTGTCGATGCACATGTGGTTCGGAACGATATCGAGGATCTGTCCCATCCCGTGTAGCTTCAGCTCACTCACGAACTCATCATACTCCTGTTCTGTCCCCACTTCCGAATTCAGTGCATTGGGGTCGACGATATCATAGCCATGGAGGCTTCCTTTGCGCGCTCGAAAATAGGGGGATGCATAAATGTCAGTGATACCGAGTTCGTGGAGAAATTCAAGGATCTTTCCTGCTTCGGAAAAACCGAAGCCATGATTGAACTGAAGCCTGTATGTCGCAACGGGTATTCTCGGAACAGGGATAAATTCCCCTTTCATTCTTCCCTCACGATCAATTGTCTGATACCAATGCTGACATGTTAAAGGAGAGCTTCTCGCCTATTGCCCGGTACACATCGACCCACTTTGCCGCGGCATCATCACCCGCCTTTGCTCTTGAAACAAATTCTCTATAGACGGTCTTCGCCATTTTGTGATAGCTATTCTGGATTTGCCAGATATTTATGGCCATGGGGAGTAATCCGAGCAGTCCTATGAACGCATAAAACTCTGTGAGGAGGGAAAACTCCGACGGCGTGTCTTGCAGTTTATCCATCATTCCTTCGCCTTTGCGTCTCAGAATGAACTCGATGCTCACGCTATCAAGTGGAACATTCCACTCGGTCATCTCGCTGATTATTCCTCTTATCTTTTCGGCGTCCATGGTCTCCTCTGAAAGAGCCTTCTTCATATCGAGGTTCAGGACAAAAGCAGCCGCAGTGCGGAACGCATCCGGCACCGGCATTCCCGCCTTATATAAAAAGACAGTCAGGGTTCGGTTACTATCATAGAGGAGACGGTAGGCGTGTTCGAACTGCTCCATGGTCTCACCGATGACAACGCTTAAGATCTTGCGCTGTTCATCCCTGAACAGATACATCAATGAGTACGTATTCATACCGAAACGATCGTCCATGAGCCTGACCGTGTCGTCAATCGCGCCTCTTTCGAAAGCCGAGACCATTTCCTGCTTCATGAGCTGATGTGTTTCATTGTCGGGAAGGGTCGTTAGCCCTCCGTTAAAGACATGGCCCCCCAAGTACAGGGCGCAGAAACTGACAATCTCCGCGTCGGTGGTGATATCCGAGGTAACGGTAACCCGTCCAACAGCAAGTTTCGTGATACCTGACTGTGTCCGTTGATAATCCTCTCTCTTTACGCTATAGCAATAAATGTGTGCGGTATCATCATATTCTTTAATGAGGGAGCTGATGGCGTAGTGAGCTGCGACCCTCTTGAGGTCCACCATGGCGGGCGTTACGAATTTCTCGTATAGATGAGCTCCGTCTCCGTGTTCGGCAAAATTGGATTTTGCCCTTGATAGTCTTTCCTTAAACGAGCTCTCAAGATCGATGCCAAGGAGTTCCTGGGCGAGTTGGATCGTCCTGCCGGCATACTGTGTTACCTGGACTGTTTCAAGGCCGGAAAGTTCCTCAAAGAACCAGCCGCAGCTCGTATACATGAGCAGGGCATGCCGCTGGATCTCCATGACTTTAAGGACAGCGGTTCTTTCGGACTCGGATAGGCGTCTCGGCGCATGTTTTGTGAGAAAGGTCCCTATCTTCTCCTCCGACCGGTCAAGTATCACTTCAATGTAATCATCCCTTGCCGACCATGGATCTTTCAGATACTCCTTCGTCCTGCCTTCGCACAGCGAGGAAAGCTGGTCTCTCAGCCAGTCAAGGGCATCGCGGAGGGGAGCCCTCCATTCCTGGTTCCAACCGGGATGTCCCCCCGAATTGCATCCGCAATTACTTTTCCATCTTTCGATGCCATGGACGCAGCTCCACGATGTGTTTTCGTATATCTGCACCTCATGGAGCGGTGGATTCTTTTCAAGGTATTCTCCGTAATTCGTGAGCCTTGCCAGGCCATTGGATTCAATGTGATAGAGGGCATATGCAAGCGCCATGTCTCCGAATTTGTGGTGATGACCGTATGATTCGCCGTCAGTAGCGATAGTGAGGATCTGGTTCCACTGCCTGAGATCAGAGAAACCCGTTGAGAGCCGACTTGCAAAGTCTTCGCCCTTGCTCAGCAGTCCTTCAAAGGCTACCGCCTTTGCTATCGGTCCATCATAAAAGAAGAGCTGCATCTTGCGGCCTGAAGGGAGCATGCAGAGATACGCCCTTGTGGGGTCAATCTTCCCGCCGTTCACATCTTTCCATTTTCCCACCCCAATTTTCCTCACCTTTGCGGCTTGATGGGGCGCAAGGATGGTAAAGGTTATCCCGCATTCCGCCAGGATATCGAGCGTCTCCATATCCACCGCTGTTTCAGGGAGCCACATGCCTTCCGGAGACCGCTTATACCTGTATTCAAAGTCCTTAATGCCCCACCGTACCTGTGTACGCTTATCACGGGAATTCGCAAGGGGCATGATAAGATGGTTGTACACCTGTGCGATGGCATTGCCGTGGCCGGAACGCCACTGAATACTCTCTCTGTCGGCATCAAGAAGTGCATCATATATCTCGGGAGAATATACCTGCATCCACGAAAGCAAGGTAGGGCCAAAATCGAAGCTTATCCTTGAGTAGTTACTCACGATTTCCCTAATGCGGCCTTCTCCGTCGAGGAGTCGGGAAGCAGAATTCGGAGCGTAGCATTCGGCACTCACCCTCTCATTCCAATCGTGATAAGGGTAGGCAGAGTCCTGTATCTCTATTTCTTCAAGCCATGGGTTCTCCCTCGGTGGCTGATAAAAATGGCCGTGAATACAGATGAAGCGTTCCATCTATCTCCCCTGGCCGATCATCCGGTAAAGAACAAAGCTGTGGCCATTCACACTGATCGTTATTCCGGAGCCCCGGGAATCTATCCTCTCCATCGCAATAGCATTATCGCCTCCCCACTGCTTGGAAGAAGATTCGAGTATCTTGTTCCATATCCCTTCGGGAAGCATCAACTCCGCTCGAGTGATATCCTCGGCAAAATTATAGAGACTGAAGACCTCATCACTGTTAACCCACCTTCTCACAAATAACGCATGCTTATCTTCGAAGATTATTATCTCCATGTCTTCTTTATTGAGATTACTGAGCGCAGGTAATTCCTTCCGAAGCCTTATCAGTTCCCGATAGAACTCGTAAAGGACTCTGTGATTGCCCTGCGCACGGAGAGCGATCGAGAGCTGAGAATGAATAAAGGTGCTTTCGGCCTGGGGGTCAG
The DNA here is from genome assembly GCA_050014695.1 of Thermodesulfovibrionales bacterium. Taxonomy (GTDB): domain Bacteria; phylum Nitrospirota; class Thermodesulfovibrionia; order Thermodesulfovibrionales; family UBA9159; genus UBA9159. Next base: position 6,748 of record JBEKCV010000024.1, read on the forward strand.
GCGCCTCCCCTTCCCATCTGAAGGAAGCGAACTCCTCTCGTCTTCCCTTTCTCACGGCTTCCACGAGCGAGGTATCGGCGTGGCTTATAAAATACTGAAAGGGCGCTGTCTCGCCATACTCTTCCCCCATGAACAAAAGGGGTATATAAGGCGAGAGAAGAACAACGCCCGCAGCAAGCTTCAACTTTTCGAGAGGTTGGGTCTGGCTCAATCTGTCACCAGCCATCCTGTTTCCTACCTGATCATGACTCTGAGAAAAGACGACAAACTGACGAGCGGGCCTCTCCTTTGAGCTGTTTCCATGCCGCCGTTTTCTGAACCGTGAATATTGTCCTGAATAGACAAAGCCATCCCTCAAGGCATTTCCCAAATGCTCTACTCTCCCAAAGTCTTCATAATACCCTATCGTTTCGCTGGTTATGAGGGCATGCAACGCATGATGGAAATCATCATTCCACTGCGCGTCGAGACCATATCCGCCTCTGGCTACAGGATTTATCACCTTCACATCGTTGAGGTCACTTTCAGCGATGATGTGAATATTCCTCCCTGATGCCTTTGCCTGCGCGTGGACAGCCTCTTGAAGTTCTTCCAGAAAGTGACGAGCGCTGAAGTCGAAGATCCCTTGCACGGCGTCGAGTCTCAAGGCATCGATATGGTACTCGTTTATCCAGTAAAGGGCGTTGTTTATGAAGAAACGCCTCACCTCGTCGCTGAAAGGACCATCGAAATTAATGGCGTCACCCCAGAGAGTTCTATACTTGCCGGTGAAATATGGTCCGTAGCGGCACAGGTAATTCCCTTCCGGTCCGAGATGATTATACACTACGTCGAGAATGACGGATAACCCTTTCTTATGGGCCGCGTTAATCAATTTCTTTAGCCCGTTTGGACCTCCATAAGTGTTCTGGGGCGCAAAGGGATATACTCCGTCGTACCCCCAGTTTCTGTTGCCCGGAAATTGAGCTACCGGCATAAGCTCGACGGCTGTTATCCCCAGGTCGGTGAGATAATCGAGATGGGGAATGATTGTTTCAAAAGTTCCTTCCGCGGTAAACGTGCCGGCATGCAGCTCATAGATGACGAATTCCTGAAGGGCTGTGCCTCGCCATTCGTGGTCATCCCATAGAAATTCATCAGGGTCTATTACCCCTGACGGGCCATGTACCCCGTCAGGCTGAAATCGCGACGCCGGGTCAGGATAGTGACCACTCTGATCCAGCACAAAGAAATATCGATCTCCCGTGTAGACACCCTCTATCGTCTCGGCAAAATAACCCTGGCCTTGTTTTTTTAGCTCGATCACCCGCTCCCCACCTGAGACTATTTTCACTGAGATCGCATCAGCCTTGGGCGCCCACACCTTAAAGGTGACGCCTCCATAGCTAACGATGCTTGCTCCTAAATCAAACCGCCATGCCTTTTGGGGAGTGCGCATCGCTCTAATCACAATTCGAGACGCTTGCCTTTATTCTCCATCGAATACCAGACGGAAAGATAATCCCTTATTTGCCTCGGCATGAGGAAGTTTGTCCTCACGTATTCCCTTGCTGCCTCGCCCATTTTTTTCGCCATCTCAGGATTATTGAGAAGTTGCCGTATCCTGAAAGCGGCGCCATCCACTGATGAAACAAGGAAGCCGGTGACTCCGTGAGTTATCTGGAGCGGGATACCTCCGGTGGCGCCGCCAATAACCGGTTTCCCCTTCCACATTGTTTCAGTGACGGTGAGGCCAAAGCCTTCCTTCAGGGATTTCTGCAGCACTACAGTAGCAATGCGCTGGAGCGCATTAATATCTTTATCACTGAAGGGCGGCAATAGGTGGAGGTAAATATCGGGATCACCTGCTGAATGCTCCTTTACTTCGTTCAGCACCATCTCACCTTCGGGATCATCCGCCGCCGCGCTTCCCACAAGGATGAGAACACATTCGTTATACTTTTTAGCCGTTCTATATGCCTTTATGACCCCGATGGGGTCCTTGAACCTGTCAAACCTCGATACCTGCAGGATGATCGGTCTGTCCAGCGGTATCTGCAGTCTTTCGACTGTCTCTCGTATCTCATCTTCTGATAAGTCTCTGTTCTTATCGCTGAGGGGATCGATGGATGGGGCAATGATGAATTCATCAACCGGCATCGTCCGAGCGAACTTTGCGACAGAAAAGATCGTCCCATCGTATTTATCGCAATATCGGCTGAGGTAATCCCAGACCTCTTTTATCGGGTTTGCTACATCTATGTGACATCTCCAGATCCATTTTCCCCCCTTTCTGAATTCAACAAGGGGGACTGGCTGCGGATCGTGGATTAAAACCGCATCTGCTTCGAGATTGAGGCTTTCCGCATTTACCTTGTTCACTTCTAAATGGTGCTGCCACATCTCGTCGGAAAATGTTTCAAGCTTACCCTGAAGGGCATTATGAAGCTTCTTTGTGATCTCAAAGAACCGCTCATCGCCTCCGATGACCTCCCATCTCGCATTGATCCCAAGTTCACTGAGTATCGGCATCATCCTGTGCAATATTTCGGCCACCCCCCCTCCCGCGCGGGTCGAGTTAACATGCAAAAATGATTTGTTATGCAATTTCTCGCCGAGCTTCTGAAGGAGCACCAGATCGCCTTTGGGCGCTATTCCTGAGTACTGAGCGATCATAGCGGCATCACCTCCATATCCTTCCTCACCTCTTCATCAACGGCTTCCATGATATGTTGTCGTATTCCGTCAAGCGTATGCATGAACGGGTCCATGGCCCGTATCTTTTCTGCGAGCTCTTTTTTTGCAAGAACCTCTTCAAACCACCGTGAAAAATCATCTTTTCCGCCAAGACGCGATCTCGCATCGTAGAAGTGATAGTAAATCGAGCCTGCATCTAAGTATCGTACCGCAATGAGAAACTCTGCGAGATTACGGGCCCTTATGCCCACGGGAAATACCATCGTTATTGTCTCATTGAAATAAAACTCATTGCCGGGCACTACCTCTTTCGACTCGGGAAAGGTTTCAAGGTAGTCATCGATTACCTCAAGGAGTTTATTCCGCAGATCAAGAATGTCCGCAAACTCATACGGGTCTATACTGGACAGATGCTCTGCAAGCACTCTTTCTTCCAGACTCTCCCCTGCCCATTGGGCAAAGTCATTGCTATATTCAAGCGAGTGTCCCTTCAAAAAATACTGATACGTATGATGATACACTGATTCACTGCTCGCTGCTTCTATGCCGTTCCAAAGCTCGCGAAGATTCTTAGCCTTCTTCCCAGTAGATTTCAAAATGTTTACGCACTGCTTAAACCTAAAGGACTCCGGTATCCTTTCCGAGCCTTCTTCTTTTTGGTCCGCCATTTTTTTCCCCCTTGCTTTTCAATTTCCGCTTCCCGTCTTCTGAAAATGGCACGCAAGGTTTCGCCTTTAAAACCGATAGTTGCCTTCTTTTGGTTTTATTTCCTCTTCACCTCACCACAATCTTCACGCCAGAGACATTCCAATTGATTACATTCATCTCTATATGGTGTGGCAAAGCAATCATAGTTTCCCTCTGCCCTTTGAATGGTCCTGATAAGTTCCGTCTTATTCATCCTTCCCGCCGCAATACCTCTCTTTTTTGCGATTTCCCTGACTTCTTGCACTTTCATAAAAAAGCCTCCCTCTGCATAAATAAACGGTTTTCCATTCATTTTCTGCCGTTCTTGCACCTTGAACCGCCTGGAAAATCTTATTGCTTGTCTGCTCGATCCGCCGTACTGCCGCTGTTCTACGAGTGTCAGACAGATCATTCATGACGTGAGCATGTAAACCAAATATCTGACAGCAAGGGAATCATTTACTCTGGTCTTTTCTCTCGACAGATTCCTCCACAAAGACCATCAACTTCTGGTCGCCCAAGGGAAATGCGTCATCGATCCTGCCCTTTACACTCATGTTTGATCTCATCTCGGGCAACGATTTCTTGGTGACCACTGTTATTTCCCCTGACTTGTCTCTGAGCTTATAGAATTTGAGAACACCGAAAAATGCTGTTCGGTCCGTGACCTCTCCTTCAATGGCGACCTCTTTCCCTGTATAGGCCGTGGGATTACTAACGATCTTTTCAATGTTGGTCGGATGGATCTGGCTGAAGTAATACCATATCCCCGCGCCTATCGCGATAACTATCAAAATCGCGATGATGATTCTTTTTTTTGCAATATTCCCCATCGCTTGCCCTCCATCACTTGTCACTTCTGGCTTCGCCCCCCTTCCGGTAATGGTACTTTCATAGTATCACGCAGTATCCCTTTGTCAAGAAAGAATCCGCAATCGTTCCCGCCTTGACATCCTTGGAGACATTGATAAACTGAGAATACGAGGATCGCCCGGATCAACGTGATCGGACACAATGGAGGAAAATAATATGCATTGGTTATGGTTTCTCATTATTGGGGCGCTGGCAGGATGGCTTGCGGGAAAGCTGACGCGAGGTCGCGGATTTGGTCTGGTGGGAGATCTGGTCATCGGGATTCTTGGAGCCCTTGTGGGAGGCTTTCTCTTTCGCCTGCTGAACGTCATTTCTTTCGGACTTATCGGTTCCCTCGTAACGGCGACCGTGGGCGCTGTGGTGCTTCTCTGGCTCGTCCGTCTTCTGAGGTGACAGGACTACGGGAGACAGACCTGGTTTTTTTACCTCTCCGAAACGCCGTCATGTCCCAAAGTGGTGAGGTGGGCCACCTCATAAAAGGCACGAAAGATGACAGAGACAGATCAGCGCGAAAACAGAAGAACGGGAGTAACAAATTGATCGAGCTAATGCAATAATTTCAAGTAACACAACCTGAAGATGCAGGATGGACATCAGACACCCTGTCAACTGAGGCGATATGAGGCAGTGTATGTTTATAGTTTTCGCGAGCATAATGCTGGCTACGGCATTTGCCTTTGCCGCTGGTCCGGACGATATTCTTGGGTTGTGGAATACTGAGAAAAGAGACGCAAAGATAGCAATCTATAAATGCGGCACAAAATACTGCGGCAACATCGCCTGGTTGAAGGAAGCGACTTATCCTGCCGGTTCAAAAGAAGGGGTGCCTGGCACGCCGGTACTCGATCATAACAACCCGAACCCGGAATTGAGGGAAAAGCCTCTTATCGGGTCGCCGATCCTTATTGACTTCGTGTTCGCCGGTGATAATTTGTGGAAGAATGGAAAAATATACGACTCGGATAACGGCAAAATATACAACGGCAAAATGACACTCGTTTCACCTGATCAATTGAACGTGAGGGGCTTCATCGGCATATCGATCATCGGCGGGACAACGACATGGTCACGCGCGATAGCTGGAATGGAATAATATCCCTGCTTACCTTTTTATTCGCCCAGGCCTAGCGCTCAACAAAACTTAGGTCAGCGTTTCATGCCGTCCCACAAGAGAGAAATAGACAAGGCGGTGCCACTCAAAAATTCCGGGAGAAATGCAAAACGATTTCGTCTCCGCCATAATGGCCGTCTCGGATCTCGGAAAAATTGTAATTGTAGGCGAGCTGCATGCGGGTATCAAAGAAAAAGCCTGTGGTCAGCCGCGCTCCCAACGATGAGACGACGTCATTTTTCGAGGAGATATCACTTCCAATCTGCCTCAGGCGATCAAGCCAACCAACCGAGGCATCAAGGCTCAGATAAGTGAAAAAGAGCGCCTCCCACCGATACTCGCCGGCGGCTACCAGGTAGTGTTTGGGGAAGTACTCCTGAATGATCGATCCCGGCAGGATCGGCCGCCACGCGGAGCCGTATTCCTCTCCCATAGTCTGAACCCCGCCACCAACGCGGGGCGCCGAGAAGCGATCGAGATTGTTGCCGATTCCACCGTGCAGCGAACCGACCAGCCGGTATCGGTCGCTGTCCACACCGGGAACCCCTCCCGCCGCCAGCAAATAACCGGCGAATGAAAGGTAATTCCGGCCGCCGTCTGCAGACTGCGAGCCGTTCACCCCCCAGTTGTTCCAGTCGAAGCGGTTGCCCTGAATCAGATCGGCACCGGCTGCGAACCCCTGGTGGGGTAAGGACAGCAAGTTGCGCTCGAAGGCGTCCCATCGCAACTGCAAATGTTCGCGAAGCTCGAAGGTATTCTCCGGGACCACAAAGTTACCGGCAGTGTCTGAGCCTTTGGCGAAGTAAAGGAAGCCGGGCTCGATGGTCAGGTCAACGGCCAGCATGTTGTCGGGGTGACCGGGAGACACATCCCAGCGGCATCCCAGGCCGAACCCCGTCCGGACATACCCCCAGAGCAGCTCCTCGGATTTCACGGACTCACCGTCCACTAATTCGTATTGGGCAAAGGGGAGGGTGTAGCTGTTAAACGTTACCACCCATTCGAACGGCCTCCGGTAATCAAGGGCGTGAGAGAAAAAGATATCGTTGTACACTCCGACTATATCGGCCCGAAGAAGAGTTTCGTCATTTGGACGGCGCCATAAATAAATGTCGCCAAAGGGAATGACTCCGCTATTGTCCGCTCCCGGTGTATAAAACGCCACGCCCAAATCCGTAGCGGTAACCAAGCGCCGATCGCTGGGCTGCACCGTTATCTCCCGGCCAAAGACATTCGTCCGAAATCCTTCGCCAGCACGAGGGGTACGATAGTCGGGACTGTCCGGCTGCAGCACGGACAATTGTTCATCTTGCGTAGCGGCCAGCGGTGCCTCTTCCGCCCGGGCCGCACTAATTCCAAAGCCCGGCATGGCACCGACCAGAAACAGACAACAAAACAGGACTCGCGGCAGTCGAGAGAACCTCCACGGATCTGTCATCGGCTTCGCTCCATAAAGTATTTCTCCACCCCATTCTCACAGGTTGGCCTCCGGCGATATTTATTGAAGCCTGGTAACGGTTTCGGGCTTGAAGCGTACATGAGCTGCTATTTCAGAGATCCCGGGGATCGCTCTGATAGTCTATCTCCTCCAATGCATCCACGGATCCTCCTCCAATTTCGAACAATATATTAGAGCGAGCTGGAGCGCGCGCAATTCACTTTGAATGCTCGAAATTTCCTATTATACATAAAAAGATATCGTGTTTTATGATTTTGTCAAGTTATTCTTCTTTGAAGTTTCCCGAAACCGAATCGGAGCTGGAAATCGTCGACCCAGAGGCATCATCTGCTTGTCTCGTATACGCAGTTTCAATGGCCGTGCGCTGAAGGATAAGGCTGCTGCAGGCCCGAGGCAAGATACTTGAGACGATGACCTGAAAGCCTTTAAGGACCAAGATAATGATGCCGCCCGCGCGGTCGGTCTCATTTACTCTCCAGATTCATTTGACTCGTATCTATAAAGCAACCGCCGGCAGCGCGCCTCCACACTGCAGATGGAAACTGCATCCTCTGCTCAGCAGCCTCACCTGTCGAGCCATTTGAAGAGCATGGGGAAAAAGGCTGAAATCAGGTTATCTGGTAAACTGAAAGCACCATGGTCAAAAACAGAAGAACGGGACAGGTACTCCATGTTGGCACCACAGGAGATGGTCGCCGCTTAATCCCCGTTTTTCCCTTCTCTCCAACTATGGCGAAAAGCAGAGATAGAAACGTATCGAATAATACAGAGGATTGTTGTCAGTATCCCGCCTTGAAGGGATCGACCAAAATGATGACTTTCTTCTTGCCATTTTTATTTTTTCTCCTGGTGATTGCGGGCTGTTCTCGCAAAAAAGAAGAAGTCCCTCTGCCGGCAGGGGAGGAGGGTGGCGAGGCCCTTGTCAGCCATATTCGTGAGCCATGGACCGGGGACCTGGATGAGATTCTCAGGCAGAGGCGTGAGGTCCGTGCGCTTGTATGTTTCAGCGACACGAATTTTGCCGTTGTAAGGGGAAGCCCGCAAGGACTGGAGTATGAGCTCTTGCATAACTACGAAACTTTCCTGGACAGGGAAGGCGGCCGAAGGAAGGGGAAGCCCCTGTTTGTCTTCATACCCGTGCCCCGCGAGCAGATCATCCCCTTGCTCCTTGAGGGAAGAGGCGATATCGCTGCGGGCCTGACCATCACTCCTCAGACGGAAAAGCTCGTAGCCTTTACCACCCCGTACATCACGGATGTCAGCGAAGTCATTGTGATGAGGAAGGGGGTGAGCGGTCTCCGCAGCCTTAAGGACCTGGCGGGAAGGAGGGTGCATGTTGTTGCCGGAAGTGGTTATGCCGAACACCTCAGGGAGCTGAATAAACGATTCCGGAAGGAGTGGCGTAGGCCCGTCCGCATTGCCGAGGCAGACAAGGTATTGGAAGCGGAGGATATCCTCGAGATGGTGAACTCAGGGATCTTCCAGATAATGGTCGTTGATCAGTATATCGCCGATCTCTGGGCCCGCGTCCTGCCGGATATCGTTGTGCGGAAGGACATTGTCCTGGCCACGGGGTCGACTATCGCGTGGGCGGTGCGCAAGGAAAACCCCCAACTTCTCGCCAGTCTGAACGGGTTCATTAAGGCAAAGGCAGGACAGGGCAGCATGCTCAACAACCTGCTCTTCAACCGATATTACGGCAGCACGAAGTGGATCCGGAACCCCATCACAACGTCCGAGATGCTGAAGATCGTCAAGTATCAGTTTTATATCAAAAAATACGCAGAGCTGTATGGTTTTGACTGGCTCAAGATCGCCGCTATGGCCTATCAAGAATCCCATCTGGAACAGAATGTCCGAAACCGGACGGGCGCCGTAGGCATCTTGCAGGTACTTCCCCAGGCAGCGGCTGAGGTGGGGATACGGAATGTCGCCGGCACCGAAAACAACATCCACGCCGGCATAAAATATCTCAATTATCTCAGAGAAACCTACTTCAATGATCCGGCCATAAGTCCAGCCGACAAGGTCGATTTTGCCCTCGCCGCCTATGACGCCGGGCCTGCGAGGATAGAGTCACTGCGCAGGAAAGCGGCTGACATGGGGCTCGACCCGAACAAGTGGTTTTTCAACGTGGAAAGAGTGGCTCTTCGGGAGATCGGCTGGGAGACCGTTCAGTATGTGGCCAACATATATAAGTACTTCATCGCTTACAAGTCGGCGGATAGAATCATCCAGGAGAAACGTATCAAACGGCGAAAGGGGAGAAAAGACTCATGAGCAAGCGCTCTTCATCTTTGCGGGATTCGCTTGGGTATCTCAGTGAAGGGTCCAAAAACAACCGTATCTGTCAGCCAACTTGCAATCTGGCTGATTATTGCAAGTTGGCTGACAGACTTCGCAACGACATTTCTTTTTTCATCTGACCCTTTTTCATTCTTCATTAGTGACGGTGTTGGAACTGTTGGTGTGGAATCCGTTTATAGTTCCAAGGACGACCATTCCACATGCGACTCCCGTAGTATCCTCTCCACCCTGGGTTTACATGCCGATAGAACCCTGGGACACCACGACTATAGTAACCCCAGCCCCGATCATAATACCGGGAGCGATACCAATGACCGTTCCATAGCTGCCACCACCAACCATTCCAGAAAAAGAGGTCTACCCCAATATCAGGAGCAACGTAAACACCAGGGGCATTAGGCATCGCTATCACATCTGGTGGCGGGGCAACGATGGGCGGCGGCAGACCAACACCAACGTTTACACTTACCCCTGCCATCGTTGGAATAGGAACTAATGTCAAAACAAAAATCAAAGCGACAAACAACATCATCTTCTTCATGACAGCCTCCTGTCCTCAAAATATCCCGCCATTACCTTATCAACAGCACAGACAAACGCCGTTTCTTTTTTCAGTTCTAGGCAGCGCGTGATCCTGGCTTTTCGCTGACAGCATAGGCTGCCTTGGCTTCTGATTCCGATCCGCTCTCTTCAGCACCGGTTTTTTTCAATATGTCTTCAGCACGGTCTCTCCAGTAAGAGTCATCGCAGTGAACGGACAAAAGGATCCCTCCATTCCTGATACGGCCTTCATAGCGTCTTGCCTCATATTCCGGAATGCCCATGCCAATCAATGCGCCCGCAATCCCGCCGATTGTGCCCATTGCCCCAACTCCTGCAAGCAAAGCCACAATAGGACCGGCTACAATAAAAGGCCCGAGACCAGGGATTGCCAATGTACCGGCACCCACCAGCCACCCCAGTGTACCCCCGATAACTACCCCTATAGCGGCCCCTGTAGCGGCACCTTCGGGTGCTTTAGAATGCTTTTCGTGAGCGAAGTCTTTCGTCCCCATGTTTTCAGCCAAAAGTACCGAAATATCCGTATTACGGAACCCTCCTTTTCTTAACGCATTCATGCCTTCTTCAACCGCTTCCCGATTACGATAAATTCCGAATACCGCTATGTTTTTCCGTCTCACAGCACACCTCCTAAACTAATCAGTTCATTTATATCATATTCTAATATGCATACCTTTGCAACTACTAAATTTGCCAATTTCTTTATAGTGAGGAATTGCTCTTGACGATATCGGACCAATAGTCCTTTTTTTCTTCTTTTTCTCTCTTTTTGCTGCTAGGAGAGCGATTCAATCCGGGAGCTGGAAGTTGTATGCCTCTGCCTTTAGCGTCGTTTGCTCCTCCGATTTTCATTCCGGGGAACTGACGGCAGCAGGGTTTCCCGCAGGTCGTCGTTCAGAACCTGCACATGGGTTTGTAGCAGCAGGTGCGCCCCACGCCGGGTCCGGCGCATGTGCTGTTCTTCACAAAGCGCTTGCTGACCGGGTAGTTCACGGTTCGATGCGACGGACGCCGTGAAAAGCTCGTTATGCCGCTACCGGTCACCGTAGTTTGGGATGGATGCCGGGTTGGCCTGGATAGAGCTGCGGAAGTCCTTTTTCTTTGTAACCTGGTGGTTGTTTTCAACGTCAAATTCTAAAGGGAACCAAAAGGTTCCATGCAAAGGAGGATAGGATAAAATGAAAAAAAACATTTTTTTTCTTATCCTTGCTGTGCTGGTGATGTTCGCAGTTATACAGGCAAGCCCGTTGCCTGTGTGCGCGGCCCGTGTCTACTTTAGCGGAGGTGTCTGGGTTGGTCCCGGCTGGGGGTGGGGTCCGTGGTGGGGACCCGCGTACTATCCGTACGGGTATGGTCCATATTATCCATATTCCGTGGTCGCGCGACCTCAGGTGTATGTCCAGTCGACCCAGCAACCGGAGGAGCAGCATCACTACTGGTATTTCTGCACGGATCCTCAGGGCTACTATCCCTATATTACCCAGTGTCCCAAAGGTTGGTTGAAGGTTATACCATCCTCGGCAGCACCTGATCAGGGGAGGTGAAGGCACAATGAAGGGTAGACGGAACGTTATTTCATTTCTGGTGTTTTCGGTTTTGCTGGTTGCGAGCGGATGCGCTACCATTCCCACAGGTCCCAGTGTGATGGCACTGCCACCCCCGGGAAGGTCATTTGAGCAATTCCAGGCGGATGACGCTATCTGCAGGCAGTGGGCGGCGCAGCAGATCGGACAGAACCCTCAGCAGGCAATGAATCAGAATACCGCTGCCGGGGCCGTCATCGGTACGGCCGTTGGAGCAGCCGCCGGCACGGCTATCGGCGCGGCAGCTGGACATGTCGGTGCAGGAGCGGCTATTGGCGTTGGGAGCGGACTTCTTGTCGGAACCGCCGCAGGGGCTAGCTCCGGTCAAGTTTCTGGTTGGGAGGCCCAGCGTCGGTACGATATCGCATATACGCAGTGCATGTATGCTAAAGGTAACCAGGTTCCGGGAGTGGTAATGCCTGCTCAGCGTGTCAGAAGAATTCCTCCTCCACCACCTCCGCCGTCTGACCTCGGCTCTGAACCGCCTGACTACCAAGCTCCACCACTTCCGGGTCAATAGCAGTGCGCTGGAGAGAGGATGTTTTTTCGTCATTGCCTGCTTACGAGGGAACATGATAATTACCTTATGACATCCGATGGGTTAACTTACACTTTATCAAAACTGCCATCCCTTCCCCGAGCCTTTGAGCTCGGGGATAATGACTTCCCTGAGCAGAGCCTTTGGCGAAACGGAGGCTCCATCCGGCACAATGGAGACCATTTCAAAACAAGGGCACTTGTTAAGCGACAAACTGCCTCTTCCGAGTTTTTTTCTTCTCTCCCTCAATCTGAGCCACCGACGATCATTTACCATTGCCGTTATTTCTTTGAGATCGGTGTCAATCTTTGCTGCACCAGGCATCCATCAGGATCAAGGCAGATAAGAACAACATAACCGTCGTCTGAAAGGCGGAGAGATCCTACTTCAGCCTCGGAGCTGCGCAAGACAACACCGATATACTTTGTTCTTGCTAGCCCCTGGCGGTCATATCCTGAATGTTCAGTGCTGCTCGAATCGGCTTTCTGTTTTTTCTGGACTTTCTTCCGAGACTAGTGTCAGGCTCAGGCATTTTCCCTCGGGGATGAGGTCGCCCGAGTCTACGCGAAGATACATGGCTCCAAGAGAGGACCTGAGAAACACGCTGTGCATGTGACGAGCCAGGAGCGCCGAACAATGAACGACGCTCCATGATAGAAAACACGAGGAAGATTCAGAGTTCGGTCTCTGGCGGCCTCAGCACGATCTTTTGGCATTGCATATCGGAGCTTCCGGCAGTTTACTATTTGCGGATACCGAATTCAAGTGATAAACTGAACACACGGTTTCCAATGGTTAAGCTGCCCTTCCATTGAAAAGGCTTTCTGTGGAGCAGCGAACCTGTTGGGGAATGTGGTATCCTTCGGCTGGAGACTCTCATCGACCGGATCAACAGGGAATGGGTCAGGGAATTTGTCTCTACCAGCTTCGCCATGCAATATTTCCTTTGTGAATAGCAACTGTCGCGGATCGTGCACTTACGGCCTCAAGAGCCTAGAGAGGTGAACCATGAATCTGATCGATGACGACAACTATGAACGTGCGTCATTATACAAACTCTTCTCATCTCTTTTCATGCAGAAGCCTTCAGAAGAGGCCTTGGTGACCATGAGGGGAATGTTTCAGATGAAATTTGAAGAGACCGTCTCTGAAATAGGCAAGGATTTCGGATACCTCTTTCAGGAGCCGGCGGGTCACCTCCCGCCCTACGAATCCCTCTATAGTTATTCCTTAGGAGACAGGCCAAGGTTTTGGGGCAAGGTCACTGAGGAAATTCAGGAATGCTACCGGTCGGCCGGCCTTATCATCGATGAGGAGATACATCTTATCCCCGACCATATATCCGCTGAACTGCTCTTCATGAGCTACCTGATAGAGCGGGGCCTCACAGACCGGCAAAGGAGTTTTCTCGAGGATCATCTCCTCGCGTGGATACCTGAATACTGTACTGAGTTACGGAAGCATGCGTACACAACATTTTACAGGGAGGTTGCCGAATTGCTCAAGAACTTTGTATCATCTGATTATGAAGAATTCGAAAGCAACGGAAATCAGTGACGCCAAGAGAACCTGAAGAGAAACCCATCTTCAAGCAGTTTTTTGATGCTAGTGCCGTGGGCATCCAATTTGTCCTGTGCACGTTTGCAGGGTTTGCCATCGGGTATTTCCTTGATAAGACTTTCAAGACCTCCCCTTGGCTGACCGGCATATTTCTCCTTTTAGGTATTGTTGCAGGATTTCGTGAACTTCTGAGGGTGGCAAGAAAACAAAATGGGGCTCACAAAGAAGATCATTAGACAGAGCTTGTTCGTCATCATTCCCCTTTCACTTCTCTCTCTCCTCGTGAACTGGGACGCAGAGGGCCTGAAGTTCCTGAGGCCTTTCGGGAACCCCACCTACATGACTATCAGCATTATCCTCGGCGCGATTCTCGGCGTTGCGAACCTCAAGGGCATGATCTGGGGCATTGAAAGCATGCTCGGCACAACACAGGCAAGCCTCAAACTCGTTGTCTTGAGCCTGCTCAGACTCGTCATCCTCTTTGCCATCATAATCATCCTCGCAGCGCTCCACCGCATCAATCTCTTAGGTCTCTTGGCGGGAATAACCGTGGTATTCATTTTCCTCATAAAAGAGGGTCTGAAGATGGCCAAAGAACAATAATCCTCAGCCGTCCACCATTCCCTCACACACCTTTCTCCCTGGGCAAAACCTTCTCGATTTTTCACCACGCTGCGTATAGACAACCGCTAGGCACAAGTCGCCGGCTGCGCAAAGGCCAAACGGTGAGGGGGCCACGATCACAAGACCCTTACTGAGAGAAAAGAAAGCGCCAGAGAAAGAAAGCGCAGCCGATAACCGCCGCGAGCAATAAGACTCCTATGATAACAGCGGGCTTTCCCTTCCCGGGCAAGACGGGGGATTTTGCTGAAGCAGCTTTTGCTACAGCCTTAGCTCTTCTGGTCTTCATCGCTTCCTTTTGCGCATCTTCGTCCTTCTTCCGGCCGATTTCGAGGAGTTCAGATTTTTTAAACACCTTGTACGCTACTTCCATTCTCTCGGCAAGGGATTCCGATGGAGCGCCGCACGCATTGCAGAAATCTTTTCCTTTCATATCAGCACCACACTTCGAACATTTCATCCCACCCTCTTTCCACCGAAGAATATAGACCCCGTACAGCACCCTACCGTGTGTCCTTGACCGCAAATCCCTTCGCATCCAGATCGGAAAGGATTGCTTCTCCGTGGCCTTTACCGCGCGTCTCGACAGTGAATATTACCTTCGTCTTTCCTACCGGCAGATCTGTTGCAAATCTCTCATGAACAACGTGCAGGACATTTCCCCTGTGAGATGCGATAATGCCTGTCAATGCATGCAGGCTTCCGGGGACATCATCAACCGTCACCTCAAAGACCCCGATCCTCCCGCTTGCCATGAGACCTTTATGGATTATCCGGTCGATGAGCGCAAAATCAATGTTCCCGCCGCTGACAACGAGAACAACCCGTTTGCCTCTAAATCTCTTCTTGTTTTCCCATAAGCCTGCAAGGGTGACTGCCCCGGCACCCTCAACAACAAGCTTGTTCCGTTCAAGAAAAAGAAGGATCGCCATAGCGATAGCCTCTTCACTCACCTTCAGGATGTCATCTACATATCTGCTCATAATCTCAAATGTCCTGCCCCCCACCCTGCCCACCGCTATCCCATCAGCAATGGTGGGCAACGGAGGACTGTCCATTATCGTCTTTTCCCGAAAGGAGCTGTATGCAGATGTTGCAGATTCCGTCTGGACGCCGATTATCTCCGTCTTAGGCGACAGAACCCTGGAAGCAACAGATATCCCCGATATAAGCCCCCCTCCCCCAACAGGAACAAGCAGAGCATCGATATCCTTCAAATCCTCTACAATCTCCATGCCAACGGTGCCCTGCCCTGCGATGATTTCGTCGTCATCGAAGGGGTGAACAAAGATATATCCCTCCTGAGAAACTGCATAACTTAATGCATCCTTAAAGCTCTCCCCGTACAGCATAACCTCAGCGCCATAGCCTCTCGTTGCCTCTTCTTTCACTATGGAAGTTATCACCGGCATGACAATCTTTGCCTGGATCCCCAGTCTACCAGCGGCAAATGCAACACCCTGAGCATGATTGCCCATGGATACTGCGATTACCTTCTTATCCTTCAAAGAATGCATCTTATGAAACGCACCCCTCACCTTGAACGAACCTGTCTTCTGAAGGTTTTCTCCCTTGAGATAAACCTCTGCACCTGTCATTGCGCTGAGCGAGGTGGAATGGATCAGGGGGGTTTTATGAATAAAAGGCCTGATAATTCTCCCTGCCTCTTCAATATCTTTTATGTTCACCATACCATTATATAGCAGTCATTCTTCGCCATTCCGTATCACTTCTCCCCTAAAACTATCTTCTTATAATAATGCTCTTTGCACTCTTTTTCAAACAGCCGGCCCGTTCCGATGCATGATGTCGCCGGCCTGCTGCCCTGCTGCGGCATTGGGGACCCCGGACCGTATGGGACAGGGACTAGGCCTTGCCGTAAATTTATTTGATGGAAGGAACAGCAATATTCATGAGGCATAGTCGATCATAAAAAATCACCCGGTGAAGAACCAGTGACTGGGCAAACTGCTTCCTTCTCACTTATGATATTATAGGTAGTGCAAAAGGATACGAAGCTTGATGGCTTCATCTTGTCCGTCATCAGGAAGAGGAAGATAAAGATAAAACCATGATAGCCATCGTGGATTACGGTATGGGTAACCTCAGGAGCGTTGAGAAGGGGTTCCTGAAGGTTGGGGTTGATGCCAAAATCGTCTCGGACCCCGCTTCTCTTCGTGATGCCAGGGGCATTGTCCTTCCCGGCGTAGGCGCATTTAGGGACTGCATCAGAAACCTTACCGATGCGAACCTCACGGAGGCTATCATCCGGGGAGTGCAGAAGGGTAAACCGTACCTTGGCATATGCCTTGGACTTCAGGTACTCTTCAGTGAATCAGAAGAGTTCGGCATCTGTAAAGGCCTGGACGTGTTTCGGGGGAAGGTGGTACGATTCCCTCCAAGTGAACTGAAGGTCCCGCACATGGGCTGGAACAGTCTGAGGATGGTGCGGCGGCCTCCTATCTTTAATGGCATCCCTGAAGACGGCTATTTCTATTTTGTGCATTCATTTTACGTTATACCCGAAGATAAGGGAATCATTGCGACAACAACTGATTATGGATGCGAGTTCACGTCCATGATCTGGAAGGACAACATCTTTGCGACGCAGTTCCACCCCGAAAAGAGCCAGGAATTGGGCTTGACGATCTTGAAAGGATTCGGAGAATTTGTCAGGAAGGCCTAAATCTCCGTTCTCCTCTTAAACAAAGGGTGAAAAACTATCTCAATTCAGAGAGGAGTTCCCTGACACTTTTTTTAAAGACAGGATGGATTTTTTCAGGAGCGATTTCCGAGAGAGGCTTGAGGACAAAAGCCCTCTCATGCAAGTGTGGATGGGGTATCTGCAGCGACGGCTCATTGATCACGAGGTCATCATAGAAAAGGATGTCGAGATCTATAATCCGGGGGCCCCATCGGTAGGTGTCCTCCCTGCCGATTGCCCTCTCAATCTTTTTCAGCATCTCTAGAAGCTGCGCGGGTTCCTTGTCAGTCTCGCCTTCAAGCACCATATTGAGAAACTTCGGCTGATCTTTGATGCCCCATGGTTCTGTCTCATGCAGGGAAGAACGCTCCTTTATGACGATTCCTGCTTCGGAGAGAACGGCAACGGCTCGAAGGATGTTTTTTTCTCTGTTACCAAGGTTAGAACCTATGCCAATATAGGCAACACACATTAAAGGGCTTTCTTGATCCTCTCCACAGCCTCTTTAATCCGCTCCACGGAAACGGTAAGGGCAAATCTCACATACCCCTCACCAGGCTTTCCGAATCCGTTTCCCGGTGTCGCGAGGACGCCTGATCTTTCAAGGATATGCGCGACAAATCCTGAAGAATCGAAACGCGGGGGGACCTTCGCCCAGAGATAGAACGTCGCTTCAGGTTTTATAAGGTGGAAGCCACTCCCATGCAGCCCTTCATACAGGGCATCTCTTCTCGTCTGATACACATTGCGTATCTCTGAAAGCTTTTCATCGCCCGTGTTCAGCGCTGTTATGGCTGCCTCCTGGACAGCCTGAAATACGCCGGAATCGAGATTCGTCTTTATCTTTCCGAGCCCCGCCAGAACCTCCCGGTTCCCCGCCGCAAACCCGATCCGCCATCCCGTCATGTTATAGGTTTTAGAGAGGGAATGAAACTCCACGCCCACTTCCTTAGCCCCTTGGAGCTCCAGGAAGCTCATCGGTCTTTTGCCGTCGTAATAAATCTCCGAGTATGCCGCATCGTGGCAGATTATGATGTCATACTTTTGTGCAAGGGTTATCGCGTCTTCGTAAAACCGTCGATGAGCCACCGCAGAGGTGGGATTATTCGGGTAGTTTATGAACATGAGCTTGGCCCTTCTCAGTACACCCTCGGGGATGACCGAAAAATCAGGCAAAAAGTTATTGCCCTCCTGGAGAGGCATGACGTGGCATTGACCTTCGGCAAAAAGAGTTGCCACGGGATAGACCGGATATCCTGGCGAGGGGATAAGGACAACGTCACCGGGATTTACGAAAGCGAGGGGGATATGCCCAATGCCTTCCTTTGAGCCGATGAGCGAGAGAACCTCCTTGTGGGGATCAAGAGAGACAGAGAATCTCTTCTGGTACCATTCCGCAACAGCCTCCCTGTAAGAAAACATGCCTTCATACGAGGGATACCGGTGATAGAGAGGTTTTTCGACAGCTGTTTTCATCGCATCCACAATATGCCCGGGAGTGGGAATGTCCGGATCTCCGATACTGAGGTCGATGAGATCAACACCCCTGGACAGAGCCTCCTGCTTCATCTTATCGATAGCCGCAAAGAGATAAGGCGGAAGGTTTTTAACCCTCTCAGCAAACTCAACACGCATAAATCCTCCGTAGTCTTATTCGTGACTGGACCGAGCCGATATATTTAGAAGGCTACCTATTATACACCAAAATATTCGTTGGCTGTCAGGTGCTTGAGACATCGAATTGACTCACAATAAATGTTACCGGAGGTGGGAATAAAAAAGATCGTTGACTCATAATGCATGTTACCCAAAAAACATGCAGAGAAAGGGACCAGATTATGAGTTCACGATCCAAGAGAGAGTATCTTGAAGCGATATATCGAAGGTACAAAAAGGCCTCTCGAAAGCAGAAGGCAACGATTCTGGATGAATTCTGTGCTGCCTGCGGATATCATCGGAAACATGCCATAAGGCTGCTCAGGAAGTTTAGGCGTTTTCTGAAGCCCAAAAAGAAGAAGAAGGGCAGAATACCTCTGTACTGTAAAGAAGCTCTTATCAAGCCTCTGAAGCAAATCTGGCTGTCCGCAAATCTTCCCTGTTCAAAGAGATTGAAAGCAGTGTTGCCGCTGTGGCTGCCTGGCTATGTTCAGGAGTATGGGAAGCTTTCCGGGGAAGTGACCGAAGCCCTCCTTGCGATGTCTCCTGCCACCATTGACCGCATTTTGAAACCTGTCAGAGCACGCTACAAAGGCCATGGCAGGTCCACCACAAAGCCTGGTACGCTCTTAAGAAAGCACATACCGATCAAGACAAATCAGTGGGATGAATCCCGTCCCGGATTTCTGGAGGCCGATACGGTTGCCCATTGTGGCACTTCTATGGCAGGTATGTTCGCCTTCACCCTGGATTGTGTGGACATTGCCACCGGCTGGACGGAACAACGAGCAGTGTGGGGCAAAGGGGAAACCGAGGTCTTGCACCAGATCAAAGACATTGAGGAATCCCTGCCTTTCCTTCTGCTGGGCTTCGACAGCGACAACGGCAGCGAGTTCCTCAACTACCACCTCCTGAGGCACTTCACTGAAAAAAGAAACCATCCCGTACAGTTTACCCGCAGCAGAGCCTATCATAAAGATGACAACTCCCACATAGAACAGAAAAACTGGACCCATGTGAGACAGTGGCTTGGATACCACCGCTTCGATATCCCTCAGATTGTCCCTCTGCTCAACGAGCTCTATACTTCGGAATGGAGATTGTTCCACAACTTCTTCTGCCCCTCGGTAAAGCGTATCGAAAAAGAGCGGGTTGCCTCAAAAACTATAAAACGCTATGATACTCCCAAGACGCCTTATCAGAGGATCATGGATTCACCAGATATCCAGGCTGCAGTAAAACGTGCTCTGACAAAACAGTTTGAAACGCTCAATCCATTTCAGCTGAGAAAGGCAATGGAAGGTCACCTGAAAAAGATCTTCCAGCTCTGTTATAAGAACTCACGTTGAGTCAACGATCCTTCGGTAACATTTTCCTATGAGTCAACTGGACATCGCATCCGTTTGCTGATTGGCAGTCAGAGGGGCTAGCGAATTCTCTCTTTTCCCCGTTTTCCACTTTGCGCCAGTAGCTATTTCGAAGTCCCCGAGCATAGTTCACGCACCTCTTCAGTGTAATCGCCCTCATGACGGTAAATGTACATCGGCTTTTCGACTTTGATCCCTGTCCTGCCGTCCTTTACAGCCTCCACCAGAACCATCTTCGCTTCTGAAGCAGCATGAGAGTGCACAAACCGCAACCGTTTGATCTCCATCCGATTCTTCTTCAATATCTCGATGAGTTCCGCCAGTCTTGACGGATGGTAGACGAGAAAAAACCGCCCTCTCGCCCGCAGAAGAAAACGGGCAGCGCTTACGAGTTCAGGGAGTCCCAGTTTTAGCTCGTGTCGCGCGATGGCCTTTTCCCCTTCAGGGCTTATGAGGCCGGTCTTCGGTTTCCTGAAGGGGGGATTCGATACTACGAGATCAAACGATGCTCCTGAAAGGATCCGGTCTGTCGTCCCGCGCTCACTCAACTTCCTTATGTCGCATTCCACAACGGTGACCCTTTCTTCCAGGTGGTTCTGCTTGACATTTTTCATCGCCAGGTTCACGAGATTTTCCTGGAGTTCAAGGAGGGTCACCTGGGACCGGGGGTATTTCTTCGCAAGGAGTATCCCTACTATCCCCGAACCGCTACCAAGGTCAGCAGTTCTCTTGACCACGGGGAGATCCACAAAGGCATATAAGAGAAGTGCGTCTATGGAAAACCGGTAACCCTTTCTTGACTGATATATCTGTATATCGCGGATGGTGTCGAGGGTTGTTTCCATATCTGGTTTTATCATAGCAAAAATGGAGATCTTTACTGAACAGACCGATTCGGGAAACTGCGATATGCGAGCTGAAAAATCTTCTTTTCATTTTATCGTGAAATACGGTACCCTGTAAAAGGAACCTCAGTAGATACGCCATGAGGAGGCTTTCCGTGCGAACGATAACGGCTCTTCTTTTGTTTTGCGTCCTGTTTTTCACCTTTCCCTCCAAGGCACTGCCGGAAGTATTCGTCCCTGACATCATCACCATCAAAGGCGGGAAAGTTATGCTTACGGCCGAGATAAGGGGAAGATTTTTCGGGCGGGGGGGCGAGGTTGTGGAGTTCTCTGTTGATGGTAAAACACTTGGTAAGTTCCTTTCCGGCGGTGACGGCGTTGCATCCGCAACATTCCTCCCCAGAAAAGCGTCCCTGTACCGAATAGCCGTGAGAGCAGGGAAAGACGAAGGGCATGGGTTACTTCTTTCCCTGGCGAAGGCGTCAGGGATTGTCTTTGTCGATGTAGAGGCAAGCCTGATGGAAGAATTCTTTTCAGGAAAGCCGAGGCAGGGGAGCCAGGCCGCGATCAAGGATATTCAAAGGCGGTTTCCTGTTGTTTTCCTTCAGACAGGTTTACTCAGCACAAAAGTTGTCAAGGCATGGCTGAAAGAACACGGATTTATCGAATCGCCGGTGCTTCCCTGGAGGGAGGGTGCAGTTTTTGATGACATTTCAGGGAAGGGTTTCAGAACCAGGGCGGTAATCGGGGGACCGAATGTGATCGAATCCGCGAAGGAATACGCGACCTCAGCCTTCAGCTTTGAGGAGACAGAGAACTCAGCAGAGGTCAAGGATTGGGAAGAAATAAGAAAAAATTTGAGATAGCTCGGGCGCGCTACGTACGAAGGAATGACCTGTTCTCCCCTCTTCCCGCGGGTCCTCATCTTTGTCTCTTCATGCTTTCCAACAGGGGTATCAGATCGGTCATCCTGTCGATGATATGATCGGCATGCGCGATAACCTCCCGGTTTCTGAACCCGTAAGTCACAGCAACCGTATGGATACCTGCTGCCTTACCCGCATCGATGTCGAAATTACTGTCCCCCACAATCACCGTTTCCCCGGCAGGGACGTGAAGATCAGCGAGCACCTTCAGGATCGGCAACGGGGAGGGCTTCCTTTGAGATGTGGTATCACTGCCGACGATGATATCGAAGTATGTTGACAGTTTCAACCCATCTAACACCATTCTCGAAAGAGCCTCCTTTTTATTTGATATGACGGCCTTCTTATAATTCTTCATTCTATCGAGGGTCTCCCTCACACCCTGGTATTCCCTTGTGCAGTCGAGGATATGCTGTTCATAATGTTCTAGAAACCGGTTCATGACATCGCTCTTTACCGATATATCCCGATCTCCGATTACCTGCTCTATGAGGCGGGTTATCCCCTCCCCCACGACCTTAACCGTGTCGTCAACCGCAAGGGCCTTGAAACCATGGGGCAATAGGGCATAATTCAGGGCATTGGTTATGTCCTCACTGGAATCGACAAGCGTGCCGTCGAGATCAAAGATAACGAGTTGTATATCCATATGCGAAGCATTATACCATAGAGAACACGGAAGGCTCAGGTCATGTCCTCTCACGGAGGCTGCAAGCCCAGTCGGTGACCCAGCCAATCAACACTTTTTCGGAACATCTGACAGTGGAGATTACCCATCCGGGTAAACAAAATGGGCGACATTCAGGAACTTTTTTGGTAATATACAATTCGAGAAATAATGATATCTCGTTGATTTTCTTGTAAGATCATCAATCGTATCCTCTCGGGCATGAACTATAGATGTTGCATGGAAAAATTGTGAACGTTGGACAAGGAGTCTTTCGGAGGGCGAAGGGAAGGGCCAATATCCGCGTTTGTGGTCACATGCAAATTTCCGAAATAACAGAAACTCCTTTTTGACGAGGTGACCATGCAATATACAGAGATGATTTTTGACGTAGCGCAAATCCTTGGAATTCTGGTCGTGCTCACCCTCCTCGTGAGGCCGCTGGGCGGCTACATGCAGCGCGTATACCAAGGTGATAGAACATTGCTCAGCCCGGTCCTTGGCCCGCTTGAAAGAGTCCTCTACAGGATATCAGGTATCCGGCCGGATGCTGAAATGAACTGGAAACAGTACGCTGTGGCAATGCTCATACTGAGCTTCGTTACGATGGTTGCGATGTTTGCTATCCTCATGCTGCAGGGCTCTCTGCCTCTCAATCCCCAGAAGTTCCCGGGGTTTACCTGGGACCTTGCGCTCAATACAGCAGTGAGCTTTATGACCAATACCAACTGGCAAGCGTACAGCGGGGAGTCGGCAGCCAGCTATTTTACCCAGGTAATAGCGCTCACGGTATATCAATTTCTCTCAGCTGCGATCGGGATGGCCATCCTCGTCGCCTTTATTCGGGGGCTAGTTCGCCGGAAAGCGGAGACCATAGGAAACTTCTGGGTAGACCTGACCCGAGGAACTCTTTACATCCTTTTGCCGATAGCTTTTCTAGCGGCGCTGCTGCTCGTTTCACAGGGCGTCATCCAGAATTTCAGTCCTTATAAAAGCGTCCCCCTGATGCAGGCAACCAGTTATGAAAAGCCGCAGATAGCCGCAGACGGCAATCCGCTCAAAGACGCAAGCGGCAAGCCGGTTACCGAAACGGTGGCGGTAAAAGAGCAGACCTTGCCGATGGGGCCGGTCGCTTCAATGGAGGCGATTAAAGAACTCGGGACAAACGGGGGAGGTTTCTTCAATGCCAACTCGACTCATCCCTTTGAGAATCCGACACCTCTGTCCAATGTTATCGAAATTATCTTGATCCTTATGATTCCTGCTGCTCTGACTAATACCTTCGGCCGTATGGTCGGCAATACACGCCAAGGATGGGCTGTATTTGCAGCAATGCTTTTCCTCTTTGTCTTTGCCGTCGGTGTCCTTTACTGGGCTGAATATACCGGCAATCCGCTTGTGCAAAAGCTCGGGGTCAGCGGTTACTCGATGGAAGGCAAAGAAGTCCGATTCGGACTCGGGGGCACCGCCTTGTTCATCACTTCTACTACCGGGACATCATGCGGGGCGGTCAATGCGATGCACGACTCACTGACGCCTCTCGGTGGGATGGTTCCCCTGGTGCTCATACTGTTGAGTGAAGTTGTTTTTGGAGGAGTCGGATCGGGCCTTTACACGATGCTCGCCTTTGTCATTATTGCCGTCTTTGCGGCCGGGCTCATGATCGGCCGGATTCCCGAATATCTTGGGAAGAAAATCGAGGTCGCCGAGATGTGGTTGTCTGTTGTCACTGTGATTACTGCCGGAGTTGTTATCCTGGTGCTTGTTGCCATAGCAATATTCACCCCTGCAGGGGTGAGTTCGATAGGCAACCCGGGTCCTCACGGCCTAACCGAAGTGCTCTATGCATTTGCCTCTGCAGCCAACAACAATGGCAGCGCCTTTGCCGGCCTGAACGCAAATACGAAGTTCTACAACCTGCTGACGGCTCTTGCGATGCTCATAGGAAGATTCGCGCCTGCCATCGCGGTTCTTGCCATGGCAGGCTCCTTGGTTAAGAAAAAATACGTTCCGCCAAGCGTGGGAACGCTGCCGACTGATCAACTGCCCTTCATAATCTGGCTCATGACCGTTATCCTGATTGTCGGGGCTTTGACCTTCTTCCCGGCGCTTGCCCTGGGCCCCATAGTTGAGCATATGATCATGCAGGGAGGTGCTTAGCCATGGCGAGGCCCGACAAGCAAAACAGGGGGATATTCGACCCACAGCTGTTGAAAGCAGCGCTCATGGATTCCGTTAAGAAGCTTGACCCCCGAGCCCTCTGGCGGAATCCGGTCATGCTATCGGTCGAAATCGGAAGTGTCGTCACCACGGTCAATTTCTTCATAAACCTGATGACCGGAAGAGGAGAGCCAGCCTGGTTCACGGGCGCTGTTTCGGTCTGGCTTTGGCTTACCGTGCTATTTGCTACCTTTGCCGAATCTTTGGCGGAAGGTCGCGGTAAGGCGAGAGCCGCGTCCATGAGGAAGACCCGCACGGAAATCATGGCAAAGAAGCTGAAGAAGCCCGCGCTGGGCGGTGAACATGAACTTGTCCCCTCCGCTTTACTGCGCAAAGACGACCTGATCCTGGTCGAAGCAAATGATCTCATTGCCGGTGACGGTGAAGTCATCCTCGGTGCGGCACTCGTGAACGAGGCGGCCGTTACGGGCGAATCCGCGCCGGTAGTGCGGGAGTCCGGGGGTGATCGCAGCGCGGTGACCGGTGGAACTCAGGTAATAGCAAACAGTATCGTAGTGCGCATAACCGCGAATCCCGGCGAGACCTTCCTGGACCGGATGATCACTCTGGTGGAAGGGGCAAAGCGGCGAAAAACTCCCAATGAGATAGCCCTGGAGGTGCTCCTGGTCGCCCTCACGGTCGTCTTTTTCCTTGTTGTGGTCAATTTAAGCCCTCTTTCCATTTACAGCGTGAAAGCGATGGGGCATGGACAGCCAGTGACGCTCGTGGTGCTCGTCGCGTTATTTGTCTGTTTGATACCGACAACCATTGCGGCTCTTTTGCCTGCCATCGGCATCGCGGGAATGGACCGCCTGTTTCAGAAAAATGTGATAGCCTTGTCCGGAAGGGCGATCGAGGCAGCAGGAGATGTGAACGTACTGCTGCTGGACAAGACCGGAACCATTACACTGGGTAACCGGCAGGCAGTCGCGTTTACGCCCGTGGCAGGCCATTCCGAAAAGGAAATGGCCGAGGCAGCCCTGATGGCTTCCCTAACGGACGAAACGCCTGAAGGAAGAAGCATTGTCGTGCTTGCCAAGCAGAAATACGATCTTCGCATGCGGGAACTGCCGCAGAATGCCGAAACAATCCCCTTCAGTGCCGAGACCAGAATAAGCGGAGTGAACGCAGATGGGCATATTTTCCGCAAGGGGGCTGGAGACTCCATCACACGCTTTGTTCAGAATGCGGGGGGAACTATTCCGCAGGAATTAGAAAGCCATGTCACGGATATAGCCAAATCCGGAGGAACTCCGCTGGTCGTCAGTCGCGACGCCCAAGTTCTCGGTGTCATAAACCTGAAGGACATCGTAAAGGGCGGGATCCAGGAACGCTTTCTGCAACTGCGCAGCATGGGAATCAAGACGGTCATGATTACGGGAGACAACCAGCTCACTGCAGCGGCCATTGCGACGGAAGCCCAGGTTGACGACTTCCTGGCACAGGCAAGGCCCGAAGACAAACTCCGGCTCATCCGCGAGAACCAGCAGCAGGGCTACATGGTTGCTATGACCGGTGACGGTACCAATGATGCCCCTGCCCTTGCTCAGGCAGATGTTGCTGTGGCAATGAACACCGGGACGCAACCTGCCCGAGAGGCTGCCAACATCATTGACCTGGATAGTAACCCGACAAAGCTGTTGGATATCGTGGAGATCGGCAAACAGATCCTCATGACGCGGGGCACACTGACCACCTTCAGCATCGCAAACGATGTCGCAAAATACTTTGCCATTATACCGGCCGCATTCGTTTCCATTTACCCGCAGTTGGGAATCCTCAATGTCATGCACCTGTCCAATCCCTTCAGTGCAATCCTCTCTGCGGTCATTTTTAACGCGGTTATTATCCCCATGCTGATTCCTCTTGCTTTGAAAGGAACACGCTACCGGCCGATGCCCGCGGAAAGGTTGCTGATCTATAACCTGCTCATGTACGGGTTGGGAGGGCTTTTGGCCCCCTTTGTCGCTATCAAGCTGATTGACCTTTTGATAAATGTCTTCATTTGAACAAGGAGGAGGCGTTAGATGAAAGAGATAAAAAATGCTGTTTTGCTCTTTGTTGTACTGTTATTGTTGACGGGCGTTTTCTATCCGATGGCGGTAACAGTTCTTGCGCAAGTCTTTTTTCCGCGACAGGCATCCGGCAGCCTCATATATACGGCTGGCGGTGAGCCAGCAGGGTCTGTTTTGATCGGCCAGCCTTTTTCCGACCCGAAATATTTCTGGCCGCGGCCTTCCGCAACGACTGACTTCCCTTACAATGCCTTAGCCTCAGGCGGATCCAATCTAGGCCCTACGAATAAGGACTTTATCAGTCAAGTCGCGGACCGGGTCAAATCTTTCCGCGAGTCGGGCATCCAGGGACCGCTTCCCGCTGATCTGGTGACGGCTTCCGGCAGTGGGCTTGACCCGCACATCAGCCTTGACGGTGCTATCTTACAGATACCCCGCATTGCACGAGTGCGCCATCTGCCCCAAGAGAAGATCGAGACTTTAGTGCAGAATCATCTCGAAGGCAGACAGTTCGGCTTTCTCGGCGTACAACGGGTCAATGCCTTACAGCTAAATCTCGCATTGGATTCCTTGTAGGAAATCATGGCTGAGGAAGAATACAAGAGGCCGTCCCCTGAAGCGATGCTTGAGCTGGCCCGGAAAGAAGAAACGCATTCCAAACGGGGCAAGCTGACCATCTACTTCGGATCTGCGCCGGGGGTTGGGAAAACTTACGCCATGCTCACTGACGCCCAGTTGCGCAAGAAGGAAGGGGTGGACGTTGTAGTGGGTTACGTCGAGACTCACGGACGGGTGGAAACCGATGCCTTATTGGAGGGTTTGGTGATCATTCCTCCCCTCATCGTCAAGTACATGGGCGTTCAACTGAAAGAAGTTGATTTAGGGAAGGTATTCGCGCGCAAGCCCGCATTGGTGCTGGTGGATGAGCTCGCACATTCCGATGCACCGGGTCTTCGTAATGCCAAGAGATATCAGGATGTGGAAGAAATACTGAATGCAGGCATTGATGTCTACACCACGATGAATGTGCAGCATATTGAGAGCCTTAACGATATCGTTTATCAGATTACGAATGTCCGTGTGCGAGAGACGGTACCCGATACCTTTATCGAGGGAGCGGAGGAAGTCAAGCTGGTGGACCTGCCGCCGGAGGAACTCATTAAGAGGCTTCGCGAGGGAAAGGTCTACGTAAAAGATATGGCAACGAGCGCCGTGGACAAGTTTTTCCGTCCGGGAAACTTGCTGGCACTCCGACAGTTGGCTCTCCGGGCGGTGGCAGGCAGTGTGGACGAGAAAATGCGCAGCTATATGCGGGCCCATGCCATAGCCGGTCCGTGGTCTGCCACGGAGCGCGTCCTTGTCGGGGTATTCGCCAGTCCCTATGCAGAAAAACTCGTCCGCTCGGCATTCAGGCTTGCCAACGACATCGATGCTGAATGGATCGCCTTTTACGCAGAGACAGAAAGACACAAGAAACTTTCCGAGAAGGAAAAAGAGTGGCTGAATAAGGCATTGGATCTCGCAAAGCAATTAGGAGCACGCTCGGTCTGGATCAAGGGAAGCGATGCGACAGAAGAAATGGCCGATTATGCGCGGAACAGCAACGTAACCAAGATTGTGATCGGGAAGCCCCGGCGTTTTGGGCTGTTCCAGTCCATTCCGAAGCGACTGCTGACCAGAACCCCCAACATCGATATCTATTTACTCGATGCAAAGGTCGATCCTAAGCTCATGCCAAAAAAACGCATAACATTTACCACTCCCCTGAATTATGTCATCAGCATCCTCTCCGTTGTCGTAATGTCACTCATTGCCTTTCTTTTGCAGAATAGTCTCGATCAGGTCAATTTATTTTTCATGCTTTTGTTACCGGTTGTTTTTAGCGCGCTCTACCTGGGAAAAGGGCCGTCGGTCACGGCGGCCTTAACAAGCATTGTGATCTTTGACTACCTGTTTGTCACGCCCCGCTTCTCTTTTACGGTCGGCGATGCTCAATATTTCTTTTCCTTCATCGTCTACATCATTGTCGTGGTGGTTATAAGCAATCTTGTATCGCAGTTGCGAGGCAAGGTCGATTTGCTCAAGCAAAGCGAAGTAAAGAATATAGCACTTTACGGGTTGAGCAGGGATTTCGTAACTGCCCACACAGAAGAGCAAGTCCTGTCCATCATGGTTCGTCATACGTTAGAAATATTCCCTTGCGAAATGGCAATCTTTCTGCCCGAAGATGACGAGCTGACGGTAAAAGCGAAGACTCCAGATTTCGTAGTCAATCCTAAAGTGCTCGGTGTGGCATCGTGGGTTTTGATCAACAAGCAATCGGCAGGTCGTGGGACGAGCACGCTGCCCCAGGCCAGGGCATATTACTTACCCATGCTTTCAGGGGACGAAACCATAGGGGTCGCGGGGTTTGACTTCAAGGGGAATGAACAAAGCATGACCACTGAAAAACGGGCGGTTCTCAAGACTATTGTCCGCCTCGGCGCAATGGCGTTAGAGCGAATCAAACGCCAATAGGCAAACCACTTTTTTCTGTATGAAACGACTGTCTCGGCACCTTGCGGACGATTTCCATCGCGAAGCTGAAGCTCCCCTGCCTTACCTATTGCGCCTCTCCCGGAGATGAAAGCAAGTACCAGGGTGCGGCTCACCGGGGGGAAAATGCTGTCTGACGCTTTTCCAAATGCCCGAAGATAGAAGGGGAGATGGGGGGACGAACAAACCGGGGGGGGAAACTATTCAAACAACCTCCCCATACACACCTCATCGAAATAATCGCTTCCGAGCCGAAATCGTTTCCGTCTAATGCCCTCTTCAGTGAAACCGGCATGAAGGAAGAGATTGAGGGATCGCTTATTCATGGTAAAAATACTCGCCTCCAGTTTTTTGAATCCGTGCTCCTTCGTCCACGCTATCGTATACTGCAACATCTCTGATCCAATGCCGAGTCCTCGGTAGGTCTTCTTGAGATGCAGCCCTATTTGGACGATGTGAGCCGTCTGCTGTCTGTGTCCCTCGTCAGCCTGAAAAGCGGCGAGGCAACCGACCACGGTACCACTGACAACTGCGACCAGGAGGAGGTTGTTCTGATGATCCATCTTATTGATATAGTCCTTTTCCGATTCCACAGCCTTGCCATATTGCTCCATCAAAACGTAACTGCGTTCCTGAGAGGCAGACCTTAGCGTGTTGATAATCTCGGTTGCGTCATCGGGAGCCGCAGGCCTGAGAGTAACCTCTTCGCCATTCTTGGCCAAAAATTTCTGAGCCGCATGCGTCGCTCCCATCTTCCCTTTACCCGCTTCTTTCTTGATCATGATCCCACAGCATGCAATTCCTTTCACGCGGAAATGAGCACAGAATGATCACGCGCGCCCGACGATTTCAATCTGCCATGATTCCGGGGAATTCGAACCGCCTCCCCATTGCCCACAAGCAACGGCCTCCTGTGCTGGGGACACCAGACGCGGTATCCACAGGAGTAGACCACGGTGCTGCTGGACTTATATAGCAACCCCTTTCTCATATTCTATAGCCCAACCCTGTCTAATGCAAGTCCCCATCCCCCCCCCTTCCGAAGCCAAAGGTTTGAGGGCCAAGAGAGTAGAAAATAACACGCCATAGGGGGCTGAGTATGGGCAAATACGGGGCCGGCATGCGTAGGATGAAAGGCGGGAATGAGCAGCTTCGCGTTAAAGCGAATTCATTTCACCTGGTGTTTCTCGGCTATCTGCACTCTTATGGTCGCCCTTTGGAGGGCTGCTGTTGCGCGCGCGAAATCTATTTTTTCGGCCTGTTTCAACCGCTCCTCGGCCCGTTTCATGGCAGCCCTGGCCCGCTCGACATCAATTTCCTCAGACCGTTCCGCACTGTCGGCAAGGATGGCAACCTTATCGGGCATGACCTCGGCATATCCGCCACTCACAAAAAATATCAGGTACTCGCTGCCTCTCTTACAGGTAAGCATCCCTATCCTGAGAGTGGTGAGAAAAGGTGCATGACCGGGCAGGACACCGAACTCTCCCTCGCTGCCCGTAGCAGTGATTTCGTCAACATCACCGCTGAAAACGACTCCATAGGGCGACACGATTTCTAATGTTATGGTATTGTCCATACGCGGTATCCGGGAAGCCTACCTAGACCATCCCAGTTTTTTTGCATTCTCCTCTGCTTCTTCTATTGTCCCCATCATATAAAATGCCTGCTCGGGCATATCGTCATACTGGCCATCCGCTATCGCTTGAAACCCCTTTATGGTGTCGGCAAGCTTGACATACTTTCCCGACCTTCCGGTAAAGGCCTCGGCCACATGGAAGGGCTGGCTGAGGAACCTCTGGATCTTTCTTGCCCTCGCAACAGCGAGCTTATCATCCTCGGAGAGCTCTTCCATTCCGAGGATGGCAATGATGTCCTGCAGTTCCTTGTACCTCTGGAGTATCGTCTGGACCTTCCTGGCAACGGCATAATGCTCTTCTCCGATAACCTTCGGATCGAGGATTCTCGACGTCGAATCGAGCGGGTCAACAGCAGGATAGATACCGAGTTCTGAGATCTGCCTTGAGAGGACAACGGTACCGTCGAGATGGGTGAAGGCGGTGGCAACAGCGGGGTCCGTAAGGTCGTCAGCGGGGACGTAGATCGCCTGCATGGAGGTAATAGCGCCTTTTTTCGTTGTTGTGATCCTCTCCTGAAGCACTCCCATCTCTGTTGCAAGCGTCGGTTGGTATCCGACCGCCGACGGCATTCTTCCGAGGAGCGCTGAGACCTCGGAACCAGCAAGGGTATATCTGAAGATATTATCGATGAAGATGAGGACGTCCTGGCCTTGATCCCGGAAATATTCGGCAGCCGTCAGCGCGGTAAGGGCCACCCTCGCCCTTGCCCCCGGCGGTTCATTCATCTGCCCGTAGATCAGTGCCGTCTTATTCAACACGCCTGATTCTTTCATCTCGAGGTACAGGTCATTGCCCTCCCTTGTCCTTTCTCCGACTCCGGCAAAGACAGAAACACCGCCATGCACCAGCGCTATGTTATGGATCATCTCCATGATAACAACAGTCTTGCCGACGCCCGCTCCGCCGAACATGCCCATTTTCCCACCTTTGACGAAAGGAACCAGGAGATCGAAAACCTTAACGCCAGTCTCAAAAACCTGTGTCACCGGCTCTTGTTCGGAAAACTCAGGCGCGGTCCTGTGAATCGGCCATCTGTCCTTTGCCTCTATCGGGCCGAGCTTGTCATAGGGTTCTCCGATGACATTCATAATCCTGCCGAGGATGCCGTCACCCACGGGAACTGATATCGGCAGTCCGGTATCGACCGCCTTCATGCCTCGAACGAGACCGTCTGTCGTAGACATGCCAATCGTCCTGACCTTGTTCTCTCCGAGGTGAGACGCCACCTCAAGGGTCAGATTGAGTTCGGGAATGCCCTTGCTCGCGTCAGCCTTCTGCTCTATCTTGAGGGCATTCAATATCGCGGGCAGTTGCTCCTCAAACTCGACATCCACGACCGCACCGATTACCTGGACGACTTTTCCTTCATTCATATGTAAACCTCCACGGATTTTTATTTCAACGCTTCAACGCCACCGACGATATCCATGAGCTCTTTCGTTATTGCGGCCTGTCTTGCCTTGTTGTACTGCAAGGTCAATCTATCGATCATCTCATTGGCATTTTTCGTTGCATTCTCCATGGCGGTCATCCTCGCAGCCTCTTCTGCCGCCTGTGACTCAAGGAGAGCCCGGAATATCTGTATCTCCACATTCTTCGGCAACAGCACCATGAATACTTCTTCCTGCGAAGGCTCGTAGAGAAAATCCCTGGTCGGCTCATCACTACGCCCTTCCGGACCGCCAGCGTCAGCGAGGGGGAGGAGCTTAGCCAGAGTGACGTGGTGGGAGATAACGGACTTGAACTCGTTATAAATAAGGACGACCTCATCTATGGTTTCACTGACGTAATTGTCAATAATGTCACTCGCCACTTCTTGCGCATTCGAATAGGCGATTCTTCCGGAAAGCCCCGTCCATGTTCCTCTCAAAGCAATATTTCTTCTCTTGAAGTAATCAACCGCTTTCTTGCCTATGGCACTGATGGATACTTCGAAGCCTTCCTGCCGGACATGCGTTATGTGTCTGGCGGCTGCCTTCAGTATGTTGGAGTTAAACGCACCGCAGAGACCCCTGTCACTCGTGATAACAACGACCTCAACGATCTTCCTCGGTCTGGCAACCAGGAGAGGATGGAGCCCGCTTTCAGCCCCCCGCGCCAGATTTGTCAGCACGGCCCCCATCTTGTCAGCATAGGGCCTCATCTCAAGCATCCTCGTCTGGGCCTTCCTGAGTTTCGCAGCAGAAACCATTTTCATGGCTTTGGTAATCTGCCGCGTGTTGTTTACCGCCCTTATTCTTCTCTTGATATCCCGTAAAGTCGGCATCCATTCACCTGCCAGATAACGGGTACGCGACGCATGCACCCTGATTGAGTGGCTTCGCTGCCCCGCCCTGTCGGAACGGGCGCCGAGGAACGTTCGCCCTGCATCCTGTTTCGCGCATCATGATTTATGCCTGAAACCCTTTCTTGAATTCCTGCACCATCTTGATCATCTTGTCCTTGAGCTGGTCGTCGATAACCTTTTTCTCTCGCAATTCCTTTCTGATTTCTTCTCCCCTCTCCTCGATAAACCGGAAGAACTCATCCTCAAACCTCCGCACGGCCTCCACGGGGACGTCATCGATAAATCCGTTCGCACCGGCAAAGAGAATAAAGATCTGATCTTCCGCGGACAGCGGTGAATACTGCCCCTGCTTCAGGAGCTCCACCATTCTCTTTCCCCTTTCGATCTGTGCAAGGGTCGCTTTATCCAGGTCTGAGCCGAACTGGGCAAAGGCGGCAAGCTCCCGGAACTGGGCAAGGTCCAGACGAAGCGTACCCGCAACCTGTTTCATCGCCTTCGTCTGGGCAGCGCCGCCGACACGGCTCACTGAAAGACCGACGTTGACCGCCGGTCTGACGCCCGCATAGAAGAGTTCCGGCTCGAGATATATCTGCCCGTCAGTGATCGATATAACGTTCGTTGGAATATAACCGGAGACGTCTCCTGCCTGGGTCTCGATAATAGGAAGTGCCGTGAGAGATCCTCCGCCGAGTTCGCTCGATAGTTTCGCAGCCCTCTCAAGGAGCCTTGAGTGGAGATAGAACACGTCACCGGGATAAGCCTCCCGTCCCGGCGGACGCCTGAGAAGGAGGGAGAGCTGCCGGTAGGAAGCAGCCTGTTTACTGAGATCATCGTAGACAATCAATGCATGTCTTCCTTTGTCTCGGAAATACTCGCCGATGGCGCAGCCGGTAAAGGGAGCGATAAACTGAAGCGGTGCCGGTTCGCTTGCCGTCGCAGAAACAACGATGGTATGCTTCATAGCGCCGGCATCTTCGAGCAGCTTTACGAAACGGGCTATATTGGCGCGCTTCTGTCCGATGGCAACGTAAATGCAGATGACATCTCCTCCCTTTTGATTGATAATGGCGTCAATGCCTATTGCGGTCTTTCCTGTCTGTCTGTCTCCGATGATGAGTTCCCGCTGCCCTCTCCCAATAGGGATCATGGAATCGATCGCCTTGAGCCCCGTCTGGAGGGGTTCTCTGACCGGCTGCCTGTCGACAATACCGGGGGCGACTATATCCACCATCTTCGTTTCGGTCGTCTGAATCGGCCCCTTCCCGTCGATCGGCTGGCCGATGGCATTCACGACCCTTCCGACGATCACATCGCCTACGGGAACAGACATGATCCTGCCGGTGCGTTTTACGATGTCTCCCTCTTTAATGAGGGAGTCCTCTCCGAAAAGAACAGATCCTACCATGTCTTCTTCGAGATTCAGGGCCATGCCGAAGATGCCATTCGGGAATTCGAGGAGCTCCGAGGCCATACACTTTTCGAGGCCGTAGACCCTCGCTATGCCGTCTCCAACAGATATGACGCTTCCGACTTCACTGACATCAACCTTCTTCTCAAAGTCATTGATCTGTTTCTTTAACAGTTCACTTATCTCTGCGACATTAATCTCCATCGAATCACCTCTTTATCAGATCATCTTTCAAAAGCCGTAACTGGCCCTTTATGCTGCTGTCGTACATGGTGCTGCCCACCTTTACGAGGAGGCCGCCGAGCAAAGAGGGATCAACAACGTACTCGATGTCCACGTCCCTGCCGGTCAATTTCTTCAGCGAAACCCTGAGGGTATCATCATATTTCTTGTTTGTGTCTATGGGCGTCACGACAGTGGCCTTCGCCCTCTTCTGCTTCTCGAGATACAGGGCCGTAGCAGTGCGGATGACATCGGGAAGGGTATGGGCCATGATTTGTTCGGCGAGATAAAGCACAAACCTCATGGCAGCGGCTGAGAGCTTCAGCCGGCCGGAAACCTCTTTCAATGTCTTTGTCCGCTCTTCAGCGGTAAAGAGGGGGTTTTCTAAAAGGCCCCTGAATCCCCTGCTCCTCTGCATCAAGTCACTGACTGCCATAAGCTCAGCCAGTGCTTTTGGTGCAGCCTCGATCCCCACGGTGTTCAGAAACATTTTTGCGCATTTCTTTATCGCCTGTGGGCGCTTCAATTCTTACCCTCCAGCCGGTTGAGTGATTCTTCGATAAGCTTAACCTGGTTGTCCTTTGTCAGTTGTTCCTTCAGTTTCTTTTCCGCAAGCTCCATGGCAATCTGGACGGCCTCTGCCTTTATCGATTCCTTCGCAAGCCTCAGTTCATACTCAATATTATTCCGTGCCTGCTCAATGATCTTTTCCCTCATCTGGTCGCCGTTTTGAACGAGAAGATCGTGCTCTGCCGTTGCCGACCGCTGGGCCCGCGCAAGGATATCTTCGATTTCCTTATCTTTCAGCTTCAGTCTCCCTTCAACTTCAGCGAGGGCCTTCGCCGCAAGTTCTTTCGCCTCTTGCGCCTCTTTGAGGGTCTTCTCGATAAGCTCAGTCCTCTTTCTGAGGAATTCCTTGAGCGGCTTTTGGAGAAACTTAACGAGGATAAAAACGAGGATTGCGAAATTGAGGATCTTCCAGAGCCACTCCTTCCACTCCCCCCCTCCATGAGCGGATTCTTCCGCTCCAAAGGCGAGCGAGACGAGAGCAAGTGGTAAAATGCTCCCCAGGAAAACAAGCAACGCGCGATACTTCATGAGCGCCGATCCGACAAGGCTTTTACGCCCCCCGGCGCGGCATGGCTGCCGACTGCTCAGGTTTGCCTGTCTGCTGTTGACCGTTTTCATACGCCGACCATCTTTCTCACGATTTCGTCCGAAAATTTCTCCACGTCGGAGCGCAGTCTCCTCCGAGCGGTCTCGGCCTCTGCCTTTAACTCTTCCTTTGCCTTGCCGATGAGGTCATGCGCATGCTTATTGGCCGCATCCAGTATCTCTTTCTGTCTCGACATTCCCTCTTTCCGTAAGCTCTCGAATATCTCTTTTGCCCTGTTCCTCGCCTGCTGAAGTTCCCGGTTCATCAACGAAAGCGATTCCTCTTTCTTGGCCTGCATCTCCTTGGCAGCCTTCAATGACCCTTGGAGAGAATCCTCTCTGCGTTGAAAGAGTCTGAGCATGGGCTGAAAGAGTATGCGGTTGAGGACGAAGATGAGGGCAAGAAAATTTAGGAGCAGGACGAAAAACCACCAATTGAGTTCTAACATTTGGCTTTCTCCTCATTGATATTGTGAGCCTAAGCAGATTATCACAACAGGAAAAACATTGTCAAGAAGGAAAGCTCGCGTGAACAGAGTTTCTTTTTCCCCTATGGTGCGATGAAGAAGCGCGAAGATAACCGCTTCAGGCAGACTATAAAGAAAACACAACAATGGATTAATTTTTTAAATGAGCGGGAGCGGTAATTCCTCCTCCTGCATCCGAGGGATGAAAACAACCATACGTAACTCCGCGTTTGTCGTTCTCTCTTGACGTAAGAGTCCTGTATGGTACCATCTGTATATGGAACTAACCCTCGCAAGGATATGCGTATACGACGTGTTTTGCGCCAAGTACCGTGCAACGGTCCTTTTGGGGGCGGTCTGCAGGTCACTTCAAAAGATTCGCCTTTCGAGCAGCGAAAAAGAACAGTTTCATACCCGAGCAGATGGAGGCCAATAGAACGTGGCTGTGAGAGTGGATGAAGGCTACAAGAGGTTCTTCGCTGCACGCACCGAAGGAAAGACAACGGTCCATCTCCCTCGGTTTCTTGAGTTCAAGAAGTGCCGGAGCATTGCCTATTCCCGGTACGGTACGGCTCTAGGGCCCATATCAAAACCAGCACGCTTTGCCTCTCCGGGCTGGAAGGATAACATATGAACTTGTGCTACGATAAGGTGGGGCCGATCAATGTTTTCTCAAGAGCTTAGGGAATTATACAGCCGTCATCTCCAGCGTGTTATAAGAGACCGGACTTCTGCCCAGGGACCGAAGATATCCATAGGAGGAAGAGAGCTTATCAACTTCTCTTCCAACGACTACCTCGGTCTTGCCAACCATCCGGGCCTCATCGCCGCAGCCGAAGCAGCCCTGGGCGACTTCGGCCTGGGAAGCGGCGCCTCCCGGCTCCTCTCGGGCGGCAGCACCCTGCACCAGAAACTCGAGGGGAGGATTGCTGAGATCAGGGGGACGGATACTGCCCTTATCTGCAACTCCGGGTATGCCGCAAACACGGGGATTATCCCGTCGCTCGCCGGAGAAGAAGATGTCATCTTCAGTGACGAGTTGAATCACGCGAGCATCATCGATGGATGCAGATTAAGCAGGGCCGGGACGCGCGTCTACCGGCACAGAGACGCGACCCATCTCGGTGAATTGATGGGGGAGGCATCCGGAGAAGGCCGCCGGTCGGGGAAAGGCAGACAGGTGGTCGTAACGGATACTGTCTTCAGCATGGACGGGGATATTGCGCCACTGAAAGAGATCTCCGAACTCTGCGCGAAACACCAAGCCCTGCTGTATATTGATGACGCCCATGGGACCGGCGTAATCGGGGATGGGCGAGGCGCCCTTGCCCACTTCTCCCTTTTGCCCGAACCGTGGATCGTTCAGATGGGGACCTTCTCGAAGGCGCTGGGGTCCTACGGAGGGTTCGTCGCAGGCTCAAGAGAGGTGATTGAGTGGATTACCAACAGCTCACGGAGCTTTGTGTTCTCCACAGCCTTGCCGTCGTGCATTATCGCAGCATCGCTGCAGGCGCTCGACATCGTTGAGAGGAAACCCGATCTCCTTGAGCGATTATGGCAGAACCGGAAGCGCCTACTAAGGTCCCTTGGAGAGATGGGGTATCATGCGGAGAGCGATACCCCGATCATTCCTCTGAGGGTCGGCGATATCGATAGGACATTGGATGCCGCCAGGCAGTTATACGAAAGAGGCGTTTATGTGCCGGCCATAAGGCCGCCGACAGTGAAAGAGCCGCGGCTGAGGATAACGGTCACCGCCGCGCATTCCGATGAGGATATCGATTCTCTGGTACATGCCTTATCGGGGATGAGACGATAAGCGGGGTTCTGGAAAACAAAAAAAAGGCGGGTCGAATCGACCCGCCTTTTTTTTGCTCAAGTTGCGCGACTACTTAGAAGGTGAGCTGGATTCCGTGCCTTATCGCATAGGCGCCGTCGGCGCTATGTCCAGGGGTATCGAAGAAGCCGCCTGCAAAGAGGTAACCGCCCTCTACCCAGTAGTTGAGGTTCCGGTCTATCTTGTAATTGACCTTTGCGTCAGCTTCAAAACCGATATTCTTGGAAGTACCGTTTGTCATAAGATCACTCACAGGCAAAGTGATTTGATTATCCTCTACCGCTCCGATGTAGTAGAGATTAATGTACCCGGTTATGTCTTTCGTGAGGTCAGCCTGTCCACCGAGGTTTACGAACCAGGTGTTACAAATACCGCCGGACAGATCGCCGCAGGCGTTCACGGAGAGGTATTCATAGACAAAGCTGTAGTGTTGGTCGTGGCCCAAGGTAGTGACGAAAGCGTCGATGTTGTCGCTGTTCTTTTTCGGGCCGCTGCCGTAGTCAACGTTGAGGAAGAGCGTCACAGGGTCAAGCTTGTAGCTGGCTCCCGCCATGACCGCCCATCCTTTGAAGTCCGCATCACTGCCGTCTGCATTGATAGCCTTTACGCTGCCAGCCTGCAGCTCTCCGTCTACCTTGAAGCTGAAGCCGGCGACAGTGCCGTTGCCCCTGAGGCCGAAGTTCCAGAAGTGGAGCGGATTATTTTCGCTGTTCACACCTATACCGAAAGCTGCCTGGTCGTCAACATAGGTGGCGTCGCCGCTGATGCTGAAGTCTTTCGGAGCGTAGTTGAAGAGCACAACGTAGCCATCGGTATGGTCATTGTCTACAGTGCTCCCTTCCCTAAACTTCGCGTTCAGGGCGACCAGGTGGAGGTCCTGTACCGGGTCGATAAAGAACAGAAGGGCATCATCGCCGAACTTCGTGTGGTCGAAGAACAGGCCGTTACCCAGCGCGAGAGGCATATGGCCGACCTTTACTCCGGCAGGTACCCCGAAAAGCCCTGTTCCGGAATGCATAATCCACGCCTGCAGGACACTGAGAGAATCGTGTGTGGCGTTGCCAGCCTGGAACAAACCGGTCGCGTGCGTTTGACCGTTAACGAGGGCGCCGCCGGGAACGTAATTACCCCAGATATTGAGGTCTGCTGACGCTGATTCAGGATTTTCATTGGTAGATTCGAGCTGGATGTATCCCTCGGTGTTCGGCGTCACTTTCGCATCGACAGCAAGCCTGATCCTCTCATCATAATATGATGTGTGGTCGGCTATGCTGCTATTGAAGGTATCGGCATCGTTCGCGAAAATGCCCCTGACCCTCAGCTCACCGCCAATAGTGATCTGGGTGCCGCCCGGTGCCACAACAGCCGTCGTCTCTGAAGGGATCTCGGCGTGGATGGCGAAGGCGCTGGCCGCGAAGCCAAACACAAGAACTACGCCTAAAAGCAAAGCTAAGTAATTTTTCACTTCCTAACCTCCTCTGGTTAGTTCAGTATTTGCCCGTCAATGACGGATTTGCTCTCACTTCTGACCGAAAAATCGTCTTTCTGTTCCCTCCTCCTTTCCCCACCCCGTATGCCGTTTTTTTTAAGTAGTGGATCTCGGGGCAGTCTCTCAAGATTTTTTTTGCTAAGTACTTATATCAAATCACCGATGCTTTGTCAAGATAAAATCATCAATATCTTTTTTAGAAGAGCAATAAGCATGCCATTTTTAACTTATTGATAAGACTTGGTTATAGAGGAAACAAGACAGCGTAACGTGTGCTCATTTTGCAACAGGGTGTGATAGAAAAGACAGCTTCGACGGATTCAGCCCCTCCCTGTTGTAATATCATACACCGACAGGGTAAAATTACGTTTAGTTATGAGCAAAATTTGGAAATTTGATTTTGACATCGCCAAATACAGTAGGATAATAACGGCGGATCCGGAAAATTACAGCGCCTACAACAACAGGGCAATCGCCTATCAGAAGAGGGGACAGTACGACCTCTCGATTGCCGACTTCAGCAAGGCTACGGAGTTAAACCCGTCATTCGTTCAGGCTTACATCAACCGGGGAAACGCCTATCAGGAGATGGGGAAATATGAGCTTTCCATCGCCGATCTCGATAAGGCGATAGCGCTGGACCGGGGAAACAGCATGGCCTATAATAACCGGGGGTTTACCTTTATCCTGATGGGAAAATATGCAGAGGCCGAAAGGGATATCAGAAAGTCGCTCGAACTCAGCTCCAACAATATTTATGCTCTCAACAGCATGGCCGAACTCTATTCAATGAGGAACGATCCCCAGGAGGCCTGCAGGTGGCTTACGACGGCCATCGAAAAAGGGTACAATAATTGGTCCTATATCAAGACAGCGAAGACCTATGATAATATCCGTAATTCTCCCTGCTACAGGAAAATAATGTCCAAGTAAATGCCCTTCATTGCGACTCTGAAGAGCACTTTCAAAGCTTGCGGTTAAACAGAACAGTACCGGAGGTGTGCAATAACCGACTATCGTGAAATAGCGCCGAAAAAAGGTCTTCACCAGAGATGAGCGCACTGCTGATTCGCCGTTACTTGATGCTGAAGATCATCCACAAGGCGATCCTCAAAGAGTTAGGGATTACCTTTTTGCTCAGCCTCGTATCCCTGAATTTCTTCCTCCTCATGGAAAAGGTCTTGCGGTTGAGCAGGCTTCTCTCAGGGGTCGGCGCGTCAATCCAGGACATGGCACGGATCATCTTCTATATTCAGCCCCAGCTTATGCTGCTCACCATCCCCATGTCCCTGCTCCTCTCCGTCCTTTTGACCTATGGCAGGCTCAATGCGGACAGTGAATTCACCGCCCTCAAAGCCGCGGGGATGCCGTTTAGGAATATCGCTCTGCCGGTATTCGTCCTGGGTACAGGCTGTTTCCTTTGCGGATTACTGGTGAGTTTTTCTCTCAGCCCAGCGGCTGCCATCGAACTCAGGCAATCGATATCAAAGATCATCATGGAGCGGGCTCCCCTGGCAATAGAAGCAGGGATATTCAATACGTCCTTCAAGGAGCTCGTCATCCTTGTCAGGGACAAGCCGGCGCCGGACACGATGCGCGGGATATTCATCTATGACGACAGGAACAAGAAAGAGCCGAAGGTCCTGACGGCGAAGGAAGGCCGCATACGCGCCGACAGCAACGCCGCCCTGTCCCTTTATCTCAAAGACGGCTATATCCACATCGGGACAGGGGAGGGTTCCACGGAGATATTCTTCGACGGCTATAACCTCTCCCTGAACCTGCTGTTCGACGAACCGTCGAGGAAAAACAGCGAACTGACGCCCGCTGAGCTCCTCGGGGAGGCGAAGAAGAGAACAGGTCAGGACCGAATACCGTTTTTCCTGGAATTCCATAGACGACTCTCTCTTCCCTTTCTCTGTCTGGTCCTTATGTTTCTAGGCCCTCCGCTGGCACTAGTGTCAGGGAAATCGGGAAGACTCGGAGGGCTCACCATAGGACTCGCTATTTTCACCGTTTTCTACATCATCCTGATCTATGGCGAAAATATGGCCCGGTCGGGCAAGGTGCCCCACTATGTCGGTGCGTGGACGCCCGTTGTCATACTCGGCCTTGCCTCCCTCTGGGCATACCGAAAGGCAGCGTCACGGTAATGAAAATAATCCAGAGACACTACCTGAAAGAATTTTTCAACCTCTTCGTCATCATAGCGTTGGGACTCGCCGTCATATCAAGTCTCATAGACCTCATCGACAAGCTCGATGACTTCATCAAGTACAGTCCTGCCCCCTCGCTCATCCTCCTCTACGCAGCACTGGATATCCCCAGATACCTGGTTTACCTTATGCCGGTTGCGGCCCTTCTCAGCAGTCTGTTTGTCTTCGGGCAGGCAGGCAAGAGGAAAGAAACCGTTGCGATTAAGGCTTCGGGCGGCAGTATGAAGGCTCTCTTGACCCCCTTCATATATTCAGGGGCATTGCTCTGCATTGTCGGCTTCCTGATGAGCGAGTTTGTTGCGCCGGACTTCTCCAAACGTGCACACCGTCTCAGTGATATGATCACGAAGAAAGAGCATATTGTTACGGTTAACGAAGGGACAGCTTGGTTGAGAGCTAAAGACTACATCGTCAAGATAGACCTTTACCTGCCTGACAAGGGTATTATCCAGGGCATCAGCATGATGAAAATACAGAATGATGTGCTCACGGAGAGGATCGAGGCCGAGTCCGGGGTATGGCAGCCCGTTTGGGGATCGAAAGTTGCGGAACAGGCGGAAATTCGCGGGACTGCACAGAAAAATAACGGTGCCTGGTATCTCAGGGGAGTTACCGCCTATGACATAAAGACCGGCAAGGTCACACACTACCGGGAGCTCCAATCGGATATCATCGATTCTCCTGATATCATCGGGAAGGGCATGCAGAAACCGGAAGAGATGAATGTGAGAGAGCTATACGCATACACGAAACGATTAAAGGAGGCCGGCATCAAAAATATCAAACTCCTTATCGACATCCATTCCCGGCTGTCCTATCCCCTGATCAATATCATCATGCTTGTCGTCGGGATATCACTGGCAACCAGGGGAGAAATAAAGAGCGGTCTTGTCACCACAGCAATTGGTATCTTTATAAGCCTCCTCTATTGGTTAGGGTATACTGCTTCCCTGTCTCTCGGCTATACGGGGATCCTGCCCCCGATTTTTGCTGCGTGGCTTGTTCCGGTGGCATTCGGCTGCGTTGCGGTTTATCTCTTCAGTGCGATACCTGAGTAGGACAAAAAGCACGAATCGCTGTGGCCGCCCTTCATCCCTCATTCGACGTTGTTAGGATCTTCACCCCGTGTGACGTCCCTATTCTCGTTGCCCCTGCATCGACGAGTCGTTTGACTTGAGACAGGGTTTTTATTCCGCCCGCTGCCTTGATTCCACATCTGTTTCCTACAACTGTCTTTATGAGCCTGACGTCATTGCTATGCGCACCGTCCGCACCAAAACCGGTTGAAGTCTTGACGAATTCTGCGCCCGCATCCAGGACAACCTCCGATGCCTTTCGCTTCTCGTGCATATCGAGATAGCAGGTCTCGATGATGATTTTGTGGATCATTCCTCGTGTGGCTGAGATTACATCAGAGATGTCTTTCCTGACGGCATCCCAATGACCTGATCGCGCCTTCCCGATATTCATAACGATATCGATCTCATCAGCGCCGGCAAGGGTTGCCTCAATTGCTTCATACACCTTCACCTGGGTGGCAGTCATACCCAGGGGAAACCCAATGACAGACGTTACCTTCACATCGCTGTCCCTCAGCATGCCCTTAACGGCGGGGATATAGAAGGGATTCACACATACTGAAAAAAACCCGTGCTTCATCGCCTCGTCACAGAGTCTCCGCATTGCATCAACGGTCGCATCAGGCCGCAAGAGAGTGTGATCAATCAGTTTTGCTATTCCGACTTTGTTCATCTAACCATTCATCATACGCCATAGTCCTTCGAACGAACCTGATCCGCGTTTTGCAGCCTTCTCTTCTGATATGAGACCGTTTGAACACAGATCAGTGAACGCGGCCGCCTTTTTTCGGAAAAAGACCATGGCACAGAAGACTCCTGTCACATCCCCGTTTGAGCACATTTATTCATATCCCCACAACGATGGCCCACTCCCTTTTATCGCCGCCACATATGTTTTCACCTCATCCCGATAAACCTTACGCAAGAGTTTCGCCACACTTCCCACGCTATATCTCACATCATCCACCTGACACACCGGCATGACCTCCATCGTGGTGTTCGTTATGAATACTTCGGCTGCCGAAAAGATGTCGTCCCGCGTAAACTCACCCTCTTTGACCGTCAATCCTT
Source organism: Thermodesulfovibrionales bacterium (assembly GCA_050014695.1). Taxonomy (GTDB): domain Bacteria; phylum Nitrospirota; class Thermodesulfovibrionia; order Thermodesulfovibrionales; family UBA9159; genus UBA9159. The sequence goes on from JBEKCV010000024.1 coordinate 50,530, forward strand.
CCCTCGCTGCCAAGTCCAAAACTATCTTCCTCGTGACACCATCGAGAATACCACAGGCAACAGACGGCGTACAGAGAATATCATCTTTGTAAAAGAACACATTGCTGATCGTTCCTTCAGCGATATGTTCTGAGACATTCACCATAATCGACTCATAAGCCCCCTTTTCCTTTGCCTCTATCTTTGCGAGAATGTTATTGAGGAAATTCAGGGATTTTATCTGAGGATTCAGGGCGTCCCTCAGGTTCCTCTTTGTCTGAGCAATGACTGTCTTGATCCCTTTCTCATAAAGGCTCTTTGGATACTCCTTCATATCCTCAGCAATAATCACAAACGTCGGCTCTTCGCAGAGATCAGGATCGAGTCCTATGGGTCCGTAGCCTCTTGATACCGTTATCCTCACATATGCATTTTTTAGAGCATTCGCGTCCAAGGTCTCATAAAGCGCTGCCTTGATCTGATCGATATTCTTGGGCAGGTTGAGCCCTATGAGAGAAGCAGACCGATACAGCCTCCCAAGATGCTCATCAATCAGAAAGACAACGCTATCGTACACTCTCACCGTCTCGTAAACGCCGTCACCATAGAGAAAACCATGATCAAAAACCGAGACTACCGCTTCATTCTTGGGAACGGTTCTGTTGTTCACATAGACATGCATGGTTTTTCCATTATACCCGATTCTTGATTTGACTTTCCCCCTGCTTCATATATCTTAATCGCGAAGATGAGACTTTTCCCGAAGGAAATTGATTTCTTCGAGATATTCGCTAAAGCAGCATCACAGCTCACGAAGGCTACCTCCTTGCTCGTCGCACTGATGGAAAATTTCGACGACATCGAAGCAAAAGCAAAAGCGATCTTCGAGAAACCCTCGGGGTTCGTCTCGTCCACCTTAAACCCATTCACGGGTTTGCCGCGGAGACGCCGGCGGCAACGGTCATTGAGATTGCATCCGTGGTGAGCCTGCCACTGTCAACAATCTGGGTGTCGGTGCCTCTAACCCATTTTCCGCAGTTGTAGCTCAATATCTACCAAGAATTCATATGAGCGATAAGCAATGCTGCATCCATCCGTAGTCAGCAAGCGCCTTATTCTGAAAAGTGCGTGTAGTGCAGAAAACCCT
>JBEKCV010000025.1:0-50607 GCA_050014695.1 Thermodesulfovibrionales bacterium
GGAAGCGTCTTCTGTGACATACTTTATTCACCTCGTTGGTGTTAGATTTTTCGTCGCAGAATTATTCTAACATCCCGTCCACACGGGACCAACGAGTTTTTTTATTTTTTTTGATGGTGGATCAGGGCTGAACTGATGCATTCATGAATTCAAGTGGTCCTTTTGCAGCTAATCTATGTTCGTTCAGCTGATTTGATACAGCAGTGAGTCAATTATTATTCTGCAGCGCTGCCACCCTTCAAACCCCTTGAGGCTGAGCAGAGGCCTGCGTTTCCCTTGTGGAAAGAGTCCTTTTTTTCAGCAATTGCGGTTAAGAAAACTTAATCCTCCTTTCATCGTAACTTAATATAGCTTTTGTATAAATAAATACAGATACATTTTAGGCTTTTGGGGGAAACCGTATGACAATGACGATGTCAGAGAGAAAAGAGCTTGGAAAAAACGAACCGCTCGCAAAGGGCGGGACGTAAAATGCCTGGCCCAGGGCCAGAGTACTCAGGATTAAGGAAGAAGGGCTTCAGTAACCTCATGAACAACGTTAGATGGATTATTGATGAAAAGGAGGCAACAATATGTCGGCAGTGAATCCGTTAGTGCGCATTGCGCAATGTCCAACATCAAGGGGTTCTCATCGGTTCTTATTTCGCATGGTATTTCTGTTAGCTTTAACTCTAAGTATTCTTTTTCACCCGCACAATGGGTATTCAGACCAGGCAACACTGACATGGATCCCCCCCACTACCAACGCGAATGGGACACCCCTGACAGACCTTGCCGGTTACAAAATCTATTATGGAACTGCTTCAGGGAATTACTCACAGAGTATCTCTGTTGGGAATGTGACAACCTATACAGTCTCAAACCTGACCGCTGGAGCTACTTACTATTTTGCAGTTACCGCCTACGACACGGCGGGAAATCAGAGCGCATACTCCAATCAGGTAAATGACGCCACTGCTCAGCAATATACCGTCACCACAAGCAAGCTTGGAAGTGGTTCTGGAACAGTAACGAGTTCTCCTTCGGGGATAACCTGCGGCACAACCTGTTCAGGTAGTTACAATGAAGGCACGGTTGTCACGCTAACAGCCACACCCGCAACAAAAAAATCAACCTTTTCAGGGTGGTCGGGAGGAGGATGTTCGGGGACCGGGACGTGCTCATTTTCACTGAACGCGAACACAACGGTAACGGCCACCTTTACGACTACTCGGCGCGGATAACTTTCATCCATTACGGTGACTCCGAGCAACCGGACGATCTCCCCCGGAGCCACGCAGCACACGCTGCCACCGGGGGCGACTGCGGGCGGAGCTCAGTAATGGGTATCCCTACCGTGATGGAAAGTTTTTGTCAGGCAAGGTAAATATTGCAACAATGAAGGTGTGAGCACTAAACCTCAATTAGTTGATATCCCTACCAAAACCAAAGACATGTTCTTCCACTTTGGTACCGAATGCAATCAGGATTAACGTTCTAGGTATTCTGACAATGATTGCAATCTATACGAAGCAATAATACATCGGAACCGAAGAACTAATGATTTAGTTCTCCTTGAAGACAACACAAGTCCCTCCCCTGTTTATGAAGGAGGTCTTTATATTAGTGGTGGTGGGTTTGTCAGATGCAATTTCGAAAACTATCCGAGATTGTATGAAAAGATACGCTGAAAGAACAGCCAATTCCGAGAAAATCAGGAATGCGTTTGCAAATGAGAATTAAATCCTGACATTAGTTGGGATATTTTGAGAACAGGAGGCTGTATGAAGAAGGTAATATTGTTTGCCGCTTCGGTTTTTGTTTTGATGTTAGTTCCTATTCCAACGATGGCAGGGGTAAGTGTAAACGTTGGTATTGGTCTGCCGCCGCCCATCGTTGCCCCGCCACCAGATGTGATAGCGATGCCTAATGCCCCTGGTGTTTACGTTGCTCCTGATATTGGGGTAGACCTCTTTTTCTGGAATGGGTGGTGGTGGCAGCTATGGAATGGTCATTGGTATCGCTCCCGGTATTATGATCGGGGCTGGGGTTACTATAGTCGTGGTGTCCCAGGGTTCTATCGGCATGTAAACCCAGGGTGGAGAGGATACTACGGGAGTCGTATGTGGAATGGTCGTCCTTGGAACTATAAACGGATTCCACACCAACAGTTCCAACACCGTCACTAATGAAGCATGAAAAAGGGTCAGATGAAAAAAGAAATGTTGTTGTTAAACCAGGTGTGAATGTTTTTTGGAATATCGCTTGCAATGGCTAACTGTGTTCAGTTACCCGTCACGTGCACTAGGAATTAAGACTGCACGAGCCGGGGGTGTTGCGGCAATCTGTATGTCAGCCAACTTACAATAATCAGCCAGATTGCAATATGGCAGCAGAATAATGGTTCTTGGAGAAGATGTATCGATCCTAATGGCAACCAGTATTGTGAGCAGTGTTGCGGTCAGAATTGTCCAGGGTAACATATAACTAGTCGTAACTTTTTAGGGGCGGGAAACCGCCCCTATCTTTACGGCAAGTGAACTACCCGCGACTGAGATGAGGCTTCAGTCGGGGCTTCCATGCTTCAACGACAGAACTTACCGCGTGAGGCTTTGGTGCGGCAGAGGCCCTTGTCTCCACAGGCGTTTGTTCCCTTGGACTTCGGGAACCAGTTCGGGCTGTACCGGCCCTACTCCGTGAGTACTCGATTCAGCATACGCTGACACTGCACCAAAAGCCCCTTGCTCGATAGTCCTGGCAGCATTGGCACATTTCGACCAATTCTGCCACTCCTTCCGATCTATTCCTGCCATTCGTTCCGGCAAGAGGTCGCAAGAGGTGGCAAGGAAAGACTGAAGCTGTAAACAAGCGAGGCTCAACGTTTTCTCCCCCTACCATGCGCCATTCCACCGTTTGGTGCGCCACGACAACATCACGCCGGCCTATTTTGACAGGGTGACAGTTACCGATCGGAACCAAAAGTCTAATCGATGGCGATGCTTCGCAGAGTACATGTCGAAACACGCATCCGGGTGAGATCAATAGACCGTTCTCATTAACACCCCTTTTTTGCGGCCTTGACTCATACCGATGTGTCAAGTATCATCTAGAAGAGAGAGCTTTTATCTCAGTACCTGCGCTCGTGGCAGTAATGCCGACTCGATCAAGTCGGAAAGCACCCGGGGAGGAATGTCATGAATAAATCAACGAACAATGTTCTCGATAAATTAGGCACGCACCCTGGCCAGGGCAGCGTATTGGAGCAGGTCGAGAAACTTCTTCGGAGACAACAACGGCGTAAGCTCTATGAGATGCTGGATCAGATAGACAAGAGCAAGGTTCGGGATTTGGTTGTCACGCTCGGGAAATGCATCCCGCAGATAGGAAGGAAACGGCCCGCGTTATTGCGCTACTCGCTGCCAAATTGGCGAGGATACGACGAATTATTCTGGCAAGCCCTTGGCGATTACGCAATTCTCGCGCTTCATCGCGTCAAGGACGTGGAATACGACACCGCCAGAGCGAAAATCAAGGTTCATTATTTCGCCAAACTGGAAGGAGATGCAAAATCTCCGGAGAGAATAGGCGAGATTATTCAGGGGATTGCGTATTTGATAGAGACCGAGGAACTACCGACGGACTTCACGCGTTTCCGGAGAATGACGGAAAGACGCGGGAGCTTGGGCGAGATGAGCAAAGAAGAAGCCGCGCTGATCGGAGCGGCTATCAAGCTGGTATTCGATCTGACCAAAATATAACACCTGCAAGCCAACACGGCCATTTGTTTTGAAGGTACATGTCGAAGTGTGCTTCTTCGGAGTTTGGTCTTGAGCAGTAAGGTGGTTGCACCGGCATGTCAGCCGTAAAGTTGTAGGTCAATAACTACCAGGATGCCCGCAGTCTTTTGACCTCGCGAGGATGTCACCCTCGTATAGTAGCTTAACGTCTCCTCCCCAGATAATCCCTCGGTTTTCCAGCCCCCCTCGGCGGGCCGACGAGCCCGTCCTCTTCCATAAGTTCCATGACCCTCGCGGCGCGGTTATAGCCTATCTTGAACCTCCTCTGAATCGACGAGATGGAGACCTCCCCGGCGGATTCGGCAAACTCCATAACCTTGTGATACATCTCATCCCTTTCCGAGAAATCGTTTTCCTGTGCAGCCTCCTCGATCCTTATGCTTTCGAAAATAGAATAATCGGGGACCCCTTGAGGTGTTATAAAAGCGGTGATCGCCCTTATCTCCTCCTCTGACACGAGGGCACCGTGAACGCGCATGATCCTCAACCCGGGAAGCATAAGGAGCATGTCGCCCTTCCCCAAAAGCTGCTCAGCGCCCTGACCGTCGATGATGGTCCTTGAATCTATCCGTGAGGTTACCTGAAAGGCGATCCTCGCAGGGAAGTTTGCCTTAATCACCCCGGTTATCACATCAACGGAGGGCCTCTGGGTCGCGAGTATCAGGTGTATCCCGGATGCCCTCGCCATCTGCGCAAGCCTCGCAATGGAATCTTCAACCTCGCTTCCGGATGCGAACATCAGGTCGGCAAGTTCATCGATGAATATCACGATGTAGGGAAGCTGCTCCTCGGCGGAAGCTACCCGGTTGAAGCCTTCGATGTTTCGCACACCCCTTTCTGCAAGGAGACGATATCTCCGTTCCATCTCGAATACCATTTTCCTCAGGGCCTCGGCCGCCTCCTTGGCCCCTGTTATGACGGGCGAGATAAGATGTGGTATGTTTTCGTAAGACGATAACTCAAGAAGTTTGGGATCGATCATCAGCATTTTCACCTCCCTCGGAGTCGCCTTATAGAGGATGCTCACGACCATGGAGTTGATCGAGACGCTTTTGCCGGAGCCGGTAGCGCCGGCAACGAGCAGGTGAGGCATCTTCGAAAGATCTGCAACAATGGGGCTCCCGAATATGTCCTTCCCCAGGGCGAGGGTGAGTTTCGTATAACTCTTCTTAAAGTTTTCCGAGGATATAATCTCGCGGATATACACCGTTTCTCTGTTCCTGTTCGGAACCTCGATGCCAATGGCTGCCTTACCCGGGATCGTCGAGACCCGCACGCTCTGCGCCTTGAGGGAAAGGGCAAGGTCATCGGAAAGGGAGACGATACGGTTGATCTTCACGCCCGGTGCAGGTTCAAATTCGTACATGGTGACAACGGGACCGGGATGTACCTGGGTAACCTTGCCTTCGATATCAAAGTCCTTGAGTTTTTTCTCAACGAGCGACGAACTCGAAAGGACCTCATCCCTGGACGGACGCGACAACGAGTACTCAGGCGCTTTGAGCAACTCGAGATGAGGCAGTTGATAGTCACCCCGGGGTTCAGCCGAACTCCCCGTATCAGAAACAGGCCGGCTTTGCCTCGGGGTCTTCTGTTTCAAGGAATCTGAAGATTCAAATTCTTCAAAAGCGATAGGTTCGGCATGGATGATCGGTTCTTCGGCGATGGGGAATTCGTTTGTTGACAGCTGGAGCCTCGGTTCATCGATCTCCGCAGGTTCTTCGGCATATTTTCCGGGTTTCTCTTCGGGCTTCTTCATGATAATCGATATCAGGGAAACAGGGCTCAGGATGATGAGCGATGAGATCCAAATCGCAAGGAGAATTATATAGGTGCCGGGGACGGAGAACAGAGCTTTCAAAAAGCCTGAGAACATGAGGCCGATCATTCCGCCTGCTCCACCCGGTGAGACGATATCGAATGTTGAGGCAACGAGGGAGGCAAAGAGCGATGACGATAGGATGAAGAGAAAAGTGCCTACGAGATAAATCATGTGGCCTTCCCTACCCAACAACCGCTTCACGCCATAAATAATGAGAGCGACAGGAATAACAAGGGCCACGAGGCCGATCCCTGATACCAGAAAGTCGGAAATGTAGGAACCGATTATGCCGCCATAATTTTTTGTGGGAAGTGTCGTGAAGACGAAGGAGGAAGCATCCCAAGGGGAGTGGGTTACGAGGCTTAAGGCGACATAGATACCGGCGAGGACAGAAACAACCCCGACGATTTCTCGCTTTACCCTTTTGAACCGCTCATCCATAACTCATGGTAATAATGCCGACAAAGCCCATGTCACGTTTGATTATACCAGATTGAATGTTAACCATGTTGATGGCGGAGGCCAAATGGATGATATGGAAGTAGGATATCAGAGGTACTGTTTCACCTCATAGAGAAATGCCGTCTCGGCCGTGGATAAACGGTCGCTCAATAGGCCATATTTGCCATGGCATCGAATTGTTCAAAGCACGTGAGGGAGCCTTTGTAAAAGTTCATAGGCCATTACTGGAGCTTCTCCAGCCTTTTTTTGTGATGACCTTTCTTTATCGGTGTTAGTTTATCCATAAGTTGGCCGCTTTGGTCATCTTATGCTGCCTCCATTTGTTCCCTTCTGCGTTGTTGCCGGAGTGAGAGACGGTATCCACCTCGGTCCAGAGCCAGGGCTGTTCACGTCCCAGTTGTCCGTCCTGATCGGTATCTGATGCTTCAGGAGTGTTCCAGGCTTGGTGCGCCCGTAAATACGGTTGCGCATCGTAGCCTTCCTGCTCTTGAGCCTTCATCGCAAGTGACGCAATGATTGTCCATACGGTTACATTTTAGACGGCGCAAAACGGCTCCTTGTATAATTATGCAGGAGTATGCTATAATAAACATAGAATTTTAGAGGTTTTTGCCGTTTATGAGGCCACAAAGACTTTTGACTTTGTAGCCTTTTTTATTGCGACTTTCTGAGATTTGAGTCTATAGATAAGGAGGTAACAGAAAATGGAAAAAGGAACTGTGAAATGGTTTAACGACAGCAAAGGCTTTGGCTTCATTGCAAATGAAGACGGAAGCGAAGCGTTTGTTCACCATACGTCTATCCAGGGTATTGGCTTTAAGAGTCTTGCCGAGGGTGAGAAGGTCAGCTTTGATACCGAAAAAGGCCCGAAAGGTCCCAAGGCAATCAATGTCGTCAAACTGTAAACTGTAATTAGCAATGAGAAGGCCCCTTCCTGTTGGAGGGGGCGCTCTCAGCAAGAGGGGAATATGAACTACAGCATGAACAGCAAGAAGACTGCAGCTAGGCTCGCGAGGCAACAGCAGAACCTCGACGCAGGTTTTATGGTTGCCCAATTCCCTGAGGTTGCAAGTATCGTCATCAACATGACGTACAATCAGAGGGGGATACTAAAATCATTACCCCGGGTCGTCAATTTCTTTCCCGGCAGTTATGCGTTATTCAAGGTAAACTGCTTGAATAAGGAATGTGTTGACGGCGGGTTCGATCTCACCCAGGTCATCACCCAGATGGTTGGAAACCGCAGGAAGGCCTCCAAAGGAGATCTCAGCTGCGAAGGCAATGGTCCTTCTGCCGACCACTCAACGATTGCCTACGAAGTTGCCATACAATACACGTAAAAACGCCGCCCCCTTTATCCGACATTCGATGGTGAGGACGATCGGGGTAACGCATCGACATTTCATAAATACCTGAAATTTAACACCTTAGGGCAAGAAGTCCCCTTCCGTCATGCTTGCATGAAAGGTGGGGGATGAATTGCCTGCCGTGCATTTTGCACTTGCGCACAATCGGTTCGTCTGTTAAGTAAGCGGTAGATCGGGAGCTTGAGAGGTGATGCTACACCTCGACAATGATCGGTATGATCATGGGCCTTCTGTCCATGGTATTCCTGAGATACTTTTTAAGGGCGCTCCTGATCTTTGCCTGAAGCAAGGATGTGTCGGCAATGATGGATCTGTCGACATCCCTTAGCGTTGTGGACACGAGTTCCTTCACGTCATTCATGACCTCGGGGGAGGCATCCTCAAAGATAAAGCCCCGTGAGATTATCTCGGGACCCGAAATGATATTGCCGGTAATTTTTTCGATTGTTATCAGGACAAGGACGATGCCGTCATGGGCAAGCCTGCGTCTGTCACGCAATACCATATCCTCCACATCCCCCATGCCTCTGCCGTCAATATAGACCCTTCCGGCGGTTACTTTCCCGTTCCTTCTTGCGTCCGTGCCAGAGATCTCGATCACCTCACCGTTTTCGAGGATGAAGATATTCTCTTTCGGTATCCCCACCTTCTCGCCGAGTATCGCATGGTAGGAAAGGTGCCGGTATTCCCCGTGGATAGGCACGAAGTACTTCGGCCGAACTATATTCAGCATGAGCTTCAATTCCTCCTTCGATGCGTGGCCTGAAACATGGATATCGGAGACCTTTTCGTAAATGACATTTGCGCCACGCCGGAAAAGGTGGTTGATGATTTTTCCGATGGATCGTTCGTTACCCGGTATGACCTTGGCGGAGAGGATCACCGTATCACCAGTCTTTACCTGGATGGTCTTATGTTCGCCGGTTGCGATTCTCGAAAGCACGCTCATGGGCTCGCCCTGGCTCCCGGTCGTTATGATGACCACCTCGTCGTCCCTCAGGGTATGGAGATCTTCAAGCCTCAGCCAGATATGCTCAGGTATCTTCAGATAACCGAGATCGAGGGCTATCTGGGAATTCGAAACGATACTCCTTCCGCAGAGGATGACCTTCCTGCCGAACATGGCGGCCACATCTATCGCTTGCTGAATCCGGTGTATATTTGACGCAAAGGTTGCGATAATGATTCTTCCTTTCGCCTTTGAAAAGATATCCTCAAAGGCCCTCCGCACCTCTTTTTCTGAGAAGGTGAAGCCTCCCTTTTCAGCGTTCGTACTGTCGGAGAGCATGAGGAGGGTTCCCTTCTCGCCATACTCTGCAAATCTCTGAAAATCCATGAGTTCACCGTCGACGGGGGTCGGATCGAGCTTAAAATCTCCGGTATGGATGATTCGTCCGAAGGGAGTCGTGATGCAGAGCCCCACACCATCCACGATGCTATGGGTTACCCGCAGGAATTCAACGGAGAAAGCACCTGCCTGCACGATATCTCTCGGCCTGACCGGAACGAGCCTGACATGTTCGAGATGGTGTTCAATGAGTTTCTCCCGAATGAGACCGAGGGTCAGGGGAGTGCCGTATATGGGAATGCCATCGCCGCTCCCCCGCGGATCGGGGCTGCACGCTTTGCCCTTCGGTGAACCGAGTTCCTTTAATAAAAAGGGCAGGGCGCCAGTATGATCTTCATGTCCATGAGTGATAAAGATGCCGCGGACCTTCTCCCTATTTTCTATGACATAGGAAAAATCAGGGATGACAAAGTCAACGCCGAGCATATCCTCTTCAGGGAACATCAGCCCGACATCCACGACGATGATATCGTCGGAAAATTCGAATACCATCGAGTTGAGGCCTATCTCCTCAACTCCGCCAAGGGGGATTATCGAAAGGGTGTTTTCCAATTACGTCAACAAATACTCAAGTAACGCTTTTTGCGAATGAAGCCTGTTCTCAGCCTGGTCAAAGACCACACTGTGGGGACCGTCCAAAACCGCGCCGGTGATTTCCTCACCGCGGTGGGCAGGAAGGCAGTGAAGGACGATGACGTCCTTTTGAGCACAGGAAAGCAGGGCCTCATTAACCTGGTACGACCTGAATTTTGCCTTCCTCTCCGCAGCCTCTTTTTCCTGTCCCATGCTCACCCATACGTCGGTATAGATGACGTCAGCCCACCCCGCGGCTTCTCGTGGGTCGCGGAGAATAATGATATCGCTTTTTGCAGCTTCCCGTGCCCTGTCAAGGATATCAGGGTGCGGCTCGTATCCCTCGGGACATGCCATCACCAAGCTCATCTCCATGCGGACAGAGGCCTCTATCAATGAGTTTGCCACGTTGTTGCCGTCACCGATGAATGCGAGGCGCCTGTTCTTCAGAGTCCCTTTTTTCTCGAGGATCGTCATAAGGTCAGCAAAGACCTGACAGGGATGATGGAGGTCGGACAGACCGTTGATGACCGGTACCGATGCGCTCGCCGCGAACTCCTCAAGTCTCACATGCTCATACGTTCTGATCACCATCCCACTGAGGTATCGCGAAAGCGTCTTGGCCGTATCCGCTATCGTCTCACCTCTTCCCATCTGAAGACCGTCTGACTGCAGGTAAATTGCCTGGGCGCCGAGTTGATAAATTCCCGCTTCAAAGGAGACCCTTGTTCTTGTCGAAGGCTTTTCAAAGAGCAGGCCGATGCTCTTGCCGCTGAGGGGACACAGGGTGCGATCCTTCCCCGATTTCAGTTCCAAGGCCCGTCTTAAAATCGATTCAATCTCTTCGGACGAAAAGTCCCAGAGGGCCAGCAGATCTCTTTTCACAAAAATCTCCCAAAGACGTTGTCAAGGACATCGAGCACATGGTCTATTTCTTTTTCCTGCACAATCAGCGGGGGCGTGAACCGGAGCACATTGCCCGCCGTGCAGTTGATAATGACGCCCTGTTCCATGCATGACGTCACCAGAGGGTTACATTCCCTCGTCAATTCCATGCCCACAAGAAGCCCTTTTCCCCTGATATCGGTGATCACACTGGCGTGTTCCTTCTTCAAAGCATGAAGACCATCCATCAGGTAAGCCCCCATCCTCCTGCATTGGTCGAGAATGATTCCGTCTTCGAGGAGAGTCTCCAGAGTAGCTATGGCTGCGGCACACGCGAGGGGGTTGCCGCCGAAGGTAGATCCGTGGTCGCCGGGATGGAAAGATGGCGCCACCATATCAGTGGCGAGCAGCGCACCGATCGGAACGCCGCCACCAAGTCCTTTTGCAAGAGTCATGATGTCTGGCGCGATATCGTAGTTTTCATAGGCGAACAATCTTCCCGTCCGGCCCATGCCGGTCTGCACCTCATCGAGGATGAGCAGGAGCTGATTATTATCACAGAGCTCACGAACAGTCTTCAGATACGAAGGCGATGGCACCTTGACGCCCCCTTCGCCCAGTATCGGCTCGAGCATGATTGCACACGTTTTTTCCGTCAAAGCCTTTTTCAACGCATCGATATTATCGAACTCCACGTGTGTGAACCCCTGTAGCATCGGTTCAAAACCCTTCTGAAACTTTGGCTGGCCTGTGGCAGAAAGGGCCGCCATGGTCCTTCCGTGAAAAGAGTTCAGGGCCGTGATTATCTCGAAACGGTGGCCGGACATGTTTTCCTTTGCGTATTTCCTCGCGAGCTTTATCGCAGCCTCATTCGCCTCAGCTCCCGAATTGCAGAAAAAGACCTTATCGGCGAAGGAATGATCAACGAGCATCTTAGCGAGCTTAATTTGCGGCTCGTTGTAATAAAGGTTTGACACGTGGATCAGTCGCTGCGCCTGTTTTTGAAGGGCGACAACTACCTTCGGGTGGCAGTGACCGAGGATATTGACCGCAATTCCGCCGACAAAGTCAAGATACTCCTTGCCGTCGGAACTCCAGACCTTCACACCCCTTCCCTTCTTCAGCACAAGGGGCGATCGCTTGTAGGTGTTCATCACATAATGGCTCGATTCTTCGATGATTTTCTTGACTTCCATAGAGAAATGATAACCAAAAACGCTCGAAAAATCAAACCGTGAGGCCCTGACCGCAACGGAGAGAGCATCTGTGAGGGGAGCAAAGGCGCTTTTGTTCAGGGGATATCCGGCAGAGACCAAAGGGTTTTTCATCGTGCTGTTTTCGCTATTTTTCCACGGGGAATTCATACTATAATAACGCGAACGGTTAACGGGTGAGAGACCTCCGGTGAAAAAAACAATAAGAGTTCTGAAAGGGGACCTGCTTTGGCGTTTCTCTCGCAGGGTTCTTCGCGCGTTTTCGTATGTGTCATGGATAAATTAGTCATCAAAGGCGGCATAAGGCTTCATGGAGAGGTTGAGATCAGCGGGGCAAAGAACGCTGCTCTGCCCATCATGGTTGCGTGCATACTTGCTTCAGGCGAGAACGTAATAAAGAGAGTGCCCGACTTGGCGGACATCAAGACCATGGGTAAACTCCTCGAAAATCTCGGCGCCGCTTTTCACTATGAATCAGGAAAGGCCGTGATAAACACGGAACGCATCAACAAGCATACGGCGCCCTATGAGCTTGTGAAGACGATGCGGGCTTCTGTTTTGGTTATCGGTCCGCTTCTTGCCCGAACTGGCATGGCCAGGGTCTCCCTTCCCGGCGGGTGCGCCATTGGCGCAAGGCCGATCAATCTCCATCTCATGGGCTTAAGAAAAATGGGTGCCGAGATCACTCTGGAAGGGGGATATGTTATTGCGAGGGCAAAGAGATTGCGAGGGGATGTGATCTATTTTGATATCCCAACCGTGACGGGAACCGAGAACCTGATGATGGCCGCCTCTCTCGCCCAGGGCACAACGACTATCGAGAATGCAGCGAAGGAGCCGGAGGTCGTCGATCTGGCCAACGCCCTCAACGCTATGGGGGCGAAGGTAAGGGGCGCGGGCGAGAGCACTGTGGAAATTGAAGGAGTTGATGGGCTGAGACCTTTATCATACTCCGTCATACCCGACAGGGTCGAAACAGGAACATTCATGACCATCGCGGGGATAACGGGAGGAGACATTCTCATCAAGAATTGCAGGCCTGAGCATAACGATGCATTGCTTACCAAGATGAAGGAGGCGGGGCTCATCGTCAGCCAGAAGGACAGCACTACGGTGCGGCTAAAAGGGCCGAAAAGACCCAGCGCGCATGACATAAAGACGATGCCCTACCCCGGATTCCCCACAGACATGCAGGCGCAGTTCATGGCCTTCATGAGCATCGCGAGCGGAACGAGCATCATCAGGGAGACGATTTTCGAAAACAGGTTCATGCATGTGGCGGAATTAAAGAGGATGGGGGCCGACGTCGATATTGAGGGAGGCATTGCAACCGTGAGGGGGGTGGCGAAACTAAAGGGGGCCGACGTGATGGCAACGGACCTCAGGGCAAGCGCATCTCTCATCGTTGCAGGGCTGGCTGCCGAGGGAAAAACGACTGTCCACAGATTGTACCATCTGGATAGAGGGTATGAAAAGATAGAGAAGAAACTCAGGGGCCTTGGTGCTGTTGTTGAGCGGCTGAGAGATGTCCGATAATTTTTGCCAGAGTTTCTCTTAAGTTTTTCCGGTCAACAACCATATCGATCATTCCGTGTTCCAGAAGGAATTCAGCCCTCTGGAAGTTCTCCGGCAACTGCTGCTTTATCGTCTGTTCGATAACCCTTGGGCCTGCGAAGCCGGTGAGGCTTTTGGGTTCGGCAATGATGATGTCCCCGAGCATGGCGAAACTCGCGGTAACACCGCCGAAGGTCGGATCGGAAAGAATCGACAGGTAAAGTATTCCCGCATCCCTGAGCCGCCCGATGGCGGCAGCGGACTTAGCCATCTGCATAAGAGAAAAAATTCCTTCTTGCATCCTGGCTCCGCCCGAGGACGCCACCGTTATCAAAGGGAGTTTCTTCTCGATGGCAAGCTCAGTAGCCCTCACGAGTTTTTCGCCGACAACGGAACCCATGCTGCCCCCGAGAAAAGAAAAGTCCATAACCGCTATCACGACAGGATATGTCTCGATCGACGCCACACCCGTGATTATCGCCTCTCGAAGGCCGGTCTTCAGCTGGTTTTCTTTTATCCTGTCCCGGTATGGCACGGTATCTTTGAAATGCAGCGGATCCGCCGATGTCATTTCAGCGTTTATTTCCGAAAGACTTTCTTCATCAATGATGAGGCGTAACCGATCCTTCGCACTAATTCGGAAATGGTAGTTGCATTTGGGGCAGACCTTGAGGTTCTTTTCGACCTCTTTTTTATAGACGATCTCCTTGCAGTTCTCGCACTTAACCCACGATCCCTCGGGGATTTTTACTTTCCTCTCTATCCTCTGTTCCTTTGTCTTCTTAAACCAAGCCATATCTCGCCGTGGGCGGCCTCTTGTCAGCAGTCAGCGGTTTTTCCCGTTGATTGCTTCTGGGGACTCCTGACTGCCGCCTGCCAATTCTTGATTGTTATCGATCGCACTCCTCAGTTGTATGATGTATGATTCGAGGCTTTCAGGGGATGCATGAAGTCTTTTCACGATGGCGCTGCCAACAATGACAGCGTCCGCAAACTCCGATACGGATCTGGCTTCCTCCGGGGTCGCAATGCCAAAACCAACGGCAATGGGTTTGTCCGTTATGTTCCGGATCATGTCTATCGAATTCCTGATAGAGCTGTCGAGGAGGATCTTTCCCCCTGTTATCCCAGTCATGGATACATAGTAAAGAAAGCCGCGGGTAGCCTTAGCCACTTTCTTCACTCTTTCGGCGGTTGATGTTGGCGCGAGGAGGAACACGATGGCAAGGCCTGCACGTTTGGAAAGCCGAAGAAGACCGCCCGCCTCATCAGGAGGAAGGTCAGGGATGATGACGCCGTCAACTCCCGCATCAACGGCATCCCGCACAAACTGTTCCTCACCATATTTGAAAATGGGATTGTAATAGGTCATGAGGACAAGGGGGATGCGGGTATCCTTTCTCAAGTCTCTCACAATGTCGATTACGGTTCTTAAAGTAACGCCAGCCTGTAAGGCCCGTTCAGCCGCTCTCTGGATCGTGGGGCCATCGGCAAGGGGGTCCGTAAAGGGGACGCCGAGTTCGACGATATCGGCGCCGCATTTCTCAAGGAGGAGCACAGTGCCCCTTGTCTTTTCGGGGGATGGATCTCCAGCCATGATATAGGGGATAAAGGCCTTGTGCCGGGCCGCCTTCAGTTTCTTGAATGTAGCGTCGATCCTGTTCATGTGACTCACCGCAGCTCTATCCCTTTGATTTTGGCGACCTGCTGCACATCCTTATCACCGCGGCCCGAGAGATTGACGATGATGACATCCCCTCGGGGAAGGCTCGGCGCACGTTTTATCGCATCGGCTATTGCATGGGCAGATTCGAGGGCGGGGATTATGCCCTCCGTCTCGCTCAGGAGTTCAAAGGCGGAGAGGGCCTCGTCATCTGTCGCGTAGGTATACCCCACGCGGCCGCTGTTCTTGAGATATGCATGCTCGGGTCCGACCGCTGCGTAATCTAATCCCGCAGAGACGGAGTGAGTGCCAAGAACATTGCCGTCCCCATTTTGAAGAAGGTATGTTTTTGTCCCCTGAAAAATACCCACCGACCCACCGAAAAATCGCGCGGCGTGTTCACCGCTCTCGATGCCTTTTCCCCCGGCCTCCACGCCGATCATCTTGACGTTGTCTTTGAGAAATGCGGCGAAGAGTCCCAGTGCGTTGCTTCCCCCTCCGACACATGCAATGAGATATTCCGGTAACTTTCCCTCGGCATCAAGAATCTGCCGCCTCGCCTCCTTGCCAATGACGGACTGAAAATCCCGCACCATCATCGGAAATGGGTGGGGGCCGAATACCGTTCCCATGACATAATGGGTAGTCCTGACATTCGTTGTCCAGTCCCTGAGCGCTTCGTTGATGGCATCCTTCAAGGTCCTCGATCCCACGGGCACTTCCGTCACTCTTGCGCCGAGGAGCCTCATGCGGAAGACATTCAACGCCTGTCTCTCCATGTCATCAGAGCCCATATATATCTCACATTCGAGCCCGAACAGCGCAGCGCCCGTTGCCGTGGCGACTCCGTGCTGGCCTGCGCCAGTCTCGGCTATCAACCGTTTCTTCTTCATTTTTCCCGCGAGTAATGCCTGAGCAATGGCATTGTTAATCTTGTGTGCACCGGTGTGTGCAAGATCCTCGCGTTTCAGGTAGATCTTCGGACCTCCAAGACGTTCCGTGAGTCTCTTGGCAAAATAAAGGGGGGTCGGCCTTCCAATGTAGGTCCGCTGCAGATGAAGAAGCTCCCGCTGAAACTCCCTATCTTTTTTTGCGTCGAGGTAAGCCTTTTCGAGTTCCGCGAGTGCCGGCATGAGCGTCTCGGGCACATAGCGCCCGCCGTATTCACCGAAATAGCCTTTCTTATCCCGTAGTCTTTCTATGACTTTCCTCCCGTGGTTGAATGACCTGTTATTATAGCACAATGAATCAGCGTACGACGTTGTCGCGAACCGTAATAAAAACAAACCCGTTATACAAGAAACCTATTGGAAAAAAAGGACAAAGGGAAAGCGTGGGTGTAGAAAAACCAAGAAAAACAGGGTCGTAACAGGTTGCTTCGGAAGTCGCTGGACAGAGCGTTTGGCAGTCTCAGGCGAAGCGAGATGGTTCCATCTGCACCTGCCGTTGCCACGCAGCCCTGACAGCCTGCTGTTTCATCCTTGGATCCCGGAACGAAAAACTGGCTGTTCCTGGCTGCCTGCCACTCAGACAGTCATTCCTGGAGAGGCATACCCGTTTGCCTCCAAATGAAACTGAGCGCGAAACAGTTTCTTTGAGCCGAAACAGAGGCGAACAATCCCATCCTTTCTATCGGACTGAAGACTCTTGAGCTTCTGTTGCAACATGGCACGGCGGCGTTTCTTCTGGTGCAGGACCGTCTCACCTCGGTAATGTAGCGACTGTCCTGAATAGAACGATCACTTTTTCTCTAAGATAACCCTGTGCTTTAAAAGGGAGATCTCCTTGATCGTGCCATCAAAAACCTTCTGTTCCCCGAACAGATTCTTGAGAAAGATCTTGCCTCCTTCGGGCTTCATGAGGTCCACATTTTCGAGATAGAGTTCCTCATTGCCGTCTTTAAGGACATACGCGTTTGTTTCACACATCTGTTTCCCCCCCCCGATCGAGAGATCACGTTGTCTGCTCTGCGGCGGCTCCGTCCGCGGTCCGAATCGCTCTGGATTTGCTGAATCCCGATGAAGGATTGCGATCCCTGTCGTTCTGAGAAAATCCTATCAGCAGCTTTGGGCATTGTCAAGTTCACGGGGTCTGCAAACGTCTCGTGAACAACGGGAAGAACGTGGTCGGAGCTATGCCGCTTTGTCGGAGAGAAATTCCCCCAAGAAGCGCGCGTCCGCGAATACGACAACTACTGCATCGTTGACGGCCTGACAAGCATCTTCATGCGCTATCCAGGAACAATCGTCAAGCTTCTGCGATATGTCCCGGCTCATGGAACGCTATTCCCCCCTAGCTCCTGAAAAATTTTGGGGGAACTCCTGTAACCTTTTGCCCTTTGGACCCGTCTCTTTTTTTATACCACAAAAGTCCCGCTCGGAGAAAAAATATGGGGCACCACCTGGTGCGCAGGAACAGACTCCGGTATATGTCCAACCGACACCACAACCAGAAGGACAGTATTGCCGGTATTTTTGCCCTGATTCCAAGAACTACTATCTTACGTGAAAAATTGTCCCGGCGTTTGGCTGAGAATCGTACCTCCCCATGCTCAGCCGGACTGGGGGGGGGGTCAAGAAATGATGAAGCGCAGGGTGTCGGAATATCCTTATTCTGGTATTATGGTGTTAGGCTGATGTGCGACTATCCCCTTAGGCCCTAGCGCGATGGTGCTGTCGCCCCGAGGAAAGTCCTTTGAGCAATTCCAAGCCGGCGATGTCATTTGCAGGCAATGGGCCGCATAGCAGATCGGTTTGAGCCCTCAGAATGCGGTCAGTCAGAATACTGCCGCAGGTCTGTTGTCGGCACTGCTGTGGGCGCAGCCATCGGGGCCGCAAGTGGACTGCTTGTTTGAACGGCTGCAGGCGCGAATGCGGAGCAGGTTTATGATGGCAGGCGCAGCGTATGTGCGCCAGGGGCAGCCAGATTCCCGGTGGAGTGACGCCAACCCGTTGTGCTTGGAGAATCGCGCCACAACCTCCCCCGGCGAACTATCCGTAGTATTGAGGAGATTTTATATCATGAAGCAAAGACATTGTTCTATGGTTCTCGGTCTTGGACTTTTGGTGGGTATTTTCATAACTGCCCAGCGGGTTCAGGCAACGCTTGGCGAATCTGCCGATTCGGTCGAGACGGATAGACAGGCCCTCTTAGCCATGAGGGGTGCCAATACGGTTCACGACGGTTATACGATTCACGATATCCACTCTGATTCGATTGTCGTGCGGGAATACGTTTCGAAAACGGGAGTTGTGTTTGGCATTGCGTGGAAAGGACTGATCTATCCTGATCTCACACCCCTTCTTGGCTCCTACGCTAACGAATACAAGGAAGCCCTGAGAAAGGCCCCACGTCAATACGGCCGCCATCCCCTTCAGGTGAAAACGACGAGAGTTGTTGTCGAGGAATGGGGGCACATGAGGAATCTTCAGGGTCGGGCCTACTCCCCTGCCTTAATCCCTCCGGGAGTGAGTGTCGATGAAATCAAGTAAAGCACTGCTTCTTTTTCTGGTCATTGTGCTGATGAGCAACTGTGGCGGCGGCTCCGGCGGGGGGTCAGGTGCCTCATCGGGAGGCGGCACCCCATCCCCCCCATCGTCGCCCTCCCAAGGGAATAATGTGCTTTCTATCACGGTGAACGGTTCGCTCTGCTCGCCGGAGACATCCTACTTCAACAAACCGTGCGTCAGCGTCACGATCTGCACTCCAGGGACATCCTCCTGTCAGACGATTAACGACATCCTGCTGGATACCGGAGACTTCAGCCTGCGGATATTCAAACAGGCCCTAACCGTTTCTCTCCCGCAGGTACCCGGCAATGCCGGGCTTGCCGAGTGCATCCAGTATGCGGACGGCTCGTCGGTCTGGGGGCCTATTCAGATGGCCAGCGTTATTCTAGGCAACGAGCCTGCTGTTCAGGTTCCGATTCAGGTGATCGATTCAACGTTCGGCAAGCTCCCCGCTGGATGCCAAGGTGCGTATCAAAGTCCATCTGATGCCGGATTCAATGGAGCCCTGGGGGTCGGCTTGTTTGCCCAGGACTGCGGTTCCGCCTGCTCGAATTACTCCGATAATGGCATGTATTACATCTGTGCCGGGTCAAACTGCACTGGAACTACGGTTTCCCTTTCCAATCAGGTCCAGAATCCGGTGGCGCTTCTGCCTCAGGACAATAACGGCGTGTTAGTGCAGCTTCCGAGCTTGTCTCCCGGCGGAGCGCCCTCAGTGAACGGCTACCTCGTGCTTGGGATCGGCACCCAGTCGAACAATGTGCCTTCCACGACCGTTAAAGCGTATGCACCAGACCTCAATACATCAGACCTGACATACGGAGACATCGTCACAATCTTCAACGGCATCTCCTACGGCGGTTTCATCGATACAGGTTCAAACGGGCTGTATTTTCCTTCTCCTTCCTCGAGCCTTCTTCCAGACTGCCCCCTTCCCAATTCGGACTTTTACTGCCCCTCGTCCCTAAGGAGTTTTTCCGCTACGAATACGGGAGCCTCCGGCTCACCGAGTGGCGTCCTTTCATTCGAAATAGGCAACGCCGATAGCCTCTTCAATTCGAACAATAACGTGTTTGTCGAACTGGGCGGGGTCGGAGTGGGTGAGTTCGACTGGGGACTCCCGTTCCTCTTTGGACGAAACGTCTATATTGGGATAGAAGGGAGAGGGTCCAGCTTGGGCAGTGGCCCCTACTGGGCGTATTGAATGAACAAGGGAAATCCTTATCTTTAGACAGCACGGTGACTTATGAAAATGTTGAAAAATACAAAAAGGACAAAAAAGGTTCAACGCAATCTTCGTCATTTGGTAACAAGGAATCAGTTATTAAAACGCTAATACATTCTTGGGTCTTTTGCCGACTCTCAAGTAAGTAGGAAGCAGAAAACCAGGATTGATCGTGGTGAGTGTCTTCTGGTACGGTCTGCCGAAAACCTATGGTAGTTCGGCGACACTAAAACGTGTGCCTTCTTCCTTGTTTATGCCGTCCCCGCTGGAGGGATGGGTGCAGGTTCCTGTGGCATTTCATCTGAAAAGATAATTGAACGTTCATGCTTTTGTTAAGTGAGACAATGTTATCGGGAAGGTTCCATTAGCCTGTTGTTATTAAAGGAAACAGTCTCGAACGCCCCGCAAAATCAAAATAACCCTGCGGGCGATTATCGCATACAACTTCATGAGGATGGAGGATTTGGAGATGTTGAAAGAAACGCCATTCGCGCGCTTGCTTGACAGATGCCACATCTGTGGCCGCCTTTTGACTCTTCTTTCATTCGCTCTCTTTGCTCTTGCATTATGTATGGCTCAAAGAGTCGGTGCCATCACCATCAACGAGTTCACGGTTCCTTCAGCCGCCAGTTTTCCCGTAGGGATTACATCTGGTTCCGATGGCAACCTCTGGTTTATCGAAAGCAATGTGAACAATATTGGGCGGATCACGCCAGCAGGGGGCACCACCGAGTTCCCGATCCCTTCAAGTATTCCGGTGATCACGGTCCCGGCAAGTATCGCGCTCGCCTCGTCTTTTGGGATCACAACCGGCCCCGATGGCAACCTCTGGTTTACCGAAAACAATGCAAACAATATTGGCCAGATCACGCCGGCGGGAGTGATCACCGAGTTCCCGATCCCTACGGCTGTCAGCGGACCTTTTGGGATCACCGCTGGCCCCGATGGCAACCTCTGGTTTACCGAATTCGTCGGCAACAAGATCGGGCGGATCACGACGGCAGGGGCGATAACCGAGTTCACGATCTCCACGGCCGACAGCGGACCCAATGGGATCACGGCTGGCCCTGATGGGAATCTCTGGTTTTCCGAATTGGGTGGCAACAAGATCGGGCGGATCACGACGGCAGGGGTGATGAGCGAGTTCACGCTCCCCGCAGCCTTCAGCTTTCCGAATGGGATCACAACTGGCCCTGATGGGAACCTCTGGTTTGCCGAAACCAATGCAAACAAAATCGGGCGGATCATGCCAGCGGGGGGTATCACCGAGTTCACGCTCCCCACGGCCTTTAGCTTTCCTGATGGGATTATAACTGGCCCTGATGGGAACCTTTGGTTTACCGAAGGTATTGGCAACAAGATCGGGCAGATCACGCCGGCAGGGGTGATCACCGAGTTCCCGATCCCTACAGCCGACAGCGTACCTGTAGGGATCACAGTTGGTCCCGACGGGAACCTTTGGTTTACCGAAGGTATTGGCAACAAGATCGGGCAGGCTGTTGTTAATGCCACGACTATGCCTACCCCTTCGGGCCAGCAGTTTTTTGTTATAGAACCTCCTGTGGTCACACCAGTAATAAATGTAGTGCCCTCTCAGGCAGACCCGATCGGCATCGGCCCCATAGCTGTCGGAGGAAGTATAGTCAATATGCTGATAGGACTCGGTCAATTTTCAGCCTCGGTGGACGTCTACCTCGCAATTGCTGCTCCGGCAATAGATCCCTTTAACATCCATATCCTGACCCCGGCAGGCTTTCAGACAGTTGCCAAAGCGGGTCTCGTGCCGTGGGTGTCCAATACGATTGGCAACATATATGTTCCTCTCTTTGAAAATCTTCCGATATCGGACCTCCCCTCTGGAACATATACTGTATATTTTGCTGTCACTCCTACGGGCAGTATCAGCACCTATTACATTTGGCAAACGAGGTTTATTTTGTGATGTCGACATCCACTGAACCTTAACACCTGGTTTCTGTTGGGGTCTCCATAGAGGACAATCGGAGCCTATCGATCAATTGTTTTCAGCAACGGCATATGAAAAACTTTGTCCGATCATTGACATGCGCGTTATCCAAACTTTATAGTTCTGAGATATATGACGGCATGGCGCTTTATTGATTCAGGCCCCTGCACGGCCTCATTGAATATGGCGACTGACGAGGCCATTGCGCAGTCCGTCCGCAAGGCTCGATCAGCACCTGCCTTGCGGATATACGAATGGAGCACCCCTTCGGTGAGCATCGGGTGTTTTCAGAAGATTGGTTCCCTAAACCTCGTTCGCTGCTCGACAATGGGGATACCGATTGTGAGGAGGCTCACGGGGGGAAGAGCGATACTCCATGCCGATGAACTGACTTACAGCTTCTCCGCGCCCACGACCGAAGGCCCCTTTTCCTATGGCCTCAGAGACAGTTACCAAAAGATCAGTCAGGCGTTCTGCGGAGCGATTTCCGCGCTTGGCCTTTTCCCGGAGGCACAGCCGGCGAAGGCGTTCGGGCATGAGGGCGGCACGTTCAAAAACCCGCTCTGTTTCCACGCAACATCCTTTGCCGAGATCACGCTCAGGAGCAGGAAGGTTTGCGGTTCGGCCCAGAAACGCTGGAGCGATGGCCTTTTACAGCAAGGTTCGATCCCCTACTGCATTCATGAGGAGATAGTGAGACAGATATTCAACATCCCCCCCTCCGTGGATCTCAAGGGAAGGATGATCGGATTGCGGGAGATCGTCCCTGACCTGAGCCATGAACGGTTCAGGGACGCGATTGTGGCCGCCTTTGAAGAGACCTTTCAGATGATTTTTATTCCTTCGTCTCTGTCTGAGGAGGAGCTTCTTCTGGCGCGCGAGCTTGAGGCTCGGCGATATCTTTCGTCTGAGTGGAATTTTCAGAGGTAGTTTTGGGGGAGCTGTCATCCTCACCCGAGCGGCCTTCTGTCATGAAGTAATACCAGAATATCGTCGCTAACATGACGAGGCCGAGGTAACCCTGTCCGATATGGGTAAGGAACTGCAAGACAATGGCAAACAACGGTCCTATGAAAGGAATAAATTTCAGGGGGTATCCCAAAAAGAAGAGAAAGAAACTGATGATTACATATCCGCCAAAGGCAATGCAGTAGAGGTAGAATGCACCCGAATGCCTATAGAGATACCGGATCGACACCTGTGTGGATCGAACCGGTCCGTAGCCCCCGATGGCCATCGCGGCCGCCCCGTAGAGCGTGACAGCCAGGGCGGCCAGGATGAGCACAATACCAACGAAAAAGAGAATCAGCGAAAAAAAAATGCCGAGGAAAAGTGCCAGGGTGGCTTCTTGCTCCCTGGCCAATGAGACAAGGGCAGCGATCGCCCCGCCGAAAAGACCGAGGACAAAGGCCAGCGCAATAAATATCAGACCCACCACGGATGTGAAACCTATCAGGGGGAAGAACAACCGTTTGCCCTCTGATAGAAAATCCTTCATCAGGAACCCTTCTGTCCGCTCGCGTATCGAGTGGCCGATAATGCCGATTGATCCACCAAAGACAAAAATCCCCAGGGCGAATACTGCCAGGATGTAAAACAGGATACTTGCCAACACAGGAACTACCAGCCAGAAGTATTTCAATATGATCTCAGAGGGTTCACGAAATGCTCCGAGCAAGTCGTGAAACCGGGGAAGCTCAGTGAGGTCGAGTCCGAAGATGATAAACGCTATGGCGAGGGGAAACACCACAAGGACGAAGAACCCGATGAAGCTCGCAATCATCGCCGCTATCTGGATCAGAACAAGCTGCCAGATTTTGTTGATTATCCGAAAACCGTTTAATATCGCCTCTGTGTATCTCATACCGAACTCAGCAAACAGCCAAAAAATTCATTCTTTTGAACAGGCTCTATTTTAGTCCAAACACCGCATAAGGGCAATAGATTTTTAGGGCGGTCGCAAAAAGAAGTACCCGCGGGCGGATTCGGCCCTCTGCCGGAGAGGTCGGTAGGCTTGACTTTGGGCGCATGGCGAGAGGGAAAAGGACGATTGTAGTGGGCCATGACCACTGAGGGACTTTTGCGCGGGTCCCGCTCTATGGTATATTGCTTATATGATCAAAGACCTTATGCTCCATGGGAGTATCGGCCCGATCGATTTTTTTGTTTTTGTCGCGGGTGCACACACCAGCAACCTCTATTTTTATCAGGAAGACGAATCCCGGATCCGATTCTTCTCAAAGGGCAATGAGCTGTCCTTATACGAGGACTCTGTAACGTATAAGGGCACAGGCGGGAGTTTCTGCGAGTATATGTTCGGTGTGGAGAAACCTGTTAAAGACCTCATCAGAAATGATGTATTGAACCGCCTCATTATGTTCGGCGCCTTCCTTGACGCCGATGAAAACCTTATATTCTCAAACAATACGGAAGGTTCGGAATCTTTCCACCGGCTCTTTCTGCTCGGGCATGCGGTAAAGAACTACTGCTTTTTCGTATCGTCGGATGTGAAGAGCGAGCCGGAGAAAAGGCAGAAACAGATACTGCGGACTGTCGGCAAGCTTCTGAAAAGGACCGATATGATTGCGCAGGACGAGGACGCGGCGCTGCTCGACAGCTTCGTTGACGACCTCAATGAACCCCGGTCGACGATTTTTGTCTTTAAACTTGTCCACCGCGGCAATGGGGAATTCTATCGTCTCTTCCAGAGCTCCTACGCGCGGGAGCGAAGGTTGCATGAGAAAGACGAAGCCCGCTTGCGCGACGTGGCGTTTCGGCATGACATAGACGTTTATCAGCAGGAAAGAATGAAGATCGATATTATGTATCGGCATCAGGACAACAAAAACGTTGTCGACGAGTACCGGGATATCCTTCTTGGTCTGGCCCGAAAGGAACGCATCGAACCATCAGAACTCGCGCGGCTTCATAGGCTCCGGACGCTGAGCATCAGGAATAACATTCCCGCGATTCTCTTCGATACCCTTGACGACTTCCTCCTGAAGGATAAACAGATGGAAGCAACCGAAGAACCGGAATTCCTGAAGGAGTCGAGGGCGATCCTGGAGAATCTCTTTTTTAAAGACTCTTCTCTTAAAAGGCATATTATCACGGAGGACATTGTGAAACTCATCAAGGCAAAGCACCGCTCAGCTTCGCAGAACGATCTTGGCTTTGAGAAAATACTCCTTGATACGGGCAGGGCGTGTGACGAATATGCCCGCGAAAACAATGACTTCAGTATCTTCGAGGAGTTCAGCGCCATCATTACCTACTTCGACCGGTACGACAATGTCCGGGGCTTTCTGAGCAGATTGGCCTTTATGGACGCCATAGAACTGAGCGAGGATGCGCTGAGAAGTGTTATCGGCAACAAAAAGGAATTTGATGCCCTGGACAAGGATATCTTCGGAGAAATATTCACCACGGATCTCCTTTCCAATAGGTATATGAATGCATTCGGGAAAAGGAAGATAAAGACGCTCTCAGAGGGAATTGAAAAAGTTGTTCAAGGGGATGCGTCCCTGAGAGATGTTGTCTCGGCCCTGCAGGCGGTTGTCGAGGAAGAAAAACTTTACAAGCAAATACGCAATGCCTTGAAGGGGAAGACCCGCGATTTCTACACCCCTCTTGATACGAAGGAGGGGTTGGAAAGGGTCCGCAGTGACATCAAACAGAGTCTTATTGAAAACGGCATAGCCGAGCAAATCCCGGAAACGGTCTTCAATAAGGTTCTCTTGGACTTAAAAACGGAGTCCTACTACCTGAATCATCTCTTGCCCTTGATCATACAGAGCGGGAATCCGCATCTCAGAGAAGACTTTTTCAACAACAGCGGCCTCGACCGTTTCTACCTCGAGGACCTCGAAAAAGAGTATATCGGTGACTTGGTGTTCCTGAAAACCTCTGAGGTCGGATGATGGCATGCACACCGGGTGATGACGATGACGGCACTGACAGGGCGATCTTGCTCATTGAAGGCGAGGCGGAGATTCACGCAGAGTGGAGGCGGCGAGCGGATTCGAACCGCTGCATAAAGGTTTTGCAGACCTCTCCCTTAGCCACTTGGGTACGCCGCCATGAAAACAAAGCAGTCCTTTAGGCCATAACAACTGCGACAGAAAGAACCTTTTCACTGACTCGATGACTTCGTGACCACTTCTTTATATGGAGCGGGCGACGGGATTCGAACCCGCGACCCCAACCTTGGCAAGGTTGTGCTCTACCAACTGAGCTACACCCGCAAAACCACCTGTTTTTACTCTTGTTCTTGTCTGTGTTATACTGAATGGTCATAAAATAATAATGAACATTCACGGGTTTTGTCAATATGGTCTATCCTGATTTGCGCGAATTCAAAGCTCTGGCGGCAAAAGGGAATCTTATCCCGGTATCAAGAGAAATCCTCGCTGATATGGATACCCCTGTTTCAGCCTTTCTCAAACTTGGCGGGACACCGTCTTTTCTCCTGGAAAGTGTGGTCGGCGGAGAGAAGTGGGCGCGGTATTCTTTCCTCGGTTCACATCCCTTAAAGGTGATAAAATGCTGGGGCAAAAAGGTATCGATTCAAGAGACCGGCCAAAAAAAACCGGTCATCTTTGAAACAGAGGACCCCGTCGCTGTATTGCAGAAGGAGCTGTCTGTCTACACGCCTGTCGATATCCCGGGTCTTCCCAGATTCTCGGGCGGTCTCGTCGGCTATATGGGCTATGATATGGTCAGGTTTTTCGAGCGAGTGCCCGACAAGAAAAGACCCGGCTTGGACTTGCCCGACATGTTTTTCATGCTGGTCGACACCATGCTCATCTTCGACAGTCTGAGACAGAAAATAAAGATTGTTTCAAATGCCCATGTCGACGGCAGAGGTTCCGCAAAGGCATACTCAGAGGCAGTGGAGAAAATAGACCAGGTGACGGAGAAACTGAGAATCTCAAAGATCGGCCGTCAACAGCCGGCGGGGCGGAAAGCAAAAGGCAGGCAGAAGGCGTTTGTATCAAGCTTCACCAGGCGGAAGTCATTTGAAGACGCTGTTTCACGGTCGAAGGAATATATTGCTTCGGGCGACATATTCCAGGTAGTACTCTCACAGAGGTTTGAGCGAAAGGCAGCAGTCGAGCCGATTGATATCTATCGGGCGTTGCGGGTGACAAATCCCTCACCATACATGTACTTTCTGAATACGGGCGACGCGCAGATTGTCGGCTCCTCGCCGGAGATACTTGTCCGGCTTGAGGATAAGAAAGTTGTCCTCAGGCCTATTGCAGGGACAAGACAAAGAGGCGCGACGGAGCTGGAGGACAAGGGGCTTGAAGAAGAGCTGAAAAAAGACCCCAAGGAAATCGCCGAGCACATCATGCTCGTCGACCTCGGAAGGAATGATGTCGGCAGGGTTGCGGAAAAAGGATCGGTGCAGGTTACGGAACTGATGGCTGTTGAGCGATACAGCCATGTCATGCACATGGTATCAAATGTGGAGGGGAATTTGGCGCGCGGGCTCGATGCATTTGACGTGCTCCGGGCATGTTTCCCGGCGGGCACGGTGACGGGAGCTCCCAAGGTTCGGGCAATGGAGATCATAGAGGAGTTTGAGCCGACAAAACGAGGTCCCTATGCGGGCGCGGTCGGATATTTCAGCTATTCAGGGAACATGGATACCTGTATTACGATACGAACGCTTCTCATAAAGGACGGCACGATCTATGTTCAGGCTGGAGCAGGGATCGTTGCTGATTCCGTTCCCGAAAGAGAATATGCAGAGACCATCAACAAGGCAATGGGCATGATGAAGGCCGTTGACATTGCGGAAAGGGGGCTGACCTCGTGTTGTTAGCCATAGACAATTACGATTCCTTTACCTATAACCTCGTGCAGTATCTCGGAGAGATGGGCGAGGACATCAGGGTATTCAGGAACGACAAGATCACCATACAAGAAATAGAAATCCTGAAACCTGATCGGATCGTCATATCGCCGGGACCATGCACACCGAATGAGGCGGGAATATCCATGGATCTTATAAAATATTTTGCCGGAAAGATACCGATTCTTGGGGTGTGCCTCGGCCACCAGTCTATAGGAGCTGCGTTCGGAGGTGATATTATACGGGCACCGAGGCTGATGCACGGCAAGACGTCCCTGATATATCATGACGGTAGGACGATATTTGAAGGGTTGCCAAACCCTTTTGAGGCGACACGATATCATTCACTCCTGATAAAAAAAGAGACCCTACCAGATTGTCTGGAAATCAGCGCATGGACTGATCAGGATGAGATCATGGGTGTCAGGCACAAGGAATTTATTGTTGAAGGCGTGCAGTTTCACCCAGAATCCATACTCACCGCGGGGGGGAAAGACCTGTTGCGGAATTTCCTCAGGCTCAGAAAAGAGCAGTCAACAACCCTTCACCCGGAGCGCACGGCGTGAGCGGACTCGATCCGGCGCACGATGCGCATATCGGCGTGTCCGCTGTTTCTAGGACGGAAGAGCTGTACCGCAAGCCCCGACACCTGCGCGGGATCCAGAGGTCCGACAAGGTTCCTCCCTGCGGCAAGACCACGGGATGTTCGCGGCCGGAAACATCATGATAAAAGAGGCGATTAGTCTGCTGGTTCAGCATATGGATCTCTCTGAGGCAGAGATGGCAGCGTGCATGAGAGAGATCATGGAGGGGAAGGCAACGGAGGCGCAGATAGGTTCGTTTCTCACAGTCCTGCGGATAAAGGGTGAAACCGCGGATGAGATAACGGGAGCTGTCAGGATCATGAGGGAGAAGGTTGCAGCCATCAGGGCGCCGGAAGGCGTTCTCGATACCTGTGGCACCGGAGGCGATATGTCCCAGACCTTCAATATATCGACGGCGGCGGCTATTGTCATTGCGGCGGCAGGGATTCCGGTTGCCAAACACGGGAATCGCTCTGTATCGAGCCGGGCAGGGAGTGCTGACGTTCTTGAGGCCCTCGGCTTGAAGATCGACCTGCCTCCCGAAAAAGTTGAACAATGTCTCTTTGAGACCGGGTTCGGCTTCCTCTTTGCCCCTGTCTTCCACCCTGCGATGAAATACGCTATCGGTGCGCGGCGGGAGATCGGGATAAGAACCATATTCAATATACTCGGTCCTTTGACCAATCCCGCCGGGGCAAAGAGACAGATAGTGGGCGTGTTCGCGGATAAGCTCACCGAGATCATCGCCACGGTTCTTGGAAATCTAGGCGCGGAGGACACCATGGTGGTGCACGGTGAGGACGGCCTTGATGAGGTCACGATTTCCGACGGAACGAAGATCTCCCGATACCGGGACGGGAAAAATGAGACCTTCTACGTCACCCCGGAGGAGTTTGGTATTCAACGAGCTGATCTGAGAAGCCTTTTGGGTGGCGACAAGGATGAAAATGCACGCATACTTCTCTCCATTTTCGACGGAGAGAAGAATCCCAAACGGGATGTGGTGATCATAAACGCCGCGGCGGCCCTTATGGTTTCCGGAAAAACGGATGCCCCCAAGGACGCGGTGCTCATTGCAGCCGATGTTATTGATGCCGGCAAAGCTCGTGACAAGCTCCGGGAGATCGTCAAGGTCTCAAATACCCTGTAACGGGAAAAGGCGTTTCGCCACGGAAAGGAGATACGTAGTTCTCACCCATCCGCCCGGCCATGGACGGGTCGGCGCTTGAATCTCTCTTTTTTTCTGTCTGAGCGTGGCAATGCGTTTTTTGCCCAAAGGAGATGATTATGATAAAGTCTTACAGCCGCCAACCCCATAAAGACCGTAGAGCGGTGAAAGTGCGTGCGCAGGGGCCCTCTCTCGGTGATTTCGAACGTGCGTCCCGCTTACGGGAGGTCATGGAGGCGCTTTCCGAGGCCAACAAAAAGATCCCGGTCATCGTAGAGGGCAAAAAGGATTCTCTTGCCTTGAGAACCCTCGGTCTCGTAGGAGAGATACTAACCGTTCACCGGGGAAATAACCTCTACGAATTTTCTGAAGAGATTTCCGAGAGGTTTCATAATGTCATTCTCCTTCTCGACTGGGACGAAAAGGGGGAGATATTGCAAAAGACGCTGAGCATTAACCTGAGGGGACTCTGGGAAGAGTTCTCGGGCTTTCGCGAGATCCTGAAAATCCTCTGCCAGAAGGACGTAAAGGACATAGAGGGAATACCGAAACTCCTGAAAAACCTTGAAGGTGATGAAGCGCTCCGGTATTAAGAGCACGGCGTTCCTTGAGAGAAAGAACGTCATCGATGCCATTGCGTGAGGTGAATCCCTTAGCGCTTCTCTCGATCGTCTTCTGATTTGCCAATAGCCGCGCCGCGTTCTCGAGGCGTTTTCGGGTCAACCAGTATTGGCTTCTTTCAATAGGCGGGTTTCCGCTGCGGTGACGCTCCCGCCATTATCCTCTCGAATACCTTCCCCCTGTCCGCATCCGTCATGAGATACCGGGGAAGCGTCAGGAGGCTGTCGGAAGTGCTCGTATGACGCCGCTCTATGGTAAATGCGGCAACATACCCCGCTTCTCTCGCGTTCTGGATAAGATCGTCATCGTAGATGCCGAAGGGCCATGCCAGCATGTCGACTTTGCCACCGAATTCCTTCTCTAATTTTTCCTTTGATTTTCTTAACTGCATCTTAACAAACTTCTCATATTCGTCGGCGTTTAAACGCCTCCGTTCTTTCTTAAAGTTAGGGTGCCAGTATGTATGAGACTCGAAATCGATAAGTCCGGTTTTTTTCATCTCCTTGAGTTGATCCCAAGTCATGGCATAGGACGCATTGGATATCGCAGAAGGATAAATGAAAAGGGTCACCGGTATGCGGTATTTCTTGATGAGGGGGAACATATCCGTATAAACTGATTTGTGACCGTCATCGGAGACGATCACTACCGAACGTGAAGGCGGAGGAGCTCCCTTCCCGAGATAGTAATCGACAAGCTGTCTGAGGGGTATCACAACATATCCATTGTCCTTGACATATTTCAGATGGGACTCGAAAACGCTTGTAGTTACCGTCATACTGTCGGCCACTACAGGCCCAAAGCGATGATAAAGCAGGATGGGCGTCCGTACATCAGGGCGGTCTTTTTTCTCCTGTAATGCTCCCCGGGCGGGGAACCATAACAGTGCCAGGACGAGCACGGAGAAAGTCAATAACCGGATCTTCACTGTCCACCTATTGGCAAGAGATATCTTCCATCGTCGATCACTCGTATACTGTTCACTTCGTATAGTAACATCTTTCACACGAGTTTCTTCCAGGTTTGTTATGTTCCGTTCATGTTCGCGGAACGGTCGAGCCGTTATCGCCGATAGAGCGGCGCGTCCGCATAGGTGATCTCGACTCGAACCGGCACATTCGAATATGAGCATTGGCAACAACGCAAAGAGCGGGGGGCTTCGCAAGGGAGATCTTTTGCCGCATCTTTACGGGAAGGGCCTGCATCGTATCGAACATGCCCCGTTCACTGCGTGATCTGGCACTTCTCGCTACGAGAATGCATGGCGTAAAACGCAACCAACCGACGGGCACTCTTTGATGCCTCTGGGACATCCATGACAATTTTTTGTGGTACAGTTTATAGATGACAGGTAAAAGAATATATCGGAAAAATTCTGCAAAGAAAAGAACTGAGCAGGGCTGGAGGGACCATGAGCGATCGACTAAACGAAATCCTGAGCGAGATCAGAACGCTTGAGAAGAGTGTCAAAGAGGAGATTCAGCGCAAGGAAAAGGAATTTCAATACAAGATACGGAAAGGGCGGGTCATCTTTGAAGAAGAGGTTGTTCAGGTGCAGAGAACATTTTCGAGGAACCTCTTCCGGTATGTGATCGGCGCCCGACCGCTCACCATCCTTTCGGCACCAGTGATATATGCGATGATCCTTCCTGCTCTTTTGCTGGATCTCTGCATATTGGTGTACCAGGCAATCTGCTTCCCGATTTATGG
Organism: Thermodesulfovibrionales bacterium; assembly: GCA_050014695.1. Taxonomy (GTDB): domain Bacteria; phylum Nitrospirota; class Thermodesulfovibrionia; order Thermodesulfovibrionales; family UBA9159; genus UBA9159. Next base: position 31,308 of record JBEKCV010000025.1, read on the forward strand.
AATCCCGAGGGTCAGGCGGAGTGATTATATCGCGATCGACCGGCATTACTTGCGATATCTGAACGCCCTTGAGAAGCTGAATTGTGATTACTGCGGCTACTTTAACGGGCTTGCCGCATATGTAACTGAAATAGCCGGACGGACGGAGCAGTACTGGTGCCCCATCAAGCATGCCTCGGGAATTGCCGGACGACATTCGCGCTATCATCTGTTCATCGCTTTCGGAGATGCCGAGACCTATCGGACAAAACTGGCGGAGATCCGCAAGAAATATGATGATCTGGACTGAGATCTGTGAAAACGTTTCTTCCTCCAAGGATTACTTCCAGTTCATCCCCTCCAGCATGCGGAAAAAGTTCCCCGCGGTAGGGGGTGCTGTAAAGGCTGGCCAACATGGTGCGATGGAACGCAGGTGATCCGCGAAGGCGCATGTCTAAAGGGAAAGAAACGCGGTGGTTGCCCTATGAAAGGTTACCAGGTCAGCGAGAGCAGGGACTCTATATCCGCCTGGAGACGGTTATATTTGCATTCGATGACCATGCAGCTCTCCGAGCGATAGCAGCAACCATCTTTTATCACAACGTGAATGGCGATGCCGGTCTTCCCGCGGTGCGGGCAGGGGATGTGAAGCTTCCCCGTAGCCTCGGAAAAGTGCCTGTTCTTCGGACAGTACCTCATCTCGTTTTATTATACACCCTTGCCGATAACGTGCACCAGAGGGAAGGAAGCAGTTCTGAACCAGACGCGTTGAAGGGCCATGGAAGCGCTGTTATATAAGCTAAAGTTAGAATTTGAAGTTGACAAGGAATCATCACGGTGTGCTATCGTTTAAGTAGGATCACTGCAGACCGCGGGAAAGGAGGCCAAGATCGGGAGTATGTTGACGGGAGTTCTGTCTGGGAACCAAAAACAAAGGGGGAGAACAATGAAGAAAAGCTTTACTGTGGTCGTTATTTTGGGATTAGCTTTTGTCGGCTATTTGGTATTCAACAGCTTTCCTCACCAGGGGTTCGCTGCTACTGATGTGTCATCGATGGAAAGCTGTTATTCGGGTACGAATCCTACCATTGAGGCAAAGGTGATAACACCGGAAAAGAAAATTATGTTTGACGGCATTGCTTACATAGCGGGTCACGGGGGTCACATCGCAATCATTGACATGAGGACCATGCGATCGCCCTCAGACATAGAAAAGGACAGGATCGTGCTTACAGAGGCAGGCTCTGAGATGGAAGGCAAGATTGCCGGTATGGATTTTGAACAGGTCAAGAAGTCCGGGGGGACTCACGGCCAGGCGATTTTAACAGAGAAGGGCGATAAGATCCTTGTTGCCGGGACCTTGGCAGGAAACGTATATAAGATCGACCTCACTACGGGGAAGAAGGAAGGCCCATTTAAGGTAGGTGAGAAGTTCTGTGGCACTGTTGTCGGGCCTGACGGGAAAGTCTACTTCGAGGATATGGCTGACGGTAATGTGTACGTTTGGGATGCAGAGAAGCTGAAGACCGTAGATAAGATGCCAATAGGAAAGGCTGTATGCGGCATCCAGTGGACCAAGAACGCTAAGAAGGCTTACATAACCGACATGCCTACAGGCATTGTCTATGTCTATGACTGGACGACAAAGAAGAAGATAAAGGAGATATCGAGCCCTGAGATGACATTCATTCACCAGGCGAGAATGACCCCAGACGGGAAATATCTCTGGGTGAGCGCTCCGAATGAGTTTGATCCCGGCCTGAAGCCGGGCACGCACAGGAGTCAGGTTATTATCATCGACACGGCAAAGGACGAGATAATCAAACGCATACTCCTGCCCGATGATGTAAGGCCTCATGACTTCGCGTTCACAAAAGACGGCAAATATGCGCTCCTGACATCCAGGACATACTCCGATGACAGCAAATTAGTCGTCATGGATCTGAAGGACGCCAGTATCGTCGAGGAGGTGTCGGCCTGCGCTTCATGCCACCAAAAAGCAGGTGTGGAAGTCAAGATGGACAAGGGCTCACCGTTGCTTTGCGGTATAGAAGTGAACTGGCTGGCAAAGAAATAAGACAGTCGCTTGACCTCGCATAGGAAACAGAAGCCGTAATCTTGAAGGAGGGCAGAATTTCTGCCCTCCTTTTGTTTTTTTCCTCTGTCCCCATCGTAACGAAATCCTGAAGGTGCGTGAATTCTTGGGGGACGGCGAGTCCCCGACAGAGATTTCGGTCTTTGCTCCCCGATAGCACAATTGCCGGCGATAGTGGTACAATAACGATAATGAGAGGTGGCAGGCTATAGTGGCAGCAAGATTACACATCGGATCTTTCGCGATCAAGAACCTGAGGCGGAAGATAATGAGAACCATTTTATTGCTCCTGGCCGTTTCGGTAGTGACCGGCACCTTATTTTCAGCATCCCTCTTCATACTGAGCATGCAGAACGCCCTGAAAATTGGGACGTACCGGCTCGGGGCCGATGTGCTTGTCGTACCGGAGAAGTATGCTTCTGAGGCGCGTGCCGCCATCCTTGCCGGTGAGCCGACAAGTTTCTATATGGACCGGAGTGTCCTTGAGAAGGTCAGGAAGGTCGACGGGGTGAAAAAAGCCTCGCCCCAGCTCTTCATCAAGCCGACATCCTTTACCTGCTGCTATAACGTGGACGTTTTCCTGATAGCCTTTGACCCTGCGACGGACTTTACGGTTACCCCGTGGCTCGAGAAGAACCTCAAGAAGACCCTTGTGGATAACGAAATTATAACCGGCCGGGAAGTGCCTGTTGTTGTGGGGGACAGCATCCCCTTTTTCGGAACGATCTTTAAGGTTGTCGGCACCATGGAACCGACGGGGATGAAATTTTTCGACCGGTCGGTCTTTATGACCATGGATGCAGCATATGCTATGGCTGAGGCGTCCCGAAGCAGGGCTCAACAGCCGATCAGCATAGAAAGAGACAAAATCTCGGCGGTACTCGTTCAGGTGAAGGATGGTTTCACCCCGGACAGGGCCGCCATCAGAATCGAGCATGACGTGGAGGGGGTCAAAGCAATAGCCTCGGATGAAGTTATCAGTACGGTGAGAAAACAGCTGATAGGCCTGCTCAAGGGAATACTTCTGATAAGTGTTGTGCTATGGATACTCGCCCTGTTGATGATGGCCTTTGCCTTTTCTATGATTGTCAACGAGAGACAGAGGGAGTTCGGTCTCCTGCGCGCTATGGGGGCAAAGAAGAAACACGTATTTTTGCTCATCATAACAGAGGCTGTTACGATCGCCGTATCAGGCGGCATTATCGGATTGATTACCGGCTCCACCCTGCTCTTTACCTTTAAAAATCTCATCCTCCACAGTCTGAGACTGCCCTATCTCCTTCCTCCTGTAACAGTGCTTAGCGAACTGGTGCTTGCGGCAGTCTTATTTTCCCTTATCACAGGACTCCTCGCGTCGCTCTTGCCCGCTTTCTCGGCAAGCAGGATGGAACCCTATGAGGCGATCAGGAAAGGAGAATAACATCGCATTGGCTAGAGTCAGTATAATCCTTGGTATTGTCTTTTTTGCTTCTTATCTGTACGCAGGACCCTATTCCGTACCTGCCGGCACAAAATGTGACGAATGCGGAATGACGGTTGATCAAAACTCGAAGTTCATAAGTGTTGTGACCGGAAAAGAAGAACGGAAATTATTCTTCTGCGATATCGGAGATATGCTTTACCATTTCAGATCAACAGGGGACGAGATACGATCCGTCTCTGTCAGGGACTATGTGACGAGTGAATGGATCGACGACAGGAATGCATTCTATGTCATGAACAAGGCGTTCATAACACCGATTGGCTGGGGCGTGGCGGCCTTCAGTAAGGAATCGGACGCAAAGCAATGGGGAAGCCCTGTTGCTTTCCAAAATGCCTTCAGCCTGATAAAAAAATGAGAAACCGGGTAGTCGGCGTAATACTCTTTCTCTTAGGACTGCTTGTCACGTTAACGCCGCGGTTCATACTCCCGGTATGTGAATATCATGGGTTTCCGGCGATGAACTGCAGCCATACCGGAATTGCCGAAATGTTTGTGGGCTGCATCCTGATGGTGTCGGCCTTAGGACTACTTTTTTCGACTTCCCATGAGACCCTGAGGTGGGCAACGGTTACGGCGCTTGTGACTGGCGTGTCCGTTATCACCTTGCCGGAAGCGATAGGCTATTGCCATAGCAGCAACATGCCTTGCAACTACGGCACGATGCCGATGTTGCGATTAACGGGCTCGGCGATCATCCTGGTATCACTGGCCGGCTTTGTGCTTTCTTTTAAAGGATACCGGAAAGCTTGATCTCCACGGAGAGGATGAGAGATGAGGAAAAATAACCTGCTGTGCAAACTGAAAGCTTCTGCTCTCATTGTTTTCGTCTTTGTCGTTCCTTTGTTCGCTTCCTGCGGGAAGGAAGAAGGGGTGCCCGCAAAAAAAGAGGTGCAGCAGACGGATTCCTATGCAAACGAATCGGTTTTTGCTGAGGTGAAGAAGAAGCTGCAGGACAACCCGCGGGACGCGGATTTGTGGTACCGCCTTGCGGATCTGTACGACCGCAACGGCCAGTATGCAGAAGCCGCGGACACCTATAAAAAGGTAATCGAAATAAAGCCGGACATGGGATATGCATACTTTAAAATGGGGACGGCCTATGACCGTCTCAACAGACCGGAGGATGCGATAGCGGCTTTTGAAAAGACAATAAAAGTTATGCCCGGCTACGCGGTGGCATACAACAACCTGGGCGTGGCTTACGGGAAACTCGGCAAGAGAAACGAGGAGATCCGGGAGCTCAAAAAGGCGATCGAACTGCGGCCCAAGTATGCCTCGGCGCGCTTTAATCTCGGCATTTCCTATCTGAAGTCGGGAAATCGAAAAGCAGCCCTCCAGGAATATGAGGCGTTAAAGGAAATAGACACCGGCATCGCCGAAGCATTGCAGAAAGAGATCACCGCTGCTGCTCGCTGAGCGGAAAAGGGAGAGAGATGGTTACGATTCAGCATGTCACAAAGAGGTATGTTATAGAAGGACAAACGATAAAGGCGGTGGACGACATCAGCATCGAGGTCGGCAACGGTGAGTTCCTTTCGATTATAGGCCACTCAGGCAGCGGCAAGACCACCCTTCTTAGTCTGATTGGAGGATTGACAAAACCTGATTCGGGCACGATCACGGTCGGCGGAAAAGATATATGGTCTATGGAAGACGACACTCTCTCAGAGTTCAGGAATAAGAATATCAGTTTTATCTATCAGTTTTCGAGCCTTATCCCCACCCTTACCGTTTTTGAAAATATTCTCCTGCCGACCGCTTTCGGAAAGCATGGTGAAAACAGCACCGCCTATGCTCTCGATCTTCTCGAAATCGTGTCGCTGAAGGATAAGATGAACGTGTATCCATCCCAGCTTTCCGGTGGGCAGCAGAGGCGGGTCGCCATAGCCCGGTCTTTCATCACAAACCCTGAACTCATCCTTGCCGACGAGCCTACGGGAGATCTCGACGAGGAAACCGAAGCCGAGGTGATGCGGTTCTTTACCATGATGAACGAAAAAAAAGGCGTAACCTTTATCCTGAGTACTCATAATACGGATATCGCGAAACAGACGAGACGGCAGATGAAAATGAGTAATGGAACCATAAAAGAACTGTAGGGGCCTTCGCGATCTTCCGCCAGCAATACAATATTTTTGTGCCCCCGCTAGACAGGCCTGTACCTTTTCATGACCGCTTCACTGTACATCATGCGTTGAGAGCCGGCTTCGGTATTTGGAAAAAGAGAACCTTCCGCCCATGAGAATGACGAAAGAGCGGTTTATAACAGAGCTGCTCCGGACACAAAAAACGCCGAGATAGAGGTGAAGGTGATGTACTTCCCGTCCGGGCTGTCAGGAAACGGACTGCAAGCCAATAAGATTGTGAAGACACTGAATTTCCAAAAATAGTTTATTCGGCTGCGCCCTCTGAGGGGTCCAGTCCCTCTCTTAGTAAGAGGTCAGAGAGCCGAGCAAAATCCCCGATGGTTAAGGTCTCTGCCCTCCTGGAGGGGTCTATCTCCGCACGAACCAATATTCCTTTTATATCCTTCGACAGTGGCTTCAAGGAATTTGACAACATCTTCCTCCGTTGTGAAAATGCGGCCTTCACGACCCGAACGAAGAATTTCTCATCGGCTACACTGATAACCGGCTTTTCGGAAATGTCCATATGAATGACCGCCGAATCAACCCTCGGCACCGGCCTGAACGCACCCCGCGGCACGACAAATTTCAGTTCTGGAATCCCGTGGTATTGAACCATGATGGATAAGACACCGTATTCCCTGCCGCCCGGTTTTGCCACAATTCGTTCAGCCACTTCCTTCTGGACCGACATGGTCATCGATTTGAGGAGTCGTCTATGCTTGAGAAGCGTAAACAATATCGGCGTTGTTATGTAGTAGGGTATGTTTGCAACTACCTTGAACTCGCAGAGGGTGTCAAACGGATATTCCAAGGCGTCTCCGCGTATCAGTTCGATGTTTTCGTACCCTGAAAGTTCCCGGGATAATCTCTCGTACAGTGCGTTATCAACTTCAATAGCGATGACCTTCTGCGCATGGTCGGCCAGCATCTTCGTGAGCCTGCCGGGACCGGGGCCTATTTCAATAACGGTGTCCTCCGGCAGGAGCTGAGCAGCCTGAACAATCTTTCTCAGGATCGCCGGATCATAGAGGAAATGCTGTCCGAGGCGCCGCCGCGTCATCGGGTGCCCTGCTTATAAAATTCTAGAACGCCTTTCACCGTCTTGTCCCACGAAAACGTTTTCACCTGCTCAACCCCCTTTTCTGCCAGCGCGCAGTCTTCTGTTCGTAGTGACCGTCAGGATCAATTGGCCTCATGATGTGCGGTCACGGATCAAAGAGCATCCCCGCATCACCACTGACCTCCGGCAATGACCCCCCATGGGAGAGATAACGGGTACCCCGTACGCCATGGCTTCCAGGACGGTCACGCCGATCCGAACCTCTCGGTAAGAGAGGATGGACAAAGAGATCCGCATAAGAATAAAACCTTCCGACACCCTCTTTTTCGACATATCCCAGATAAGAGATCTTTTCTCCCTCGATGAGGTGCTCCGATGACAATTCCTTACTCCCGATAATGATCAGACAACGGAGTATTCCGCCCCTTACCCACCGGAAAGCATGCAGGACCATAGCATCCTATATATTACAACAGATTTATTGAAGTTTAAGAATACCATCCTCATAAGGTTGCTGGAGTTTCATTGAACCCCGTAGAGCGAAAGGTGTCCTTTTGATGCGGGCTTCTCTGACGGCATGAGAGAGGACAGAGGTGAAGATGAACGTTTCGGCATGTAACTTACAGAGGCGGGAAGAAATTTCCCTGGTGCAAGCACCGACGCCGGCTGCCTCCTTGATAAAGCAAAGATCGAAGGTTTATAATGTTGTCGGGCATCCTTTATTGGCAGCTAGAATCGAGTGAAAAACAGTTTCAACAACGTTTGAGAGAGATCTTTTGTCCACGAGAAGATATTGTGATTGAGCAAGAATAACCGTATCTCGTCTTGACAGTCCACCATCTGTGACAATGCTGAATCGTGGACTATTCGCAGTGCGTTGGGAGGAGAGCAGACGTGTGCGAAGAAAATGACTAAAAGAATAAAGGGAAGAATTCTTGAAAGCAAGCAACAATAAGAAAATCTTAGTCACCGGGGCAGCAGGGTTTATTGGTTTCCATCTCTGCAAAAGACTTCTCGACGACGGCAGCACCGTTATCGGCCTCGATAACCTGAATGATTATTATGATGTCAAGCTGAAGACTGCCAGATTAGCGCAACTTCAAGGAGAAAAAGACTTCACCTTTGTGAAGGTATCCCTTGAGGACAGAGCGTCCATTGCCGAACTTTTTGCTCGCGAGCATTTTGATGTTGTGGTAAACCTTGCTGCACAGGCAGGGGTAAGGTATTCCTTGATAAATCCCCATGCATATATCGACAGCAATATCGTCGGATTCCTCAATGTCCTTGAAGGATGCAGACACACCAACGTGAAACACCTTGTCTTTGCCTCATCAAGCTCTGTTTACGGAGCCAATACAAAGATGCCCTTTTCAGTTCATCATAATGTCGACCATCCCGTATCACTCTATGCTGCAACCAAGAAGGCAAATGAACTCATGGCCCATACCTATGCCAGCCTCTATAACCTTCCCTGCACCGGGCTGAGGTTCTTCACTGTTTACGGCCCCTGGGGCAGGCCCGATATGGCATTGTTCCTCTTTACAAAGGCTATTCTGGAGGGAAAACCGATAGATGTTTTCAACTACGGAAAGATGCGGAGGGATTTTACATACATCAGCGATATTATCGAAGGAGTGGTGAGGGTCATGCAGAGAATGCCCCGGTCAAGTCCTGACTGGAGCGGAAGCAATCCCGATTCCGCTACCAGTTACGCGCCTTACAGATTGTATAACATAGGAAACAATAATCCTGTTGAGCTCATGAGATTTATTGAGGCACTCGAGGATGTCCTCGGGAAAAAGGCAGAAAAAAATCTCTTGCCCATACAGGCCGGCGACGTTCCTGCGACTTATGCGGATGTGGATGATTTGACACATGACGTGGGCTTTAAACCGTCAACGTCGATAGAAGACGGGATAACGGAATTTGTGACATGGTATAGACAGTATTATGGTCAGTAATCAACAACCTTCTACAGTTTGGGTAACCAGGATCTTTAATAGTGCGATTGATGAATGGTGGCTATACAGGGAAAACCCAGTGAAAGAGGTTATCAGGTCTCTGCCTCAGGAAAACAAGCGGCTGCGATATGTGTTACCCGCGGAAGCTGAAGGCGCCGGGATAAATAGGCATAGGATAGGGGTTCCCAAAACCGCGTCCTGCTAACTTCACCTGCTGTATCTTGCTATTTAACCGCTCAGCTACCGGTGGCAAACAAAGAGAAGAACAAAGTTCTCAAACAGTTCTTTCTGAAAATGATTTATCATTTCTTTCTTCATCACCTTCAATGCCTCAAAAGTACCGAGTTTTTGCTTGTAGGAACGTTCGGAAGTCAACGCATCATATACGTCTGCAATACTGCAAATGCGTCCATACATGTGTATTTCGTCACCCTTAAGGCTGAAAGGATAGCCCGTCCCGTCAAATCTTTCGTGATGCTGCAGCACAATTATTTTGCTTTCTTCTGATAACTGCTTTGTCTCGGAGAGGATTTCATAACCGGCATAGGCATGTGTTCTCATTTGTTTCATTTCCTCATCGGTAAGCCTCCCCGGTTTGTTGATAATGGAGGGATCAACACGAACCTTGCCGATATCGTGCAAAAAGAAGCCTGCGGCCAGCTCGTGCATGTTATGGGCGTCGGAGCCTTTGTAAAGAATCTTGGACAGTAACACAGAAAGCACACCGACGTTGACCGAATGGGTGTAGGTATAAGAATCGTGGGATATCATCCTGAGCAGATAATCAGATGTCTTATCATTAGAGATGACAAGGTCAACGACGTCGGCAAACGCTTTTTTCGCCTCCCTGATATTTTCCTCCCGGGGGTCCTCAAACAATCTGTCCACAATCTTTAGGGAGCACTTATACACTATCCTGACCTTCTTCTCAGGAGGAAACGTCTTGTCTTGCATAGCTTCTTTTAACTCGATGGGTATAAGCTTATCCGGGTCCCATCTCTTCTGGGTAACTTGCGCGCTCTTTATCGGGCTCTCTGATACCTCCTGCGCAGCAGATATCTCTCCTGAGGTATCAATTTGTACTTTCTCAAAACCGTTTTCTATGAGCTCGCGAATTTGCTTGACAGACGTGATAGTAAAGTGGTTGCGTAAAAAAGGGTGCTTTAGCCAGCCCACCGTCAGTATGACATGCATGCCGACTTTTAACTCTCGTGTCTTTATAGGCTTAATCATCGAGTCGCCAAAGTAATATCTGTTGGGTTGTCGGTGTCAGAACCTCTTCAGGGAGATATAGCCAGGAATGCTGCATAACCTAGCCGTATCGATGGTCTCCCGGAGGATTCTGCTGCGTACCGTTCAATCCTGGATGCTTTGTCAGCCTTCATGCTATTCTTATCGGCATTCTTAATGTCAGACTTAAGTTGTCTGAAAATAATTCTCGCACGTTCGTTGACTCATAAGCGTATGATGGCTGCGCTGGCGTTGAGGAACTGAAATCAAACGTGCGAAATATCGACCCCGGGAAGCGTGATCTCCAGAGACTACTTCAAGACATGGATGGCATAGCTGCCACAATCGCTTCTCTTCAATGCGATTCATAGTCAGAACATCAATACATCGACTTTTGAGCAATTGCGGAAATAGGGGTTGTTTGACGAAAAAGAAATTGCCGTACGATAAGAAAAATATGTCATGATAAACAAGCTGTTCGCGGGTCTGCCTCATGAAAACTACGAGTGAATGATCTCCTTATTTCCACATACGTAACTGCTTAGATTTATGGGGCGCGAGGAGAGTTGACGTACGATTATTTCCGAATCGTGATGTGATCCCTGATAAACATCAAGGAAATAACATTTGCCGGATCTTTCTCGTTGATGGCAGGTTTCACTTGTCCGGTAAAGACGGCGGCCCGGGGATGTCCGCCGAAGGAAAGCCATGGTTCCAAGTCCCAGTCGAGATCGAACGAACACTCATAACATGAGCAATGAGGGCACTGGGTCAGGAAGAAATGGCCGGTCAGACTTTCAGTAAGCCCTTCCTGAAGCAGTAATGCCGTCAGCTCAATGAACTCATCCGGGATAATCCCTTTGTCTTTCCTTCGCGCTTTCTGATATCATGGCGCGATGATTGCCGCCGCCTTTTTCCTGCCCTTCATCGTTAACCTCATTTCTGCCTCCTAGTGCTCTCCCTACAGGAGGATATTGTCTCACTTTTTCGTATTTTGTATTTGAGGCAACGATTCACTTTTGTATCAATTTCCGGTGAGGCAACTCGCTTTATGTATATGGCTTCCTCTCTGTTGTATAATATGGCATGCAGCGAGACCGCAAGATCTCAAGAGAGAACGACCAGAGCTCTTCCGGTCCGAAGCAAGATCTACGACAATATTTCAGGATAGATGCCGAAGTGCCTGTTTCGATTCGCCTTCTTCCCCAGCGTAAAAGGGGATGCCTCGGATGCTACACCCACCTTCGTAACGTTAGTCAGGACCAACCAGACACTCTGAAAGCGGTCACCTTAAATATAGGAGGGGGCGGTATACGCGTCGTGTGGGACAGGCCTTTCGTGCTCGGGGACTATGTAGAGGTCAGGATGCTGCTCCGTCACGATCAGGAAGATCTGGTGGTATTGTGTGGCAGAGTTGTGCGGTCGGAACATGTCAAGGGCGAGCTGTTCAGTGTGGCGCTGGAATTCCCGTGTAAGTATTATGCCATGAAAAGGATCATAAATCGTTTCGTGATGCACAAGCAACGAGAATATCGAGCTAAGAAAATCATAGGGCACCTCTGATACCGTCAAGTCTTTTGGGGAGACCTTATGAGGAAGAGGGGCAACCTGAGGTGGTCGCGAAACGCTTGGAAGACGCGAGGGGCGGGAATATTCGAGGGATGGCTGAGGTGAGGGGCCATTCCGACAGGAATATCATTCGGCTGTTGAGATTCTCACGTGAGATAATAGGCATGTTGCGCTACATAATTTTATTCGGTTATAATCTTCTTTGCAAAAAGAAATTGTTTACAGAAGGAGGATTTGCGATGAGAAAGGGACTTGTCATTGTTTTACTGATTGCCGGCCTGATTGTCGGAGGATTTGTGGGAGCGTGGGCGGAAAGGCAGCCCCATATGAAGGCAGCTCTTGAGAGTCTGCACAAAGCGAAAATGCAACTGGAGAAAGCTGAACCCGACAAAGGTGGACATCGTGTTAAGGCAATCGAACTGGTGACCCAGGCGATCGAGGAAGTCAAGATGGGAATAGAATACGACAATAAGCATTAAGAGCTTGCGGCACCTTTCCCCGGGGGTTGCTCTTTCGGAGAAGGGGGGATCATGCTGTTGATCCCCCCTTAAATGATGCTCGAATCTCTCGGTGCGATGTGGGGATTGCTTCACACCAGATGAACTCGGGCGAATTTCACAGTCTCTTTTCGTCATGGATCCGGTGCACGTTGCGGGAGGTTCTGATGGCGGCCGATGTCGGCACACCAGTTCTCGTATCACGCCCTGCACTCTTCCCACAATAAGATATGATGCCTTCCTCCCGCCACGAGGGGATGTTATAAGCCACTGTGGGTATTCCATTCGGAAAACCCGCATGTCTCGGTTCTGCCCATCGGTGCGGGGTTCAGCCACAAGTCCTCAAAATGGTGGGAAAGCAAACTGCCTCGATTTCCGGATGCTATTCATCGATAGGGATGTTTGCTTCACCCATTGTTTGGGACCCTGACCATAGGGCAGTTAACAGGAATGTCATGAGTTAGATTCGCCATGAAAAAAGGGGGATATAAAGGCTGGCCGTCAAACTGGAACAGGCATCAGAGTTGTATCATAGTCTATAGCGTCATCGTTTTTTCATTCTTTCATAACAGATTGCCAGGTTACCACGTGCATTGGCATAATCAGGTTTGAGCTTTAAGGCAACAATGAATTCATTTTCCGCCAGATCGAGGCGGTTCTGATCGGCATATGCGATTCCAAGATTATTATGGGCCTCTGCATAATCAGGTTTGAGCGTTAAGGCAGCAATGAACTCATTTACTGCCAGATCGAGGTGGTTCTGATTGCGATATGCATATCCAAGATTATTATGGGCCTCCGCATTGTCAGGTTTGAGCGTTAAGGCAGCAATGAATTCATTTTCTGCCAGATCGGGGCGGTTCTGATTGAGATATACGATTCCAAGATTATTGTGGGCCTCGACAAGGTCAGGCTCAAGCTTCAATGCGGTTATGAATTCATTTACCGCCAGATCGGGGCGGTTTTGATCTCGATATACATTTCCGAGGTTATAATGGGCCTTTGCATCATCAGGCTCAAGCTTCAATGCGGTTATGAATTCATTTTCTGCCAGATCGAGGCGGTTCTGCTTTACATATGCAGCTCCAAGGTTATTATGGGCCTCCGCAAGGTCAGGCGCGAGCTTCAACGCGGTTATGAATTCATTTACCGCCAGATCGAGGCGGTTCTGATTGAGATATGTAATTCCAAGATTATTACGGGGCAATGCCGCGTCCGGCGCCTTCCTCACCATATCGGTCGAAAGGGTTAAGGCATCTCTCCAGACGGCGATCTGCTTGAGCGTTACAAATGACAGTGAAATAACAAGGGAGATTGCGATGGCGGCAATGAGACCTTTGACCATCGGGCGCCATTGTTTCAATGAGTCTGCCCTCGCCCAAACCCACGCTGCGATCAACCCTATGAGAAGGAATGGCCCCAGGCTCGGCAGATACATATATCTGTCCGCCATGGCTTGGCTCCCCACCTGAATAACGCCGATCACGGGGACGAGCGTCACCACATAATACCCCCACACGGACAGCCATACCCGTTGTTTCTTTGCGGCAACGAGGAGGATCGCGGTGAGCCCGACCACAAAAATGACCGCAAAAAGATATTGCGGTGATACAAGTGTTACCTCCCGCCCCTTCGGATAGGGATAATACGCGCTCAAGCCCACAGGCACCGCTATTTTCCCCAGATAGGTAACAAGCGCCTTTGCTGCCACCAGCATGCGAGCCCGCAGAGGCATAAATGCCATCATCCCTGTCGCTCCTCCAGTCCTCTGCGCCATGATTGTGAGAGTCGACGAAATAATACTGCATATAAGAAAGGGCAGTTTCTCCACACCTGAATCCCTGAATGACTTCCAGGAGCAAATCCGCTGGAAGGGATACCAGTCCAGCACCAACAGCACCACAGGGAGGCTCACCGCCATCGGCTTGCTCAAAAGAGCGAGAGCAAAAAAGGCCAGAGAAACCAGATAGGCCCTATTGAAAAACCGTGATGCTGCTTTCCTCTTCTCAAGAGGCTCGCTGACCAGGGCACGTACATGGCTTGCATAGGCAGAAATGCTGAGCAGAAAGAACAGACCGCAGAGAAGGTCCTTTCGCTCTGCTACCCATGCCACTGACTCCACATGCAACGGATGCAGTCCGAATAAGAGACCCGTCACCCCTGCGGCGATCATTGTCCCTCGGCGATCCAGGAACGGGGATGCCGCTTCAGGCGTCGACCGCTCCTTCCACATCTCCAGAAGCTTTATGCACAGGAGCACTACAAGGAACGTGTTCATTGCATGAAGGATATTATTCGTCAGGTGATGCCCGAGCGGGTTCAATCCCCAGGCAGCGTAATCAAAAGCATGGGATACCCAGGTGAGAGGATGCCAGTTGCCCACGTGGAAACCGGAAAATGCCCACGTAAAGAACGCCCAATCCAATGAGCGAATGTGAAGGTTATTGATGACATACAGATTGTCGTCCCAGATAACAAAATCATTCCGGAGAGTTGTCAGATAGACTGCAAACGTTGCGAGTGAAGCGAAAGCTGCAAGATAGTAGGGAACGCGTCGTCTAGTGTTTTTTGTCATTCAAGCTGCCGCTCTTTGACGAGCGGAGAGGGTCAGGTCCCGCTTTTTGCCGTTGTTTTCTTTTTTCCATTTTACTAAATCGTGGATCACCAGATTCATCATTGCGTGCTAATAAGACATCTGTGAACGTGTAGGGCGTTGTGCTTTGACAGTCGGTAACCTACTCGCCGATGATTTTTATTAGGAGACGTTTGCGTCTCTGACCATCGAATTCACCATAAAAAATTTGTTCCCAGGGCCCGAAATCCAGCTGGCCATTCGTAACTGCCACTACAACTTCTCTGCCCATCACCTGACGCTTAAGATGAGCATCCGCATTGTCCTCCCCATTGTTATGCTCATACTGGCTCACCGGCGCATGAGGAGCAAGTTTCTCGAGCCAACGGTCAAAGTCATGGTGCAGCCCAGACTCATCGTCATTGATGAAAACTGAGGCCGTAATATGCATAGCGTTCACAAGCACAAGTCCCTCTTTGATGCTGCTCTCTCTCAGGCACTCTTCGACCTGTGGGGTTATATTTATGAAGGCCCTCCTGGCGGGAACGTTGAACCATAGTTCCTTCCGATAGCTCTTCATAAGGAATGACACATTCTCATGCGCATGATGATTGTTTATTCTAACACCAATAAGCCTCGGATATCTCACAGCAAAGGCCTTTCGGAGCAGGAGGTCATGAGCAGCACGGGCTTGGTCGAACTATGATACAATGAAACCATAGAGGCGTTCAGACATCCCGCAGGAGGAGGACATTATGGCGGGCACACCAGATGGGGGAAGGGACCTTTGTCTTGCTGTCTCGGTTCAACCCGCGGCTTCGCATATCCGGGCGAGCGACGGCAGGGATATCCCCTTCATGCGCGCGATCCTTACGGTTCGCAACATCTGTGATTCAGAGGTCATCGGTTTTATCCCCCACGCCGCGCTCAAGCAAGAGGGCGGGACGGTGCAGGACGTCTCCGGCGCCCTTTCCTATCCCCGGTCAATTGCTCCCGGCCAGTCTGCCAGTTGGGATGTATATGAACTGTTGCTGCCTGCTCACCCCGGAACGGCCAGCAAGGTGCATATGTTTGGGTACCGGGCGGCCCTGAACTGGAGATTTGATCTTGACGCATGGGCTGAATATCGTTCTCCCGTTTCTTCCGTGATGGAACAGACGCCGGTCCTACGGTGGGCGCTGCGCTGGAGCATATCGGACCCTACCACCGGGGAAATAGAGCTCACCATCGAGCCCGTGAAGGACTGAAGGCGAAGTCAGGGAAAGAATCCGAGGCTGTCTTTATGCCGGAGCATATTGCGCAGGGGTGGCTGACGATATCGCGTCACAGAATCTGTGATCAGACGATCGGGTATTCAAGGTCTGTTACACAACGGCAAGGGATCTCGTGCATGGGATCGGGGCTAAGCTCACTGTCAAACTCTCCCCCCGTGATCTCAGACGTCAGCCGGCTGCGTATGCAAGCAGAAACGGGGTTCCTCGGGAGATCATATCGAAGGTGATCCCCCGGCGTCAGGATTTGAAAACCACGCAGATATACCTCGTCACGGTCGGTGACTCTCAGGCGGTTCGTTGGACGGAACGGGAAATAAAACAGCGGAGTCGGGATCTGCACAAAGATTTCCACCGACATCCTCAGCCATGAATCGTTCCGCAGGGTATCGACTCAGCCACAAAGCGGTATCTCTCGACGGGCAGAATGGTTCACGATTTCAGGGTGAAGGATTTATTCCCGAACATAGTTTAGACCAAAAGGAGTGGATATGGCAAAATATACGGCGTCAATCGATGAAGACATGCGTCAGAGAATCCATGCATTACCAAGGGGCACAAACTTCTCGGCATTCATGAGAAAGGCAATCAATATCTTTGTGGAAGAGCTTGAGAAAAACCCTGATCTGACACCCGAACATTTTATTATCACCAGCACGATGCGGAAAGATATATCGGAGAAAAAAAGAAGATAAGGGCATGGGAAAAAGAAAAATTCTTGTTACCTGCGCAAAGGGCGTACCGCCTTTTCTAAAAGAAGAACTCCTCGGGCTCGGATTTCCCGCTCTCTCTGAGACAGTGGCAGGCGTGGAGACAGAAGGGACCATCGATGACACCATGAGGCTTAATCTGCATCTCAGAACAGGACACCGCGTCCTGTTTCTCCTGAGGGAATTTATTGCAGCGGACGCCGACGTCCTCTATCGTATGGTTTCGGAACTCCCCTGGGAGGATTATATTGACGACAATGGATATTTCTCTGTCGCATCGAGCGTGGATAATCCGACTATCAGGGACTCCCGCTATGCAAATGTAAAGTGCAAGGATGCGATTGCCGACAGAATAAAGAAAAGGCACGGGAAACGTCCTGATTCAGGCCCTGCCCAGAACGGGGTTGTAGTAAACCTCTACTGGAGAGGCGATAGATGCTCGCTGTATCTTGATACGTCGGGCGAGCCCCTCTCCAGGCGCAATTACAGGAAGAAACCCATGACAGCGCCCATGCAGGAGACACTTGCCGCTGCTGTTATCATGGCAACCGGATGGAAAGCCGTGAGCCATTTCATCAATCCCATGTGCGGAAGCGGCACTCTCGCAATCGAGGCTGCATTAATTGCCCTCAACAGGGCGCCCGGCCTTTTGCGCAGCAATTACGGGTTCATGCATGTTAGGGGATTTAACGAACCGCTCTGGAACGAAATTCGCGCAGAGGCAAAAAAGAAATCGAAAAAGACCCTGGGGTGCAGGCTCATTGCAACTGACATAAAAAGAGAGTCTGTTGAGGCAGCAAGGGAAAATGCCGCGACGGCGGGCGTGGAGCATCTGATTGAATTTGCCGCAGCTGATTATTCCCAGACCACAGTCCCTGAAGACGAAGGGATTGTAATCCTCAACCCCGAATACGGAGAAAGAATGGGTCAGATGAAAGAACTTGAGGGTGTGTACAAGGGAATCGGCGATTTCTTCAAGCAGAAGTGCAAAGGATACACGGGATATCTTTTTACAGGAAACCTTGACCTTGCAAAAAAGGTCGGGCTGAAGGCAAAAAAAAGAACTCCGTTCTTTAACGGCAGGATAGAATGCAGGCTCTTTGCGTATGAGCTCTACGAAGGCAGCAGAAAGAACAACCAAGACGAAGGAAAGGGATAACTCTTTATGGATGGAACCAAACGCGCGGATTTAAAACGTGGAGTACGTGTTTCGATCGTGCAGAAAAAGGACCAGCAGACAGGAAAACTCACGGAAGGGATTGTGAGGGATATCTTAACAAAGTCACCTACGCACCCGCATGGAATAAAAGTTCTCCTGGAAAGCGGAGAAATAGGTCGGGTAAAAAAGATACTTCCTTAGCATCTTCCGCTCAGTGATGGCCTTTTGAGATACCGCGTGAAGTTGAAGGCGGGAAGCGCGGAAATAACACGGAACAACGAAGGCGATGGCTTGATTTAGGTATAATAAAAGGTACAACCCATGAAAAGGCCAATGCAAAGCAAAACAAAAATCGCACCCTATATTACACCTCAGGGGCAAAAGCGTTTAAGCGAGGAGCTGTCATATCTGTGGAAGGTTAAACGCCCTCAGGTTACTCAGGCTGTTGCTGAGGCCGCTGCCATGGGGGATCGTTCTGAGAACGCAGAGTATATTTATGGCAAAAAACAGTTACGAGAGATTGATTTCCGCATTCGTTTCCTGAGAAAAAGGTTGAGCGAGTTGATTGTCGTGGACAGGATGCCGAAAGATACCTCAAGGGTATTTTTCGGCGCATGGGTTGAAGTTGAGGATACAGACGGGAACGTTAACCGATATCGTATTGTCGGGCCCGATGAATTTGATCCTGACAAGGGTTTTATAAGCATTGATTCACCTATGGCCAGGGCACTTTTAAACAGAGCAGAGGGAGACGAAGTTGTTGTGAGAAGACCGAATGGTAAGGCCGTTTTTGTTGTGACATCCATAAGTTACGAGAGCGCCAAAAAAAACAAATGTTCAAGAATATGATAGTGCCCTGACACGGACGATTATTATCTTGACTATTTGTTCGAAGACGTGTTAGTCTTCTAATAGAATTTTAGAAGTTTTTGCAGTTTATGAGGCCACAAAGACTTTTGACTTTGTGGCCTTTTTTATGTGTTGAGACCTTCTGAGATTTGAGTTTATAGAAAAGGAGGTAAAAGAAATGATTAACGGAACAGTAAAGTGGTTCAATGACTCAAAAGGCTTCGGCTTTATTACAAGCGAAGACGGTAGTGACGTATTTGTCCACCACACTTCCATCCAGGGCAATGGCTTTAAAAGTCTTGCCGAGGGTGACTCAGTAAGCTTTGATACTGAAAAAGGACCGAAAGGCCCCAAGGCAACCAATGTTACAAAGCTGTAATTAACCGAAAAAAGCCCCCCTGCTTTGCAGGGGGGCTTTTTATTTGCAGAGGTGAACGCAGCTGCCCTCTGACATCTCTGACAGGTAAATATGGTCAGACTTGCCTTCGCGCTTTTATCTCCTCAATCCCTCTCCGTTCCTGCTTAGACCCAATTCTCCGCTCGCAGTCATTTCAGGGAGAAATCCACATTGCGGGGAATAAACTGTTCACCCTGATTGTAGGGAGGAGGTGTTAACCCATTTTCCGCAGTTGTAGCTCAATATCTACCAAGAATTCATATGAGCGATAAGCAATGCTGCATCCATCCGTAGTCAGCAAGCGCCTTATTCTGAAAAGTGCGTGTAGTGCAGAAAACC
>JBEKCV010000026.1:0-49278 GCA_050014695.1 Thermodesulfovibrionales bacterium
CAATCTTATGCTCCGGTCGGGAACCGGGGAAAGGACACCAGTCGACGTCGGGGATGCTGTAGCTTCATGCTCGTATAGATGCAGCGAGAGCCCCGAAAAGACCGCTGTCACCATAAGAAGAACCCCCCTCCCTTAGGGATGGGGAGGTTCAGAATAATGGTCTTCAGAATGGAACATGGAAGACTCCACGGCAAGGGGATCTGCTTTCGGGGTCTGGCGGTCGGTCTGAGCCGGTCACGGAGAGCGAGGCAAAACCAATAATCCGGGAGGCGTTATGGATAGTGAGAAACAGGAGCACGATCTGATTGTCGACCATCTGAAAAAGAGGTTTTCTGGTCAGTATGGGGAAATACGGGTCAATGAGGGAGGACTTCCTGATCTTGTCCTTGTGAATCACGGCCTCATCCTTGCCTTTGTGGAAGTTGAGACCTCAAAAACTATAACGTCAGAAAAGGCAGAGAGATGGAAGGAGATGGCACAGTCCGGTTCAAAGTTGATCCTTATGGTTCCCAAAGCAGCAAAAGTGAAGGTTATGGAACTCTTATGGAAATACGGAATCGCCGATACGGTTGGAGTCGGAACTTATGAGATCACTGTACAGATGCCATAACTCAGAACAGCCTTTCATCGATCCTCTGAAGATTAGTTCTTCTCGCGACTAACCATTCCGCTCCATCCATTCCTAGCAAACAGGAATGATCCGTTCTGCAATTCCCGAAGCATCATCAGGATGACCATCGATGATCTCGTACCTTCAGTATAGATTCCTTCTCCGCATATGTTGAAGCTCCTTATTCGTAAATATCGATGTCGAGCGAGTCGGCTGCAAGCACTGACAATGCCATGGCCAATTCCTCTATATCGTCAACGCTCGAGACATTCCTCTTTTTCAACTCATGGAAAATCGTTGTGTAGAGCTTATCGAACTTCTTCGTATGGCTACGGCTCGTGGTGCAGGCAGGACATTTTTTCATTTTCTGAACCTCCTTGAAGCAGACTTTTGTCAGTTCTCTTCAATTTCCTCATCACCGGAACCTTTCGCGTCCGTACCTTCCTCTACCTCCGTCAGCGCCTTCTTGACATCTTCCTCTGTGCTTCTCAATCTTCCCCTGCAGGATTTAATCAGATAGGCGGCCCTTTTCACTTTCTCCGCCAGGGCATCCACATCGATCTCTTCCGATTCTATTTCACCGACGATCTTCTCGAGTTCAGTCAAAGCCTGGGAGTAGGATATCTGCCTGCTTTTGCTCACGTTTCTCAGCCTCCTTTTTTTCTTGTACGATGCTCGTAACCATCCCTTTGCGCAGCGTGGTTTCGATCACAGCCCACTTTTTCAGAAGCGATGCGTCTTTCAGAATCCTGCCCTTATAGCGTGTTATGCTGTACCCCCGGCGAAGCACATTTGCCGGATCGAGGTGCTTTACCGCCTGTTCCATCACATTAAACCGGTGCTCTTCGTTCCTAATAAATTGCCTTATATGGCTCCTGAGATCCCGGTTGAGCATTGCGATCCTGTTCTGATGAGCGGTTACAGTCCTTAAAGGGATAAAGACAAGTTTCTGGGTGATTGCATGCAGTCTGTATCGCTCATCTTTCATAAACCTCTCGGCGTACCCTGCAATTCTGTTCTGTAAATCCACAATCGTTTCTTCAAAACTTCTGAGGCAAGCTATAAGGAATTCTGCCACGGCGGTAGGCGTCTTCATTTTTGCATGGGCCACGATATCCACTACAGTGTCGTCCTTTTCGTGGCCTATGCCGGTAATGACCGGCAGGGGGCATCTGGCTGTCTGAGATGCGAGGGTATAGCTGTCGAAACAGTTCAGATCTATGGGCGAGCCTCCACCCCTGATGATGACCACAACATCGAAACGATGCTTTTTCCCCCCGATCTCACTCAGCGCGGAGATGATCGATTTTTCGGCATCCTGTCCCTGCATTATTGCGGGAAAGAGGACATGGAAGAACGAATAGCCATAGAGGTTCTTGTCAAGCTGGTTGAAGAAATCTCCGTAACCTGCCGCCGTTGGAGAGGATATCACAGCGATCCTTTGCGGAACCAGGGGCAATGTCAGTCTTCTATTTAATTCGCTCACACCCTCCCTTATCAGACGCTCGATGACCTCCTTCTTTTTACGCGCCATGTCACCGATTGTGTAGGACGGGTCAATATCCCTGATAACAAGGCTTAAACCATACACTTCGTGAAAGGTCACACTAGCGAAAAGGAGGATCTTCATCCCGGGCTTCAGAGATTCACCGGTCGCCTTCGTGAATTTCAGGCCAATCTTCTTGTATTCAGATGCCCAAAGAGTCGCCCTTATCTGTGCTATCGTCCTGTCATCATCTTTCTCAACGAGTTCAAGAAAGCAGTGGCCCTTCTGATTGCATTTCAACTCAGCTATCTCTGCGGTTACCCAGCAAGCATCGGGGATTGCGTAGCTAATCGCAGATCGTATGATACTGTTCAGCTCATAGAGGCTGTAAGGTTTTTTATTGATTGACAGATCTCCCATGCTGCATCACCTCATGTCCGATTCATCCCTGTCCTGCTATTCCATATGTGCATAAAAGTGCACAAGAGAGGCCTCAAACATTTCTGGCTCTCTTATTCGACCACGCAGATGGCTATCCCCGCCCCCTGATTAATGATTTTCGTAGTAACACTCCCCATCAAAAATCGTTCGCCTTGCAATCGTCCGCACCGGCCCATTACAAGTGTCTGATAATCCCGTGACCTCACTTCTTCCAAAATGCTCCCCGCAACGTCCGTAGAATCTGAAACTGACCTTATCGTTACCTGTTCAGGCCTAATCCCCCTTGCAGCCAGCGCCTCGCTAGCTTCACGGAATATAGGCTCAAGCCTCATTCTTTGGTTTAACAACCACTTGTCGACGACCTTCTTTCTCGCCTCCTTTTCCTCTTCGGTCAGGATATGGCCATCATCCCAGAATGCGGCAGGCACGTAAGGCAGGACGTAAAAGAGAGTTATCTCCAGATCGTTGACACCGGAAAACTGCTGTCCCACATAATCTACTGCTTTCAATGAACATGGTGTACCGTCAATTGCCACTAATATCTTCTTCACTCCTCGTCCTCCTCATCATATTTTTCCGTCAAGAAGGTTGCCTTTTGAACACCACAGATGAGCCGGGTACAAGCTCTTCTGTGCGACAAACGCCTTGACACCTACCCACCGGTCATAATACAAGATAGACTTTTACACAGCATGTGTCAACTGCTCTTCTGCTATTCCAAATGTGCAATCAAAGTGCACATTCTTCTCCCGGCCCTGATTCTTCTTACAGACAGAAACATGACTGACAGGCGTCACTTTCCCGACGTAGGCTGCTGAAGGCTCAGCGAATATGCTCTGTATTCTACAGAACTCGCCACGGTCAGGGCAGTTGCGGTTGCCAGCCGTTAAAGATTCTTTGCCGCGTTTTCCTCGCTGTCATGATGAATGCCGAAGAGTGGGCACTCCCATTGCCGCATCGAAAGAGGCAAGCTCCTCATGACATGATCGCAAACGCTGCATATCTTCTACGATGGAACCATCGGTCTGCTTCTACTGTCTTTGTGCGAACAACTTCGCTCAGGCCAGAAAGCCATGAGGAAAAACAATGCACTATGGTCATCAGATCCCGCACCCTTTTCTGCTCCGGGGACAACCTTTTTCGGTTGAGCACCAATGGCTTGCAGTCGTTGTGTCTTGCATAGCGGCCGAACCACTCAAACCTTAACCAGGTTAAGCGGTCACGGTGAGCAGGAAATTTCTTGCGGTTGAAATGAAACCCGCCCCCCTTTCTCAACAAATTCCACCGGAGCAAGCTTTTTTGCTGCACAGAACTCTTCCACTATACGGCGCTGATTCTTAAGTCCAGGTTTCTCTGCTATCCCTTGCTGTTTTAGCCATACACTGAGTTTCATGTCTATATATTAACATCGGGTATCATAGTGTCAACAGTCCACGACCCTTGCGACAAGGTCGGTGGCAATTTACTTTCCCTTGGTCCTCCCTTTATAAAAAGATCATGCTCAACTATAATCATTCTATGACCATCGTAAGCGCAAAGGCTTTGACCAAGGATTATGGTTCTTTCAGGGCAGTCGATGCTATAGACTTCCAAATCTTCAAAGGTGAAGTTTTTGGGTTTCTTGGTCCGAATGGTGCTGGAAAAACAACGGTAATGCGCATCATCTACTGTTTTATGCCTCAATCATCAGGAGAGGTGAGCGTTTTCGGTGTCGATGTCACCCAAGAGCCCAGCAAGATAAAAGCGAGGATAGGCGTGATGCCCCAAGAGGACAATCTCGATCCGGACCTTAATGCCCTAGAAAATCTGATCGTCTACGCGCGGTATTTCAACATCCCAAGGCGAGGTGCTCTGCTTTCTGCATCAAACCTTCTTCAATTCGTCCAGCTCGAGGGCAAGATGAAGGCAAAGATCGGCAATCTTTCAGGCGGGATGAAACGAAGGCTTATTCTTGCGCGGGCATTGATAAATAATCCGGAGTTGTTAATTCTGGACGAACCGACAACCGGCCTTGACCCTCACAGCAGGCACACTGTGTGGGACAAGCTGAAGCAGCTTCGGGAAAAGGATACGACTCTTGTCCTCACTACCCACTACATGGAAGAGGCGGAAAAACTGTGTGACAGGGTGGCAATTATGGACGGAGGCAAGATTGTGACCATCGATTCCCCTTCATCACTCATGCAACTGCACGGAGGCAATCTTGAAGACGTCTATCTCAAACTGACAGGGAAAGGCCTCACCGTCACTTGATGATATCGCCAAATCTTACGAGGGCTTTCAGGGTCTGGCAGAGGAATTTTACCGTTTATACCAAGCTCTACCTTTCCAGCTTGGCTCTAAACTTTGTCGAACCGATTCTCTATCTCGCCGCCCTCGGCATCGGTCTCGGCGCCTTTGTCAAAGAGATAAACGGCGTGCCCTACATAAACTTTATCGCACCAGGGATTATCGCCTCATCCTCCATGTTTGCTGCAATCTATGAATGCACCTATGGCACCTATGTCAGAATGACCTTTCAAAAGACCTTTGACGCCATCCTTGCCACACCGGTAAACGTCGATGACCTGATTGCAGGCGAGCTGATGTGGGGCGCAACGAAGAGCATGATTTACGGCACCATCATCATGATCGTCATTTCGGTCTTTGGGCTGGTCGATTCGTCTCTTGTGGCCCTGGCGATTCCGCTTCTCTTTATCAGCGGTCTCGTCTTTGCAGAGATATCACTGATATTTGTCGCGATTGTGCCCGGCATCGATTCCTTCAACTATTTCTATACGCTTCTGATGACGCCAATGTTCCTCTTTTCCGGAATCTTTTTCCCCCTCGATAATCTGCCCCCCGTTGTCGTAAAAATCGCTTTCTTCACACCGCTTTATCACCTCGTGAATATATGCAGGTCTTTTGCCTCAGGGCATCTGGCTGCCCCTATGAAGGACATTGCCTGGATTATAGTTATCGCACTTCTCCTCGCTCCCTGTCCTTTCGTCTTGATGCGTAAGCGCATAATGAAATAGTGGGTAGTTGCACGTTGCTGCCAGCCGCTGCTTTGATGTGCTCAAGCTCTAAAATGGAACATAGTTCCTGCTCATGCAAGGCACTCCAATCCGGCGTTCCCTCCCTCTTGACCTCATCCTCTGTCTCCCCGAAAGCCAAAGCCTCCTCTTGGGCGAAGAGGTTCGCCATCAGCAGGTCGTGATGATTGTGGATGGGCTTCAGGGCTTTTAACGGGGTACTCCCCGTGCCAGGAGAACTTCCGGCTCACTGCCGAGGGAAAGGACTCCTCACCTTTTGTGTCAGTCGTCCCGTGACGCGGTGGTATAAATAAAGTTTTCGGCGGAAACGCCGATAAGTATAGTATGCGGCGCCGGGCAATTGCCAGGTATTCCAAAGCAGAGACGAGGTGCCGGCTTATTACATACTCTTGACCTTGCTAATGTCAGAGAAGCAAAAACAACATGGCACCGTATGATTAGACAGGAATTTCATAAACTGCTGAGATTACACCCTCGGCATTTTCTCTGGATCGGTATAGTTTCTTTAGGACTGATGACAGCACTGTCAGGTACTGTCACCAGTCTCTTATTGTGGGGAAATGTTACCAACCAGGTATTGTTAATCGCCTCTCTATATGCCTTTATCATTTCATTCATTGTTGCGGCAATTATCATATATGTTTTCAAACACACCGCCAAACTGACCGAGCTTAATACCAGTCTTCAACTTGAGATTAACTCGCATAACCTGATTGAGGAGACACTAAAGGAAAGCGAAAAAAGAACCCGCTTACTGGCCGAGGTCGCTTTGGGTGGAATCGCCATTTCAGACAACTTGGTCTTTTTGGAAGTAAGCAATAAATTTGCGTCAGTGTTTGGTTATGCGCCCTCTGAACTAATAGGGAAACATATAGCGACTCTGATCGTGCCTAAATATCTGGAAGATGTCACGCGGGCTATTCGCGATGAATACGACAGGCCTTATGAAACCGTAGGACTAAAAAAAGATGGAAGTGAGTTTCATTTCGAGGTCTGCGGTAAGTCTTTCTTATATCAAGGCAGAACATTGAGGATTGCATCGGTTCGAGATATAACAGAACGTAAGGAAATGATACAGATGATCCTTCAGGTCAAAGGTGACTGGGAGGAGACCTTCAACATAATCAACGACGCGATAACGATACATGACAAGGATTTCAATGTCATCCGATCAAACAGTGCGGCCGAAGGACTGCTTGGGCTATCCTGTCTTTCCATAACAAGGCAGAAGTGTTATGAATCCTATCACGGGTGTGGATCTCCGCCGGTCCACTGCCCCAGTTGTCAGGTTTTAAAGAGTGGTCAGCCCGTTTCGGCAGAGATTTTCGAGCCTCATTTGAAGAAGCATCTTGAGATAAAAGCGCTACCGCGTCTGGACAATAATGGAAATCTGATAGGTCTCATTCATTTGGTACGAGACATTACCGAACGTAAGCTCGCCGAGAAGGAGCTGAAGCGGTCACTTTCGCTGCTGCAGGCGACGTTGGAATCCACTGCGGATGGAATCCTCGTGGTGGACAGTTCGGGAAAATTCAGTGGATACAATGAGCGCTTTGCGGAGCTGTGGCGATTGCCGGCGGACATTCTTGAATCCCGAGATGACCAGCGAGCGCTTGAGTTTGTTTTAAACCAATTGAAGGACTCCAAAAGCTTTCTCGAAAAGGTGCAAAGGTTATATGCTCACCCGGACGAGGTCAGTTTCGACGTACTGGAATTCCACGATGGCAGAGTCTTTGAGCGATATTCCCAATCACAACGAATTGAGGGCAAACCCGTCGGGCGAGTGTGGAGTTTTCGGGACATTACCGAGCGCAAGAAGGCTGAAGAAGCGCTGATTGAACAGCAGAGTTTTTCCTTAAATCTTATCCAGAATTCCCCAATAGCCGCCTTCGTTCTCGATAGCAAGCACAGGATTATGATCTGGAATAAGGCTTGTGAAGAGCTCACCCGATGCACGGCATCGGATATGATTGGAACCGATCAACAATGGAAGTCATTCTACACCTACAAGAGGCCTACTGCCGCTGACGTCATTCTTGATGACGAAGTGCAGCAAATGCCGCTGCTTTACAAAAACTATTCGAAGTCATCCCTGAATCCTCAAGGGGTCGGAGCCGAAGGGTGGTACAAGAACCTAGGCGGCAAGGACAGATACATTGTCTTCGAAGCTTCGCCAATTTACAACAGCAGGGGAGAGCTGACAGCCGCAATTGAAACGCTCCAGGACATCACGGAGGGCAAGAGGCTCGAAGAACAGCTCCGCCAGTCACAAAAGATAGAAGCGGTCGGCCAGCTTGCCGGGGGTGTCGCCCATGACTTTAACAATATCATCTCCGCAATCGTAGGGTATGCTCATTTGGCGCTCATGAAATTAACCCCGAACGACATGCTCCGGGGAAGCCTGGAACAGATTCTCCAGGCATCCGACAGGGCAACCACTCTTACCCAGAGCCTCCTTTCCTTCAGCAGGAAACAGCTTATGAACCCGAAGCCGAATAACCTGAACGAGATCGTGAAGCGACAGGAGAAATTCCTGAAGCGGCTCATCAGAGAAGACATAGAAATCACTACGACGTGTGCAGCAGATGATCCAACGATCTTTGCTGACAGCGGTCAGATTGAACAGGTGCTCATGAATATTGTCACAAATGCAAGGGACGCCATGCCGAAGGGCGGACATATATCGATACGCACAGAGACAATCCATATGCATGAGGACTTTATCGAGGCACACGGGTACGGTAGAGAGGGCAAATACGCACTTCTGTTGATTTCAGATACGGGTGAAGGGATGAATGAAGAGACGAGGGTCAGGATATTCGAGCCCTTCTTTACTACCAAAGAACAGGGAAAGGGCACCGGCCTTGGGCTTTCGATGGTGTACGGTATCGTCAAGCAGCATGATGGTTTCATCAACGTATATAGCGAGCCAACAAGAGGAACAACATTCAAAATTTATCTGCCGCTTTTCAAACAAGTTGTCGAAGAGAACCGAATTGAAACCCACCTTCCGCAGATAAAAGGCGGTTCGGAGATGATACTTGTTGCGGAAGACGACGTCACACTAAGAAAACTCACCTCGACGATACTGCGTAATTATGGGTACAATGTGATCGAGGCGGTCGATGGAGAAGATGCGGTGACGAAATTTGGCAAAAACAGCAATGATGTGCAGCTAGTCATCCTTGACGGCATCATGCCGAAAAAGAACGGAAAAGAGGCCTATGAGGAGATTCGGATCATACACCCCACCGTCAAGACAATTTTCGTGAGCGGTTATGCAGAAGACATTGTCAGCAAGGAGGGTCTTCTTGAACCGGATATTGACTTTATCCTTAAACCCCTAACCCCGTCGGTTCTGCTGCAAAAAGTGCGAGGAGTACTGGACGCATAAACGCGTCGCGTGCTTTCTGCCTCTACCGCATCCTGGCAATATTGATTCGGCCCCTTCCGTTTCACATGCCCATAGTTAAGCGTTGTGCGCTTATTTCATTTTCTCGCTATCTGCGAACTGTCAAGTGCCCTTCTCGGCCATGGCGAATTCTCCTCGGGAACGTGAGACATATTCATAGGCATGGTTCGGCATATATGCACTAGAACATTCCGGACATCCTTGGGATACAAAACATCTGTCGAAAATGGAGATGCTTCTGGGGTATAATAGAATCTATATTTTCTAACGTGCTCCAATAAAAATGATCCAGGTCAGCAATGTAGATAAAGCCTATGGAACTCAGGTGATTTTTGATCGTGTCGGCTTCACGATCAACGCCGGAGAACGGGTTGGACTGGTCGGCAGAAATGGCCACGGTAAAACCACGCTCTTCCGGATGATCATCGGCGAAGAGCATCCCGACTCAGGGGTTATAAGTACTCCTGTGAATTACCGGGTCGGCCACCTCTCCCAGCATATCCGCTTTACTGAGCATACGGTACTGAAAGAAGGGTGCTTGAGTCTGCGGAAAACCGAGGACGGCAGGGATGAGTCATACCGAGTCGCAACCATCCTTATGGGTCTCGGTTTCTCTCGTGATGATTTCAGCCGCAGCCCTCTCGAACTGTCTGGTGGTTACCAGGTAAGGCTAAACCTCTCGAAGGCGCTCGTCTCTGAGCCAAACCTTCTGCTCCTCGATGAGCCGACAAATTATCTTGATATCGTTTCGGTGCGATGGCTGACACAATTCTTGCGCAACTGGAAAAATGAGCTTATCCTGATCACCCATGACCGGGGTTTCATGGACAGCGTGACAACCCATACCATGGGTATCCACCGATGTAAGATACGGAAATTAGAGGGATCGACTGCTAAACTGTATGAACAGATCCTTCAGCAAGAAAAAATCCACGAGCAAACTCGGACAAACGACGAAAAAAAGCGGAAAGAGACAGAGCAGTTCATTAACCGTTTCAGAGCCCAGGCGACTAAGGCGAGCGCAGTGCAGTCAAGGATAAAGGCGCTTCAGAAAAAGGAAAGACTCGAAAAGCTCTCGGCGATAAAAGACCTCGATTTTGAATTCAAGTCCGCTCCCTTTACGGGAAAACAGCTCATCGGGGCAGAACACATATCTTTCTCCTTTCGCGGGGATGTTCCGCCTCTCATTGACCGGTTCAGCGTGTCCGTAGGAAAGAAAGACAGGATCGCCATTATCGGGAAAAACGGCAAGGGGAAGACCACGCTTGTGAACCTGATGGCAGGCGAACTTGCTCCGCTGAGCGGCGAGATCTCACGCCATCAGCAACTGAAGCTTGCCTATTTCGGCCAGACGAACATAGAGCGTCTCGATCCTCAAAAAACGGTGGAGCAAGAGATCCTGGATGTGCACCCGAATCGTCACCGTGGGGCCGCACGTAATATCTGCGGTGCCATGATGTTTGAGGGTGATCATGCCCTGAAAAAAATCGCTCTTCTTTCAGGCGGAGAGAAGAGCCGGGTATTGCTCGGAAAACTCCTTGTCGGCCCCGCCAACCTGCTCGTCCTGGATGAACCGACAAACCACCTCGATATGGAATCGATTGATTCTCTCCTTGAGGCTATCGAGGCATTTGAAGGCGCTGTCATAATTGTCACTCACAGTGAGATGATCCTCCGTGCGGTGGCCACGAGGTTGATTGTCTTCGATAACGGCAGGGCCGAACTCTTTGAAGGAACCTACCAGGACTTTCTGGACCGGGTGGGGTGGAAGGACGAAGAGGCGGATAATGTCTGTAGCCTTCAAGGCACGAATGGGCAGAGAAACACTGTAAATAAAAAAACGATTCGGCGCGTTCGAGCAGAGATCATAACCAGCCGTTCCAGAATACTTGGCCCACTCCAGGACAGAATAACCGAGATCGAAGATACCATTATGCGGATGGAACAAAAGTCAGAACATGATACCAATTCTCTCTTGGAGGCTTCAGTAACGGGAGACGGCGAATCCATCAAGCGGCTTTCAAAATCGATCCACGCCTCGAAGGAGAGCATTAATGGGCTTTTTGTTGAGCTTGCACGGCTGACCGGTGAATTTGACGCCCGATCAAGAGAATTCGAAGAGAGGCTCAATGACTTTCAGCAAGAGGTACGCTAACCGGCCTTTTCCTTTTCTTCCATCTTTGCCCTGAGCATCTCCCCAAGGCTTCCAAAACCGCTCGAGGGAACCAGCTTGCTCTTTTGCATATTTTGATACTGTTCGAACTCTTCCTGCTCGACCCGTGACAAAACGTTCTTACGACTCAGGCGCACTTTTCCCTGACCAACATCGATCACTACGACCTTCATCTCTGTGCCCGGCGGAAACATGCGGTTATGGTCGGTACCGCTGGGAGTCCCCATCTCCGCATTTGGGACGAGTCCGGTTAAGCCATTTTCCATTTTTACGAAAAGTCCATACGGCATCACCCGTTCGACAATTCCCCCGACAAGTTCTCCCACCTCCGGGAGGACGACCTTTTCCGGTTTTATCTTTGGTTGCAGGGAGAGGGATATCCTCCTGTTCTGCGGATCAACCTCCAGGACATAGACCTCTACGCGCTGACCAACTTCAACAACCTCTTTCGGATGATTAATCCTTCTGCCGGCACCGAGGTTCGAGATGTGAATCAGACCGTCAATTCCCGCTTCAAGATTGACAAAAGCACCAAAGGGGGCAAGCCTGGCAATGGTCCCCTTCACACAACTGTCGATAGCATACTTCTCGGATACAGAAAACCAGGGATCCGGCTTCAAGGCCTTTAAGCTCAGGGTGATGCGATTGCCCTTCCAGTCAAGAGCGATGATCTTTGCCGTCACCTCCTGCCCGATAGAGAGAATATCTTCAGGTTTGCCCGTCCTTTCCCATGAAATCTCGCTGACAGGGAGCAGGCCTTCAACGCCCCCCAGATCAACAAACGCGCCAAAATTCTGCAGAGACCGAACCGCACCGGAAACCTCCATCCCCGTGGTAAGTGTTTCCTTCAGTCTGTTTATCCGCTCCTGTCTTTCCTGATCAAGGAAGAATCGCCTCGAAACGACGATATTGCGGCCATCTTCTTCAAATGCCAGCACCTTGAACGGGAAGGTCTGTCCGAGATAAATTCCCCCCTCACGACCTCCCTTCAGGTCGATTTGAGAAAAGGGACAAAAACACCTCACCCCACCGACCAAGATCTCGAAGCCGCCTTTCACCTCGCGTTTTACCTCACCGTTCACCGGTAGGCCAGCATCGAAAGCACTACGGATGTCGTTCAGCCTGATCGCTGAATAACCATGAACGCGTGTCGTCAGCACCTTCGTGCCATCTTGCACAGACATGAAGTAAGCATCGATCTGATCGCCAACCCGCACCGATAGATCCCCGTTGTCATCCGTGAATTCCTTCAGTTCTATCACCCCGTCGCTCTTCCCTCCGAGATCAATATAGACGAAATCTCCGGAAACACTGATCACCTTTGCTCTGACTTTCTGGCCGGGTTCAAGCCTCCCTCCCGGGGACATGCTTCTCTCCAGAAGAGAAGCGAAACTCTCTTCGTGCTCAATGGCTTTGACCGTTCCATCGTCATTCAAAGAATCATTCTCGATACGTTCATCAGACATAATTGACAACCTTGCAATTATTCGTCGTGCATTATTGTTCTCTGCGCTCTCCAGGTTGCTACGAAAACCATGGGGAATGGACAGAATAACTGAAGTTTTACTTTAATCGATTTCGCATGCATGAGTCAATGCTCAAATACGTAAAGAGGACCCGGTGCCCCGAGATACGCTCAGATGTGATTTAGGGAACCTCTATCTTTACGGCGCAAACCTTCAGTTCGGGAATCTTGCAAACAGGATCGGTGGCGGTATTCGTCAGAGCGTTCGCCGATGCCTCCTTAAAATGAAATGGGATAAATACCATGCCCTTTAAAGGCCTTTCTGTGACCTTTGCAATTATCTTTATACTTCCCCTCCTTGAGGAAACCTTAACCTGCTGTCCATCCTGAATAGAAAACCTTTCGGCGTCTTCAGGATTGACCTCCACATAGGGTTCTGCGACATCCTCAATGGCCGATGTCTTTCTCGTCATTGTACCTGTATGATACTGAAAGAGCTGTCTTCCGGTGGAAAGTATGAAGGGATACTCATTATCCGGCATCTCTGCAGAAAGCCTGTATGTCACCGCCGTGAATCTTCCCTTCCCTCTGGGGAACCCTTCTTTGAACAGGTACGGGGTCCCCGGGTGGTCAACGGTGGGGCAAGGCCATTGTATTCCCCGTTTCTCTATACGGCGATACGTGATGCCGGCCATGGCAGGCCAAAGCGAGCAGATTTCCTGCATGACCACTTCCATGGAATTAGAATTCATCTCATAACCGAATCGCTTGCTCAACTGGGCGATTATCCAGGAATCCTCCCTAGCTCCACCAGGCGGGTCCAGCGCCTTTCTCACGCGCTGTACCCGCCGGTCAGTATTCGTAAAAGTGCCGTCCTTTTCAGCAAAGGAGGCTGCAGGAAGAACCACATCGGCAAGCTCAGCTGTCTCAGTCAGGAATATGTCCTGAACAACAAGAAACTCGAGGCTTCTTAATGCCTCAATGGTATGGCTCACATCCGGATCGCTCAGTACAGGATTTTCTCCCATGATGTACATTGCTTTAAGGTTGCCTTTCAGAGCGGCATCCGCCATCTCTGTCGCGACAAGACCCACCTCGTCGGAAAGTGAAACACCCCATTCCTTCTCGAATTTCATCCTCACCTGGGGGGCATCGACCCGCTGATAACCCGGGTATACATTCGGAGCGCAACCCATGTCGCTCGCGCCCTGCACATTATTCTGTCCGCGAAGAGGATTCACTCCAGTACTTTCTTTACCTAAATTGCCGGTTAAAAGGGCAAGGTTTGCTACGGAAAATACATTGTCCGTTCCGTGGGTATGCTGGGTAATTCCCATTGTGTAATAGATTCCCGGACGTTCAGCATTTCCATAGAGCAGGGCAGCCTCGATTATCTTCTCTTTGGGGACACCAGTGATCTTTTCTCCGAACTCAGGCGTGAATTCCGCAAGGGAATCCCTGAATTTTTCGAAATCCTCGGTCCGGTTATTGATGAATTCACGATCCTCCAACCCCTCGCGCAATATGACATGCATGATCGAGTTGAGCAGGGCAACGTCAGTCCCCGGTTTTTGCCTGAGCCACAGATGGGCAAACCTGACCAGGTCGATCTTCCTGGGGTCGGCGACAATAAGCCTCGCGCCTCTCCTGAATGCCTTTTTCATCTTTAATCCGATGATAGGATGGGTTTCGGTCGTATTTGAGCCTATCACAAAGATCAGGTCATTATTCACTATCTCCTGAGAGGAATTCGTCATTGCTCCCGAACCGAACACTGTGGCCAGACCAGCCACCGTTGCGCTGTGTCAATACCGTGCACAGTGGTCAATATTGTTTGTGCCGATTACTCCCCTGATGAATTTCTGGAAAAGATAGTTTTCCTCGTTGGTGCATTTTGCGGAGGAAAGACCCGCTATCGCGTCGGGCCCGTGTTTTTCCCGGATGGACTTCATCCTCTCTGTGATGAAATCGAGGCTTTCTTCCCACGATGCCTCTACAAATTTTCCGTCCTTCCGGATCAAAGGCGTTTTCAATCTGTCAGGGCTGTTTATGAAGCTGTAACCAAACCTTCCCTTCACGCACAACCATCCTTCGTTAAGCGTATCGTCCCGGGAATCCACTCTTATCACTTCGTTGTCTTTAACGTGGAGGGTGAGACTGCATCCGCAACCGCAATACGCGCACGTAGTATCGACCTCTTTCACATCTTTTTGTCTGCCCTTCTGTTTCCAGAGCTTCCCCGTGAGGGCTCCGGTCGGGCATACGGCAACGCACTGACCGCAGAATTCACAATCAAGGTCTTTCTCGTAAGGAGGACATATTTTGGATTTGAATCCCCTGTATGCAAAATCGATTGCCCCCACTCCCTCGACCTCGTCACAGACCTTCACGCATCTACCGCAGAGGATGCATTTTTCCATATTCCTTTCGATGAAAGGATTGCCGTCTCTTTTCGCATATATCCTTCTTTCGCCCTCAAAACGGTTTTCTCTTATGCCGTAAAAATATGCGAGTTCCTGAAGGGTGCAATCTCCTGCCTTCTCGCAGACCATGCAGTCATTGGGGTGGTCCGAAAGGATTAACTCAAGAACTGTCTTTCTCAGATTATCGAGATTCGGACCGCTGGTCGTCACTTCCATTCCTTCACTAACCGGTGTGGTGCAGGAAGTGACTGGTCTTGGAATCCCCTTAATCTCCACCACGCAGAGTCTGCAACCGCCAAAGGGCGAGAGTTTGGGATGGTGGCAGAGGGTCGGAATGGAAATATGCAGCCGCTTGGCCGCGTCAAGAACGGTAATACCCTCGGGAACGGTTGCTGCCTTTCCGTCTATCGTAATGTTCAGCATAGTCACTCCCTATCGACGGATGCGAACTTGCATACGTCAAAGCATGCCCCGCACTTTATACATTTTGCGGAATCTATTCTATGGGCTTTCTTTTTCTCGCCGGCAATCGCACCTGACGCGCATGCCCTCAGGCAGGCACCACATCCCGTGCACGTTTTTGCGATGATCGAAAAGGTCAGAAGATCCCTGCACACTTTAGATGCACATTTTTTCTCTTTTATATGCGCTTCATACTCTTCCCTGAAATACTTGATGGTGCTTAAGACCGGGTTGGGAGCGGTCTGTCCCAATCCGCAGAGGGAACCAGCTTTTATATCGCTGCCCAATTTCTGCAGGAGTTCTATGTCGCCGTCCTTCCCTTGGCCCTTGGTGATTCTCTCAAGGGTCTCGAGAAGTCTCTTTGTCCCGATTCTGCACGGCACGCACTTTCCGCACGATTCCGATTGTGTAAAGTTGAGAAAATATTTGGCAACATTCACCATGCAATCATCTTCATCAAGTACGATCATCCCGCCTGACCCGACGATGGAGCCGACCTGTGCGAGAGATTCATAATCAACATGTATGTCCACCATGTTCGCAGGTATACAGCCGCCTGAAGGTCCCCCTGTCTGAACGGCCTTCAGGGCCTTGTTGCCTTCTATGCCTCCGCCGATGTCATAGATAATTTCTCTCATGGTAATACCCATCGGGATTTCAATAAGACCCGTATTTTTCACCTTTCCGGTAAGGGCAAAAACCTTAGTGCCTTTTGATTTCTCAGTCCCGTAAGCCGAGTACCACTCAGCGCCTTTGTTCATGATATAGGGAATATTTGCCAGCGTCTCCACATTGTTGATGACCGTGGGCTTTCCCCACAAGCCGCAGTGAACAGGAAAAGGCGGCTTCGGCCTCGGCATCCCTCGCTGGCCTTCGATGGATGCTATGAGCGCGGTCTCCTCTCCACACACAAAGGCACCGGCGCCCAATTTGAGCCTTATATCGAAGTTGAACCCCGACTTAAGGATGTTCTTACCGAGAAAACCTCTTTCCTTGGCCTCCTTCATGGCATGGATGAGCCTCTCCACCGCAAGGGGATACTCTGCTCTTATGTATACATAGCCCTTGCTTGCGCCGATGGCGTAGGCACCGATCGTCATGCCCTCGATAACCACATGCGGGTTTCCTTCAATGACAGCCCTATCCATGAATGCGCCGGGGTCACCTTCATCAGCATTGCATATTATGTACTTCTGGTCAGAGCGGACTGCGCGGCATGCATCCCATTTTACGCCGGTAGGGAAACCTGCCCCCCCACGCCCTCTCAATCCCGATTTTTTCATCTCGGATATCACGCTTTCGGGGCTCATGGAGCGAAACACCTTTTCGGCAGCCTTGTAGCCCCCAAAGGAAATATAGGAATCGATAGTCTCATAGTCTATTTTCCCGCAATCGGAGAGTACTACCTTGACCTGCTTCCTGTAAAAAGTGTCGTAATCCTCCCCTGCCAGCCATTCCGAAACCGGTTTCTCTCCGATAATGTGTTCATTCACTATCCTTTGAACCATTTCCGGTTTTACATACTGATAAGTCGTTTTACTGTCGTCAATGATCAAATCGACAAGGACGTCCTTTGAACATAAGCCGAGACATCCTACCTTATGGAGGGAACAGCCTTTCTGTATCTCTGCCGGGATATTCGCGTGATTCAGTTCTGATTCAAAAGCAGAAATAACATCAGGCCCGCCGGAGGCGATACCTCCGGGACCCATACATACCTTTATCGTGACCCTGCTCATTTGCTGCTCTTTACGAACGACTTTATCTCTTTTTTGAGTTTTTCAGGAGTCATTTTCGCAAACATCTTTTTATTGATTACCATTACGGGCGCCATACTGCACGTCCCGAGACACGCAACTTTTTCAAAGGTAATCTCTCCGTCAGGTGTAGTGTCCTGATCGTCGTGAAGCTGCAGTTCCCTCAAAGCCGCATTGATCAACCTTTCCGAGCCCTTAACGTGGCACGCGGTTCCGCAGCATGCGGTTATGATATTCCTGCCTCTCGGCTTGAGGTAAAACTGAGAATAAAATGTTGAAATGCCGTAAAATCTGCTTTCAGGGACATCCAATTCCCGGGAAAACCATTGCACCGCCTCCTCAGGAACATATCCAAACTTCGCCTGAATATCCTGCAGGAGGGTTATGAGATTTCCTTCGTTTTCCCTGTATTCTTCAAGGATACCGATAAGTTTCTCTTCCAAATTTATCCTTCCTCCCGGTGAACTAAAAGACCACAAATGATTTTAATTAAGACAAATAATAATCACACATATTCACTTTTTCACATGATAACATATAGAAATTATTGAAGTCAAAAATCAGGTTTTATGCGGAATAATGGGCAAGCACTTGACTAAGTCTAATGCGTCTGAAATAGCTTTACGACAGCTATTATTCCATATCGAGCAGAGGCCTCAAAGAATTTTCCCCCTCCTCGCGAAAAATTCGCCCAGAGCGAGCCGTATAACTCCTCCCTTCGACCACCTCTTTTCGGTTTCATGTGAATATTCCTTGGCGAGGGCTTCGAGTTCATCGAGGACCTCTTCTTCCAGATATACCGATATTTTTACGAGTTTTTCGCGCTCTTCGCTCATCGTAACCCCGTTAACACCCGGCAGGTCTCTCCTATGGACTCTCGCCACATCCCTCATGTCCTGAAAAATCCAAGCCTTTTCATCTCCTCGAAAGCCCAGTTATCGGCAGCCAATTCATCATCGGCAAGGTCGGTCAGACTGGCGGCATATTCACTCAAAAATAAATACGCAAGTTTCTTCTGGCCGGAATCCAATAAATCCACCCTGTCAGTGGCATTGTTTTGTATCTGGCCTCTCATCCGCAATGCATTTAACCTTCCCTCCAAAATATCCTCCGTCAGGTGTTCCTTCACCAACACCCTGCAGCCTTGTGCCTCATCGAGTACGAGTTTCACCGGTCTCTGAGCATCCGCCTCACAGATATCATGCTTTACACACCAACCAGAGATGTCCTCCACGAAGAGCAGGTTTTCTTGCGGTAAACAGTACTGATCCATGAGATACCTGAAAAGCTCCGAATAATCGCGGCTGTTCATTCACTGTCTCCGTCTCGGCCTTCCCTCATCCTTCTCATCCGTTGTGTGAGATCCCTCAAGGCATCAGCAAGATCGACTCCTTGTTCGAGCAGACCCCGAATAAATTCCGCCTTTGCAAGCTCCTTTATCTCACGAACATCAATAGCCATTCTATCCCCATCTATTAAAACATTACCATTTTGAGCAACGATGTCAACCGGACAGCGTTGGATGTGAATGAACACCATCCCGATCAGAGAGGGAAAAGATCCTCCGCGGCACCATAAGGAAAACCGCTCAATGCTGTCACGCGCGGCCCGTCCCTACGACATCATAGAATGTATTCAAGAACTCGATGATTTTCTGGCCATCATCATCGGACAGTCACACGAATGACGACATGTTCGTAAGAGGATGTCACAGCTGGTTCATGCGAGGCGGGCGGACAAACAGAGAAAAAATAGACCCTTTCTGAAAATAATTACCAAGCGATTTGTACCGACGTAAAAGGAGGGAAGACATCACGTCTTTCCCCCTTTTACGTTTCGTTTCTAACAACCTTCAACGGCTTTTTCCTTTTTCGGCATTTCAGACTTCATACCCTTCAGTGACTTAATGTAGGCAACAATATTGGCCATCTCCGGAGACTTTGGATTCAGGGCTTTCCCCTTCAGAGCCATAGTAATGCAGGTATTGACAGCCCCTTCAAGGGTCTTCTGGACGCCACCCGGTGTTGTCCACTCCTTCTTGTGGGCAGCCATCTCCAATCCCTTGCCGTCCGGATGGCAGGAGTTGCAAGATTTTCCGGAAGTTCCACCGCCAAGTTTTGGATCATTAAACATCGCCTTGCCCTTCTCGACATCACCAGCCGCTAAGGCGAGCGAGAACATAACTCCACAGGCTACCAGAGTCAACAATGCAATCTTCGCTATTTTCATTCGTATCACCTCCTTTCCTTCTAAGTTCAGTACACTCACATTCCCTGTGAAACAAGAGACATGCGTATTCCATTCTCACAAAATATTGAATTTTACTAAAACTGTGTTCAAGATACAATACCACAAAGAACAATCAGCCGAAATCAGCAGACATCTCATCCACGATCTCCTTGAGCCTGCCATCAAGAAGCCCCTCACTATTATCTTCCTGTAGTTGACACACATAACGAGGTGGAACTGAATGGCATATATAGGATGGCAACCTATATCCAACTAATATTGCCTGGTTTATTTCAGCAGAATACCCTATTGTGCGCAAGTGCAAAATGCACGGCAGGCAATGCATCCCCCACCCTTCATGCAAGCATGACGGAAGGGGACTTCTTGCCCTAAGATGTTAGATGGACTTATTTGATCTGTCCTCGTATCTCTCCGTTTGGATTCTTATCTGTGTGAATATTAAGGTAGGCATTCCCCTCCTTAATTTCCTTGACAAGCTCTTTAACAGTTTTACCCATCAGTTCATTTGCGGTAATCTTGCCTTCAGCGAGGGTGCCGCTGAATGTACCAGTTTTTTTCCCTTTGATATCAATCATTGCCATAGGCGGACCGTTTTTCCCCATTTTTCCCCTATGGATATGCGCGGCGGTGACATTCTCGATATCGGAGACTGTTACCTTGTAACTCAACCCTTTGCCATCTTGCTGAGCGTAAAAGTGGCTTCGCCCTTCGCCATTGTCTCTACCGCGGGAACACATTCGCTTCCTGACAGCACAGTCCTGAAGCTCTTGTCCGCTGCAAAGCCCGTCGTTGCAAGGCCGACGACTAACACAAAACTGATCAGATGCATCTTTCTGAAGGGAATCACGGAGACTGCTGAAGGCGGCCTGAGAATTGGCGCGCTCACCACTATCACTGACATCAATAAAAACCGGCTCATCAGAGAACTCTACCCGGCTCTTTCGCAAGCCGCTGCAGAGGTGTCAAGCCCCCAGCTTAGAAATCAGGGTACGATCGGGGGCAACCTCTGTCAGAAGCCAAGGTGCTGGTATTATCGTGGAGAGTTCTTTTGTCTCCGCAAGGGGGGAGAAAAGTGTTATGCCGTGGCAGGTGAGAATCACTACACTGCATTTTGGGCGGCAACGGGTGTTATATCGTCCATCCCTCTGACACTGCACCTGCACTTGTTGCCTATAGGGCAACAGTCCGTATAGTCGGTCCCGCGGGCACAAAAAAAGTCCTCTCGATACTTTCTTCGTTTCACCGTCAGAGAACGTTACAAGGGAGACGATCCTTGGAGCGGATGACCTCGTAGCCGAGCTCATCCTACCGCCCCCGATTAGGGGGCTAAAGAGTTCATACCGAAAGGTGCGCGCGCGACGGTCATGGGACTTCGCCCTTGTCGGGGTTGCCCTTGCGCTCCAGATGAGCGATGGAAAAGTCGCGGATGCGCGAGTCGTCCTAAGCGGCGCAGCGCCTATTCCCTGGCGAGCGGTTGATGCTGAAACGGCACTCACTGGAAATGCCCTCGATTCCGATTCGATCAAACGCGCAGCGGTCTCGTCGGTCAAGGGCGCACAGTCATTGAAACATAATGCGTACAAGCTACCGCTCTTCAGGGGAATGATCGAAGAGGAACTGACGAATCTTTCAAGGCGTTAGAAGGCGCCTGGGTTCTTCTCCGAAAACTCCGGTGAACCCACAAAAGGAAGAAAGTGGGTTATGTATGAAGCAGCTGATTAGCCGTTCCTAAAAACATGGACAACTATTCCATGACGTCATTCGAACGGTGCTCATAACAATTCGCCTGCCGGAATCTCGCCGGACAACAAACGGTATGATCACAGGCTATGCCGTGCCTTTCGGTCGGTGACAACCTGGATCGGGACTCCCCCGACCGGAGGTCCCGGACTATATCATCCTTCCTGTCCTCAGGCTCAATCACCGTAAGCGTTCTGCCCTGAGCAGCAAGCCCGGCCTCCACATACTCAAAACCACACCTCATGAGCCTGTCCCGGTGCTCTACCACCACGGTGCGGCCCGCGGGATTCCTTAAGATCTTGAGCATTGCCCGACGATGCCCGTTCAAACCCGACCCGATCTCCTTCACGACGTCTCTTACGGTGAGATGCCTGGATGCCGCAAACTCACTCAGCCGGGCTATCTGCCGGTCAAGGTCCGCCTTTTGCTCAGCGCTCGATACCCTGGCGTACAAAACCGTGCCACCTTCCGTGACAGAAGCGGAGGGATGCACTATCACGGTCCCTGTCGGCAGTTGCTCCACCGGCATAGGCAACTGCCCCAGCTTCCACATCCGCCACGCACTCTTGTACGATATCCCCTTCTGCTTTGCCCATACGCTCAATTTCATGGCTATATATTCGCATCTATTGCCATAGAAATGTCAACTGTGTCAACCCCTTACCTCTCGATTGATCGTGAATACGCCTTGGGGGGGGTCCGTAGGACGGCCTCTG
The DNA here is from genome assembly GCA_050014695.1 of Thermodesulfovibrionales bacterium. Classification (GTDB taxonomy): domain Bacteria; phylum Nitrospirota; class Thermodesulfovibrionia; order Thermodesulfovibrionales; family UBA9159; genus UBA9159. The sequence goes on from JBEKCV010000026.1 coordinate 21,971, forward strand.
TCATCCCATTATGCTTCTGATCATGTTAATCTTGTTTATTTCTTCCTCGCCTATAACAGAAACAATAGTCGAGACCTCACTAGCACTGGCTGTATTGCTTCTGACAGTCATGTCATTAAATAAGGAAAGAGCCATACAATACCAATACTTCATGTTCTCCAATTCCCAATCCATGACCATCCCTGATTTTTGTTGTTCTCCATGCATCACTATCAAACCTGTTCTTAGTTTTTCTAACCGCATGTAACTTTCTAACCTTTTCAATTAATGCTTTCGGCCTTTCATTCACTCGGGATCTGCCGGCAAATCCTATCTTCCCAGCGCTATGGCAGACGATGCCTCTTCATACGTGCAAACTCCAAATGCATCTTCAAGCTCATCTGCTATTTTCAGTGCAAGCTTCCGCAAACTGAAGGGTTTCTCAAAGAACTGTCTGACACCCAGCAGCCCAAGTCTTTTTTCCACCTCAGAGGTCAAATCGGATGTCATCAAGAAAACCGGTGTGTCAGGAAAGTTCTCTTTCAGATAACCTAAGAGCTCATAGCCATCCATGACCGGCATGTTGAGATCAGTCACAATGAAGCCTACCGGACGAGACTTCAGGATTTCGACTGCTTCCTCCCCGTTTTCTGCGGTCAGTATATTGAAAGAGTCCTCCAAGTAAATGCTGAGGCTCTGTGCGATCACTGACGCAATAAGCCTCTCATCATCTACGATAAGGATGTTCTTTACCCCCGCGTCGTTGTTCTTCTTTTTGATCTCTCTCACTGTTGTCTTTCCTCTTTCCCGTATCATCTCAAATCCCCTTTGTTAACTTGGTCCTTCTCATCCGACTGATGAACCAAACTGTAAGTTGTTCAAACGGTAACCCTCTCGGGCCATCTGTTCATCTCTCCATCTTCCTTCTTCAGAGACGATGAAGACAAGCTTAAGGTTACAACCAACCAATAAGGCGATAGTCTGCTGGCCAGAGCCTATTGTTTGAGAAATCGCCAACCATTTGGGTAACCAAAATTTCACCACGCTATCACCCTCAACCCGAATCCGTCTGTCTGAAAAGTGCCTGGACGTCTGAAACCCGTGCCAATAGGTCGACTATCTCATGACCCGCTCGGCTCACATCCTTGGATCGGATCAGCACGATACTGTACCGGGGGGTACAGCCTTACCTTATCCGACCTGCCGGATAGATGTCTCTGCATGTTCTTTGTCCTATGCACAGCGGCGTAGAAACTAAACTCTCGGCACTCGAACCCGGTTTTCATGCAAAAGCTCACTTCCCCATCGCTACACTTTACACATGGGGGTCTGCGGCCCTGCTGTCTTCTCACGATCGCACGGTACTCTTGAGGACTCATCATTTTTCTCCCTAACACAAGACCTCCGCATCACCGTTCGGCGTATGGTCCGAGAAGGTCACAGAGGTGATGTTGCGTCTGCCACGTCTTTTTTCCATACTTGTCCAGATGTTTTAGATTGTTCGCTCCAGCATATTTTTTGGAGACCCGCAAGAATTCCGGCAGGGGAGAATACCCCCTGCCGGACTCTGTCCCACTCACTTCGGCGTTACGGCGGCAAACAGGTTACTCTCTCCTCTCTGTATGAGAAGGAGGATACTTCCGCCGTCTTTTGCCTCCTCGATTCCCCGGAGGAAGCCTTGGCTGTCCTTCACGGGTTTCCTATTCACCTCCTGGATAACGTCACCCCTCCGGAGCCCCGCATCCTCAGCAGGGCTTCCGGGCTCCACACGGCTCACCACAACCCCTGTCTCATCCTTTAAGCCAAGTGCCCTCGCTATCTCCGGTGTTACGTTCTGGATCGTGATCCCAAGCATTTTTCGGCTTGGAGTTTTCTCGACTTCGGCCTTCTCCTCCATAGTTCCCAACTTCACTTCCTTCGTAATCGCAGCCCCGTTTCTTGACAACTTGAGGGTAACGGTCTTCCCCACCGGCATCGCAGCGACGATGGAGGGCAGATCCTGCGAATCGTCGATCTCCTTGCCGTTGAATTCCAGAATCACATCGCCCTGCACAATTCCTGCCTGCTCCGCGGGGCTGTGCTTGAAGACCTGTGATACCAAAGCGCCCTTCCTCTCCTTCAGAGCAAAGGTCTGGGCGAGCGGTTCGGTCACTTCCTGTATTCCCACGCCGAGCCATGCACGCGTGACCTTTCCCTTCTCCTTGAGCTGAGGGATCACCTCTTTGGCCATGTTGACCGGGATGGCAAATCCGATGCCCCTACCCGATGCGATGATCGCAGTATTGATGGCGACTACCTCGCCTCTCATATTGACCAGTGGCCCTCCGCTGTTACCCGGGTTGATTGAGGCGTCTGTCTGGATGAAGTTATCGTACGGACCAGAGCCGATGATCCGGCCCTTGGCGCTCACGATGCCCGCTGTCACTGTCTGTTCCAGTCCGAAGGGGCTGCCGATAGCGACAACCCAGTTCCCCACCTTCAGTTGATCGGAGTTCCCCATGGCGATGGGTTGCAGGCCCGATGCACCGTCGATCTTGATGAGCGCGAGGTCGGTTTTGGCATCCCGCCCAACTACCCTTGCGTCGAACTCCTTACCGCTGGCAAGTTTCACCTTGATCTGGTCCGCATTTTCCACCACATGATTGTTCGTGACTATGTATCCGTCGTGGTCAATGATGAAACCCGAACCCAAACTCCTCTGCTCAAAGCCGTCCGAAGAATAGCCCTGGGGTTGGAGGCCGAAGAAGTCCTCGAAAGGATTCTGCTCCTGGAAAGGGTTCCCGAAAAAGTGACGGAACACGCGGCTTCCGCCTTGTATCGTCTTGACTGTCTGGATGTTCACGACCGCAGGTCTGGCCCTTTCGGCAAGTTCACTGAAATTGCCAGGAACCATCGGAACGTCATCCCTCGATGCCAAAGCAACAGGCGAATTCGAAGCCTTTACCGCTGTTGAAATCCCGATCCCCAATCCCAGCATGGCTATTGCGAGGACAAGGCTGACTAGGACTCTTGTGACTGTTTTTTTCTGCATGTTTGCCTCCTTGGTTTTCGTGGGCTTGAGATGCAGCCCTCGATGATTGACTACATTTTAAGTCATCGTACTTAACGGGAAGCTGACCGGAAGATTATAAAGTGGTAATGTTGGAGCGAGCCTTGGTATGCGCGGGCCCCCGGGCCAAACAAAGGCCCTGGCCTCCTCGCATGATGTGTTAGGGATGAACCAATGCGGTGATCAAGATGGAGGTGCTTTCGGGAGGATAATCGTAAAGGTGCTTCCCTGATTCTGCCTGCTCACCACCGTGATGTCTCCCCCATGGGCGCGAGCAACGGCCCTTGCCAAGCTGAGGCCAAGCCCTGTCCCGGCCTCCGACCGGCTCTGGTCACAGCGGTAGAAACGCTGGAAGATACGGGGTAGATCGGCCTCGGAGATGCCGACTCCCGTGTCCTGCACTGAGACAACAGTGTTCTGCTTTTCATTCTCCGAGACGGAAACCTCCACCTTCCCCTCCGGCAGCGTGTATTTCACGGCATTATCCAGGATATTGGAGAGCATCCTCTGGAGCATCCGTACGTCTCCGGAGACAATGCTTGTCCCAGGAGCGTGGCAACTCAGGCTCACCCTCTTGTCCTCAGCTGTGGGTGTAAACAGTTCGCAGGCATTACGGACAAGCTCCCCGACGTCCACTTCCTCATGGGACAGTTTGTCCACTCCGGATTCCGTCTTTGAGATCAGGAGCATCGTATTGATCATGTCGAGAAGGCGATCGCATTCCTCAATCGTGCTGGCAGCCATGCCCTCATATTCGCTCAGGGACGTGCCGGTGGTGAGCGTCACCTCGGCGATTCCCCGAATTCGGGTAATGGGGCTCCTCAGGTCATGGGTAATGTTGTCGCTCATCTCCTTGATCTCCGTGAGCAAGGTTTGGACGCGGTCCAGCATGTTATTGAACGTAGTTGCGAGCCGATCGATTTCATCACCCCTCGTTTTCACTGGTACGCGTTCCTGGAGGGAGCCTTCGGATATCTTTTGAGCCGTATGGGTAACCGCTTCGACACCAGATACCGCTCGTTTCGCCATAAACCAGCCAACCCCAGCAGAAACTACGGTCAGGAAGGTCATAGTCATAAAAAATATATCCTTGAAAGCGTCCAAGAAACGCGAAAAACTCTCCATGGACTGTCCGAGCTGTACAATGACGGTTGGACTGAGCATCGCATAAAGGATGCGCACCTTGTCCCTGCGGTTCGGTAACACGATCGTTTCTAACACGGACCCACGACCCGACAGCAGTAGCTCTATCGCTGTCCTGTCAATGCTGATATCTTTCCAGTAGGATACGTTGGTCGAGGAGAAGACCTGTCCGTTCGGACGAAGAAGTCTGAAAAAAACCTTCTTCACCCCTGCGGCCTGCGCTTCGATGACAACCCCGTTCTCAACGGCCTCGATACCCTCGTCGGAAAAAAGTGTCGAAAGCCTGTTGACCTGGCTTTGGAGATCCTGATCCGTCCTATCGCCGATAACGGTCGTGATGAGTGTGTAGAAAAGGAAAAAAGCAACCCAGGAGGAGACCGTGAATATCCCTGCATACCAGAGTGTCAGCCGGAAGGCGAGGGTGTTCCGAAGCTTAAGGAGTTTCCTTAAGCGCATAGCCCACCCCCCGAATGGTTTGGATCAGCTTTTTTGAGAAGTCCCTGTCGATCTTGTCCCGTAGTCTGCAGATCCTGGCCTCGACAACGTTAGTCTGGGGATCGAAGTTATAGTCCCACACATGCTCCATGATCATGGTCTTTGAAACCACTCGCCCGGCATTTCGCATGAGATACTCAAGGAGCGAGAACTCCATGCGTTGCAGTTCGATCTTCTTGCCCTCTCTGGTCACTTCTCTTGTAATGAGGTCCAGGGATAGATCCCCCACCGCCAGTCGTGTCGTTGCAGCCTGCCCACCCGCCCTCCGGAGAAGTGCCTGGATACGGGCAAGGAGTTCTGAGAAGGCAAAGGGCTTCGTCATGTAGTCGTCGCTTCCTTTTTGGAGACCCTTGACACGGTCGTCAACGGAGCCCTTGGCGCTCAGGATGATGACTGGGAAGTTGACGCCTTCTCTCCGCATCGCCTCGATAACGGATAAGCCATCAAGTTTCGGAAGCATGATATCGATCACTGCCGCGTCGTACGGCTCTGTAAGGGCCATGTGGAGGCCATCCTCGCCGTCAATGGTATGATCCACCGCATAACCCGCAGTTCTCAACCCTTTCACAACAAAGGAGGCAATCTTGGTGTCGTCCTCGACCAGCAGGATTCGCATGGCAATCGTCCTCTATGATATTAGGTGAGCCGTTAGAGGCTCCTCGTATTTCCCAGACATCACCTAATTTAACTACTTCTTTGCTTCCATTGTCCAGTGGGGGCGATCCTGGAAGAAAAGAGGAGCTGACTCCCACGCCCATCAAAAGCTCATAGCATGCCGTAGAGAGGTTGCCAAATATCGGCGTAGATGAGTTTTAGAACAATGGCTCCCATGCTTATTTCGTTCACCGAATTGTTGAAGCTCTCTCACTGCCGAAGCATATCAGGGAGAGATGAAGATATTGTGAAGGTATCGTATCCGTGTCAGTGAATATCCGATTTCCTCGTCAGATCTATTAAAAAGAAAAAAACGAAAAATCTGCTAAAGTATACCTATATTTTTCGGTGTATCTCTCTGTGCTTCACAGAGAGATATGATAAGAAAACCATTTTCAGAAACTTCGGAACTGCAGAAGGAAATGAGGAGGATGCGTGGAGTTCATTCATGATTTTATTCAGATCTTTCTTCATCTCGACAGAAATCTGGATTTGATCATTCGGGATTACGGCGCATGGACGTACGCGCTTCTTTTCCTCATCATCTTTTGTGAAACCGGACTTGTGGTGACCCCGATTCTCCCGGGAGATTCACTCCTTTTCGCCGCAGGGGCCTTTGCCGCCAGAGGTTCCCTGAAAATCGGCTGGCTATTCGGCCTTCTGAGCGTCGCTGCTATCGCTGGGAATACGGTGAACTATTGGATAGGATATATTGTTGGACCAAGAATATTTTCTAAGGAAAATGTCCGCTTTCTGAACAGGCAATATCTTGACCGCACCCATCAGTTCTACCAAAAACATGGAGGGTTAACTATCGTTGTGGCGCGCTTTCTCCCCATCATCCGTACGTTTGCTCCTTTTGTGGCAGGAATAGGAGCGATGACCCATGGGAGGTTTTCACTGTATAACGCCACTGCGGGGATAGCCTGGGTCGGTATTTTTGTTCTCGGAGGCTACTATTTCGGTAATCTCCCCTTGATTAAGCAAAACTTTACCTTCGTCATCCTCGCCATTGTTCTTATTTCTATTCTTCCCACTGTGATCGGATTCCTCCGCCACAAGTTACAGTCCCCGTGACATCTTCCCCCTCCTTGAAGTCGGGGGAGGATGTCACACGATTATCTTTCCCGACATAAGTTCCGTTACCGAAAAACCGGCCCGCTGTATCTGAGAATCTGCGCTGTCCCGTGCGGCTCGACATGTTTCCTGAATATCTCTTTCAGCTTACACGTCTTCTTCTTTGGCCACAATAAACCTTTTCCCCTTTCTCTCAATGAATCCTTCTTGCTGTAATCTATCAAGGTTTTCTCTTATTTTCTCGGAACTTCCCTTGAGTTCTCTGAGTATCTCTTTTTCCAGAATACCGGGTTTCCTGACAAGAAGCCTGAGGATTATACCCCTGGCCTGCCGGTTCGATCCTTCAAAGGGTGACTGTCTCTGATAATGAGCGCTCCTCCGGTTAGGATTTGGATATTGTCTCCTGAGCATCACGCCGTAATCCATCAGGGCATAATACCACTTGCGCGGGTTTGTATGGTCGAGGGTCTTGGCAACGAGAAGGGAAATTTCAGCATCCGTGACGCCCTCTCTATCCCGGAAGAAAAAGTGAATAAAGACCCTCCGGATATTTGTCTCGATGAACACGGTCGGATGATTAAAGGCAAAAGTAAGAACCGCAGCGGCAGTATATTTTCCGATCCCCGGAAGTTTCAATAATTCCTCTTCAGATATAGGAAGCTTTCCCTTATGCTCTTCGGCAATGATCCGGGCTATTTTTTTCAGCGCTATCGCCCTCCTGTTATATCCAAGGCCCTGCCACATCGTAAGCACGTCATGGAGTGGCGCGTGCGCGAGAGATGAGAACGTTGGAAATGCCCTAATGAATTGCTTGTATTTCTCGATCACCCGCCCGGCCTGAGTCTGCTGGAGCATGATCTCCGATATGACTATGCGATAAGGATCCGTCGTCTTACGCCACGGAAGATCACGAGGATGCTCATTATAATGCCGATACACAATCCGCCGGAATTTTTGAACTCCACGAGGGGTAAAAGCGCTTTCTCCGAAAACATCTTCTGATTGAACCTTTCGCCTGCTCCCTGAGCGTTGACCAACGATAACCGTTACCGCTACCAAAAGAACCGGTCTCCCCGCCAATGCGTATCCGCCAGCCACACCCCAACGGCATGCATCATTTCCATTCTCGATTCTTTAAGAAAGCCCTCAGTCCGTCAGCGTTATCGATAGGGTCGTAGCATTTGCCTTTTCCGCAGGGAACAACATAGCCCCTCTCCTCTCCGTAGCGGATATTCATATACGGATGGTAAGCAGCGCGGACCGCGCGGGCAAGTTCACTTTCCGGAGACGATTCCAGTGAGATGGTAAGGGAATGGAAATACGCATCCAGGGAAGCATAGTAATAACCAGCATGAATTCCCAACTCCCTTGCCCTCGGAGAAAATGTCCTCACTGCCCTCAGGGCATACTGCCGGTAACGGTCTTTCCCGGTGAGGGCTGCGAGTTTATCGAGGAGCATGATACCTATGGAGTCTGCCGACGGCTGCGGAATATCCTCTATCCCCTTGAGCCTGAGTCCAAGGACTTCACCATCAGTATCGAAAAAACCAGCCCCGCTGTTATCCCAGAATCTGGTTATGCATAATCCCATGAACTCATCAGCACGATTGAGATAGGCCGGATTCCCCGAGGCCTCATAGGCCGCTGTCAAAGCCTCTATGAGATAGACGTAGTCGTCCAGAAGCGCCGCCACGCCTAAAGAATGATACAGCCTGTCGTTGATGCAGTGCAGCACCATGATTCTCTCGATGCTCTTCAGGGCAAAGTCTCTTAACCGTTTGTCGTTCAATACCCGAAAGGCCTTCAGAAAGGATGTTATCAACATTCCGTTGAGGGATGTGTAGATCGACTTGTCGATAAAAGGCTGTTTTCTTGAGCTTCTCTCCCGAAGCAGTTTTGACTTGCCGCGACTAATCAATGTATTCACAAGCGAAAGTTCCAGCCCGGTCTTTTCCGCTACTCTCTCCGGCTCCATCGCAACAAACAACACCTTTTGGGAGCTATCATGGCGCATCGCTCCCCTGTCATGAAGGAGATGCAGAGACAGAACCCGGTATTCCCGTTCATCGAGCACCTTCCTGAAATCCTCATCCCTCCAAGTGAAATATCCTCCTTCGTCGTCAGGGGTGACATCCGCATCTTGGCTTGCATAAAATCCTCCCTCAGGGTCGGACAGCACATCCCTGACAAATGCGATGGTGTCCTCAGCGACCCCCCTGAAATACGCATCACCAAAGAGACAGTACGCATCAAGATAGTTTCGCAAAAGCCATGCGTTGTCATCAGCCATCTTTTCGAAGTGCGGGATAATCCATGCCTCATCAGTAGCATACCTGTGAAACCCGCCACCGATTTGATCATGGATACCGCCCTTTGCCATTGATTCAAGGGTTCTCTTTACAGCATGCAGCGTATATTCTTCCCCGCTGTAGAAGAACCTCTTCATGAGGAATTCCATGGCACCGGGCATCGGAAACTTCGGAGCCGAGCCAAAACCTCCGTTTTGAGGGTCAAAGGAAGCATTTATCGTTTTTTCAGCGTCCTGAAGCTGAGAGACGTCTATATCTCCGGCTACCATGGACTGCTGTTTGAGGTGATTCAAAAGTCTTTCGGCATGTTCTGCAACGTCTTTCTTCTTTGATTTATAAAACTCACTCACCGCCATGAGTATCTTCTTAAAACCAGGCCTGCCCAGGTTATCGTCAGGCGGGAAATAGGTACCACCGAAAAATGGCTTTCTCTCGGGCGTCAGAAAGACACTCAGGGGCCAGCCGCCGCCTGAACCCATGGCGGCAACCGCCTGCTGGTATCTCCTGTCTATATCCGGCCTTTCATCCCTGTCGAGTTTTATATTGATAAACTTTTCATTCAAAAGCCCTATGATTTCATCATTCTCAAAGCATTCCTTTGCCATCACATGGCACCAATGACACCAGACTGCGCCTGAGCTCAGGAATACCGGCTTATCATCCTTTTCAGCCCGATCAAATGCCTCATCGGACCACGGAAACCAATCGATCTTCTGATCGGCCGCATGCCTGAGATAGGCTGCTTTCTCCTTCGCCAGTCTATTCATGCCGTATCCTTCTGTCTGTGTCCCTGTCCCGGATGCAATGGCTTCACCGCTCCCTCAAAGACAAGACAGTTTCGCCCGAGACCTTTTTGTCATTCCAAGGGGTATAAAGGTGGGACAGTCTCTTTTGTATCATCGGTCAACAGAGACATGCATCGAGGACTCGGACAAAAAATTATCCCCGTCCCCTGAGCTGCTTCATCGTCTCCCGTAAGAACGCGGGCAGATCAGCCGGCTGCCGCGAGGTGACAAGGTTTCCATCAACTACAACCTCTTTATCTTCATAGACGGCCCCCGCCTCCCTCATCTCAGGGGCAACGGACCGGTAGCAGGTTGCGTGCCTGCCCTTTACTAATCCCGCCGTTATCAATGTCTGCGGTCCATGACATATCGCAGAAACGGGCTTATTGCTTTGGAAAAAATGCTTTGCGATATCGATCGCCTCCCTCTCCTTCCGTATGGCTTCCGGCGCCTTCCCACCGGGAAGGACGAGGATGTCATATTCGGCCGGATCGACTTCCTTCAGGGTCTTATCCACGTCAACTTCATAGCCATGTTTCCCTTTGATCTTTCCTTTTTTTAAGGAGGCGATGTCCACCTTGATCCCCTCCTCCTTCAACCGATAATAGGGGACAAGGAGTTCGGAGTCCTCAAAGTTGTCTGCGCTGATCATCAGTGCCTTCTTCACACGACACCACCTTCGCCTCTTATTTCGCTAATTACATGTTCATCCGGTTTCGGAAGGCCTGCAATTTTCCACGCTTTGAGCGGGTCCAGAAATTGTTCGCTGTAGCAGTCCTTTGACTGATGGACCTTCCTGCAAACACCGCGGAGAACAGGAAAGGCGCTGTACTGTTTATAGTAGTCCCTCATAAACCGTATAATGTCCATTCTGTCCTTTGTAAGTTTGGCTACCCCCTCCCTCTCTGCCAATGCACAGGCAACCGTTTCATTCCAATCATCATAATGAACGAGATACCCTTCATCGTCGAGTGAAATCTTCATGCCACCATGCTCAATGATAGGCATCATGCACCTCCATAGCATCGCTGCCGTTTTTTTTTAGGACGGGATGACAGGGGACATTGTCGCTCTTCTGACATCGCTTCTTAACTTCCCCTGTCCAGATATAATCATTGCCCCCTTTTTCCCCATGTCACGGTATGCATGCGAGCACTTTACCGTTCTGAGGGTATTTTCCTCACCAGGTTTACAAAAACAACTGGCTGCTTATAACTTATCGTATCACAGTCAGAAAGAATGTCAAGACCGCTAGAGCATACGGTCGAAGAACCAGTGAATGCTGTGAAAGTGAACGATCACTCCGGGCCGAAAGAAGCACTTTTGTTATAATAAAAAAAGTACACCATCTCTCCTCTTCCCCGGGATGATGGCATGCATTGGTGAAAAATGACGCGTCAGAAGCTGGGTCTAACAAAGGCAGTCATCTTTGACTTCGGCGGAGTGCTTGCCGAAGAAGGCTTTAAGAACGGACTGAACGCAATCGCAATGGATAATGGCCTCGATCCGGAAGAGTTCTTTCAGACTGCCTCAAAACTCATGTACCAAACAGGATACGTAACGGGGATGTGTCACGAACACCATTTCTGGACCGTCCTCAGAGAGACGGCCGGACTCACCGACAGTGATGAGGCCCTCAGGGATGAGATTCTTCGGAGATTCATTTTACGGCCAGGGATGATCGAGGAGGTCGAAAAGATGAAATCCTCTGGTCTCGTTATGTCGATATTGAGCGATCAGACGAATTGGCTTGATGAGATCAACGAAAAGAGCCCTTTCTATGACCACTTCGACTTCATTTTTAACTCTTTTACAATGAAAAAGTCCAAGAGAGATCCTTCGATCTTCAGAGATGTCTGTTCGATCATCGGCTTGAAACCGGGAGAAATGCTTTTTGTGGATGACAATAGTGAAAACATCACGCGGGCGCTGGGTGAGGGGTTGCGGGCAATCCATTTCACGGATCAAGCTGAATTCGAAAAAGCCATCGGGAACTTTATATGACCGCAGATGGCGTGTCAAATGTCGCCTTACCTACGTCACCTACGTAGGAGAATTCCTCAATATCGTTCTGACAACGATACCGCAGTTTTCCTCGAAGAGCGATCTCAGAATGTGGCTGGGTCTTCGGCGGGGAGATCCTTCTCGTCAAAGGGCATAACCCCGAGCTGAGTCATCACGGATTCAATGCCCCTGAGGCTTTCCGTATAGTCGTACTCAGGCATTTCGTCACGCAATGCCGCCTCCACCACTCTGTCGAATGCTTCATAGTCAAAGGCGCCATCGAGGATACCAGAACGCACCAGGACAGCATAGATAGCCCTTTCGTCCTTCAGATTATCTTGCGCATTGATCGTAAGGGCCGACTTCCGCGCAGGAGATGCCACATACCACTGCAGCGCGGCAGAGAGGGCATCGTAGAGCGTCACAATGCCAGCTGATATTTTGCCCTGTCGCAGCCTCCGCTTGCCGCTCCGCATGTGCAGCCTTGCCCTCTGCAAGGGGCCTTCCTCCGGCCCGAGTCGGGCTTCATCCATAAGTCCTGCGTGCGGCATAAAAATACTATACCACATTCTCTCCCGCATAAGAGTTTGATGATATAATAAAAGAAATGCGTGATCAGGCACTCTATGACTGCATCATCATCGGGGCGGGCCCGGGAGGTCTCCAGGCAGCCATTTACCTCGGCTCATACAATAGAAAGGTTCTCCTTATAGACAGAGGGGGAGGGAGAACCTGGCACGCCAGACGCATAGAGAATTTCCTCACCCGGAAAGAGATTTCAGGAAAGGAAATCATCGAACTGGGTTTGGAACAGGCGGCAAGTTTCAATGTCCGCATCGAAAAGGGACTGGTCACGAAGGTGCTCAAGAAAGACTCCTTTGAGGTCTTCATGGGAGATGCCACGTACTATTCCAAATTCGTCATCGTCTCGTCAGGGGTTTATGACAATCTCCCCTCCATAGAACATTTGCCCAAGTTTCTGGGGATCAGCCTCTTTACCTGCGTAGACTGTGACGGATACAAAACTACGGGAAAGAAACTGATTGTCATCGGGAACTCCATAAAAACAATTCACCTGGCAATCGCCATGAAGGAAATGTTTACGGAGGACATAACCCTCATCCTCTATACGGATAAGATATCCGATGAGTTCAGGGAAGAGCTGAGAGATGAAAATATCCGTTTCATTATCGGCAGACCCCTGAGGATTATCGGGGATGCTACGATGGAGGCCCTTGAACTCACAGGCGGTGAGAGGGTCGCATGTGAGGTTATCATGTCCCATTTCGGATATAAATTGAACGACGACTTTCTCTCTGAACTGAATCTCAAGAGAGACCGTGATGGTTTTAAATTCATGGTGAATCAGCATAACGAATCATCTCTCAGGGGGTTGTACATTGTTGGCCCGCTCAACACGGGCACTGATCAGGTCGTTATCGCTGCCGGTCAGGGGGCGGTCGCGGCAATAGATATTAAAAGCAGATTATTGGAACTTTAGGAAATGATCCGGGTTACTCACGAGGCTCATAGTCTTCCTGTCTTTTGGTATTCCTGAACGTAGAGCCTCAGTGCCCTGGTGATTATCCAATCAAGGGAAAGACTGTTTTCAGACGCGATATTCATTATTTGATCGATGATCTCCTTTTCGATCATGGACTGCTCAGGTGACGGATGCATCTTTTTTGTTTCCGTGGTGCTTGCCTCAGCACCCGTCTGCCGCGTATGGTATTCCCTTTCAAGAAGCCCCATGAGCCCTTTCACGTCACCCTCATGAACTGCCTTGAACACATCTTCCGGGGGCCCGACCGCAAGGGTCGTCTCTTGCGATGGCTCTCCCGCTGCGGGCATCTGAGTTTGTCCTTCCGCCCCTTTCGCCTCTGCAGAGGGGAGGCCTTCAGGCGGCAACATGCCGGTCATCCCCATCATCATCATGGCTAATTTTCTGGCATGTTCATTATCGGGCATCTCCCGCCTCAGGAATTCATCCAAGGTGCCTTCGGCCATGGCGGCCGCCATATGATCAGCCATCAGGGGAGCCTCTTCATCACTTCGTTCAAATCGTCGCTTCCTCGCAAAAGGGGTGGATGGCTGCTTCGGTAGAGGTTTTTCTTCTTTTGGCACGGTTTATATCCCTTTCATCGTTATTTTTTAGTATACCATAGAAAACTGTTTAGTTTACTCCGGGCGATCCCTTCAAAGCGACCACGCCGACCCGTTAGATACAGGGCCTTAGGGGAGAGTATCCGTTATTCCGTCTCCGTAATGATCCTTTTCAGGATGTATCTTCCTGATGAACGAGATATCAAAGAGTTCCTTTGAACTCATTTCCCGAGTTATATATCCCAATGTTTTCATAACCTTTGCAAATTCTACAGTGGAAGCAATATACTCATCAGTCAGTTGAGTGCAGTATTTTGGAGAAACCTTCAGGGTATCCATGACGAAACCCGCATCGACAACGCCGATATAATCCGAGATCATCTTTGCAACAACCCGTGGTTTGTTCCTGATAAGGGTCGTAGCCTCTTCATGAAAAACAAGGAACCTCTCTATCAGTTCGCCTTCTCTTTGCAAGAACTCCCTATCTACCAAAATGCCATAACTCGGATTGTGAGGCCAGAGCCTTGAAGGCGGATAGAGTATCTTACCATCAGCATAGCGTTTGACCGCCACAGCTAAAGCAGGAGTTCCGACGGCAGCCGAAATTTTCCCTTTGACCATCGCTTCCGTAATCTGATCAGACCAGGGGAAATGGACAACCTCAACATCCCCCGTGAGGCTAAACCGCTCAAGGCAGTCCGTAACGATGACATCATGGATCGAGCCTTTGCCGGGCACTCCTATTTTCCTTCCTCTGAACTGACCGAGTATGACCGCCAAGTCCTGCTCTTCCGGGAACCCGGTTAAATCTTTTCTTCCGGCTATTACCGTCCCCTCTATGTGTCCGCCAGCGACGCAGACAATGTCCACGCCTCTGCTTATCCCGGTAATGGCTGGGGGCAACCCGATGTACGCCAGGTCAAGTTCACCCCGTTCAAAGGCATCGACAATCGCAGGGCCCGTGCCGAAGAGTCGCCACGCTACCCCCGCAGAGAGCCCTTTTTCGAGTGTTTCCCCCGCCATCAGGATCATTGCCGTGTGGTAGAAGGTCGAAAGATGTCCTATCCGCATACTCTTACTGATCGGCAAGACAATCCTTGAGATAATGTATTTCTTCGGTCAAGGTGTCTATCTGACTCTGAATGACGTCCCGGATAGAGAGCATGCCGATAATCTTGCCCTTTTCCGAAACAGGAAGGTGCCGTATTTTTTTTTGTATCATAACAGACGAGATGTTTGCTAGTTCATCCTGGGGTTGGGCAACGATCAAATCGACGGTCATGGCGTCCTTCAAGGGGATGCCGCTAAAAGGCTTTCCCCCGCTGTTTATATAACTCCTCACCACGTCCCTCTCCGTAAAGATACCAGCCGGCTTGCCGTTTTCCGTTACCAGAACGGCGCTGATCTTTCTGTTGTGCATCGTTCTGATGGCGTCTTCCACCGTGCCCTCTTTTTCCATCGAAACAACATCGCTGCCTTTCGCAATCAACAAGTCACTCACCTTCATGACTATTTCTCCTTTCCTTATTGGCAAACGCCCTGCCGCAACTCTTTGGGATTATTTTATCATCTTACGGAAAAAATTTTTCAGCTTTTTTCTCAGAGATCATTTCCCGCATCGCATCGGACAGCGGACGCCGAGTGCAACGACTCTTTCCCGAAGAGAGTGGATGCAGGCTGAGAAAACATGGTATTATGCCTCATGGCGTACAAGGATTTGCGGAACTTTATTGCGGTTCTCGAAAAAAAAGGCCTTCTCCAACGAGTGGCCGTCGAGGTCGATCCCCTGCTCGAGATTTCTGAGATCACAGACAGGATGTGCAAAAGTCCGAAAGGCGGGAAGGCTTTATTTTTTGAAAAGATCAAAGGCTCGGCCTACCCTGTTATCACGAATTTGTTCGGTTCCTTTGAACGAATGGCGCTCGCCCTTGAGGTCGAAAGGCTCGACGATATTGCGGGACGCATAGAAGCACTGTTGAACCAGGCGCCACCCAAAACATTCTTCGAAAAACTCGCCTTGCTTCCTACATTATTTGAATTCTCAAACTATCTCCCCAGAAAGGTAAGAAGAGGCCCCTGCCAGGAGGTTATTGAACAGGGCGACCCCGATTTGAGCAAATTTCCCATAATCAAATGTTGGCCCGGAGACGGTCAGCCAACCGATGAGGGAAGGTTCATCACTTTCCCCATGGTCTTCACGAAAGACCCGGAAAGAGGCCACCCGAATTGCGGCATGTACAGGATCCATGTTTACGATAAAACCACGACCGGCATGCACTGGCATATCCATAAGGACGGCGCGCGGCATTATGACCGATACAAGGCCCTCGGCAAAAAAATGCCGGCAGCCATAGCAGTCGGCAGTGACCCCGCAGTCATCTATGCCGCGAGCGCCCCCCTTCCCGAATCCATTGACGAGATGCTCTTTGCCGGTTTCCTGCGAAGGGAACCCGTGGAGATGGTGAAGTGCATCACCTCGGATATCGAGGTGCCGGCAAACAGCGAGCTTGTTATTGAGGGATATCTCGAGCCCGGAGAAATGCGAATCGAAGGGCCTTTTGGCGATCACACGGGTTTTTATTCCTCAGCAGACTATTACCCGGTCTTCCATGTCAGCTGCATCACTCACAGAAAAGACATGATATACCCTGCAACCATAGTCGGTAAACCGCCGATGGAAGACTGTTATATGGGAAAGGCCACAGAGAGGGTTTTTCTGCCGCTGATTAGGCTCGATTTTCCTGAAATACGGGACATCAACCTTCCCATGGAGGGGGTATTTCACAACGCCGCGCTGATTTCGATCAAGAAGAGTTATCCCGGACATGCAAAGAAGATCATCCACGGCCTATGGGGCAAGGGTCAGATGATGTTTGCAAAACTCTTAATCATTGTGGACTCTGATGTAGACGTCCAGAATGTCTCCTATACCGCATGGCGGGTGCTGAACAATGTCGATTGGAAAAGAGATGTTGTCATCGCGGAGGGTCCTCTTGATGACCTCGATCATGCCGCAAGCTGGCCGCGATACGGCTCAAAAATGGGTATTGATGCGACGCGAAAAACAAGAGAAGAAGGCATGATGCGCGACTGGCCGGAGGAATTGTTCATGTCAGAAGAGATAAGAAAACTCGTTGACCGGAGATGGAGGGAATACGGATTTGATTGACCGCTCCTCGGAATCTGTGTACCCGCTCCTAAACACATGGACAACTATTCCACAAGGCTTCAGGACCTTAGTGGCACAGCGTTGCCCTGAAGAGGGCAAATCGGCGGCCGCCTCCATTGAAAAGTTCGTCATTTGGAAAGTCGAATGAAAAAGAATGAAGACCGTCTTTCACTGGGACAGAGATGCGTTGGGAGCCCTTAAGCTGGCAATGCAGATGGAGAAAGAGCGTATTGAATTCTATGAAAATCTTTTCGAAAAAGGTAAAACTGGCTAGGGAAAAACACTCTTCGAAAGACTTCTCAAGGAAGAACGTATTCTCGAATACCTATTTCTTCCTGGCGGACTCTGGAAACTGCTTCATGTTGCAAGAGCATAGCATTGCGGACGGCGGAACTCCATGGGCATGATACACAAAAATCGACGAGGACGAGCATTGCCCGTTCATAAGAACGTTCTGAGCGTCATTTTCAGAAAGCGCTCCTTTCTCGGCAGACACGTTTTCCCTGTAGGCATTCCGCGTGCGACTGAATTAGATTTTTGATGGCAGAATTGTTATTATAACTATTGTGTCATTCAGAAACGGGGAGGTCGCATCGTCAAGGGCGAAGGTCTTTCATTCGCATGACGGAATCATTTCCCCGATGTGCACTGCCGTTTTGGGAAATGATTCTATGATCATTGGAAGACCCTTCTTTCCGAATGCTTCGGTTCACACCGCTCAAGTGAAAATAGTCGCCGCGGTGGAGAGGGACCGTTTGAGACGAAGTTCGATGCACGGAGATGCCTCTTTTGTGACAAAAAAATCAACGAAGTTGAACAGATCGCATTAATTCAAGGAGGATAGGTAAGATGAGTAGAAGGATGGTGACGGTAGATGGGTGCACAGCATGCGCACACGTGGTACATGCAACAAATGAGATCATTACGATTTATCCGATAACCCCCTCTTCCCCCATTGCAGAGATATGCGATGCCAAGACCGCTGCGGGCAAAGAGAATATCTGGGGATCAGTTCCTCTCGTGAGCCAGATGCAGTCGGAGGCTGGTGTTGCGGGCTCGGTACACGGTTCTCTTACCACCGGAGCCTTGACCACAACGATCTCTGCTTCCCAGGGCCTTCTCCTGATCATACCAAACATGTACAAGATAGCAGGAGAATTAACGCCAACGGTTTTCCACGTGACGGCCCGCTCCCTGGCCGCCCAAGCGCTCTGTATTTTTGGGGACCATTCCGATGTTATGGCCGCCCGTGCTACCGGTTTTGCGATGCTTTGCTCCCAGGATGTTCAGGAGGCGATGGACTTTGCACTCATCGCCCAGGCGGCGACCCTTGAATCGAGGATTCCGTTCGTTCACTTCTTTGACGGTTTCAGAACGTCCCATGAAGTACAGAAGATCGAGGAGCTCACCTTTAACGACATGAGTGCGATGATAGAGGACGACCTTGTTATCGCTCACCGCATGAGGGCACTCACCCCTGACCGCCCTATGTTACGGGGTACCGCCCAGAACCCTGATGTTTATTTCCAGGGAAGGGAAACGGTAAACAGGTTCTATAATGCGACCCCGGCCATCGTCCAGAAGGTGATGAACAAGTTCGCCGGAGTGGTCGGGAGGCAATATAGACTGTTTGATTACTTCGGTCACCCCGAAGCCGAGCGTGTGATTGTGATCATGGGCTCGGGGGGGGAAACCGTGTTCAGCACGATCAATGCCTTGAACGCAAAAGGGGAAAGACTGGGACTCGTTCAGGTCAGGCTTTTCAGACCCTTTGATACCGATGCTTTTGCTCAGAGCCTTCCTGAGAGCGTCAAATCGATTGCCGTCCTTGACCGCACAAAAGAACCCGGTGCAGTCGGCGAACCCCTCTACGTCGATGTCAGGACCGCAATCGGTGAAGCGATGGAGAAGGGGACCGCACGCTTCAAGACGTACCCAAGGGTTGTAGGGGGCCGTTACGGTCTCGGTTCGAAAGAGTTCACGCCCGCAATGGCAAAGGGCGTATTGGATAATCTGTCAGCGGCCAAGCCGAAAAATCACTTTACGGTTGGCATACGCGACGATGTCGCGGGAACGAGCCTTGATTACGATGAGTCCTTTACCGTTGAAGCGAAGGGTGCTTACCGAGCTATGTTCTTCGGGCTGGGTGCCGATGGTACGGTCGGGGCAAACAAGAATACGATTAAGATCATCGGTTCGGAAACCGACAACTGTGCCCAAGGCTATTTCGTCTATGACTCGAAGAAGTCCGGCTCCATCACCACATCGCATCTTCGTTTTGGCAAGGAAAAGATACTCAGCCCCTATCTCTTGGCGAAGGCCGATTTCATTGCCTGCCACAATCCTTCCTTCCTCGAAAAATACGATATACTTTCTCGTGCTGAGAACGGGGCGATCTTCCTCCTCACGACGTCGCATCCGAAGGACAAGGTGTGGGACACCCTGCCTGTCGAGGCGCAGGAGCAGCTCATTGCAAAAAATATGAAGTTCTTCATAATAGATGCCATTTCGCTCGCTGAAGAAATCGGCCTTGGGGCCAGGATCAATATGATCATGCAGACGGCGTTCTTTATTATTTCGGAGATCATCCCGAAAGAGGACGCGATCAGGGCGATTAAGGCCGAAATCAAAAAGACCTATATGAAAAAGGGCGAGAAGGTCCTCGAGATGAACTATGCATCGGTCGACAGGGCCCTCCAGAACATCGTTGAGGTGCCGGTCCCTCGCAAGATCACGAGCGCACTGCGGATAAAGCTGCCGGTACCCGGGAATGCGCCGGAATTCGTCAAGGGCGTGACGGCTAAAATGATCGCGGGGAATGGCGACTCCCTGCCCGTTTCCGCCATGCCCGCCGACGGAACATGGCCGACAGGGACAACGCAGTATGAGAAGCGAAATATTGCTGTCCATATTCCAGTCTGGGAACCCGATATCTGCATTCAGTGTGGTCAGTGCTCCTTTGTCTGTCCGCACGCTACGATCAGGATTAAGGCTTACAGCCCAGCCCTCTTGAAAGATGCGCCTGCGGGGTTCAGATCTGTCGATGCCAAGGGAACGGAACTCAAAGGTCTGAAGTTTACCGTGCAGGTAGCGCCCGAAGACTGCACTGGCTGCGGCTCCTGTGTGTTTGTCTGCCCGGGATTCAAGAAAGACGCGGAAGGCAAGAAGATCCCCGATTTCAAGGCGATAAACATGAAGCTCCAGGAGCCTATAAGGGCGCAGGAGGCGACATATTATGCGTTCTTCCTCAGCCTGCCTGAAACGGACCCTTCCCGGTATAATGTATCGACCCTGAAGGGCAGCCAGTTCGTGAAGCCGCTGTTTGAGTATAGTGGCGCATGTGCGGGGTGCGGGGAAACACCATATCTGAAACTGCTTACCCAACTCTTCGGCGATCGACTTCTGATTGCCAATGCCACCGGCTGCTCATCGATTTACGGCGGTAACCTGCCAACCACGCCGTATGCAAAACGGGCCGATGGCAGGGGACCCGCGTGGTCGAATTCCCTCTTTGAAGACAACGCTGAATTCGGTCTCGGGATGAGACTGACAGTGGACAAGTTTCATAGCCAGGCCTTGGAACTCATCGATAAGCTCAGTGCGAACCCCTCATATGGCGATGCACGGGCACTTTTCGATTCCATAAGAAATGCAGATCAAACGACACAGGAAAAGATCGAACAACAGAGGGTCCGCGTTGAGGAACTGAAAAAGAAACTCACAAAAGACAACTCACCCGAGGCAAAGAACCTCCTCTCACTGGTCGATTACCTCGTCAGGAAATCTGTCTGGGCTGTCGGCGGAGACGGATGGGCCTATGACATCGGATACGGTGGACTCGACCATGTGCTCGCGTCGGGGAAAGATATAAACATTCTGATCCTCGACACCGAGGTTTACTCCAACACGGGAGGTCAGATGTCCAAGTCTACTCCCCTCGCTGCCACCGCTCAGTTTGCGGCCGGAGGGAAGAGGACGCCGAAGAAGAACATCGGTCTCATTATGGCAACATACGGAAACGTGTACATCGCTCAGATCGCGTTTGGTGCGAATCCTGCCCAAGCGGTGAAGGCATTCGCTGAAGCCGAGGCATACAATGGGCCGTCATTGGTCATCGCCTACTCGACCTGCATCGCGCAAGGCATTGATATGAGCAAGGGTGTTGAAGAGCAGAGGAAAGCTGTCGCCTGCGCCCACTGGCCCCTCTACCGTTATAACCCTGATCTCGAGGCCCAGGGCAAAAGCCCCCTCACTATCGACAGCAAGGAACCGACGATCTCCTTCGAGGAGTATGCATATGATGAGAATCGTTACAGGACATTGCGGACGGTCAACCCGGAGGTGGCAGCTACACTCATGAAACAGGCTGAAGCAGATGTAAAAAGGAGATGGCAGTATTTGAAGCACATAGCGAAGTGGTCATGCGAAGAGTAAACGTTGGGGTCGAAGGCAAACGCTTATCCCAAGATTAGAAGGAGGCTGACAATGGATATATACGAATTTGCGATGAAGATGGAGAAAGACGGCGAGAACTATTATCGCGAGTTAGCGAAGAAGACAGAGAACACCGGGTTCAAGAACATATTCACCATGCTCGCGGACACCGAGGTCACCCACCAGAATATCTTCAAGAAGATGAAAGAGAACGAACAAGGCAAGGTCGTCCATACAAAAATATTGTCGCGGGTAAACAATATTTTTATACAAATGCGAGAGAAGCACACAGAGATCCCCGTTGCGATCACGCAGTCAGAATTGTATAAAAAGGCCCAGGAGGTTGAGAAGAAATCAAGGGATTTTTACATCGAGAAAGCCGGCGAAGTTAAGGAGCCGCACCAAAAAGAGACATTTCTTAAGATCGCCGAAGAGGAAAAAAAACATGCTTTAATATTGGCAGAGATAATTGATTTCGTATCGCGGCCAGAGTCATGGCTCGAAAATCCCGAGTGGTATCATTTGGAAGACTATGAATAGGGATAAACCGGACGACCTCCCCAAAACAGGTTCCCCTGACCACCAAGATTTTCGGTGCCTCTGACACCACGAAGGTCTCCCGTTATTTGTATGCCTGTCATATAAATAAGCATTCTGTGGTCATCATAACGCATGGCCGCCACAATCATCCAGGCGATTCGCCGGGATCAATCTCTTAGGCACGGGCATCGCCGATTCATTCCTCCTGTGGAAAGGGTATACGGATCAGACGTCCGCCATCGGCGGATGAATCAGCAGAAAGGAGAAGGATGCTCAAACTGGCGGACGTTGCTGCCGTTTGCGCAACCAGGTGGAACATGTTTTACCTGAAGGAGCAAAGAAACATCATCGGGATGTTCTTTCCGGATTCCAAGGGATATGACTCGATGCTTGAGTCGATGGGGATTTTCTTTGAGAAAGAGATTCTGCCGGATGCGAAGAGGGTGGATCAGGAGGCGATGTTCCCGAGGCACAATCTCCAGAAATTAGAGGTAAAACGGATTATGGCCATGCCCTTTCCGCAGACCTTCAATGGATTGCAACTCCCTTTGCCCGTCTATATCGCTGCGTTGGAAATGCTGGCCAAAGCCTGCGCAAACACGGCCCTGCAGGTGGATGTTCAGAACATGGTCTGTGAAGGTATAAGACTCTTTGGAGATGATCGCCAGAAACATCAGTTTCTTTTAATAAACGGCCTTGTTGAAGGAAGACACCTCGTGGCATTTGCACTTACAGAGCCCTGCTGCGGTTCTGATGCAAAATCAATCCAGACACGGGCGATTCTTTCACGCGATACATATATCCTCAATGGCAGCAAAACCTTAATCACAAATCCCGGAGAAGCGGACTTTATCCTTGTTTTTGCAAATGCAGAGAGGGGGCTTTCAGCTTTTCTCCTGCCGACGGAAACGCCTGGATTTGAGGTGACGGCTGTTATTCCAAAGCTCGGATTCAGGGGTAATCAGTTATCAACAATCCGTCTCAAAGACTGCGTCGTTCCAAGAGAGAATCTTCTTGGGGAAGAGGGCAAGGGGCTTGAGTGCGCGAAACAGATGCTCAATGCCGGAAGGTTGTCGATTGCAGCCATAGCCGTCGGGATAGCCCAGGCTGCGTACGAGAAGGCTCTTTCTTACAGCAAGAAAAGGAAGGCATTCGGCGAGAGCATCGCGCATTTTCAGATGATTCAAGAGAAGCTAGCGAACGCGGTGACTGAGATAACCGCCGCAAGGCTGCTAACATATTATGCGGCGAACCTGACGAACAGAGGCGGCGAACCTATGGTATCAGAAGTTTCGCAGGCCAAGCTCTTCTCAACTGAAATGGCACTCAGGGTCTGCGATGATGCACTGCAGATTCATGGGGGCTACGGATACACTGCCGGATTCGATGTTCACCGACACTGGCGGGATTCGAGACTGCTCACCATCGGGGAAGGCACTTCCGACATGTTAAGGCTCTTGATAGCTCATTTAGCACTAAAATGAATCACAGCGGCGCTGCAAGATATCTATCACTGGCAAAGAAGTAATTGACCTTCATGAAGAGCACCGTGGAATTGCTCGATTCACTGACGATTGGAAATGGATCTTAAACGTCTTAATCCAGCCTTGGAAAAGACTGCTGATGAACAGCGAGACAGGAGGGGAAAGATGCCAAGAGTAGTCATTCCTTTAGCCGACGGTTTTGAGGAAGTTGAAGCGATAGCCCTTGTTGATGTCTTACGGAGGGCGGATATCGATGTGGTGGTCGCGGGATTGCATGACGGCCCGATTGAGAGTGCCCGAAAGGTTAGGGTTCTCCCTGACACGACGATAGACACCATCAGGGGTGAAGATTTTGATATGATCGTCCTTCCCGGAGGCCAGCCCGGTTCAGATAATCTCAATGCTGATTCGCGGGTAAAAGCTCTTCTTCGAGATTTTTATGCAAAAGGGAAGCTGACCGGCGCTATTTGCGCCGCACCGTATGTCCTGGCAAGTGCGGGGATCCTGGAAGGAAAACGTGTGACCTCATATCCCACTTACAGAGACAGGCTCGGCAATTCCGTGTATGAAGAGAGCATCGTTGTTGAAGACGCCAATGTCGTAACCAGTAGAGGTCCGGGAACCGCCCTTTACTTCAGTCTTGCGATTGTCGAAAAGCTCAAAGGCAAAGAAACAGCAACCGCCATAAAGGAAGAAATGCTCGTGATGTGACTGATCTTTTATCCATTCCGAGGCGGCGCAATTCAGCTTCCGGTCACAGTCACGGTACTTGCTTGCGGTCCCTTTTCACCCTTTTCTTCCGCAAAGCGCACGGTCATTCCTTCCTCGAGATGCTTAAAGTCATGGTTCAGAAGACTGTTCTTATGAAAATAGATTTCACGCCCATCAGGCGTGGTTATAAAACCGTAGCCCTCATCGGGAAAGATGACACTGATCCGCGCAAGGGGAATCTCTACGGCGTGTTTCACGTCACCACGTTGCCGACTCGCAAAGTCTTCCAGTTTGCGGCGAGCGGCATCAAAGGCATCTCTTACTGCTGTCGCGAGGTCTTCGTTCGGCTCACGACGCACGACGAGC
Organism: Thermodesulfovibrionales bacterium; assembly: GCA_050014695.1. Taxonomy (GTDB): domain Bacteria; phylum Nitrospirota; class Thermodesulfovibrionia; order Thermodesulfovibrionales; family UBA9159; genus UBA9159. The sequence continues at coordinate 46,273 of JBEKCV010000026.1, forward strand.
TCAGCACCGGGAACCGTCATATCGATATGAACGTTATACAGTATTCCCTCATTCTGATGCCGATGAGGAACTTCCACCACAACCCTGCATCGTATAATCCTGTCATAAAAACGTTCTAATTTCTCCGCCTTCTCATGAATGTCTGCCTTGATCGCTTCAGGAAGATTAAGATTGCGAACAGTAATCTGCAGGGGAATTCTCATCCTCTCTCCTCCAACATATCTCTCCATCATTTCTTTCATGGTAACAGGCAACCGGGCCCATGTCAATCCCAGGGGAGAGCATCAGGGCTAGGCCCCCTTTTCCAGCAGGTTCGTTGAAGCGAGAGACTACCCGAAAAGCGGTGTTCCCTGTTATTATAATAAAATGAAATTCATTATTGACCTGCACGTACATTCCAAATTTAGCGGAGATACCGATTCCGAACCTGAGGAATCAATCATACAGGCCATTAAGCTGAACCTCAATGGTCTCGCGTTCACCGAGCATTATTCCTACGAGGCTTCAGAGGCCGTGGAAATTCTGAGGAAACAGTATTCCGAAAGAATAATGCTATTCAGGGGCGTCGAATTCTCGGCGGCTGAAGGTCATTGTCTCGTCTTCGGAGTTAATACCGATAAGCTCTCGATCAAACACGCGCCCGTTAAAGATCTCATCAGGATTGTCAGCGAAAAAGGCGGCGTCGTCATACCGTCCCATCCCTACCGGATAGGAAACAGTCTTGGTGATAACATAGAACTCGCAAAGGGCATCTGCGCTCTCGAGGGGTGCAACGGATGCACGATGCACGCATATAATACACGGGCAATAAAAGCGGCAAAAGCGTTAAACCTGCCCTATACCGGTGGCTCAGACGCCCATCTTCCTCAGGAGGTGGGCTTGTGCTATACCGAGTTTGAACACGCGATAACTGACGACAATTTTATCGACCAGCTCAGGGCTGGAAATTACCAAGGGGTCGATAAACGGAGGCTCAGGGCGGGTTAGTTTTCTGCATTTTTCTGAAGAGCGCTGTACCCGCGTGCTGATCCTCATTGTATGTATCTTTCAGCAAAAACCCATTTCGCTCCAAAATAGCTCTCACTTCAGGCAAGCTCGTAATCCAAGCGTGCCACTCAATCACGATTGAATCAACACGTTTGAGGAATGATGAATGGCTCTGCAGAAAATCTATCTCGGCTCCCTCGATGTCGATTTTTAGCATATCCACTCTTTCCCCGGGGAAAAAACGGTCCCATTCTTCTGGTAACTCTAGCACTGGCACCCTTATTTTCCGACACTTCCCTCCACCGGGGTTCGATCAGTTCTTGGACTCCTTCCTCTATTGAGAAAGTCCACACTCCAGCGTTTCTGCTACAGGAGTAAGGTTTCTTTTGGACAAAAAACAGTCAGTCGGCTACGACCGCATGCAATGTGCCCCTCCATGAAAACAAGACAGGGCAAGATAAGGGATATGACTTTCCATTCGTTACACTCAACTGCTCAAATGCTTCGCAATGAGAAGTACCAACAATGATACTCAGAAGAAGAAGGCTACACGTGCCGGAGTATCCCCGTTGAGGCTGCATACCAGCAGACCGCTTATGTGGAATTGCATACTTGTCCGCAATTTTTCCGAAGGTGAATCTATTGAAGAGTTCATCCACTACGCTAATGAAACACTCCGCGGACTTCCCTCCGTGCATCGCACCGTTATGCTTTGGTATAATGATCTCAGACTGTGTAGAGCACGTCATTATTAATTTAATCCGGCGATCCACGATTGAGTAAAATAAAAAAGAGAACGAAATAAACCAGACCTGACCCTCTTTGCTGTTCAATGAGCGGCAGATTGAATAGACACTATGAATAGACGATGCGTTCTATATTATCTTGCAGCTTTTGTTTCACTCATCACCTTTGCTATATATCTATCCAGTCTCCGGAATGATTTTGTTATCTGGGACGATGGTCTGTATGTCATCAATAATCTTCACATTCGCTCATTAAATTGGGCGTTCTTCCAGTGGGCATTTTCCGGTTTCTACGCGGGCAACTGGCATCCGCTTACGTGGGTATCCCATGCTTTTGATTACGCTGTTTGGGGATTGAACCCGATGGGGCATCACCTGACGAATAACATCCTTCATGCAATGAACACGTTCCTTGTAGTGCTCCTGTGCATAAAGCTTCTGGAGATGTGGAAGGAGCGGTCGATGCCTGAAGCGGCATCCCCGTTTCTGGATGAGCGAAGGATTATGATAGCAGCAGGGGTGACCGGTCTCTTGTTCGGACTGCATCCGTTACATGTGGAGTCAGTGGCATGGGTAGCAGAGCGAAAGGACCTTCTGTGCGGTCTGTTCTTTCTGCTCAGCATTTCTGCCTATGTAAAGCATATACGTGCCCTGGTCAGCGAGCCTCTTGAGAAGAAAAAAGCAGCATCATTATTTTTCAATCGGTCCTATCTGGTTTCTCTGGTCTTTTTCGTTCTCGCTCTTTTGAGCAAGCCGATGGCGGTGAGCCTCCCTGTGGTGCTGTTGCTGCTGGACTGGTATCCCTTCCAGCGGATTTGCTCCTGGAAGTCATTCAGGGATTCAGGTCTGGAGAAACTACCCTTTATCGCATGCAGCCTTATTTCGTCGATTCTGACAATCATGGCGCAGAGAACTGGGGGAGCGACGGGGATGATGGGATTTGTGCCTCTGCGGGCACGCATGCTGGTGGCGGCAAAGGCGTTCGTTGACTATCTGGGGAAAATAGCGGTACCTGTAGACTTGAGCCCGTATTATCCCTATCCGAAGTTGCAGGAGGTAACACTTGTATCACCGCAATATCTTTTTGCGGTCATTTTTGTGGTCGGGCTCACCGCGATCCTCCTCGTTGCCGCAAAGAAACAACGGGTATGGCTGTCCGCGTGGGGGTATTATGTGGTGACGCTCATCCCCGTGATCGGCATTGTTCAGGTGGGGAGCCAAGCCATGGCGGACAGATATATGTATCTGCCGAGCCTGGGGCCATTCCTTCTCA
>JBEKCV010000027.1:0-49142 GCA_050014695.1 Thermodesulfovibrionales bacterium
TAAAGGAGAAAGGATTTGTCGGGTCATTGCTGTCACCGCCCTTTCTAGGGGCCGTCTTATTCGCTACCCATCCTATTCACACTGAGGCGGTGGCATGGGTTGCGGGGATCCCTGATCTTTCCTACACCTTCTTCTCTCTTCTTTCCTTTTACTTTTATATGAGATATGAAGAAGGGACGAACGGGATGTTTCCGTTGTCAGTGCTATCTTTTTTTATTGCCGCATTGTGTAAGGAGCCGGCGCTGATACTTCCGATTATTCTCGTGGCTCATGATTACATCTTCGGGAAAAAAGAGGCAGGGTATCTGCCTTTCATAAAGAGATACATCCCTTACCTTCTTGTTGCAGGGGCTTATCTTGGGTTGAGATACCATGCCCTTGGGGGTTTCTCGCCCCAGGAACCACATGTGGTGTTAAGCGCCTATGGATATATCATCAACGTCTTTCCGCTTTTCAGCCAGTATCTTGAAAAGCTTCTTCTCCCTCTAAACCTCAATGCCTTTCATGTCCTGCACCCGATCTCTTCTGTCTTTGAGACGATGGGGATCGTGTCTTTAACTGTCACGGCAGCCTTTGTCGTTGTCACCTTTCTAGTTTTCAAGAAAAAAAACAAAATCTGCTTTTGTCTCTTAGTGACAGCGTTGCCTCTTCTGCCGTCACTTTACATACCAGCACTCGGGGAAAACGTCTTTGCTGAAAGGTATCTGTATCTGCCCTCCTTCGGCCTTGTGCTGCTGATAGTCTTGGCACTTTCACGGGCCAAGACCGTCAACCCCGGACTCGCCTCTGGCCTGGTTATCATTTCTCTCGCAGTGGCAGTTGTCTATTCCGCAGGGACAGTAAGCAGAAATGCCGTCTGGAGGGATAATTTAACCCTTTTTACTGATACGGTGAGGAAGTCGCCGGATGCGGCATTGCCTCATAATAATCTTGGAAATGCCTATGTAAAGCAGAACCGCCTTGATGAGGCAGTAGATGAATTCATCATCGCATTGAAGTTTAAGCCTCATTTTGCCGATGCCCATTATAACCTTGGAACCACATATGTAAAGCAGAACCGCCTTGATGAGGCAGTGAATGAATTCATCATCGCATTGAAGCTCGAGCCTGATGATGCTGTAGCCCATTATAATCTTGGAACCGCATATGCAAATCAAAACCGCCTTGATGAGGCAGTGAATGAATTCATCACTGCATTGAAGCTCGAGCCTGATGATGCTGTAGCCCATTATAACCTTGGAAATACATATGCAAAACAGAACCGCCCTGGTGAGGCAGTAAATGAATACATCATTGCATTGAGGCTCAAACCTGACTATGCTGATGCACGTAATAATCTTGGAACCGCCTATGCAAATCAAAACCGCCTTGATGAGGCAGTGAATGAATTCATCATCGCATTGAAGCTCGGGCCTGATGATGCTGTGGCCCATTATAATCTTGGAACTGTATATTTAAATCAGAGCCGCCTTAATGAAGCAGTGAATGAATACCTCACTGCGTTGAAGCTTAAGCCTGACTATGCAGAGGCGCGTAATAACCTCGAAATCTGTTATGAAAGAATGAAAAAGATGAAACGGTGGGTAAAAGGGAAGCTCTGACGCCTATTTCTGTTTGCCATACAGGCCGCATATGCCATTTGTTGCATGAGGACTTTCATTCCGCTATCATCACCTTGCTGTTGAAATGTGATACTCGGTGCCGATATTATTAGGAATACAGCATCCTTCAATGCGCAGCTCAGTCACAAGGTTCTATTTTTAAAGGGAGAAATGACTGGCGATTCCAAGTCGAAAGAGGTAAATTGAGGATGTCGGCTTGCCAATTCTGGGGTATCTGCTACCCTGTAAAAAGTGCTTGCAATATATTATAATCGCAGTAAGCATGTTTTCTGTTTTTTATCGCAGAGAGATAGCTTGTTGAGCAGTCGGGTAAATCCGGTTACGGTTTTCAAAAAGTGGCAGAAATGTGAAGACGATATCATTAAACACAGGAGACGACGCGATTGATAAGGAGGTAACTGTGAAGACGGAACAACTAAGTTTTACCGAGAGCCTTGGCATATTATGTATCGGTGTGATGCTAATGACCGCACTTGGATATGCGAAATGCGGAGCTACAGAGCCGGTCCTGGGGGGGGCAACAACTACGGCGACCGGAGCCGCCGGCGGCGCCTCTTCGGAGGGAGCCAGCAGCCAGCTCGAGCACTGTGATGAATCGTTCGGGACGATGGCTGTCGTGGAAGACCAGACTGCACCATGGTATGGGCAACTGGGACAGTACAAGCTCGGATCCACTGTCCCTGTGCTGCGCATGATTATACAGCAGTCGAACTGTTTTGTGGTGGTCGAACGCGGCCGGGCGATGAACAACATGATGCAGGAGCGAGCACTCGAACAGAGTGGTGAGATGCGCGAGGGCAGCAGCTTTGGTAAAGGACAGATAGTGGCCGCCGATTATGCCATGAGTCCGTCAATTACCTTCAGCCAGAAAGGCACCGGGGGCGTGGGCGGTGCTCTGGGTGGATTGTTCGGCAGAGTGGCGGGTGCCGTGGCGGGCGGCCTGAAGTCTAACGAAGCTTCCACAACGCTGCTCTTGATCGACAACCGCTCCGGTGTGCAACTAGCCGCAGCAGAGGGGAGCGCGAAGAACTTCGATTTCAACTTGTTCGGCGGTGTGTTCGGTGGTGGCGCCGGCGGCGGTGCAGGCGCTTACACCAGCACGCCAGAGGGAAAGATTCTCACAGCCGCCTTCATGGATTCCTACAACAAACTAGTCAGGGCGGTGCGTAACTACAACCCGCAAAGCGTTAAAGGCGGACTTGGTACGGGCGGGCGACTCGGTGTCCAGGGAGGACAAACCCCAGCGTCGAAGGAGCTGCAGAACGCCCATTAGCTTTCCCTGTGTCCGAAATCAGGCACTAATAAACGCTATTCCGGGGCGCACATATACATAAATCTCCGCAAATGACGGGGCAGTGATTCACTGAGCTTCGTGGGACGATCTGCATACAGCCTGGCCAGCTTGATGACTTCACGTGTATGGCGACTGATCTAAATAACATCCAATTTTAAGAACAGAATAGAAAGATACACTGAGAGCTAAGGCATGCAAAAGGAAACAACAATAGTTCTACTCACCATGAGCATTCTTTCTTCAGTTACCGTCGGATGCGCAGCGAGTTCTTCCGATGGGGAAATCCTCTTTGAAAAGGAACGTTGCATATACTGTCATAGCTTCAAGGGGAAAGGAGCACATATCGGACCTGATCTCACAGACATTGCGAAGAGAAGGAGTGATGAGTGGATAAGAGATCAGATAAGAAATCCTAAGCTCCATTATCCAAATCCGGGTATGCCCGGCCACGAATCTTTGTCAAGAAAACAGATCAATACCATAATAAAATACCTAAGGTCTTGACTAAGCAGGAAATAACAAGACACATTGCTCAGAATGTGCACTAGATTCTTTGCTTTCCCTACGTCTCCGACGACGAAAAGCGTGAGCCGCAAGCAAACTGTCAGTTTATCCGATGTTCGAGCAATATTTTCCGTTGACACTTCGGATATTTTCAACTAAAATTGGAAGCAGAGAAAACTAATAGGAGGATAAGACATGACGAAGCAGGATCTTATTGAGAAGATGGCGGCTGCATCAGGATGTACAAAGGCATGTGCGGGCAAGGCACTTGAGGGGGCGATTGAAGCCATTACAAAAGCTGTGAAGAAGGGTGACAAGGTTTCCCTCGTCGGCTTTGGCACGTTCTCCCTCTCTAAGAGGAAGGCAAGGACGGGCAGGAACCCACGGACCGGCGCAAGCATCAAGATCGCCGCAAAGAAGCTGCCGAAGTTCTCCTCTGGCAAGGCATTCAAAGATGCAGTAAACAAGTAGTCGTTTCACATTGTCAGGTGGAAAAGCCCTGGGGAGAAATCTTCGGGGCTTTTGTTACTAGTAGACCGTGTCACAAATACGATTACATATCATGTTAGTTCTAGGTCGAATTTTTTCCAATGAAATGGAACAGGCGCCTCGTTGATTTCAGCAATTCCTTTGAGTATCCGCTCCTTCAGGCCGACTTCTTCGACAAACTCCACATTTGCCAAGCCCCGCCCCATACAGAAGTCCTCCAGCACTCGCCGCTGATTCTTCAGGTCTGCTTTCTGGGCCGCACGTGATACGCGGCAGTAAGCGATTATCCTGGTTGCCTCCTGCCCGCCACTCCACCGTAAACCCTGAAACCGCGCAATCTGCTCTGTCGTGTAAACCCTCCGGTTGGTTTGAGTCCTCCCCGCAGGGATCAGCCGCCCCTCCCGTTCCCATCTCTGCATGGTCTTGACAGTTACCCCCAACCGATCTGCTGCTTGTCTCGACGTTAACGTGTACTCCATAACATATGGTATACATCATTCAACACTTGATCTTCTACTAGAGTCAGCTCCATTACAATGAAGTCTCACTTTGAGTGATAATGACGGAGTTAACATCAACCAAAGCAAGTGCTGCCACCGCGCTATAACAATGGACGCGCCTTTTTGGCATTCTCAATAGGGCCATTATGCTTATCAGTCCCGACTGGGATCAACAGAATTCACTGCCCCATTATCCACATAAGCGGAGAGGATTCCACGTCTCCCCTCGTAAACCACTGCAGGTTCAAGCGCTCACTTATTTGATATGTTGCAATCTGGGAAGATGTTAACGAAACAATCTACATTGGCGACAACAGACTTATAATCTATGTAAGTTGGATTAGTCGTACAATACAGTGTTTGACAGTTGATATCTGAAAATATCTTCACACTGTCTCCGGACTTTATTGTGAAGCGATGGTCATGTATCCATATTGAACATTTCCCGGCATTTTTCTTGTACCACAGGTCACGCATTGTCGCATTCCTGACGGTTATGCCTTGTTCCCCGCACTGGTCCTCTGCCATTACCGGAACCGTTATTTGGGGCAGCAGAAGTGCACTGTACATCACGGTCATTAGAATTAAAATCGAACAGAATATTCTTATTTGTCTACCTCTGACTCTTATGTCATGCTGTGTCATCATCGGCATTTCCTCCGTCGCCTCCCAATTTCTTCCCCAGCCGTGAAGCTTGCCTCAGCCTCAGAGCATTTCATTCCATTTTTTTATAGTCTCACCTCCTTCTTTCAAGCGACATCGCCTGCAAGGAATCTCGGGCCCAAATTACGTTCTTCTCCTGACCACAGTTCTTCACTCACATGCTATCACAGATTTCTCGCAATTGACAGTGCGGATGTAGACAGCGAGTCTCCGTAACCGCGAGCACTTTGGAGTTCAGCCAGGAACTGCTGCCTTGTCAAAAGAGGTGCGGGTGTCCACTTGTACTTGCCGCCGGGCGCTGACAATACTGGAGGATGTTTATTGGAGCTAATTCAGATGAAGGTTACTACGTTCGGCATTTCACACGAGTGGAACTGGGGCGGCAGGATGCCCTCAATGCATTCTTTGATCTCCAGTGCGGCGTAGCACCCTCCAAAGTACGGTGAAGTCTTTGGCAACGAAAATACGGAGCTTCTCTCAGTTACTGCGAAATGCGAACTCTTAGGTTTGTTCTCGTAAATTGACAAGGTGGGCTTTCTGTGATAAAAGCAAAACGAGGGTTTGAAATGAAGGCTGTTGGGCATACAAAGGAGCCCTGTGGAAAAGCTACTGGAGAGATACAGGTTTTTTTTGAAAGACAAGGTACGCCAGATGATTGATTTCAGTGAAACTGATCAAAGCAGGGGGATACCGGTACCACCTGTTGAGAAACCCTATGCCCCTGATGATCTTCGCATTGACCTTGTGGCGAAGGACGACTGGCACAGCATTCCTCCAATTGACCTCCTTTCAGCCATACAAAACCGGAAAAGCCACCGCCATTTCACGGCAGTACCGGTAACCCTGGAAGAACTCTCCTTCCTACTCTGGGCAACCCAGGGAATACGGGAAAAGGTGGGAAATTCAGTGTTTTTTCGCACCGTGCCCTCTGCGGGCTGCCGCCATGCCCTCGAGACATACCTCTGTGTTCTGAGTGTCACGGGACTAGAAACAGGGATATACCGTTATCTCCCCTTGGAACATCAGCTTCTCACTGTATCAAAGGAAAAAGACCTGTCACAGAAGATCGTGACAGCCACCCTCGGTCAATCCTTCATAGGAAATGCCCCTGTCACTTTTATCTGGACAACCGTCCCGTACCGCATGGAGTGGCGCTATCATATCGCTGCACATAAAGTGATCGCATTGGATGCGGGGCATGTATGCCAGAACCTCTATCTTGCGAGTGAGGCCATAGGAGGGGGCGTGTGCGCCATTGCTGCCTATCACCAGGAGTCCATGGATAAAATCCTCGGGATTGACGGTGAGAATGAATTCACGCTTTACCTGGCAGCGATGGGGAAGATCTAAGGCGTTTATCGTTTCCCGGAATACAGTCCGGGTTTCTTTGTACCACCAAAACGACATATTATCCCGCTCTACACTCACAATATCAATTTCCTATCGCTAATCGTCAGTGTTGTAAAAGGCTCTGCGGGAATGGATTTCGGGAAGGAAGAGAGCAGCAAGCCATTCACGTAATTTTTTCCATAAAGACCAGTATGATATTTTTTGACGCTCGCTCTCTTCTGAACTCAAGATACCCATTCTTCTCATAGAGATGAATAGTTCTCTCACTTCTATGCCCTGTGAACAATTCGAATCTCTTAGTACCACTAAAGTGGTATTTAATTGCCTTCAATAATTTCGTGCCTATCCCTTGATTTTTAAGATCTGGATGGACAATGAGCCTTCCTACGTAACAGGTACCATCATTTATATAAGCCCTTACGAACCTGCTATCCTCCTGACAATTGTCGCCTTAAGGAATAAGTGTCTTCTCAAATCTTCTTCAATTCCCTCTATTGTCTGCGTGAGAGGAGGAATCGAATGGTCGTCGTACAATTCAGTTTCGCTTTGATAAGCTAACTTTTGAAGAGCAAGAATCTCTCTGAGGTCGTCTTTAGTTGCCCTCTCTATTATCATTTGTTCTAAACATTATATCAGTTAGAAGAGGCTTGCTGTTACAGGAAGCGCCCCATGTTGACCAAAAGCCAAGCAAACAGGATAAAGGTTTCACCCTGAACCAACTGAGAAAAGGCGTGATCGATCTTTCCGGGAGAGTTTAATAATATCTCCGCTTCTAAGCTGAACTTCTCATTGACGGAAATTGTCAAAAGTTGTGGATATGACATCCACCCGCCACCAAACCACTTAAGCAGTTAGGGTGGGGGGTTCTTTCGAACAGCGCTGCGTAAGGCACACCAGCAGTGCACTCACCGGGGAGCACTGTGGACGTTCCGCAAGGATGTCGATTTTCGAAACCTTTCTTTGCTGAGATATCCGATCGAACCTCGCCGTTGATAAGGCTTCCTTACTGATAATTGTGGAACACAGAGATCCCCTACTCAGGTAGGATTGACTTCCCGAGTGCAAAGGTACACAGTGTATGTAAGATGAGATGTGAATATGCGTGAAACTGGGAAATAGGATGGAAAGACGAAAGCGGGATAAAGGATTCATAGTAAGTGCAAGAGATGTTAATAGCATGCTGGAATCTTATAAGCCAAATGAGACAGTGAGGATTGCCTTGGGTTTTGAGGTCGAGGGAACACTAAGTGTTAGGGGGCCCGACGTGTCGAATGTGGTGAGCAAGTCCCCTCATGAGGTGAGGGGAAGCCTAAAGCGTTGGCCGGGGCACCAAGTAAGATTGCCCTCGTTCAACTCGAAACCCAAGGCATATGGATATTTCGGGATTTGCGTTGCATTCGAATCGATGTATATTTCCAGCATAGAGAAAATGGAGACATACGGTTTTAGCGATCAGTACAGATTTTGTCCGGATCTCGCGACATATGTGTCGGGTAAGGGCATGAAACCTGCTATTTCTCATGAAGACGACAAATCGCTGGTGAGACGGGTGTAGGAGGCAACCTTGGAAAAGAAGGAAAGAAAAGGTACTCGTCAAGGCATTCTTGCTAATTTCCAATTCTACATTGATGAGAAATCGAACGAACTCTTTGAAGGTCTCACGCTTAATATTTCTTCCGACAGTTGTAGTTTCATTACGGAGATAATTCTGAAGGAAGGACAAACGATAACAATGACAAGGCATGCCCTGCCTGATTTTAGAGGCCAAAAAGCAAAGGTGATATGGGTAAAAAAAAGGTCCCGCTATGTTGAGGCAGGATCGCAGATTTACTTAAGTGAGCCTCAAAAGAAATGGCCTCTAACCGACCTCACAAAGGAATCAGCGCACGCCTTGGTCTAACTCCATCTCCAGGAAATAACTCAGGACTGTCTTCACACGCACAATGCTTGCATGCATGCCTACCTTTTCCTACCTCGGACCAACAGGGGAACTAATGATATCTGCAGCAATGAAAATGTCAAGCCCAAGAAAAAGATGGGCACCTGTTTGCGAATATTATCTCTATTAGACACCGGATATCCATCGGCAGATGAGAACTCCACCCTGGCGTCCCGCCAAGGATGGACAAGGCGGCGCCGCTTTCATGTTCAACCTATAAATAATTTTCACAGTCCTTCAATTATCTTGTAATACTCCTTGATTGTATGAATGGATTCCATCGTGGTCCGGAACAGGATCCAACTGAGAGCAAGGATTCCTATGGTGAGTCCGATCTTCCATGCCCTTGTCGTTTGTGGGCGCCACCAAATCAGGGGCAACGCCAACGGCCCCACAGAGCAGAGTGCGATGATAATAAAGGATTTTCGGAAATACCATGGCATCTTTTCTTCTACAAAGCGAGGGGGAGTGGAGGCATTCAAAAACTCGCCGCAGTGTTTACACTTTATCGCTTCATCTTGAATATCTTCAGCGCAGAAGGGACACTTTTTCATTATCATCTCTCCTAATAGAGCAATGTGATATCCTTGTTGATTTCAATTCGTACCAGCACAATTATATCATGCTGGGACTGTGTGGGGTTAGAAGAGGAAGAACCGAGACCGCCGCAAGCTGGCCCAAAAACTATGTCGCAATAGGAACTCAACGTTCTCTGCGAAATGAGTCATCTGCATTACTCATCCTTCCTCCTAGGTTGCTGGACTTTTCATATAATGACCTGTATGTCGAAAAAGTTACATCCTTGCACTGCGGATGCGGAGCAGACGCTCTGTGAAGACGTTCCCGACCGTCATTCCGATTACCGCTCCTATGATCGCGCCGGCAACGAAATCCGAAAACCAGTGGATCGTCATCGAAACGCCCACACCTACGTATAGAGCGTAGAGCAGCACAACGCATCGAGTCACTTTGCTGTTTGGATAAAGAGTCCACACCGCTGCTGCCATCGCGAATGCGACCGTGGTATGTGAAGAGGGCCAACCGTAAAAGACTCCTCCCCGCAAGAATCCGAAATGAAACTCTCTGCTGGTATCGATGAGCGTGCCGGTGGAGTGCCCTGGACTGGGTCTTCCGGTGAATGCTTTGAAGAGCGGAGAGATGAGAAGGCCGATGAGGGCTGCCTGTGCCGTTGCATATGCAGTGTGGATCATGCGCTGATCCTTACGGAAAGATCCGACTATATACGAAGCGACTGGAAATACTGCCGGTACGAGCCAGCCGATGAAGACAGCCGAAAAGAGATACCTGGCAAATGACCTGGTCTCTTTAAAATACAGCCAGTCAAAGCCGGAACTGACGATGAGCAACGTGGCACCGATCGCAAGAATATACCATAGCAGGTTACGCCCCCAAACAGACCGGAGGATATTGCGCGGCAGTGTGCAGAAGAAATCTCGCGTCAGATCTCTCAATTACTGAAGCACTTTCGCGAGGACTGCCCGTATCTTTGCCTCTATCTCTTCCTTAAAAACATCTCCAACCCTGTTCTGCTGAAGTGCAGCATCCTTCTTTGTTCTCAACCCGTCAAAATCAAAACCGACGACCTGTATGTCCTGTTCTGTTATTCTGCCGTGTTTGACAGCTTCGATCAGTTTTTTGAAGTCCTCCAGCCCCCATTCACTGTTTTTGAAGTTTTTTCTTAACTTTTCAGGTATTCTTATTCCATAGTTTCTGTCCATCCCAGCCCGTCCGTCATCAGAATCGTATATTCCCATGTTTTCTATGCCGGCATACAGTTCATTGAACTTCTGTTTAATGAGCTTGTTGTAGTGATGAAGGTCGACCATCTCATCGAGAATGATCTGGATTTCCGACCGGTATTTCTTTGGACCAGCGAAGAGTTTTTTGAACTTTGCTGCGATGAAGCTCTTTTTTATTCCATATTTCTCTGTTTCAGCCTTGTCAAAATCATAGTGAATACTTTTTCCCTTCAACAGCATGCTTAAGCGATCTTTCAATATTCTGTTTCTTTCTTCAATGCCTTTCCTGATCGACTTTATGACAATGACCCTCTCCTGCAGCAATAAGTTCTCGAAAAACGCTTCCCGAGGTATGCCGTTCAGATCAGAGACCGTGATATTCCCTTCGGTCATCGTGAAATCCGCCGCCATGCCCTGTAGGTTGTCCTTTGCAAGGAGATATCCCGGCCTTATGTGTTCGATGTATTCAGCCGGTTTTATCGGAGACTTCACAACATAGTTCGACAATCTACTTCCCATATTCAGTGGGACTAAAACAAATACTTTTGTGCCGGCGTCCCAGAAAGTCAGCTCCCCGTCTCTCAGCGCCTTTTCGAGGGCAGCGTTTTTCGCATACCCCAATAATGCTTTCAGTAATTTTTTCTCACTTTCATTTTCCCATTCCAGGCTCTTGCCATTTTTGAAAATTTGAACGAAAACATTGATCAAAGCTTCCTTATCTTTACCCGGAGGTATTGTTATCCTGACAATATCTTCGAGGGTTTCTGAAGAGGATTTTCTGTCGGATTTCTGCACTGAAATATTGAACAGGCCGGAGATCTGGATCTCATGGCTGCTCTTGCCTGATCCATTCGCGGGGCATTTTTCAAACATATATTTTCACCTGAAAAACTGGGGAGACTGTTTATTTTGTAATTATACCTCTCATGATTATATCATGACCGAAAAATGTTGACTGGAATAACCAAGGAACAAGTCGGGTTCCATGGCAAACTGGGCAGATTTCAAAGCAGGAATCGAAGGGATGTCTCTCCCAGTGCTCCTGAAAGTCCACACATGAGACCAATCATCAAAGACCTTGATTGCCATGCTGTGCGATGCCTACCTGAATTGTTGAACTGCGGCTTTGTAAAACCTTGCTGGGGGCGTATGTTATAATTAAAACATAATTTACTATGTGAAGGGCGGATATGAAAATTCAGAACGTTAGAAAAAGTGCAAGGAGGTGGATGGTGAGAGTGGAAAGATGAACAACATAGAGCTTATTAGACCGATCCAAAAAGAAGACGGGAATTATGATTGCTTCGCAACCCCTTATCTCCGGGGAAGCAACCAAGTTGAGCCTCTGGCTCGAAGGTGATATCAGGGTAAGCAGTTCAACAAAAATGCTATAAAGGGAGGACAGGATGAATGTAACAGTGAGACGATATGAAGGTGTAAGGGACACAAAAGAGGCTGCGAAGCGAGTACAGGAGAGTTTCGTGCCGCTTATCTCGGGAATGCAGGGGTTCGTCAACTATTATTGGGTCGACATCGGGAATGGTACGATGATTTCCATCAGTGTTTTCGACAGTCTGTCAGATGCCATAGAGTCGAACCAAAAGGCGGCGGCCTGGGTGAAAGCCAACTTGGCTTCAGTCCTGCCACAGAATCCTAAGGTCGAAGCTGGCACAGTAGTCGCGTATAAAGTGGATAAAGCAAAATAGGAGCCGATCGCGTACGTGGATTATAAATGATTGTCGAAAGCAGTCAAAGTTGCCCATATTGTAGCGTTTGTTTCTCAAAGACACCGTAACTTTGGGAGAGGGAAGGGGCAATACTTTTATCACGTTTCTAAAGAAGAACAGGATAGGAGATAGCCGAAACGCTATAAACTCCGAACGATTGGAGACTTCAGTGGAAACTGTGCCAGAAGCGGCGCATTGGACATATGGCAGTGCATGCTGATGTTAGGATTTGATGGAGGGGGAATTATTGAGAGCTGCATAACAAATGTCCCATTTTGGTAAAAGGAACTTCTAAACAAGGTGTAACATAGTTGCGACGTTAAACAAATTATATGGAAAGGTTATCCGATTATTCCCTAAAAACCATGTATTCACGTGGAGCGGGCGACGGGATTCGAACCCGCGACCTTCAGCTTGGGAAGCTGACACTCTACCACTGAGTTACGCCCGCAAACTCATGTTTTTATAAACCAGAATCAGTGTAAAAGTCAAGGCAACAGGCGCAAGTTGTCAAGGCAAAGTAGAAATGTCCGGTTTTTGTTTTACCTGATTAACTCCCCGGAAAGGACTTTTTAGGCAAGTTGTCTTTTGAGACGGCTTCACCAAAAGCCCTATAATCGATGTTCTCCGGGTAACCCTTATCAGCAGATTTCCTGCCAAAAGAGCAATGTCCCACTATAACGTTGCAATCTCCAGTGGCTCTTTCCCCTGACCCCGCATTTGTTTAAGCGGGCTACGGTCACCATTTCTTAGCGGGGTGCTGGCCCGAGGGCGTGTCACGGCAACATTTGCTTGTCGGCTTGCCATGGGGCGCGGAGAAGTTTTGGTGGGAACATGGTGAGCCATGAGAACAGGTATAATAAAGAGATGATCAGGTATGGCGCCGCTACTCACGGAGGCGCAATGTCATCTGAGGAATTCACGGACGGTTGCAGCGCAGCGTGCGAATCTGCATTCAGACTTCTCGGCGCTGGAAGGTCTGCCCTGGATGCCGTTGTGGAAGCCGTCCGTATCCTTGAAGACGATGGGAGGTTTAATGCGGGAAGCGGCTCGGTCCTCCGTCTCGACGGCACGACAATAGAAATGGATGCAGCGGTCATGGATTCAAGGGGTCGCTTAGGGGTTGTCATCTCGATTCGTGATGTGAAGAATCCCGTGCTGGTTGCGCGGGCGGTTGTCGGTACGCCTCATGTTGCGCTGTCGGCACAAGGAGCTACAGCTTTTGCGAGGAAACGAGGGTTCCCCCCGTTCCGTCAGGTCTCCGAGCACGCCTTGGAGCGGCATAAGAGGATTGAGCAATTGGTAAGAGAAGGAAAACTGGGGAAAGATAACCCGATGTGGCAGAACTGCGACGTTGAGTCGTTATGGAACTTTGATACCCCGTCGTATAGGGACATCTTCTCGTGTGATACGGTCGGCGCAATTGCGTTGGATAAAGAGGGTAGCCTGGCGGTGGCTACGTCAACCGGGGGAGCCTCCCCGATGCTGTTGGGACGAGTGGGTGACAGTCCCATGATAGGCTGTGGATTCTACGCAGGCCCGTTGGGCGCGATGGCGGCAACAGGCATTGGAGAAGAGATCATAAAGAAAATGCTGGCAAAAACCGTCTATGACATGGTCTCGAGGGGTGAAGACATAAGGCTTGCTTCGGAAAACGGGATAAGCATGTTTGCTCAGGACGTCGCGGTTGGTCTTCTCGCCCTCACGCGAGAAGGCATCGCAGCGGCATCGAACAGGCAAATGGCATATGCAGTCCGCATTATGGAGGATTAAAGGGCTATGGCACACGAAGAGAGTGGTGGCGCCGTTAGCCAGTTAGCGCACTTCATAGCAATAGACGCGCTACGGTGATACGCGCGTTTCTGTTTTGCAGGGCAGGCGTCGATAATATATAATATGGATAACACCCGGGATGAAAGCCATCAAAAATAAGCCGATCACCTTTATCCTCGCAATCCTTCTTTCCTTTACCCTGCATGTTGCTGCTCTTGGGGGTATCAAGGGGTTCTCATTCCCCGATCCGCTTGCTCCGAACGTATTTATTGCGAACCTTGAAAGAGAAGAGCCTTCTACAAAAATCCGCAGGGGATCAATACGGGATATCCTGCGGCAGAAGCAGAAGCAGAAAGAGGCTGGATCAGACACGGTACCGTCAAATACCTCGCTTGAACAAGAGGAAACCCGTAGACAGAGTGAACAGGATTTGAAAAATCCTTCGAAAGACAGGACTCCTCTCGATGAGGATAAAGGGGCGATCGCCACCGAGCGCGAAAAGAGCACTCTGCAAGAGAGTGGGAGACCGGCGCCAGATAGCGAAGTGGCACCGGGGGAGAAAGAGAAATCGTCGCCTGATAGGGAACAGGAAAAGGCATCTGCGCCGGCAAGGCCTTTTAGTGAAAGTCTGAATTATGATATCAGCTGGCTCGGAATCTATGTGGGAAATGCCTCGATAGGTGCTGTTGGTCATGATGGTACTGTAACGATCTCCTCACGGATTCATTCAGCTCCCTTCATTTCGAATTTTTATATGGTTGAAGACTATGCGGAAAGCAGGATCATCGATGGAATGCCTGCGTTTTTTCGGATAAAACAGCATGAGGGTAAGTATCGGAGCAATAAAGAGACGATATTTGACATGAACAGTAAAAAGGTAACGTATATTGATCATCTCAAGGATATTAAGAATGAGCACCCCTTGACTATGGCGGTCCTTTGGGACGTCATATCAGGGTTTTATCATCTGAGAATGGAGCCTCTGGCGGTAGGGCAGACAATCTTTCTTGATGTCTTTGACAGCAACAAGTTTCTTGCCGTTGAGGTTGACGTTCTTGGAAAAGAGAAGCTTGAGCTCTTCGACGGAAGTGAAATCAATACGATCATCGTAAGACCGATACTAAAAACCGAGGGATTGTTTCAGAAAAAAGGTGATATCTTGATCTGGCTTACTGATGACGACCTCAGGATTCCGGTCAAGGTCGAAACTGAAGTTCCTATCGGAAAGGTTGTCGTGACTCTGAAAGGATGGGACTCGGAAAGTGAAAAGGCAAAGACAATCCGGAGGGACCTGAACACACCGGGCATAAACGAGCTCGAACCCGCCCACGCGTCGATTGGAATAGTTGACGGGTTTTGAATTTTCCTTGAAGGAAAAGGAGAGTCTCGCTTACGCCCAAGCCGAGCATGGCGATGCTTATGACCATGGAGGCAAAATGGTACCAGAGAGAGAGCGAGAACATTCCCGTGAGCGCGATCTCATGAATTGATCAGTTTTATGATGTCATACTCTTAGCAAAATTACACCTTAATGGTTGACAACGTGAGCGGGTTGGCATAAAGAAAAGAACAGATAGGAACGTTTGGCCCTGCGCTTCCGGGAAGAAGGACCAACCTTGATACTTGAGGATTCCTTGTGATACTATAAGACACTTATTAATACCTTGAAATTAAAAGGTTTCATTGATTGCCGGAGTGGTGGAATTGGTAGACACAAGAGACTTAAAATCTCTCGGGTCTCTGACTCGTGCCGGTTCGAGTCCGGCCTTCGGCACTTGAGAAATCAAGGGGGCATGAGTATTCAATGGTCAGTCCTCTGTTGTCGTCCGCACGGTAATCCGATACAGATAAAAGACCACGGTTGCTTCACGAGCCTCTCTTGAAAGCAGCATGGAGGCGCCAAGTTGGAAGGTGACGTCTTCCAAGTTCAGATGCTTGATTTATCAGGGATTTATGCTTAGAATACGAAGCAGAAATGCGGCAGGAATGAAAAAGGCAATCTCCGTCTCATGGTTCGGATCCGGTCTCCGAAATCAGGAGAAGAGGAATCCATGATTGGAAAAGCCGCACCGACTCAGAGAAAGATGGTGAAAGGAGTCGATTATGGAATATAGAGTGAGCAAGGCGATATTGCCTGCTGCTGGTCTCGGTACGAGGTTTTTGCCTGCAACAAAAGCCTCTCCCAAGGAGATGCTTCCTATCGTTGACAAGCCCATGATTCAGTATGCCGTAGAAGAGGCCATACAGTGCGGGATAGAGGAGTTCGTCATCATTACTGGGAAACATAAACGAGCCATAGAAGACCATTTCGATTCCGCCTATGAACTTGAAGAAAAACTTAAATTCGATGGCAAGAAGAAACTCCTCGATGAGATAAACAAGTTAAGCCATGTTAAGTTTGCCTATATCCGGCAGCGGGTCGCTCTCGGTCTCGGCCATGCAATACTTTGCGCGCAACCTTTTGTGAGGGATGAACCATTTGCGGTGATATTGAGTGATGATGTTATTGACCCGGATTATTATCTTCTGAAGAATATGGTCAGGGTTTATGAGGAAGTAGATTGTCCCGTGATAGCATTGGAGGAGGTACCAGAGTCGGAGGTCTCTCGATACGGTATCGTTGACGGGGTAAAGGAAGGGAATGTCTTCCGGATAACGAGTCTGGTCGAAAAACCCAAGAGAGCAGATGCTCCCTCCAATCTTGCAATAATCGGGCGGTATATCCTTACCCCCGATATATTCAGGATCCTTGAAAAACAGAAGCCCGGAGCCGGTGGAGAGATTCAGCTTACCGATGCATTGAAAGAATTGTTAAAAAAACGCACTATTTATGGTTACCCGATAACGGGGAAAAGATACGATGCAGGCGATAAAGTCGGATTTTTAAGGGCGACGGTTGATCTCGCATTGAAGAATCCGGAAGTATCAGAGGCCTTCGAGGCTTATATCCTTGCCGTTGCAGCGGGTCTTCTATCAGAGAAGAAAGAGAGGAAAACTCCTAAGGCAAAAGCCTGAAGACAGTGGCGTGCCTTCGGCTTCCTTGTTTAAGGAATGACTTATGGTAGATATGTCTCTCAAAGAAGTACTGTATTTTCATCCTGAAACGGCAGGGTATCAACCAGCAGTAGACTTGTACGAAACGGATGACAGTCTTGTGTTCGAGATAGACCTTCCCGGGATCAACACCGCTGATGTGCTCATAAAGGTCTATGACGATATTGTTATAATAGAAGGAGTCAAGAGAGAGAGCCGTGAGGAGAAGACATTCAACTATCTCTGCGTGGAGAGGAAGTTTTGTGGCTTTAGGAGAATGCTCAAAATACCTATTCCGGTGAACTCTATGGAAGGGAAGGCATCGTACAGTGAAGGGGTAATAACCGTGACGTTTCCAAAGTTGAGGGATAAGGTTATTAAGATAAAGGTAGAAATTTAAGAAGAAAGAAGGTTCCGGAAGTCTTTACCTTTGGGAACCAAAAGTGAGGGATATGGCTGAATTGGAACAGAAAGAAGAGAAAGAAGTAGAGATTCCTGATACGTTACCCGTGCTTCCCGTAAGGGACATTGTGGTTTTTCCCTATATGATTTTGCCCCTCTTTGTCGGCAGGGAGATGTCAATTAAGGCAATTGACCATGCATTGAGCACCAACAGGATGGTTATGCTGGTTGCCCAAAAAGACCTGAATATCGAGAATCCAACTCCCGAGGAACTCTATACTACCGGCACTGTCGGCATTATCATGAGGATGCTCAAGTTGCCGGACGGACGCGTAAAGATACTGGTCCAGGGTCTCAGCAAGGCAAGGATCCTCAAATTCACTCACACGGAGCCATTCTATACGGTTGCCCTCGAGAGGATAGTCGATCAGAAGGTGGAAGAGATGACCATTGAAATCGAGGCAATAATCCGCACGGTGAAGGAGCAGTTGGATAAGGCCGTTTCCTTCGGCAAGACAATTCTGCCGGATATCATGGTTGTCGTCGAAAATCTGGAAGACCCGGGAAGGCTTGCGGACCTCGTTGCCTCTAACCTCGGGCTGAAAACGGAGCAGGCCCAGGAAGTGTTTGAGATCAGCGACCCTGTGCTGAGGCTGAAACGGGTAAGTGAAATC
This sequence comes from Thermodesulfovibrionales bacterium, assembly GCA_050014695.1. Lineage (GTDB taxonomy): Bacteria > Nitrospirota > Thermodesulfovibrionia > Thermodesulfovibrionales > UBA9159 > UBA9159. Next base: position 17,731 of record JBEKCV010000027.1, read on the forward strand.
TTGAGCAGAGAGATCGAACTGCTTATTGTTCAGCAGAAGATCCAGAGCGAGGCGAGGGGCGAAATAGACAAGACCCAGAGGGAATATTTTTTGAGGGAGCAGCTCAAGGCGATACAAAAGGAACTGGGTGAGATTGATGAAAGAGCGGAAGAGATCCGGGAATTCAAGAAAAAGGTGGAAGATGCCAAGATGCCCGAAAAGGTTATGAAGGAGGCTGAAAAACAACTGAGGCGTCTTGAAAAGATGCATCCGGATAGCGCCGAAGCGGCCACCGTGAGGACCTATCTTGAGTGGATGGTTGAACTCCCGTGGTCTAAGACTACGAAGGATAATCTGAACATCGCGGCGGCGGAAAATGTTCTCAATAAAGACCACTACGATCTCGAAAAAGTTAAGGAAAGGATACTCGAATACCTGAGCGTCAGGAAATTGAAAGAAAAGATGAAGGGGCCGATACTTTGTTTTATCGGTCCGCCCGGTGTTGGCAAGACTTCCCTGGGCAAGTCCATCGCACGTGCGCTGGGAAGGGAGTTCGTGAGGATGTCCCTCGGCGGGGTGAGAGATGAGGCGGAGATACGCGGCCACCGCAGGACTTATGTGGGCGCCCTGCCGGGCAGGATTATCCAGGGCATTAAGACGGCTGCTACAAACAACCCCGTATTTATGCTGGATGAAGTGGACAAGATTGGTATGGATTTCAGGGGTGACCCTTCTTCTGCCCTGCTTGAGGTCTTGGACCCCGAGCAAAACTTTTCCTTTGTCGACCATTATCTCGCTGTTCCTTTTGATCTGTCCAATGTCATGTTTATCACGACGGGCAATCTCGTTGACACGATACCCAGTCCGTTGAGGGACCGGATGGAGATCATATATCTCTCGGGTTATACCGCTGAGGAGAAACTCGGCATTGCCAAAAATTACCTTATTCCCAAACAGCTGGATGAACACGGCATTACCACGAAGATACTCAGGATAACGGATGCGGCTGTCCTTCAGGTCATCTCACAGTACACAAGGGAAGCAGGCGTGAGAAATCTCGAGAGGGAAATTGCCAACCTCTGCAGGAAAGTTGCAAAAAAAATAGCGGAAGGCGAGCCGAAGAGATTCGTGATCACGACACGAAATCTCCATCACTATGTGGGAGTGCCGAAATATCTTCCGGAAGAGGAAATGGAAAAGGATGAAGTCGGTGTTGCGACCGGCCTGGCGTGGACGGAGACCGGGGGGGATATCATCTACATAGAGGCAACGACCATGAAGGGCAAAGGTAGCCTGACACTCACCGGTCAGCTGGGAGATGTCATGAAGGAGTCTGCCCAGGCGGCCTTGAGTTACGTCCGCTCCCGCTCTAAACGTCTCGGCATCAACGATGACCTTTTTTCAAAAACGGATATGCACATCCATGTCCCGGCAGGGGCGATTCCGAAGGACGGTCCGTCTGCCGGAATAACTATGGCAGCCGCTATCGCCTCTGCATTGACCGGGGTACCGGTGAGCAAGCATGTTGCCATGACCGGAGAGGTGACGCTCCGGGGAAGAGTACTCCCTATCGGAGGGCTTAAGGAAAAGGCCCTTGCCGCTAAGCGGATGGGTATTAATCGGGTGATCATACCGTCAAGGAATAAGAAAGATCTTGAAGATATCCCGAAATACATTAAGAAGGATATGGAATTTATCTTTGCGGATACGATGGACGATGTCCTCAAGGTTGCCCTGAAGTCCCATAAAAAAGTAAAGGGAAGGTCCCACGCAAGTACGAAACGAGCCTGACTTTCGCTTGCGGCGATATTGTTCGACAGTTCCAGGCGTTTTCCGCTCAGCCTTGAAATTTACCCCTCGGAACAATCGAGGCTGCAGACTCTCCCCGGACTCAGGGCTGGTACCGAAAGATCTCTGACGCTGCTCGAACCATACCGGTTTATTTTCTGATTGAGGAATTTATAACGAAAAACGCGTTATGATAAATAAAGTATGAAGCTATCTGAAAGAGGGGAAATATCTCTTCTCAAGAGGATACGGGAGAGATTCGCGATACGTTCAAAAGAGGTTATCACCGGCATAGGTGATGATTCGGCTGTTGTAATGCCGCACGATCAAAATCTTCTTCTCACCACAGATATGATGGTGGAGGGCACGCATTTTAACCTCAATTTTATGAATCCCTGTCAACTCGGATTCAAGATCATATCCGTGAATGTCAGCGATGTCTACGCCATGGGTGGTGATCCCCGGTTTATCCTTCTCGACATCGCATGGGGTGGGGATACCGATGACGGATTCATGGAATCTTTTTTCGACGGCGTTGAAAGGGCAATGAGCAAGTACTCCCTGCAACTCATCGGCGGCGACCTCTCGTCGACACAGTCGTTCATGACCATCGCTGCGACACTCATTGGATATGCGAAAAAACCGGTGTTACGGTCAGGTGCACGGCCTGGTGACAGGATCTATGTTACCGGCACTCTCGGTGACTCCGCGTGTGGGTTCGCTCTCTTGAAGGTTATCAACAGGCCGCTCTCACTGGAATCCGGCGAAAAGACTGACAGCCCGGTGGCGTGGAGTGTGATGCGTCCTCTCATTACGAGACATCTCATGCCGGAGGCAAGGAATCCCCGGCAATTTTCCAGCCGCGCAAGCGCGATGATCGATATCAGCGACGGATTATTCATCGATCTTTCCCGGATCTGCGACGAAAGTGGTGTAGGAGCGCGGATTTATTTGAAGCAGGTGCCGCTTTCTCCACAGATGAAAAAGGCTGCTTCTGCCCTGGGGCTGGATCCCTATACGCTCGCCACCTCGGGAGGGGAAGACTACGAACTGCTTTTTACGGCTCCGTCCCGAAGGAAGCTTGATGCTCCGTGTATTGGCGAGATTACGACGTCGGACAGGGTGGTCGTGCATCTTGACAAGAGTGAGAAGCCGTTTTTTGCGGAGGGATACAGGCATTGGCAATAAAGGATAAGCTGAGGTTACTTTTCGAGATCAATGATACCCCTCACCGGATATCGCTGGCATTCGCCCTCGGAGTGTTTATCGGGATGTCGCCCCTCTTTGGCATCCACACGGTGTTAGGTATTCTCCTTGCGTCAGTGTTCAGATTAAACCGGCTTGCAACAGTCGTGGGTATATACATCACGAATCCATGGACAATCGTTCCTATCTACACGTTTAGCACCTGGGTAGGTGCCAAGTGCCTTGGCATAAACAAGATACTCCCCGACATCAACTGGGAACACATCACCGTTATTACGCTGTTGAACGATGTGAGCCCGCTTCTCCTGCCGTTCATTGTCGGAACGCTCCTCATAGGCACCATTTCGTCAGTCGTGAGCTACGTCATCATTTTCCGGATTGCGAAGAGGACGCGTGGGTAAGGTGTCTCTAGTCAGTCTCGGCTGTCCGAAGAATCGTGTAGACTCAGACAATCTCCTCGGAAATCTGAAGAAAGAGGGATTCCTCTTTACCCCTGAGCCGGAAGACGCGGACTTCGTGTTCATTAATACCTGTGGTTTCATTGAAGATGCGAAGAGGGAATCTATCGAAGAAATCCTAAAACTGAAAAAGCTAAGGAGCGATGGGAAAAAACTTGTCGTCTTCGGGTGTCTCGCGGAGAGGTACAGGGACGAACTCAGAAAGGAGATTCCCGAGATTGATGCCCTTTGGGGTGTTGGCGAGGATGATAAGATCGTAGAGTATTGTAAAAACATTGCCCATCGGACGTCGACGGTCAAGAGTCAAAAAATACAGAAGAGCAAGGGGCACGAGGCCCTGGACGGAGGGTTATCGACTTATCCCTACGCCTATCTCAAAATAGCGGATGGCTGCGACAGGGGCTGCACCTTTTGTGTTATACCTGCTATCAGGGGGCCTTTCAGGAGCGATGAGCCCGATCGTATTCTGAAGAAAACCGAGGAGTATATTCAGTCCGGCATGAAGGAGCTTATCCTCGTTGCCCAGGACATCGGAAGCTATGGGAAAGGATTCAAGGGTTATCGTCTGCCTTCCTTGCTGAAAGACATCGCCTCTGTCAGCGGAGATTTCTGGATTCGTCTGCTCTACCTCTATCCCACCGCCGTTACTGATGAACTGTTGTCGGTTGTTGCCACCGAGGACAAGGTCTGCAAATATCTTGACATCCCTCTGCAGCATTCAGAAGACAAGATACTCAAGGCAATGGGGAGAAGCGGAGCGAGACAGCGGTATGCACAAGAGATTCAGAGGATACGGGAGGCGATACCCGACGTGACTCTCAGAACGACATGTATCGTTGGGTTCCCCGGTGAGACAGATGAGGATTTTAACGGCCTGAAGAGATTTGTGGAAGAGATGAGATTTGAAAGGCTCGGGGTCTTCGCCTATTCAAGGGAAGAAGGCACACCTGCATATGGCATGAAGGGGAATGTCCAGAAGGGGATGAAAGACAGAAGGCGAGATGAAATACTGAGGATTCAATCGCGTATCTCACTGGATAAAAACAGGGCCCTGCTCGGAAGGAGATTTAAAGCCCTTGTCGATGAAGTTGACGGAGGAGTTGCCATTGCAAGGCTTTCCTCGCAGGCGCCGGAGATAGACGGAGTGCTTTTTATCGAAGGCGGTTCAGTGAGCAAAGGTGAATTTGTGCGTGTGCAGATTCAGGATGCCTATGATTACGACCTGAGAGGGGAAGTGATTCGTTGAGGAAAATCCCGTACCTGCACATTGTTCTTTTTGCGCTCACATTCTGTTTTACACTTATGGCAGGCGCAAATTTTAAGGGTATTGACGTTTTTCAGCACCCAGCGCAGATATGGGAAGGCCTTGATTTCTCCTTTCCCCTCATGACGATACTCCTTACCCATGAATTAGCTCACTATATTGCGGCGAAGAAACATCATATAGAGGCAACTTTGCCCTATTTTATCCCTCTCCCACCGACACCGAACATTCCAACAATTGGCACCTTAGGGGCTTTTATTAAGATGAGGTCTCCGATAAGAACGAGGAGAGCTCTGGTAGATGTGGGTGCGGCAGGGCCTATCGCCGGCTTTCTTCTCTCCCTTGCCGTTACGGTCATAGGCCTGAGTTATTCCAGCATCGTGCCTGTTCAGGGGGCAAAGGGCGTCCTCGGCCTCGGTGATTCGCTGCTTTTCTCCTTCCTTACACGCCTGGTGATAGGCGTCCCTCCTGAATCACACGAAATCCTATTACAGCCCATGGCATTTGCAGGGTGGCTTGGTTTCTTTGTCACTTCATTGAATCTGATTCCGATAGGCCAGCTTGATGGCGGCCATATCGCGTTTGCCTTTCTCGGCAAGCGACACCGATTGTTATCGAGAATCCTCGTTGCAACACTGCTGATTATGGGAGTTATTGCAATTCTTCAGGTCGTTGCCAATGTGGCTGAAGTCTCCTTGCCGAACGGGATGTCCCAACTCATAAACAGATTCCCTGATCTTTGGGCCGGATGGGCTTTCTGGGGAGCCATTATGCTCATACTCGGAATAAAACATCCGCCGGTCATTCACTGGGAAATTCCCCTTGATGGCAGGAGGAGATTCGTAGGAGCGATTGCCTTCATCATATTCATCATTACCTTCATGCCGGCACCCTTTAAGATTTTCTGAGTCTCTCTATGATGGGGGCGAGCACGTATCAGGGAAACTGATATGTGCACTTGATCAGTTCATCATAGAATTTTTTGATAACGGCTCATTCCCGTTCAAGGATTTCAGTAATCTTCTTTAAGGCATCGTGACGTCGGTTCACCAGCCATTTTTTTTCAGGGTTTCAAGATGTTCCTTAATCCCTGCGGAATTCTTATCAACAAGGGACACGATGTCACCGTTCCTAAAAACATGGTCAACTATTCCATGACGTCATTCGAACGGCGCTCATAACGATTCGCCTGCCGGAATCTCGCCGGACAACAAACGGTATGATCACAGGCTATGCCGTGCCTTTCGGTCGGTGACAACCTGGATCGGGACTCGCCCGACCGCCCGTGCGCTGCGAGCGCTGCTTGGCCTTCCTCGAAAGAACTGCCCACGCGCTCCACACATGCTTCCCTCGATTCCTTACAGGGAGAGGCAGGGTGACCTGAAGCTGACTCGGCAGCCGTTCGCTAAAGCCGTTTACTCTCCGCCCCAGAACCAAAGCTGCAGCATGATGACCGGATATCCCATACCGGCCTGCAAACTTCTCCCGTCCGATCACGGAAGTGTATGCGGCCGATTCCTCCAGGACTGCTATCCCGGCATCAAAGGCCCGCGCCGCTATAACGGTGTGAATGAGACGGTATGCAAACGATGAAAGCGTCCGCGCATATCGCCTGTCTTGTTTTTCCAAAGCAGCCTTCTTCTTTCGAAAGTCAAGCTCCTCGATGACCAGGGGCTTCCTTCGGTCAGAGGCCAGGGTGATCAGTGCCTTCACCGCTTCACTGACAATGGCCTTGCTCTGAGCAGAGGACTTGCCGTAAGTGCAGCAAGGAATCGTCCGGAACTCTATGAGATTGCCGAAGCGGTCTGTCCCGGTAACCCTCCTGCCCTTTAATTCCTCGAATTTTTCCCATAGGAGGATCATAAGCCCGGCTCAAGCCGCACGAATATACAGGGCCCCTGGAGCATGGCGATCGGCGCCGAAAGATCCCCGCAGAGTTCTTTCGCCGCGTAATAAATCCGGTAGTCGTGAAAGTCTCTCTTACGATCAAAAAAGGCGAGGGAAAAGGTCGGCTTGTTGAAGAGTGCGTAACCGCCTCCGTGAAGGAGTCCGTAGCGGTTTAAGACAGTGTTCAGGTCATCGACCTGAAAGGGATTGTATCGTATCCCATCGATATCCAGGGCACGTATGCTTTCGCCGGAAAGTCTCTCCCCTGTCGCTTCCTTTGAGACTATTCACGCCGCCATGGGCTCCTTCGGTATCTCTTCCCACGGCATAAGGCAATGCTCGGCCCGATAGAGTTCCCGTAGCCTCATAAGGAGGCCGCATATCGAATAGTACCCCCAGGATTGCGCATCGGCAATATCACAGTTCGCCTTAACCTGGATTATCAGTTCTTCTGTATCCATCGGTCTATCGAGAGGCACAGTTCAACCCGTTTACCCATTAATAATTTACCATATTGTTTACCGAAAACGTAGAGACCCGTTTTCCGTGCCACTTGGCATGCCGCAACGGCAAGCTTTTATTGCCTTTTTATCAGTGTCAAGCTGAAAACCTGCCTAAACAGCTGCCTCAAAGAGAAGTGATCTGATATTTTCAGCGATGAGTACCACTTCTAGCCACCACTTTCAAAATCGACTTTCCCTCTCAGCTCTCAGTTACGAAACTAAACAGCAATGTCTTCGCTCGCAAAGAGATGGATTGAGTTAGAAAATATGAAAGAATCTTCATCCTAGAACCTTCCAGTAACAATATGACAAGATTTGTTAACATAGTGAACATTATGGTAATTCATACATTGTCAGCAGCAATGAAGAGATTGCCGTTCAATAATTGATAAATACATTTGAGTTAAAAAGAACCATAGTATTATCGGGTCCGATGAGGAAAAGGATTCCTGCGCTCCCTATGCTTATTATATCCCTCGTCTCCTTCACGGTCTATTTTAATGCCCTTTTTAACGACTTCGTCTACGACGACACAGACCAGGTTTTGGAGAACCACTGGATCAGAGATGTGAAATACATACCCGACATATTCTCTAAAAATGTCTGGGGTTTCCAAGAAGAGACCGTGATCTCAAACTACTACAGACCGTTCATGCATCTTATCTTTATGCTCGATTATTACGTCTTCGGCTTAAGACCATGGGGTTTCCACCTGGTGAACATGCTTTTCCATGCGGGTGTGTCCATCCTGGTTTTTGTCGTTTTATCGAGACTCCTCAGGGCTTCTTCAAGTTCATCCCAACGAGATGATGAAGGATTTATAGGGACCTTACAGTCGCCGCCCTTTCTAGGGGCCCTCTTATTTGTGACCCATCCTATTCACACGGAGGTGGTGGCATGGGTCGCGGGTATCCCAGATCTTTCCTACACCTTTTTCTCCCTCCTTTCCCTTTACCTCTATATGAGGTCTGATGAAGGGACGAAGGGGATGTATCCGTTGTCAGTAGTATCTTTTTCAGTTGCCGCCTTCTGTAAGGAGCCGGCGCTGACGCTTCCGATTATTCTCATGGCGTATGACTCTATCTTTGGGAAAAGAGCGAAGGGATATCTGCCTTTCATAAAGAGATACGTCCCTTATCTTCTGGTTGCGGGGGTTTACCTGGGGTTGAGGTACCATGCCCTTGAGGGTTTTTCGCCCCAGGAACCACATATAGTGTTAAGCGCCTATGGATATATCATCAACGTCTTTCCCCTTTTCCTTCAGTATCTTGAAAAACTTCTCCTGCCTCTAAACCTGAATGCCTTTCACGTCCTGCACCCGATCTCGTCCATGTTCGAGACGGGAGGAATCGTGTCTTTAGCTGTGACGGCAGCCTTTGTTGGTGTGACCTTTATGGCTTTCAAGAAAAAAAGCAAAGTCTGCCTTGGTCTCTTGGTGATAGCGTTACCTCTATTGCCGTCACTGTACATACCGGCAGTCGGGGAAAACGTCTTTGCTGAAAGGTATCTGTATCTGCCCTCCTTTGGCTTTGTCCTGCTGATCGCCTTGGCACTTTCATGGGCCGCGGCCGTTAAACCCGGCCTCGCTTCCGGCCTTGTTATGAGTTCTCTCCTAGTGGTGACGGTCTATTCCGTGGGGACAGTGAGCAGGAATGCCGTTTGGAGAGATAATCTAACCCTTTTTACGGATACGGTGAGGAAGTCGCCGGACGCTGCAATCCCTCATGATAATCTTGGAGACGCATATCTAAAACAGAACCGTCCTGATGAGGCAGTACGTGAATTCCTCACGGTATTGAAGCTTAAGCCTGATAATGCAGAGGCCCATGATAATCTTGGAGCCGCATATCTAAAACAGAACCGTCCTGATGAGGCAGTACGTGAATTCGTCACTGCATTGAAGCTCAGGCCCGACGATGCTCACGCCCATTATAATTTTGGAATCGCATATCTAAAACAGAACCGGCTCGATGAGGCAATACATGAATTCGTCGCTGCATTGAAGCTCAGGCCCGATGATGCCCTTGTCTATGATAATCTTGGAGCCGCATATCTAAAGCAGAACCGCCTTGATGAGGCAGAACATGAATTCATCACTGCATTGAAGCTCAAGCCTGATGATGCTGAGGCCCATAATAATCTTGGAGCCGCATATCTAAAGCAGAGCCGCCTTGATGAGGCAGAACATGAATTCGTCACCGCGTTGAAGCTCAAGCCTGATGATGCTCTGGTCCATAATAATCTTGGATATGCATATCTAGATCAGAGCCGTCTTGATGAGGCAGAACATGAATTCCTCATCGCGTTGAAGCTCAAGCCTGACCTTGCAAAGGTCCATAATAATCTTGGAACCGTATATCTAAAGCAGAACCGTCTTGATGAGGCAGTAGATGAATTCAGCACTGCATTGAAGCTTGAGCCCGACCTCACAAGGGCCCATAATAATCTTGGGAATGCATATCTAAAACAGAACCGTCTTGATGAGGCAGTAGATGAATTCAGCACTGCATTGAAGCTGAAGCCTGATGATACTGAGACGCGTCATAACCTTGAAATCTGTTATGAAAGAATGAACGCGATGAGACGATAGATGGAAGGAAGTGCTCCGAGGCCTTTTCCAGCCTGCCGGGCAGGCGCCATATCCATTTTCTTGCATAACGGCCTTCATCTCGTTATCATCACATTTCTGTTCAATACGATATTGTCGGGGTCGTGAACAAGAGGCGAAACAAACATCCATAGGGAAGAATATGTCACGTGGATAGTGCACCACGAGGCTGCGCGAAACGATGAGGGTAGGCCCCTCGGAGCCGTTTGCAGAAATGGGCTTGTCCAGGAAGGCTCTGCGTCGCTCTGGGATGAATCCACTTATGGGTGAATCAGTGGAACCCTCCGGTGGATCGGGTAGGACCAATAATATGGACAGGTATTCAAAGGAAAGTCACGCATGGGTCAACCATCGTTTTTAGGATTACGGCCCGATTCAAAAACGCAACCGTGCTAGTAACTCAGCAAGCCGCATTTATTGCAATCCTTGATAAACGAGGAGTTCTCTCCGAAGCATACATGAGGGAGAGCATTCATTAATTTGAAAGAGACACATCCACCCTGTTTGGCTTTCTACGGCTTTCCGTTGCTCAGGGGTAATCTTGACAGGGACAGGTATGTTTTTATAAAATGATTATATTGAGGATGGCAGCTACCACCTCAAAAACAGGAGGCCTTGCCCCTGTAAAGACATATACTCCATGGAGGTATGAAAATGACGAGAACAATGTTTCCCTTCACAAGAACAAGCCTTTCAACGCCGCTTCTGGATGAGTTTGACAAATTTTTCAACGAGTTTGCGAACTCTCTCGGGGCAACGATCAAAACGCAGCAGGGCAAGAACCAAAGCCCCAGGGTCAACGCTTACAAAAGGGATGGAAAGTACTGTGTTGATGCAGCAGTTCCCCTGGCTTCCAAAGGTGACTTGGATGTTGAGATTGAGGATAACCTTCTCAAGATCGTGGTCAAGGCTCACCAGGATAAAGAAGTTTCCGAGAATGACTATATCATCAGAGAAATCTCAAGAGGACAGATGACAAGGATTCTTTCGCTTGGTGAAGACATTGATGTGGACTCGGCAAAGACCAGTTTCACAGATGGGGTTCTGCACATTGAGTTTAATGCCAGGCAGACAGAAGAAGAGAGTAAGATAAAGAAACTTGTTATTGAATAAAATCAGGTAGCTGCCATTCTCTGGAAAACTATATATAAAAGGGTCTGCTTACTTTTCAGGCCCTTTTATATTTGAAAGTGCTTGCCGTGCCCCTGAAGTCTCTGCATCTAACCTAATCGGATACTCCGTGGAAGTCCGTCCGTGAATCGCACGATTATGCTTTGGTATAATGGTGATGATCTCAAGCTGTATAGAGCACGTAATTGTTAATTTCATCTGGCGATTTACGATTTAGTACAATGAAAAAGAGAAAACAACGAAAAGGAATAAGACCTGACCCTCTTCGCTCGTCAAAGAGCGGCAGCTTGAATGACAAAGACACTAAACGACACGTTCCATACTATCTTGCAGTTGTTGTTTCACTGATAACGTTTTCACTCTATCTGCCTGCTCTCCGGAATGATTTTGTCAGCTGGGACGACGATGTGTATATCATCAATAATTTTCACATTCGCTCATTGAATTGGGCGTTCTTCAAGTGGGCATTTTCTGGTTTCTACGCGAGCAACTGGCATCCGCTTACGTGGGTATCCCATGCTTTTGATTACGCTGTCTGGGGGCTGAACCCGCTCGGGCATCACCTGACGAATACCATGCTTCATGCAATGAATACGTTCCTTGTAGTGCTCCTGTGCATAAAGCTTCTGGAGATGTGGAAGGAGCGGTCGATGCCTGAAGAGGCATCCCCGTTTCTGGACGAGCGAAGGATACTGATCGCAGCGGGGGTGACCGGTCTCTTATTCGGACTGCATCCGTTACATGTGGAGTCAGTGGCATGGGTAGCAGAGCGAAAGGACCTTCTGTGCGGTCTGTTCTTTCTGCTCAGCATTTCTGCCTATGTAAAGCATATACGTGCCTTGCACAACGAGCCTCTTGAGAAGAAAAAAACAGCCTCACGGTTTTTCAATCGGTCCTATCTGGTTTCTCTGGTCTTTTTCGTTCTCGCCCTTTTGAGCAAGCCGATGGCGGTGAGCCTCCCCGTGGTGCTGTTGCTGCTGGACTGGTATCCCTTCCAGCGCATTCGCTCCTGGAAGTCATTCAGGGATTCATGTGTGGAGAAACTACCCTTTATCGCATGCAGCTTTATTTCGTCGACTCTCACAATCATGGCGCAGAGGACTGGGGGAGCGACAGAGATGATGACATTTGTACCTTTGTGGGCACGCATGCTGGTGGCGGCGAAGGCGTTCGTTACCTATCTCGGGAAAATAGCGGTCCCTGTGGACTTGAGTTCGTATTATCCCTATCCGCAAGGGCAGGAGGCAACGCTTGTGTCGCCGCAATATCTTTTTGCGGTCATTTTTGTGGTCGGGCTCACCGCGATCCTCCTCGTTGCCGCAAAGAAACAGAGGGTATGGCTGTCCGCATGGGGGTATTATGTGGTGACGCTCATCCCCGTGATCGGCATTGTACAGGTGGGGAGCCAATCCATGGCGGACAGATATACGTATCTGCCCAGCCTGGGGCCATTCCTTCTCATAGGGTTGATCGCAGCATGGGTTTGGGCGAAGGCAAATTCATTGAAACGATGGAGCCCGCTGGTGAAAGGGTTGACTATCACTATCGCAATCTCCCTTGTTATTTCATTGTCATATGCAACGCTAGAGCAGATCGCTGTATGGAAAGATGGTTTAACCCTTTGGTCAGATACGGTGAGAAAGTCGCCCGATGCGGCAATGCCTCATAATAGTCTTGGAAATGCATATCTCACGCAGGAGCGCCTTACGGAGGCCATTGTCGAATATAGCGCTTCCTTAAGACTGAATCCTGACTACGCAGACGCCCATAATAATCTTGGAAATGCATATCTAAAGCAGAACCACCTTACGGAGGCAGTAAGTGAATTCCTAACAGCATTGAAGCTCAATCCTGACGATGCAGATGCTCATTATAATCTTGGAACAACATATCTAAAGCAGAACCGCCTTGCGGAGGCAGTAAATGAATTCATCACGGCATTAAAGCTCAATCCTGACTATGCAGAGGCCCATAATAATCTTGGAAATGCATACTCAAATCAGGACCGATTCGATGAAGCAGCGAATGAATACATCACGGCATTGAAGTTCAACCCTGATCATGCTGGAGCTCATTATAATCTTGGAAATGTATATCTAAAGCAGAACCGCCTTGGCGAGGCAGCAAATGAATATATCGCGGCGTTGAGGCTCAAACCTGACTTTGCAGAAGCCCATAATAATCTTGGAGCTGCATATCTAAAGCAGAATCGCCTTGATGAGGCAGTAAATGAATTCATCGCGGCATCGAAGCTCAAGCCTGACTTTGCAGAGGCGCGTAATAATCTTGAAGTGTGTTATGAGAGAATAAAAACTACAAAGCGATAGGCGGGAGAAAGGCCCTGACGCCTCTTGCGGTTTAACAGACGGTCCAGTTTCCCTGCACAAAGGTTGCATAACGAGATTCAATCCGCAACCAAATGAGTGTGCTGTTATTCGTAGGGATAGAGACTACTTTCTCCGGTGAGTCCGCAGGTATAGCAAATCAAAGCTACTGCAGGGTTCCAAAAAAGGGGGAGCCGCTTGAGTGAAGCGTATCGACCGAGACGGCCCGCCTAAAAATGCGTATTCCTACACGTACTCTTTCTGCTCCCGTTCTGTGACTTTCCACCGCTCGTTGCACCGTTATGCTTTGGTATAATGGTGATGGTCACAAGCTGTATACACACGTAAGTATCAATTTAATCCGGCTATTTACGATGTAGTAAAATGAAAAAGGGAAAACACCGAAATAAGAAGCAAGACCCGATGCTCTCTGTTGTTCAAAAAACAGCAGATTAAATGATCAAAACACTATGAATGGACGGCGAGTTCCATACTATCTTGCAGCTTTTGCTTCACTCATAACGTTTTCAGTCTATCTGCCTGCGCTCCGGAATGATTTTGTTACTTGGGACGATAATAGCTATGTCATTACTAATCTTCACATTCACTCATTGAATTGGGCGTTCTTTAGATGGGCGTTTTCGGGTTTCCACGTGGGCAACTGGCATCCTCTCACCTGGATATCCCATGCCCTTGATTACGCTGTTTGGGGACTGAACCCGCTCGGGCATCACCTGACGAATATCTTGCTTCATGCAATGAACACGTTCCTTGTAGTGCTCCTGTGCATAAAGCTTCTGGAGATGTGGAAGGAGCGATCGATGCCTGATGCGGCATCCACGTTTCTGGATCGGCGAAGGATACTGATCGCAGCAGGGGTGACCGGTCTCTTGTTCGGACTGCATCCGTTACATGTGGAGTCAGTGGCATGGGTAGCAGAGCGAAAGGACCTTCTGTGCGGTCTGTTCTTTCTGCTCAGCATTTCTGCCTATGCAAACCATATACGTGCCCTGGTCAACGAGCCTCTTGAGAAGAAGGAAGCAGCATCACGGTTTTTCAATCGGTCCTATCTGGTTTCTCTGGTCTTTTTCGTTCTCGCTCTTTTGAGCAAACCGATGGCGGTGAGCCTCCCTGTGGTACTGTTGCTGCTGGACTGGTATCCCTTCCAGCGGATTCGCTCCTGGAAGTCATTCAGGGATTCAGGTGTGGAGAAACTACCCTTTATCGTATGCGGCCTTATTTCGTCGACTCTCACAATCATGGCGCAGAGGACTGTAGGAGCCACAGGGATGATGGGATTTGTACCTTTGCGGGCACGCATGCTGGTGGCGGCAAATGCGTTCGTTGACTATCTGGGGAAAATAGCGGTACCTGTGGGCTTGAGCTCGTATTATCCCTATCCGAAAGGGCAGGAGGTAACGCTTGTGTCGCCGCAATATCTTATTGCGGTCATTTTTGTGGTCGGGCTCACCGCGATCCTCCTCGTTGCCGCAAAGAAACAGAGGGTATGGCTGTCCGCATGGGGGTATTATGTGGTGACGCTCATCCCCGTTATCGGCATTGTACAGGTGGGGAGTCAAGCTATGGCGGACAGATATATGTATCTGCCCAGCCTGGGGCCGTTCCTTCTCATAGGGTTGATCGCAGCGTGGGTTTGGGCAAAGGCAGATTCATTGAACCAAGGGAGCCGGACGGTCAAAGCTGTCACTATCGCAGTGGCAATCTCCCTTGTTATTTCACTGTCATATGCAACGCTGAAGCGGATAGCCGTCTGGAGAGATGATTTTACCCTTTCTACCGATATGGTGAGGAAGTCGCCGGACGCGGCAATACCACATACTAATCTTGGAATTGCATATCTAAAGCAGAACCGCCTTGCGGAGGCGGTACATGAATTCCACGCTGCATTGAAACTTATGCCTGACTTTGCAGAGGCCCATAATAATCTTGGAAATGCATATGCAAAGCAGAACCACCTTGATGAGGCAGTACATGAATTCCTTACTGCATTGAAGCTCAAATCCGACTTTGCAGAGGCCCACTCTAATCTTGGAATGGCATATGCAAAGCAGAACCGCCTTGAAGAGGCAGTACATGAATTCATCGCTGCATTGAAGCTCAGGCCTGACTATGCAGAAGCTCATTATAATCTTGGAAATGCATATGCAAGGCAGAACCGCCTTGAAGAGGCAGTACATGAATTCATCGCCTCATTGAAGCTCAGGCCTGACGATGCTCGGGCCCATAATGATCTTGGGGCTATTTATATGGAGCAGAACCGCCTTGAAGAGGCAGTACATGAATTCATCGCTGCACTAGAGATCAAACCGGATGATTCAGACGCCCATTATAATCTGGGGGCTGCCTATCTGAATCAGAACCGCCTTGAAGAGGCAATACATGAATTCATCACTGTCTTGAAGCTCAAGCCTGATGATGCTGAGGCACGTCATAACCTTGAAATCTGTTATGAAAGAATGAAAACGATGAAGTGATAGATGATGGGAAAACTCTCATGCCTCTTTTGGTTCGCTGGACAGGCTTCCATATTTCATTTGTCGCATAACGATTTTCAACCCGCTTTATCACGTCCCTATTAAAACGGGATATTGTCAGGGTCTCAGACGAGGCGTGAAACAAACATCCATAGGGATGAATATTTAATCGGAAAATGCGCCACGAGGCTGCACGAAAAAGATGAGGGTAGGCCCCGCGCAGCCGGGAAATGAAGATGATCTTCACTAAAGATCATCCCGCCTCTATCACAAGGTCCTGACCAGATACTTTACTGTCAAGCCCTGGACCAGTATGGAAAAGGCCACTACAATATAGGTCATCGTAATGACAATATCTTTCTCCGCCCCTGCGGGGAGCGAAAGGGCGAGTGCCACGGCGATACCTCCTCGCAACCCGCCCCAGGTCATTATTTTAAGAGATGAATAGTCGAAGGTTTTCCCAATCGATAGTATTGACTGGGGCACTCCGATAGAGACGATCCTTGAAAAGAGGACTATCAGAACGGCAATCGTGCCTGCAAGAATAGACTTTGCCGAAAGATGAATGATCAGGAGTTCCAGGCCGATCATCACAAACAAAAGAGAGTTAAGAACCTCGTCGATGAGCTCCCAAAACATATCGAGATTCAGCCGTGTCTTCTCAGACATCGCAAATTGCCGCCCAGGATTTCCAATTAAGAGACCGGCAACAACAACAGCAAGAGGCCCTGAAGCCTTGATCTCAGAGGCAAGTGCGTATCCACCCATGACCAATGAAAGAGTGATCAGTATCTCAACTTGATAGTTATCGATGCTCTTGACGAGTTTAAACGCGACCCATCCTGTTGCAAGACCTATGAAAATCCCGCCTATGACTTCTTGGGCAAATAGGACAGAGATCCCCCCGAAAGAAACATCTCCACCTCCAAAGGCTATTTCCGCGATCATGGCGAATACGACGACTCCTATTCCGTCGTTGAACAGAGATTCACCGGCGATCTTGACCTCAAGGCTTTTGGGTGCGCCGAGTTGCCGGAGAATCCACAGCACGGAAATGGGATCGGTAGGAGAGATCAGCGCGCCGAAAAGGAGACAGTAAACAAATGTCAGGGTGAGCCCTAAATATCCCAAAATCACATAGGTAAGCATGCCGACCAGGTATGTTGAAAGGATGACCCCCACTGTAGCAAAAATGAGCACTGCCCACTTTTGTTTCGTCAGTTCGTTGAGGTCAACATGCAGCGCACCGGCAAACAGAAGAAAACTGAGCATTCCGACCATGAGGGTTTTGTTGAAATCGATTGCATGCACGATATCTATGCATTGTTTTTCGATTGCGAAGCCCACCTCTCCGAGATGTCCTAAGACGCCCACACCGAGGGACATGAAAATGGATATCAGTAGCAGTCCTATTGTAGTGGGCAGTTTGATGAAACGGTGATTTATATAGCCGAAAACCGCTGAAAGGGTAATTAAAATCGCTATGATATTGAACAAACCCGCTGCCTCCCTTCTGAATAATCATATCTTACACAACAACCTTCGGTTTCTCAAACCCTATGGCAAGGATGTGCACATTTCACCTGAAAATCCTTATTCCATTTAGGCACAACAATATTGTCTCCCTTATTACTGCTGCTCCAAGGGAACTCATTCTTTACGACCTATGCGTACATCCTTGACGATCAAACATCAACAGTCTCTTCAGTCCGAGAAGAAGGTTATAAGAGAGTTGCCGGTTAAAGATGAAAAATTTCACCTGCGTGCTCATGGCAACATTCCGTTGTGCTTAGAACCGGCCCGGTCAGTTTCTATTTCGGGGTCATATACCACCAGTAATGCTCGACCTTTAAACTCACCTTCCCTTCGGATAGATCAGAGCACCCTTTGTTTCCTTGCCCTATGCCGCTTCTTTTATGGTTACCTCAAAACCCAGGGCGGTAAGCCTCTTGATGTAGCTTTTGGTTATCTTGTCCTTTCTCCGCTTGTCGAGATAATCAATGCCGAGTTCTTTATACGGAATCTTATGGTTAAGGATATGGTAGATCATGACCAACATGTTATGCCCCACGGCTATCAATGCCCGTTTCTTTCCGCGTCGGCCTACCAGGCTGTGATATTTTGCCTTCAGATAACAATTCTTTGTCCGACTGGCCGCCCAGGAGCTTTCCGTAAGAGTAGCTCTAAGCGCCTTGCTTCCATGGGTGGTTCTTTCGGCTTTTTTTTTACCGGCGCTCTCGTTGTTGCCGGGACTCATCCCGGCCCACGACGATAAATGGTCCGCCGTAGGAAACTGCTCCATGTTCACTCCGATCTCCGCTATGATGGATGCCGCAGCGTGTTGCTTGACCCCCGGAATGGTCTGTAAGAGCTCATATTCCTCCTGATAGGGTTTGAGCTTTTCATCGATCTGCTTATCGATACCCGTCACCAGCTTTTCAATCGATCGGATATGCCCAATCGATGTCTGGATCAGGAAGGTATGGTGCTCGGTTATCTTCCCTACCAGTGCCTGATGGAGCGCATCCTTTTTCTTCCGGAGTTTACCCACTGCAAGGAGCGCTTCGATGATGGCCGTACTAGAGACGCCAAACGTGTCCGACACAACCGACGAGATCTTGATGTTGGCATCTTCCAACACCTTCTGCACCCGGTTCTTTTCGGCACTTATGGCCTCCGTCAACTTCCGTCGGTATCGTGTCAGGTCCCGTAGTTCCCGTATGTCGGACGGGGGTATGAAACTACCCCTTAAGAGGCCATTCCGGAGAAGTTTACATAGCCATTCACTGTCGGTCACATCAGTCTTTCTGCCTGGCACGTGCTTGATGTGCCGGGCATTGACCAGAATAACTTCAAAATCTGTTTCGAGAATGTTGAAGACGGGCTTCCAATAGATGCCAGTACTTTCCATCGCCACATGTGTTATGCCGTTCGCCTTGAGCCAATCTCGCAGGCGCTCCAACTCTCCGGTAAAAGTTCCAAAAGTCTGGGTCGCTTTCCTGATCCCCTGTCCATCGATTGTGGCAACTACTGTTTCCTGATGAACGTCCAGTCCAGCTCCGCGCTCTACCATAATGTCCATGGCATTGGCCTCCTTAGGTTAGATATGCTACGAGTCAATATAGCACACTTCGCTCGCTCTGTCTCCCAAGGAAAACCCAGATTTTCATCCTCCGGTGTGAGCGTTAGCTCATGAACGTTTCTATTGAAACCACGATTCATTCTGGGCGGCAAGATGAAGACGAGTGATATCAAGGTGTTGTCGAAAAGAAGTCTTCCCTCAGCATGGCCAAACCACGGGAGCAGGTTTGAATAACATCATTCCCGTGCTATAGCCATTGAAAGATGAGAAATTGTTGATAGAATTTGAGTAAGGAATGTCCAGCCGGGAGGGGGCCGTATCATGGAGTGCCTGAAGGCGAAGAAGTCTCATCTGTCAGCAAATGTATGAAGCTGTTCGAGGCAAAGAAAAAGGTGGAGGAGTGTGGCTTTTATGCAACGCCCTCTGGGGGTTTATCAACTCTGTGAAGGAGGCTTAAGATGAGAAGGTTATTTATGTTTTTTATCGTATCTGCGGTGGTGTTTGCGGCGACATCGGGCGCTTTTGCCCAGTCGGGCGCCGGCGGCGCTACGCCCGTTACGGACACGTGGCCGCGGGAGTTCAAGCTCAGCAAGGCCACGCTGCTTGTGTACCAGCCACAGATCGATACGTGGGAAGGAGATATATTGAACTTTCGCGCGGTGCTGGGCGTCAAGCCGAAGGGCTCAAAGGAGGAGATCTTCGGCGTGATCTGGGGGAAGGCGCGCACACAGGTGGACAGGGTCGCACGGATGGTGCTCCTCGATGAGCTCACCCTGACTGAGAGCAAATTCCCTACGCTCCCGGACAACGGCGCCGCGTATATGCGAGCGCTCGCGACGCAACTGGCCGCCACTTCCAAGCGGATCATCTCCCTCGACCGTCTGGAAGCCTCGCTAGCCGCCTCCGGCAGCGTGAAGCCTGCCGGCATCCCGGTGAACAACACGCCTCCCACTATCTTTGTCAGCTACTCGCCGGCGCTCCTTGTGATGATCGACGGGAGTCCCGTCCTGCGGCCGGTCCCCAATACGCAGTTCGAGCGGGTGATCAACACGCACGCGCTGATCCTCCGGCAACAGGGGAGCAGCACATTCTACCTGCACGTCTATGATGGCTGGCTCTTCGCCGGGACACTCGATCAGCCCTGGTACCAGCCCATGGTGCTCCCAGCGGGGATCGACCAGGTAGCCCAGAGCCTGGGGAAAAGCGGCCTGGTAGACCTGATCGATGGTGGCGACGCCCAGCCGAAGCCGTCGCTCGCAAACGGGGTGCCCACGATCTACGTGAGCGAGACGCCCGCGGAACTCCTCATGTTCAAGGGACAGCCTGCCTTTGCGCCCATTGAGGGGACGAGTCTCTCCTGGGCATCCAATACCGCCAACGATGTGCTCTTCGAAGCGATAGACAGCAACTACTATGTCCTCCTCTCGGGCCGCTGGTATCGCAGTCTGGTCCTCACCGGCCCCTGGACCTACGTGCCCAGCACCGATCTCCCGGCCGACTTCCGCCAGATCCCGGCGGATTCGCCCGCCGGCATAGTACTTGCCGCGGTCGCCGGTACAGCGCAGGCGCAGGAGGCCGTCATCACGAATTCGATCCCACAGACAGCGACAGTGCCGCGGTCGAACGGGCCCACGTTTCAGTCGGACTACGACGGCCCCCCCCAGCTCCAGCCGATCGCGGGCACGCCGCTTCAGTACGTCGTGAACTCCCCAGCACCGGTCATCCAGGTGGACGCTGCCTCCTACTACGCTCTCCTGGCCGGTGTCTGGTTCTATGGGACCTCGGTGAACGGCCCCTGGTACGTCGCACCGTCGGTGCCCGCGGTGATCTACAATATCCCCGCCGCCTCGCCGCTCCACTATGTAACCTACGTCAGGGTATACGGCTCAACGGCACAAGTGGTCTACGTCGGGTACACGCCCGGTTATTTGGGGACGGTGGTGACGCCCGATGGCGTGGTCGTGTACGGAACGGGATACACCTACCAGCCCTGGGTCGGAACGGTCTACTACGCACCGCCGGTCACGTACGGGGTGATGGCCCAGCCCGTATACAATCCGATGATTGGAATGACGTTTGGCTTTGCCATGGGCGTCGCCACTGCGTCGGCAACCTACTCGTGGGGAGCCACGCCTTACTACCACCCGGCCTACTACGGCGGTTACCCTTGCTGCGGCTCGGCCAGCGCCAACGTCTACGGCCATTACGGCAGCACGGCCTACTCGGGCACCCGGACCTACTACAGTAATCCCGGGGGGACTGTCGGCACCACGGCCAGCGGGTCATACAAGAACACTGCCACGGGCACCACCGGCAGCTATGCGGCCGGCAGGAGTTACAACCCCTACACCGGGCAGCAGACGGCGGGCTACGGGCGAACGTTCAATACAACAAGTGGCGTGTCGGGGGGCGTGGCGCACGGCGCCACTTATAACCCGCAGACGGGGACCGCTACGAAAGGCGCCGCCGGGACGGCCACCGGACCGGGCGGTACCACAACATCGGCGGAAGGGACGCGCTCGGCCAATGTCTACGGGCAACAATCGGCCCAGGCCGAGCACACGACCACTAACGCGAACACGGGGATCACGAAGAGCGGCGAGACCACGGCGGCCTCCGGCCCCCAAGGGGCAAGCGCCCAGCACTCGACCACGGTGACGGACACCAAGACGGGGCAGTCGAAGACGTACTCGAGCAGCGCCGCTAAAGAGGGCAATACGGCGTATGCCGACCATAATGGCAATGTCTACAAGAACAGTGGCAGTGGCTGGCAGCAGCACACTTCCAGTGGCTGGCAGAGCGCCAGCAAGCCACCCGAGTCGGTCCAGAAGGAGGCTCAGGCGCGGAGCCAGGGGGATGAGAAGTACAACAACTTCAGGAAGACCAGTGGCGGGAGCAGTGGCTGGGCCGGCCGTTCCAGTGGCGGCGGTGGCTGGGGTGGCCGATCCGGCGGATTCGGCCGCCGATGATTGGCATCCCGAATTCATTATAGCGCTAGGGATGTGGTGAGGGTCTCGATAGTCACTCGAATTGAATAACCAGACACAAAGAAGAATCAGCCATGAAGAAAGGAGAATCAGCTATGAAGATCCTGCTTACCGTTTTCGCTTGTCTGATCGCTATCGGTCTGCCACGGGCAGTTCAGGCGCAGAGCGAGCTTTCCGCTGACGCCAATGCGGCGGTCCAGATCGCCGAGGCCCGCAAGGCCAACGCCGCGCTGATGCGCCAGTACACCTGGAACAGCCGTACGGAAATCATCGAACAAGGCCAAATAAAGGATACCCGCATTGAACTGGTCAACTATGCCCCTGACGGCCAGTTGCAGAGGAGTCTCTTGAACGATCAGAGCGCCCCTCTGCCCCGAGGCTTCCTGCGGCGGGACATTGCCGAGAAAAAGAAAAAGGAGTTGGAACAGTACCTCACCGGGTTGCGGGGCCTCCTTGAACAATATACGCTGCCCACGACAGGCAAGATCCTCGACTTCATGATGTCGGCAAGAACGATGGGGCCGGACGCCGGCGGGTCGCTCCAGATGACTGGTCAGAATGTCGTCATGCCGGGCGACAGTCTCACCATTTGGATAGATGCGCGCACCCGACACACGCGCCGGATCCAGGTCAATACGACCTTTCAGGGCGATCCCGTCGAGATAACGGCCACGTTCAACACGCTTCCCAGCGGGCTCAACTATGTGGCGTATTCTGAAGCCATGGTGCCCGCCAAGCAGTTGAGCGTGCAGATGCAGAACTTTGATTACAGCCGGCCCAACTGAGCCGGCACGAATGCCGGTGCGGGCACGGCATGATCGATGGCGAAGGAGGCGGAGGCAGTGCCCTGTGAGCGAACATATCAAATATCGCAAGGAGGTGGAGATGAAGAGACTGGTAATAGTCTGTCTGTCGAGTGCGTTATTGCTTGTGGTGACATCGGCCTCATTCGCTCAGGAGAGACCATGCGCAGCAGATATTGCGCAGTTCTGTGGCAATGTGCAGCCGGGGGAGGGACGGATAGCGAAATGTCTGAAGCAGAATGAGGCGCAACTTTCACCTGGCTGCAAGATGCATCTTGTGCAAGTGAAGGAGGCTTTGAAGGAAGCACATCAGGCCTGCGAGGACGACATCGCGATGTTCTGCGGAGGCGTGAAGCCGGGAGAGGGCCGCGTTGTGGAATGTCTGAAGGCGAATAAGGCTCATTTGTCGCGTAAGTGCAAAATTAAACTCTTCGAGGCAAAAAAAGAGATGAAATAAGGTACAATCATGCTTCATCTGCTGACCCGACCAAAAGGATTGATGATTACGCGTATCTCATTCTGTGCAAGCAAGCGATGAGATATTCTTGAAAACCATCATCCCCAGTAGAGCTGAAAGCACATGTGTGAGGGAGCAAGAGTCAATCACCCGCCACTAAATCTCTCAGGAGATGTTAGTGGCGGGTGATTGCGAACTCGGAGAATGGCGGCCCATAAAAATCCTAAAGCTGAGATTAAGAAACTGCGGGCGTACGCCAGAAATACATTGCAAAAAGATAAGAGAATAAATATTAAGGGCGAGGGGGAATTTCCTCTCGCCCTAAACGGAAAAAGACATTAAAAGCGTTGTTTCTCTCTATGGAACTTCGCCCGCGGGCATGTCCTCCATCCTATTAATGAGTCCCTTGACGGCCTTTTTTTCAATCAGGATTCCCTTTTCTTCGCCAGCCTTTTCAAGCTCCTTCAGGTAAACTTGAAGTGCGCTCATTACCGCAGCTGCTTCCAAACCGGTCAATTTCAAATCCATCGCCTTGCGCTCCTTTCTCTTTGAATGACGTCCTTTCTCAAAGCTTACCACATGCACGGCAGCTGTCAAGTCTCAATGTGGTCGTCCTTTAACGAGGGCACCGATGCCTTTCTCCCTGCCAGTAGATGTTGCGAGTGTTTCATAGAGCATTCAGCGTACGGTTGGGCTGCTGCTATTTCATAATCCTCGGTCTAATCTCCCTGATGAAGGAAGTGATCGCCTCGCTGACAGGTCTTGATCTTGGTTCGTGGACCCAGGAGAGAGGCACCTGAGAGCTCCAGCGTGCTATGCCGGTCAACGCAAAGAGCACCTGCTCCGGCTCAAGGTGAAGGCCACTGATTTCAAGAGCCCGTGGAAGAAAGGCACCTGAGAGAAGCATCGTTGTCATCATCGCAATGCCTGAAAAGGCCCCGGACACCCCCGCGTAGAGTTGCCTTCTCTCGTTCGGGGCAATTGAAAGCGCGAAGTTTGTCACGACTAATCCCGCCCCTGCCCACATGATTCCGGATGTGATCGCCTCCAGGTACAGAATGAGATAGTTGCGGGGAGTTATGAAAAGCCAAACCATCGGGTTGAAGCCCCCAAGGAGAATGATGAATCGCATTGCGGTTCTGTTTCCATAGGCGTCGATCAGCCTTCCCCATAACCGTAGGACGAGTATGGATGCGATGATGTTTACGCTGCCGTAGATCTGGACCTCAAAGAGCGACATGCCGAGTTTCTGCATCATGAAGGGCTGCCAGAAGGGTGCTCCTATCCCTACAGCAGACATCCACCAGCAGTTGTAGAGAAGGAACCTTCTGAAGTTACTATCCCTCAGCGGGATAACGAACATTTCCACAATACCTTCCTCTTCGATCCCCTTTATCTTTTCCGGCTGTTGTGAAAGAACACCCAGTCCGATAAAACCTGCAATGGCGGCTCCGAAAAAAAGAATTGCAAACCCCAAGGGCAAATGCTCTGCCTTAAGAAAGGCGAAGTGTAAAGTGTGCGGCACCTGCCCTCCCCCCCTGTTGAAGGAGTCAATGAAGAGGCTGAATGCGTAGCCTGCGCCGATGGCAGTGAGCATCAGGTACTGTGACCGAACCGAAAAAAAGCGTCCCCTGAACCTTGGTGGCACGAGGTCCGATATCCACCCGATCCATGCATTTTCCGCCACCGCTATCAGGGAGACGCTCAGAAGGAACAGGAAAAGAAAGACATCGATCGGGCTCCCCGGGAGAGCAACAAACGGGAGCACGCCATAGAGCAGTACTATACTGCGTCCACCGCCTTGAAGCGCGAGAACGACCCCTTTTCGTTTCCGGCGCCTCTTTGTTACAAGCGCACCGAGGGGCTGAAAGATTTGGGAGATTTGGCCTATTGCAGAGAGGATACCGAATTGAAAGGGTGTAGCGTTCAACATGATCGCAAATTTTGTCAGAAATGCCGAACTCGGTCCACAGAGCGAATTGAAAACTTGACCGAATATCCCTTCCATGACAGATAACTTAACAATCTTCCTAAATTGTCTGTCCTCTCTTTTTCCTTCCACTAAAGATGCCTTTTCCGTATGGAAATCCTGATTTCACGACTGATTATACCATCTGCGTCCGGCATCCGCGGCAATAGGATAACCGATTATGTTTCAGCGCGATTTCCTATCGGGGGAGACAGGCTTTGGAAAGAAAGGCAGTCCACAGCCCAACTGTGGCATTGACACGGGAGGATGTCATGGAGGCATTCCTAACATCGGTTCTACCTACAAAGGGGTGAGTATGGCATTTAACAGGAATGTTATGATTGTCTATTCTAACGTCGTTATGCAGAAAAGTTGGATAAGAAGTCTGTGAATACAAACCAAAAAATAGTAAAGCATTCCTTCCGACTATCGGTTCGTCGGTTTCATTTTTTCGTGACAGATTTCAAGATTATTACGCGCATCGGCATAGTCGGGCCTGAGCTTCAACGCCTTAATAAATTCATTCACTGCCTCATTAAGCCGGTTCTGATTGAGATATGCAATTCCAAGATTATTATGGGCCGCAGCATAGTCAGGCTTGAGCTTCAACGCCGTGATGAATTCATTTGCTGCCTCATCAAGCCGGTTCTGATTGAGATACGCGGTTCCAAGATTATAATGGGCCGCAGTATAGTCAGGCTTGAGCTTCAATACAGTGATGAATTCATTTGCTGCCTCATTAAGCCGGTTCTGATTGAGATATGCAATTCCAAGATTATTATGGGCCGCAGCATAGTCAGGCTTGAGCTTCAATACAGTGATGAATTGATTTACTGCCTCATCGAGGCGGTTCTGTCTTCCATATGCGATTCCAAGATTATAATGGGCCTCTGCAAAATCAGGCCTGAGCTTCAATGCAGTGATGAATTCATCTACTGCCTCATTAAGCCGGTCCTGCTTTCCATATGCGGTTCCAAGATTATGATGAGGTATTGCCGCGTCCGGCGATTTTCTCACCGTATCGGTAAGAAGGGTTAAATCATCTCTCCAGACGGCATTTCTGGTCACTGTCCCCAGGCAATAGATAACCGCCACTGCAAGAAAAATGATAAGCAGGCCGGAAGCGAGTCCGGGGTTAACAGCCTTGGCCCATGAAAGTGCCAAGGCTATCAGTAGGACAAAGCCGAAGGAGGGAAGATACAGATACCTTTCAGCAAAGACGTTTTCCCCGACTGCGGGTATGTAAAGTGACGGCAAAAGAGGTAACGCTATCACCAAGAGAGCGAAGCAGACTTTGCTTTTTTTCTTGAAAGCTATAAAGGTGACCACAACAAAGGCCGCTGCAACAGTTAAAGACATAATTCCTCCTGTCTCGAAAATGGAAGAGATCGGGTGCAGGACGTGAAACGCATTCAGGTTTAGGGGTAAAAGAAGTTTCTCAAGATACTGAAGGAAAAGCGGAAAGACGTTGATGATATACCCATAGGCACTTAACACTACATGCGGTTCCTGGGGCGAAAAACCCCCAAGGGCATGGTACCTCAACCCCAGGTAAACCCCTGCGACCATAAGATAAGGGAGGTATCTCTTTATAAAGGGCAGATACCCCTTCGCTCTTTTCCCAAAGACAGAGTCATACGCCATAAGAATAATCGGAAGCATCAGCGCCGGCTCCTTACACAAGGGGGCAAGAGAAAAGGCGACGACTGATAATGGATACATCCCCTTCGTCCCTTCTTCATATCTCATGTAGAGGTAAAGGGAAAGAAGGGAGAAGAAGGTGTAGGAAAGCTCTGGCACTCCTGCAACCCACGCCACCGCCTCATTATGAATAGGATGGGTAGCGAATAAAACAGCAGCTACAAAGGGTGGTGACTGTAACGCCCCTATAAATTCCGTCTCATCTCGCTGGGAGAAACTCGATGAGGCCCGGAGAAGCCTCGATGCAATAACAAAAACCAGGATAGATACACCCGCATGAAATAGGATGTTCACCAGGTGGAAACCCCAGGGTCTTAAGCCGAAGACGTAGTAATTAAACATGAAGATGAGATGCATCAGAGGTCTGTAGTAGTTCGAGATGACAGTCTCTCCCTGGAAACCCCATACACTTTCAGAAAATACGTCCGGGATGTATTTCACATCTCTGATCCAGTGGTTTTCCAAAACCTGGACTGTGTCGTCAGAGGCGAAGTCGTTTAAAAGGGCATTGTAATAGACTGCGAAGGAGACAAGAAATATAACAAGTATAGGGAGCGCAGGAAGCCTTTTCCTCATCGAATCCGATAATGGTATGTTTCTTTTTGACTCAAATGAGTTCATCCACTTATTCAACAACAACTATCTTCTTCACTGCTGGTGGCAATTTATGAATTACCGAGATGTTCACCATTTTAACAAATCTTATCATGTTGTTACCGGAAGGTTTTTAGGATGAAGGTCTTACATATTCCGAACGTAATCCATCTCTTAGCGGTGAAGACGCTGCCGTTTAGTACAGGGATAAATAAACGCCCCTTCCAAAGTCTGGAATACGTTTGTTAGGTTACAGGGTATTTTCCCTTACAGATTGAGAATGGAGTTTTGGTCTTCGCGGGCGAGGACACCGGGGATATTGCATCATGGGTTGGCAAGGTGCTCGAAGATCGGAATAGAAAAATGGTCTCGGGCTCAGGATGAGGCGGGCGCTTTTTGACACAAGAATACTTGCAGCAGCGATTGTGAGACCGCATTCAGCCCATGCCCGAACATTGGCGTGGTTGAAGAAGGGAAAATCGGGAGAGGTTTCCATGATTGTCGCATCCCATGCACCTGCGGAACTGCATGCGGTGCTGACAACCTCGCCCGTGAGTCCTCGCATAACTACGGATATGTCTTGGACCCTGACGCAGAAAAATGTTCTGGGTAATGCAAAGATTGTTGCTTTGACTGCTGCGCTGATTACAAGGATGTCATCAGGAAATTGAAAGAGAGCGGACTCTCTGGCGGGATCATCCATGACGCGCTTATCTGCTCATCGGCCATAAAGGCGCACGCTGAAACGTTACTTGCCCTTAATGGCGCGGATATCAGGCGACTCCTGATAACAGATGGCTTGAGTATTGAAGAGCGATGATTTCCCTGAATCAAAAACCCAAATTTATTTGACGTTACCCATGGATTAACAAGGGGAGCAATCTCTGTTAACTTGTAAATGACATTTGCGATAACGTTTCGCTTTCAAACGCCTATGCATCCCTTTTTTGGTGTTTGTTCCAATCCCTTGATTAGGTGAGTAGAACAGGGAACAAAAAGAGAGGCTTGGATTATGAAGGAATGACTGGATGCATGTTAACTTCTAGAAATCACATGAGCTTGATGGTACCTCCTGATGATTTATGCCACAAGTTAACCCGCTGTTCACCTGGTCCTGATCCTCATCAGCACTTTTTGCCGCAAAAAACATGGCCATTATAATTACCGCTGACAGTCCACCCAAGATTATCCCAAGAGCTACATATAAACCAGCCACATATACCTCCTTTCCCGGTGTTAGCCTATGTTTGCATCATGCCCATCTTGAGTATTTTCTTAAAAGATCCTGAAGCAACTCTTGAATGAGCACCATTTATCTTCTTATTCGGTTCGGAATGAGGTTGGGAGTTTCTCATCCCTCCATCGGAGTCCTCTTTAAATTGGCGCTTGCCTATAAGGACGAACAAACCTCCTGACAAACATTAACCATCCTCTCTAAAAATGTCAAATTAAATTAATTTAATTATTGTATTTTTGAGGATGGTTATGAAAAATTCTCGATGCGCAGGCTGGCCTGAGATCGAAGTGCTGGTAGAACACGTTACCAATGGAGTCCATATGTCGACATGGGATTCAGAAGAAGCCGATGCACTCTGGAACGGAGCCTGTGGAAAGGAGCGCTGGATGGGAACGGTGAAAACCCTGGGAGAGATGATCCGTAATGTCCCCGGTTCCATGTTCTGGGAGTGTCGCTCATCTGCCCGTGAAACTCTCATTGATTACATCAGGGAATGATTGTCCCGGCAACTGGCTGTCTCAGGCGGCCCACCCGAAAGGATCGAAGATGCTAAACATATTTCTGATAGCAACATATTGACGCTGGGTTTCGTCCGCCGCTTTGGACAAACGGCTGAACCTTCTGCTGCTTGATCCCGAGAGGCTCCTCCGGATACTCACCGGTCCTCAGCGCCTTGTGCAACTTATCATCGCCGGCAAAGCTTACCCGGCCAATGAGCAAGGCCGGGCTATGATTAGTCAATGGATACACTTCATCCATCGACCCGAGGTGCGCAAACACGTTATCTTCCTCAGCGACTACGACACGCTTCTGACGGAAAGGCGCGGCCAACACTTCTTTACTTATTCGAGAGACTACGGACGCCAAGAAGTGAATACTTCTTCTGAGAGACGTCCGTAGATGCCTATTCTGGGGGGAAGACAGTACATATAATATATGTTAAGGGATATCCGTTCGGCAGCATTCCTCCCGCAAGGCGATCAGGTGGTAATCAACGTGAATTTGCCGGTCTTCGGCTCAACCTGCAGGTCATCAACCTCTTCGATATCAAACGTGACGTTGTCCATTTCCTTTTGGCTTAGGATCTCTTGCAACTTCATTCGAATGTCCCGAAACGCTTCCTCCCGCTCCTTTGGCCCCAGGTCCTCGAGACACGCCCTGAACAAAAAGGACGACCTGCTCAAGGGCCGGATTTGGAAGCGGCGTAGGTTCTTGACATGGAACTCAACGATGATGATGGGACAGATGTAATCCTCGTTGCCATGACGGTTCGTAAAGACAAGCGCCTGTTCCATTCGCCCGACGAGGTCCTTGACCCTTGTGTAGGGGAGGTGCCAAGCGGCATCCGGCATCGTTTGAAGCACGTCTTCCATGCGGTAGCGAATGATCGGCAAGGTCCGATTGAAGAGATTCGTGACACAGGTATGATCGGGGTGCAGTTCGAAGATTAAATCGTCTTCGAGTAGATACATTCCGCCGTGCAGCGGGTGCGCAACGGCCATGAGCATGTGTTCGGTGCTGGCATAGAGGTCTAGTAGAGGGACCGGGAAGGCTTTTTCGATGACGCGGCGGGCGTCCGGAGTGAGCGGCTCGCCGCCGGTATCCATGAACGATGGAACAATCCTGAGTTCTCCGGCCAGCTGCTTATGGGCGAGCATCAAAAAGCCCGAGGGATAGCCGCTCAGAATATCCGGCTGAAGGGCATTGAGTCGCTCGATGACGGGCTGCAGCGGGCCGTTGATCTCGAAGATCTCCGCACGGTACAGGAGCTTCAGCAATGAACGCCTGCATGTGAGAAACAAGGAGACACCAGCAAAGTGTCCCTGCGTTGCACCGAAGAACGCGGACGTGCGCCTCCGGAACGAGAACGGGTGGAGCCGGGAAAACTGCGCATACCCACGCGACCAGTCGCTCTGGGAATAGACGAAGTATCCTATCTCCCCTGATGATCCGGATGTATGGAGGACTACGAAGTTGCCTTTGAAGAGTCCAGAGGGATCGTTGGACCGGGAGAGAAAATCCGCGATCCCCTCCTTCGTGATGGCCGGCGTCGTTACAATATCGTCGAAATGCTCCATGAGCGTCCGCTTTGTCAGGACGGGAAAGCTTTCCGGAACGCAGGTATTGACATCAATGCCGTGCTCCCTGATGATCCTCGCATAGTATGGAGACCGGCTGTTTACGAATCCGACGAACCGGCGGAATTTTCTGAAACGGCGTTCTGAGAATTCCTGCCTCGTCCGGCGCTCATTCCTCCGGATTTCCAAGTATTTCAGCAGAAGTAAGGGAATATTCAAACGCGCCTCCTTTGCTCCAGAAAAAAAGGCCATTGTCCGAAACAAGCGTGGATAGCCGAAAATAAGTGACACACAAGAGGATTCTTGCTGTTTCTCGATGCCGTTCCTAAAAACATGGACACATAATCCATGACGTCATGCGAACGGTGCTCATAACGATTCGCCTGCCGGAATCTCGTCGGCAACAAACGGTATGATCACAGGCTGTGCCATGCCTTTCGGTCGGTGACAACCTGGATCCCGAACGCGTTCGGGACCGTCCGTGCGCTGCAAGCGCTGCTTGGCCTTCCGCGAAAGAACTGCCCACGCGCTCCACACATGCTTCCCTCGATTCCTTACAGGGAGAGGGAGGGTGACCTGAAGCTGACTCGGCAGTCGTTCGCTAAAGCCGTTTACTCTGCGCCCCAGAAGCAAAGCTGCACCATGGATCGGTCTATCCATTCCTGCTGAATGTTTCCTAAAACATAGTACGAATTTTCATAGAAAAACAGAGAAAGCGCCTATGAAAACCCTTTGAGCTGTGCCGGGTATCCCCTGAAATAAGGATTGGCCGGTAGTAAGCTCTCAGCCTTACTATAGAGGCGTGGAATTCGCTCCGCATGTGAGAGAAAACGTTCTGTCAGAATACGGAGGACGGTCTCT
>JBEKCV010000028.1:0-47925 GCA_050014695.1 Thermodesulfovibrionales bacterium
ATCTGAACATCAAGAACCCCTGCAATGCCGGCGTGCTATTCAAGACATTCAAGAACGTCTGCCACCGTCCGAGGAAGATCTTGGACAAGGAAACAGTGGACGAGATCATCTTCAACTCACGAAGCGTTAGAGATCGGCTTATATTGGAGCTTCAGGCCCGCTGCGGGCTGAGAATCGGAGAAGCCCTCAACCTCCGTGCATCAGATGTCTCTGGCAGGAAACTCATGATCCAAGAGCCCAAGTCGGGCAGGGACGCCGAGGTCGCCTTTATGCCGGAACACATTGCTACTAGGGGTCCCTCCCTATCAGGTCGTGAATGTACTTTTTGAGCCCGCCGCGGTATACGACCATCAGGAATATACCCCGTGCTCGATACGCGCGAGGATTTCCATCACCATATCGACGCCGCGTTTCGTGTTCATCAACCACAGGGGTGTCTTATTGCCGAGGGCTTTGTTCGGAAGGGTGAGCCAGAGACGGAAGGCCTCCTTGCTGTCAAAAACCTCGGCGCCCTTCGCAACCAACTCAGCGATCTGAACGATATGCTCAGAAACAGCGGGATTGAAGTGCTGGTTCGCTGTAGCGTGCGTTCAGTGTCGTGAAGCCAAGGTACTTCACGAGATGCATCAGCGCGCTCTTGGAGACCCCTCTGTTGATAAGGTCTATGACGTCCATCCGGTTCCTAATGGACTGTCGAAGAACCTTTTTCTCCCCTAGAATATCTGCTACTTCTGCAGACGCCATCTGTTCTCTTCCCTTCTGTGGCATTTGTCATAACGATACCGGAATAGTTCGCCATCGTCAAATCTTGAACTCAAATCGACACAATACCGCGATTTAGGACTTAACCGGCATAAGCCGCAAAACGTCCAAATACAAACCTTCTGCAAAAGGGAGGGCTCTCATCGCTTGTAACCGGCTCGGCATTGAGTCAGCCCATCAGTCATTCTTACTTTTTTCTGGCTCATCGTTGGCAACCAAATCTCTTTTCGGATCAAGCCGCTCGCCGCAGTTGCACTTGAAACGGGTCATGAAAAGGCTGTTGAGCTCAGGCAACGAAAGGTCACGCACTTCCTTGCATACCGGACACTGCAGTTTCGCTGTGAGAGCTCGGCCTATGGACATCTTCCCGCCCTCAGCCGAGATCTTCTCTGATCTTCTCTCCCCGCGAAATGCGTTCGCCGGTGCACTGACTTTCATGACCATATCCCTCCTTTTCATTTCCCAGAAGGTTGATTCCGGGTTGCTTGTTTCAAAAGACCTTGGGATAAGGCACGGGTGTTTCTTCGACGGCCCGACAATCCTCTCGGGTGTTAGCTATCTCAGGACAGGACGTGTTGCTTTGTGCCCCCTGGTTACCCAAGGTTGCCTCTTCGGAAACGAAATGTTATAACACTCTCAAAGAACAGAATGAAGTGATTCATCTCACTGTTTCCTCAAGCTCCACTTATCGCCCACAGGTTCTCTTTCTTCACTGGCGAAATCACCCATGCCCCGTGGTCATCTCACCTTGCTGCTAAGAAATTCTCCTGTTACCGTCTTATGCAACCATTGTTCCTTTATCCCGGTCTGTGCTTTCGTCAAATCCTTCCGAGATAAAACGGGCTGGATATCTCTTTGTCAGCCTTGACAAAAGTGACATCCTGTCCTTCAGCGGCATGTTCAGATAGACTGGTGAATCGATGAAAGTGGAGATAAGGAACTGCATTTTTGGTCTATCCATGTCAAGCCTCCTCTTCTAAAAGAAGCAAGGCTTGTGCCAAGAAGCTTCGAAGCTGCTGTCGTTCCCATAGCAAGCTGGGTGGATAGAAAAATCGGGAATCGTAGCACGTTTTACTCGTAACAGCGATCTACGTACTCATGGAAATACTCATACAACGCTGCCCTCGGTTGAATTTGGCCACGGATTTGTGAAATGCTCTCCATGGAGACCCTCATTTGAGCTGCCCGGTCTCCAACGAAGCCCCCTTCCCTGACAAAAGTTGTCAGCCGCCGATGAGATGCTGTGCCTAGTGTGACGGTGGAGAAGATTTCAGTGAAGAATCGGGCATGGTGACTTTGCCTGATCGAAAAAAAAAAAAGCGAGAAGGACCTATTGACATTTCCCGAAAAAAACTCATCATTATCTAATATCTGATAAAGGAGGAACCATGGGGAAGAGAAGGACGCTCAGGAAGGACGAGCAAATGGAAGAGGCCCTGTCCGATGAAAAAGAAGCTTCTCTCGACACGCTGGAGCGGGTCAACGAAGAGTTGGAGTATCTGACGGAGATCGTTACGCTGTTGCATGCCGCACACCTTGCTCCTGAAGCACGCGTGAATATCTCTCTGTTTCACGTAACGCAGAACGCTCTAGAGAGATTAGAGCACGTAAGGGAGCTCTCCAAACAATTATGTAACCAGCGCCTAAAAAGGTAAGCGGTCTGCCGTGACAAAGCGGTAAGGCATTCTGCCCATCAGAACGGCAGGCAGCAAGACGCAGTCATTTGCGGCGGAGGGAAAGCGTCCACAGACGAAGGAAAGCGATAGCCGAGGAAGAATCAAGCAGAGGGGTGAACCAAAACCCTGTCCGGTTTACCCCTGGCTCGGGTCGACAAAAATAGGGAGTTCAATCATCTTCCGGGTCCTGACACTCAGCGAGAGGAATCGAAAAGCGGGCACGACCTGGTGCTATCAGTGAGAAGCTTCCCGGATGCCCGTCACCTCAGAGCTCATCACTTCATTGGACAGCCAGGACGTCCCAGACAGAGCTGTCTCCTGTCTGTCCATAGTGTCCAAAGGCGGATCGAAGCTTGACGGACAACGAAAGGAAAGCACCATGAGTGCGAGAGCCTCCATGGAGGTCCAGGAGGTTTGCCAGGAAAGAGCACATTGGAAGAACCCTCGTATCTTAAACAGGGGAGTTCTTCCGCCTAACAGAG
The DNA here is from genome assembly GCA_050014695.1 of Thermodesulfovibrionales bacterium. Lineage (GTDB taxonomy): Bacteria > Nitrospirota > Thermodesulfovibrionia > Thermodesulfovibrionales > UBA9159 > UBA9159. The sequence goes on from JBEKCV010000028.1 coordinate 2,921, forward strand.
GGGACCGTTACGTACCGGACAGCCGGCATTCCCTAGGATAAATAAATAGCTTCAAGTATCTTGGCCGTGAGGCGAAGTTTTTCTTTATCACCTTTTTTTGTCAGGTCATGCAGAACCTTCATCAATTCCTTTGAGGACATTTCACGGGTGTAATGAAATAGTTCAAAGATCTCTATGTTTAACGCGTGGGCCAATTTTAGAAAGGTATCCAAGGTGGGGTTCTCCCTCCCTCTTTCGATGCTGCTCAGGTATTTTGAACTCATTCCTATCTTCTCGGATAGTTCCTCCTGAGACATTCCCCGGGTGCGCCTCAATTGCTTAATGCGTGATCCTATTAATTGTTTCGTTTCCATTGTCCTTTGTCCTCAGACTGTTCCTATAGTAGAGTTTCTCATTTGGTAAGAAAACATAGTACTGCACGGAATTTGCTTGACAGATTCTATCTGGTGGAGGTATAAATAATGCTATTGGCAGGAATATATATGCTTATTTCCGTCCAATGGGAGTAAAGACGATTCAATACCGAAATGGGTTGAAAGCCCAAACATTTAGACTCTTATCAAGGAGGTCATCGATGAAAAACCTGTTTGCTCTGATTCTTATCGGCTTTCTGTCCTATGGCTGCGCAGCCACAACGCCCAGGACAGAGACCTATATGGGAAAAGCGGTTTTTGATGTGAACATACACACCCCATCTAACGAAGTCGTCAAGAACGTATATGATTCCCTGGCCCTCAGATCTGACCGACTGACCAAGACGGTCGCATTCATGCCGTCGGCTCTGCCAGAGCAGCCGGGCACCCCCAATATCGGGATCAGGAGCATGGGAATGGGCATAGTTACTTTTTCCCTTCCTCAGACAACCTGCGATGGGGCCTTTGCGGTGATGAGCGGCTTCGATAAAGGTGTGAGTTCATCGACCTATGGCACTTCTGATTTCGCCAGCTACACATCTTGCATATATCCCTACAGAGACGCCTTCCGGGTTTATCTGGTAGGGAACTTTATGTCATCGAACAGTGGGGGACTGCAGGGGTTGATGGCTGACGCCATTAAGAAGGGAGTCTCAGGAGCCACAAACTATGACAACATATTTGCCGCATGGTTTGACAGTATCATAAAAAGACTCAGGGAAAAATTGCCGGAAGCGAAAGAGATCGAAATCGCTATGCCTTAGCAATGTGGCACAGATATGAACAAGCGACTGGGGACCTATTTGTTCTTCTCTCTTTTCATTATTCACTGGACCCCTGGAAGTCAGCGCAAAGTCCTTAAATAAACGCCTCTTATGGCAAGGGAGGAGGAGCTTATGCCAAACTTGAAACCATTATCTTATTTCTTTCTTTCAATCGCGGCGGTTTGTTCTCTCGCGCCAATAACCGCCTGTGGGGGAGTCTCAAATGTCGCAACAGCACCTGTCCAGAAAACCCAGTATACGTATGTTGTGCCCAAGGCTGTTGCTAAGAATGCCTTGCTAAAAGGCCTTTTTTTCGAGGACACAAGGACCCGGACTCTCCAGCCCTACACAACCAAGATTGACAACGTCCGGGGGATTACCACAGCACTGGACAGCGCAAATAATAGGATCTTCGTAACCGCTGTCAACGGCGTTTACTATAGAGAGACGAGGATGGAATTCCTGTCGTCCATTCGATACGTTGTCGATGTATCCGTTGAAGAAACGCCCGATACTTTTATCGTGACGCTCTCCCCCGTCAACAAAGAAATTACCGAATCCCGCAGCTCACTCGGCCTGCCCGTTGCTCTCCCCGATGAAAGGCAATTAGTGCCCTATCTCTCGAACCCCACCTTCCCTCTCTATGCTTTCCGTTTCGAAAAAGACTCTCCTTATAACACAGACTCGATTTGGGGTAATTTCAAGAGGATGCTGAAGAGTGAAACAAAACAAACTCATGTGGACCCTGAGACGAAAAAGGTCTACAGTTCTTCCTACGTCCTCAGGTATCACAATAAAAATGTGATGGTCTATGTTGACGTCTATCCCTATCACAATGGAAGCAAGGCAGTGGTAAAGGTGGATCTGCCGGTAATGATTCAAAATCACGAAGTAGAAGACATCACGTCGCAGATAGAGGATATTAGGAATCAAATTGAAAAAATCATAGAAAGTTGACTTTCTTCACGGGTACAAACTTACGCAGGCCATAACACCGGGTGCTTCCAGCTCATTGATGTTCAGTTTAAACAGAAGGGAACATCAGCGAGCTTTGTGCGAAGCCATCATTTCTTTCCCGGAAAAGCTTGTGAAACATCTCTGCCACTGCTTTCTTACAAGATCGAAATCCGGCAGCTCCTTTATCATGAGACCAAAGCGTTCTCGCCAGGCGTTTCGACTTCTGAATCCCAAGAGGCCTATCGCCACCTGAGAGCAGGCGAGCCTTGCACCCAAGAGATGTGCTGTAAGGCTCGTCAGGCATGAATACTCTCCCGGATCTCGCGTCACTAACAAAAAAGGTGTGCGATGCGGCGCACCGACATGGATATCGAGTACCTTTATCTTCTCTGGCCTCCTCAACCTCTTCAGGCGGTACTCTATCTTTCGAGCCGCCGTCCCGCTTTCACACCATATCACCTTTGCAAGCTCAAACGGCCGACGGCTGCGCGAAAACTTACTGCCCGTTCCGTCTTCGTGTTGCCTGAGCCGCTGGCCTAGTCATTTGTCACGCCCACGTAAAGGTAATTGCCTCTGCATATCAGGGCGTAGACACACCAGCTATGGTCTTTATTGGATCCTGCCATAGAATTCCTTATTGAGGTTCATTTCCTCAAGAACGGTGGGATCAGATGACTGTAGCATTTCGATGCGGTCCGCCTGTTTCACGCCGGGGAGTTTCATCCGGGCAGCCGGCTGCCTGCCGTTTGCTCTAAAGAGTCCGAGGATTGCAGTGGGCAGCATCGGTTTCCATGATCGTCCAGGTCATGTTCTTTGCGATATTTCTTCCATCGCTTTGACAGTTCTTTCGTTTCAGTCTGGGATGCTATGCCGAAACGTCCTGCCGCCAAGATCGCTGCATTTATTGAAATCCCGATAAACCTCGTTCGCCCATATAGACCGCACTTGGGACAGGTTGCCATGGGAGGGATAATATTACGGTCCCTTCTTATTTCATGAAGCATGGTATCCAGCCGAGCCGTGAGAAGGACAAGTTCGGTCCATGAGAGTTCAGGAGTCCATTCTTGCCGGAGCATCTCTATCATTTCCGGAAACCACTGTCTCTGAGCGTCGCCTGAAGGCATTTCCTCTTTCCAATCGTGTGGTGTCCCGGCTCGCACCAACGCGACGGGATCACCATTTCTTTCTTGGCTAAGAGTCAGACTTATTTCTTGCCGAGGATCGCATCCTTTGCGGCTTTTGCGACTCGGAACTTCACGACCTTCTTAGCCGGTATCTTGATAGCCTTCCCCGTCTGGGGATTCCTCCCCATGCGGGCTTTCCGATTCACAAGCACTATCTTTCCGAGGCCCGGTAGAGTGAAAGAGTTTTTCGCCTCCTTGTATGCCAGCCTCGCTATCTCATCAAGAGTTGTTGTTGCCTGCACCTTCTTGATGTCCGCCTTCTTTGCCAGGTGATCAACAATCTGAGACTTCGTCATTGCCTTCGCCATACTACTTCCTCCTTGAATGGAATGAGTGATAACATTTTATAGCATAAATTATTATCCTTAGCAACCATGTGCCTTGACACAGCGTGCTGTCCGCCGCACTCAGTTATTCCAGTCCTATAGCACACCCCTTTGTCCTGAGGCCTGGGCGAGAAAGACCACCACTCTTGGCGAACTCATCCTGTGCTTTCTCTGTACTTCTGTTTTGACTCTTTGCCAGGAAGTGTTTTCAAATTAAGAATACTTACAATCCACAAGGGCACTAAATTGTACCTTCTCGGGTAATGATGCCTACTGTTAGCGCCAAGGTCTGCCGTTATGGCCTCGCTGCAACACTAAAGAAAGTGGTCTCGAGCAATATACTATGACCAATGCCGCTGAAATAAGAAGAACACCGGTGAGTTACAATTTTCAGGAATACCTGCATTTTTTTCCCCGTTGCCTCACGAAGAAATCGATGCGAAATGGTTATCGTTGCCTCATCAGAAAAACGATACGAAATAAGTGTAAGTTTACCACTAAGAGGGAATCTTGGGTGGGGCTGCCGAATATTCGAATGAGAGGGGCGATGATATCATCATGAGTTTCTGTCCAGTATGTGGCGCTCATCATGATCCTGAAATGCCATGTGCCGATCGCGCGGGTGAACTTCTTCGGAACATTGGCATTAGTCCGGCGCCGATGGGCAAGAAAGACCTTAACAAAACAATCAAAAAGGCAAATAGAAGCTTGGTGGTTCTCCTTATTGTTGTATTGTCTCTGTTTCTCTTGTCAATTCTTATATCTTATTTCAACATCGCCTCATCTGAAACCATAGTTTTTGCTATTGCCGATGCCATCCTGCCCACCTCCTGAAGTAATTTGTTTTTACAACGCATTTACTGATAACTAGACTGAAAAATTGTCACCGTTTCGTTTAGACGTACGTGGCATCGAAAGAGTAAGCCTGAATCAGGTTGTCGAACTCGACAAGAAGGCATGCTCGGCAGGGTAAGGAGAACAAATAAAGCCAATCAAGGCACATTCGAATATAACGCTTGACGTTTAACGCATTGCGTTATATGATAATTCAGGTGATAAAATCATTTAGGAATAAAGAAACAGAAAAGGTATATATACGAGAGGGCTCAAAAAATTACCGAGCGATATTCAACAAGTTGCATTGAGAAAATTGAGGATGATTAATAACGCCAAAGATCTTAAGGACCTAAAAATACCACCCGCAAATAGGCTGGAAAAACTCAAAGGTGATCGAGAAGGTCAGCATAGCATAAGAATCAATGATCAGTGGCGCATCTGCTTCACGTGGCGAGATGAGGATACGTATGAAGTGGAAATAACAGATTACCACTAGAGAGGAGAGCACATGAGAAAGAAGTTATATCCCGTACATCCGGGCGAAGTCCTTTTGGAAGAGTTTCTCAAACCCATGGGTCTAAGTCAGAACAGAGTTGCTCTTAACATCGGTGTACCGGCGCGGAGAATAAATGAGATTGTCCTCGGGAAACGGAGGATTACAGCGGATACTGCGCTCAGGTTTGCAAAGTTTTTCGGAACATCCGCACAGTTCTGGACAGGTTTGCAGTCACAATACGATTTGGATGTCGCTGCTGAGGCGCTCGGTGAGCGAATAGAGAGGGAGGTCAAGACATACGCAAAGGCTGTATGAATAAGGCCAGCAGACAACCGCCGCACTCTACCGTGAGATAAACACCACAGTATGGGAGCCCTACCGAAGTGCTGTTATCTATCTGGAAGAACTAGTTCCGCTTCAGAGCAGGCACTGACTCTGTTCCACCTCCCTGAATTCAATGCTCCTCTGCATTCTCAGGCTGTGCGACTTACAGCCACAAGTGCGCACCTTGGAAACAGATCGCTTATTGAAGATTATCAGTCAATACCTGCAAGACAATTTTACTCACCCACGCCCCCCGGGGCTCCGCCGCTCCTGGCTCAACCCTGACAACCGACAGCGCACCGTGTGCAAGTTCGCCGGGTTGTCCCTTTCTACTCCATCTTATCTGAAGATGAAATGATTTTGAAAAGATGAAACAGTGGCGGTATAATACCGGATATTTTTTGCGTTAACCATTGTAATGATGTCCAATAAAAACGAAAGAAAGATCATGCAGGATTTCGGGGTGCGCCGGGGACGGCAACTCCTTGCCATAGTGGTAACTCTTTTTCTTGTGCTCTTTCTCGCCATGTTTCATAAGCGTCCGACTGTACTTGGAGAGTTCTCAAAAGATACTATCTTCAGAGCGCAGGTTGTCGTTATCGCTGCGTTTATCGGTTTCAGCAGTTTTAACTGGCGATGCCCTGCATGTAATAAATACCTGGGTAATGGTATGAACAGGCGCGTGTGCAGGAGGTGCGGGAGCAGGTTGAGTTAATTAATCTCACCTTTCGATGAGAAACCTTCATCACGACAGAGGAGACCTTCTCTGCGAACAAGGGAGCACTTAACGTTAGCTCCGATTGTCCGAAAGTATTCAGTAGGGGTGGAACGACAAAAGTTTCAATTACCTAAATTTTGTGTGATGCAAAGAAAGTACTTGTCATTTTTATTTACTTGCACGAAAAGCCGCTTGGATGTTTAATCGTTGAGCTGAGCACGCCTGAACGCTGTGGCTTCAAGTATTTTTATTCGCATACGATCGTCTGCATCGGGCCACGCAACGATCTCATCACTAGTGCGATAGCACCCCGTACAGACCTTGTTCCGACCGAGGGAACACCTCTTAACACATGGTGATTTTACCTCATCTTTTTTCACATTTTTTTCAGATTTTCTCATGCTCTCCTATTTTATTCCTTAAGCCCCCGCGAGGGAACATTATGCGTCCGCACTGGGCAGTCTTAGAGATTTTGGGATAACAGTTGAAGCGTGTCTTCACAGCCTTGTGTCGTCTCGAAAGACTCTTGTCGATTTGAATATTATACCATTGAACGCCCTTGCCAAACCCTAGGTCAAAGTCTTTGACCCGAACAGACTTGAAATTCCGAAGTGTTCGGTGAAGCCGAGGGTTATGCCCCTACCCCGTAAAAGAGGATCTATCAACTTCCCGGAAATCACGAAATAAGCGTGTTATCAGAAAAAAGTCTTGACAAGGCGTCTTTTTTGTGATTTAATTTACACAAATTACATTAACTGTAACACTTAGGGGTTGGGAATGAACAAGAAGTTGCCAAAAGGAAACGACATGAAGCAAACAAGGTTCAGTTTGACTATTATCGACAATAATGATGCGAGTGTAGTAAGAGAGTTCAAAGATATCTGCAAGAAACAAAAAAAGCGTTACACAAACGTAGCGCTCAGTCTATTTCGCGATTACATTGAGGACTATAAGGCGACAAGGTGATAAATGGAGAGTGGTGAAGGCTGCAGGGTAATTACGATAGCGAATGCAAGAGGAGGTGTGGGAAAGACATTCTTGAGCATCCATTTGGCATATATGCTCGCCGATAAAGGCAAGAAGGTCCTTCTAGTTGATACAGACCCCCAGGGAACTGTTGGACTTTGGCTTAATCTCGACTCCCCTGCTACTCTGTTCCATCTCTTACTTGGTGAATCATCTCTCGACGAATGTATACTTCGTTACAAAGACAAATTCGACATAATTCTCGCCAAAGAATCTATCAAAGAGGCAGAAATCCGCATGGTAGGAATGGTAGCGCGGGAACATCTTTTGAAAAACAGGTTGGAAGAGTTTGACGTATTCAACAGATATGATTATGTGCTGATCGATACCTCCCCTTCCCTTTCTCTTCTTAATCAGAATGCTTATCTGGCCAGCAAAGAAGTCCTCGTTCCAGTAAATATGGAACCTCTGGCAGTTGTCGGCGCTTCTTCAATCATTGAATCCATTAAAATCATAAGAAAATTATTGAAACATAAGATCACTTTACTGGGGATAGTGCCAACTTTTGTAAGCAAACAATCCAATGTTGCTAAACAAGTTCTCCAGATGATACACACTAACTATGATAGCGTTCTGCCGCAAATCAGATCCTCCGTTAGAGTAAAAGAGGCAAGCGGTTCTTTCATGACCATTAACGAATATGATGCAAAAAATGGCATTATCGAGGATTTGCAGTCTCTTGTTGACAGGGTGATGGATGGCCAAAAAGTTTAATCCCGAAGGGATGAAAGACAAAATAAAATCGGATAGGATCCTCACCTCCGAAGAAGAAGCCAGAGAGAGTTTCTGGACCCCTTCAGCTCAAAACACCCCTGATCCAAATTTACAAAATAATAAATATACTGAAAATAAGCAATCTGTTCATAATTTAGATTTATCTCAAATTATCCCTGACCCTGATCAACCCCGCAAATATTTTGATAAAACTGCCCTTGAAGATCTCACAAATAGCATCCGAGAACGAGGGGTTGAAAGTCCCATCGCTGTTAGACCACTCCCTGACGGGAAATTCAAGATAATTGCAGGAGAAAGGCGCTGGAGATGCTCCATAGGCCTTGGCCTCAAAACGATCCCGGCTATAATCAAAGAAGCAAATGACGCGGAAGCTTATATGCTTTCCTTGACCGAGAATATCCAAAGAGAAAGTTTGCATTACCTGGACGAGAGTGCGGCTTTCAAAAGAATGGTCGACGCCAGATATGTCAAGGATCAGAGGGAACTCGCTGAAAAACTTGGTAAATCCAAAGGGTATATATCTGAAAAATTCAAGATCCTGTCGCTGCCCCAGAAGGTCAAAGAAATTATTTACGCCTCCGATGCCATTACTTTCTCCCACGCCGTGCTTCTTGCCCAGATACAGAATGCCGATGCCTCCAGCGATTTGGCTCAAAAAATCACGAGGGGAGAGATGTCTGTAAGAAAGCTTGAGTCTTTCATATCCTCGGGTGCTATAGATAAACCCGATAAGATTAGGCACAAAGCAAGTTTCCAGCCTGTACAAATAAGAAAGGTATCAAATGGATTCAATCTTACTGTGAAATATAGAAAAGACAGGCCAGAAGACGTTACTAAGATAATAAATATTTTTGAACAACAAATAAAAGAATTAAAACGTGCCCTAGAGAAATCTGAGATTGATGATAGTTCACACGTGTGAACTGAAGCTTTTTCCATAGGACGACGCCACCATATGGAGGACAAGAGAGAGACAATTACTAAAGCTCAGCTCAGACTTTACGATGGTGCTCTTGCAATCAAACAGGAAGCTGCCAGGGACGCAAAAGCCCTTAAATTTATGGCCCGCTCAATGGTTCTCGCCACGCTTCCTCACTCAGATCCAGGCGATGTACCGGCTTGGGGAAGAAAAAATGGCGGATATTCCCTCCTTATTCAACCTGGATATGTTATAGATGATAACGGCAATGCACAGAGCATCGGAATTCCTTTCGGCGTAGTCCCCCGTCTTTTGCTCTGCTGGCTAACCACCGAGGCCGTCAAGACGAAAGAGAGAGAAATCATCCTCGGGAGCAGCCTAACCGATTTCATGAAAAAAATCGATATGCTTCCAACGGGAGGAAAAACTGGGAGCATCACCCGCCTAAAGAATCAGTCAGTAAAATTATTTTCGTCATCGATTTCCTGTGTCTATGATGGAGAAAATGAATTTTCGAAGCTGACTTTCCCTGTCACCGACAAAGCCTATTTGTGGTGGGACCCAAAGAGTCCGGATCAGGTCTCACTATGGAAATCGACTGTTGTACTAGGGAAAGAATTCTTTGACGAGATAATAACCAGACCGGTGCCGATTGATTTCAGAGCTTTAAAAGCCTTGAAAGGTTCTCCTTTGCTTCTTGATATGTATACCTGGCTGACCTACAGATTAAGTTATCTATCGAAGCCGACTGTCGTTCCCTGGGACTCGTTGGCAGCACAGTTTGGCAGCGATTATGCAAGAATAGAGGACTTCAAAGCAAACCTGAAAAGGTGTCTCAAGAAGGTCTTAGTAGTTTACAGCGATGCCAACGTGGAGCCTTCCAAGAACGGCTTACTGCTCAAACCATCCAGAACCTCGGTTTCGATCGGCGTAAAATTTTAGCACGCATACGCGCTCACATTTTCATTAAAAAAAATCTGAATGACCCGGGGACATCCCCCTCTACGCATACGCGCTCACATCTCAAATGCGCCTATAGTAGTTAAGAAGCCCTTCAGACAAGCTGAATAAAAAAACATCCTCGCTATCCAAAGCTCAGACCAGACCTTGAATCGGTGCATTCTTCGCATTACGCGTATTGATGCCCTCACTCTCTCCGGGCATAGAACAAATCTGCATGTATTATTCTTCATAATGCATCTTCGTGAAAAAAATTTTTTTGCCGGCAATAACAAGGAAAGCTCAGACTTCATCTCTTACGCATATTCACTCACAAATATTACTTCGCTTTACTCCTCCTCGGTTACTGACAGTTACTAACAATCTTGAAACTTATTAACGCATTAACACTCACACTTTTGCACGCATATTCACTCACATTTTCAAAGGAAATAAGCATACCCACTCACCTCCCACGCATATTCACTCATCGACTTGCCTGCAAACCTTTACTGTATCTTGCTTTGCCACGCTCTCCTGTATTATTTTCTTATATCTTTTTCTTATATCTCTAATCCTTTAGTAGTTTCACCTACTACTGTTAATAAGTATTTATTACATCCCCCACCTATTGCCTAATTTCCGGAAGATCTGCCAGTCCTTTCAAATTAAAAGCGAGAAGGAACTTCTCAGTCGTCTGGTAAAGAAGGGGGGCTCCTGGTGAGCTCAGGGAACCGATGGCCCGTATAAGTCCCTCTTCGTGAAGCTGGCTAAGAGTGGATTCACAGTCAACGCCCCTTATTCTGTCGACTTCCGTCTTCGTTACGGGCTGCTTATAGGCCACCACCGCTAACGTCTCAAGAGAGGCACCAGTGAGCCTTGATCTCTTCGTTTTCAGTAAGGCCTTTATATATCCTCCATACTCTGCCCTTGTAGTCAGGGCAACCTTATCCTGCGCCTCCTGGATCCGAAGCGGGGTGTAATTGTCTATGATCGCCTTTAAAAGCTCCATGCCCTTCTCGAACTCCTCTCCCGGGATAGCGAATCTCTCTTTGATAACATTTTGTGAGAGTGGCTCGGAAGAGACAAAGAGCACCGAGAAAATCGCCATCGCGGCGTGAAAACTCTTTCCGTCCCGGTCAATGTCCATATTTTTTCAGGCGTTCAGGGCCGAATTTGGTGAGTACGATCAGCTCCTGAAATTTTTCCCCCGGATCTTGGCCGGTCTTTAACGCGGCCTCCCGGGCCATTTTCCTGAGCCGCTTTTCCTCCTCGAAGGGTAACGTGGAGGCAAGGATTTGGAGGATCTCCTTATCCTCAGGGGTGAGCTTATCCACAATCCCCTCGTAGTGCTCACCGCCGGCCCCGGATTCTTTGAGAAGGACCATGGGGCTTCTCTCGAGCCTCTGGAGCCTCTTTATCTCTGAGGGCCATAACACCTCATAGGTCTGAGCGACCTTGGCCGCCGCCGATTCGGCGATCCTCAGTATCCCGTGGTCGATAAGTCTCCGTACAGCGGTCTTAATGGTGATGACACTCAGGCCGGTCAGCTCGCTCAGGTCCCTATAGGAGATCCTGCAGGTCTTTTCGCCTACCGCGATTGTCCGTGAGAAGAACTGGAGATAGAGGAGCTGGTCCGAGGGATGGCGGATCGCCGGCAGGACCCGGTCGGTGAGCTCGATGAACCGGGTATAAAAGAGGGTGAGTTCCATCCGTTATATCTCCATGATATGGTCCCTTGCCTTCGTGAGGAGGTCCAGGACCTCCTTGAGGCCTTCGCGGGTGACTGCGGCCATCGGTTCTCCAGGATCGGGGTAGGGCGGGGCGCAGGCATGGATATCAGCGAGCATTTGTTCCAGGTGCTCCCGCGCCCTGTCGATCTTCGAGAGCGCGATATCCCGTTGAAAGTCCCTTTGGTACTCGTGCATCCTTTTTTCCTCTTTGGCTATAAATTTCTTATAGTCTCAATTATACCTAAAAATATGGGCATGTCAAGGGGAAAGAGGGGGGTATGGTTGGAAATTAGAGTTTCCTTGCATTGTGATCAGAAATTAAGTAGACTACTTGCGTACCTTTGCCGTCTCCCATGTTGAAACTTTTGAAGAAAAAAAGGGGCAGGGCAGGGCGCTAAAAGTCAAAAAAGGGGATGGAAAGGTATAGGCCCCCCGAAAATAACCGATCCTGGGGCAAATGGCAAAAGCTACTTTAGGAGGTGCTGAAAATGAGGCTCTCGGAGACACTGGATGACTTCAAGCGTTCGATGGTCGTTTCGGGTTCGAGGCTCCCCAACACGACAGAGAAGTACGAACGGATCATGAGGCAGTTTATCAATGTAGTCGGGGATAAGGAAATCCATGAGCTCCGGGTAGGGGACTTCGGGGATTTCAAGTACGGGATGGTGCTTAAAAAGATGAAGACCTCTACGGTGGCCACCGCGGTCTCGGTATTTTCCAAATACGCCTCCTATCTGAAACGCGACCACTCGGTGAAGGATCTCGATATCGAGGAGATCAGGATGATGAGGCCCAAGGTCCATCAGACCTCCCCGGAGGCTCTCGAGAAGTGGGAGGTCGAGAAGCTCTATGAGGCCGCGACCGATATAGGAGACAAGGCTCTTGTCCATCTTCTCTTTTATACAGGGGTGAGGATCAGTGAGCTGCTGAAATTGAGGGCAGAGAATATCTGTGACCGGACGGTTCAAAGCGAAGATAGCCGACAGCAGACTACGTGGATAGAGGTAGTAGGGAAGGGCGAGAAGCCCAGGGAAATCCCGCTTTCGATCAACGCCGAGCAAATACTTCGAAAATACATGACATACCTGGACGCCAAGAACCCGGACGGATACCGTAGGCTGTTTCCTCGTTCCTATTCGACCTACTGGCGGAGATTACAACATTTGGGTGAGCAGGCGAATGTCAAGGTGAGCCCACATGTGCTCAGGCATTCATTCGGCGTGGAGCTGATCGACAAGGGCGAGAATATCAGAAGAGTGGCGGAGTTGATGGGGCATAGCGATATGAACACCACTATGCGGTACACCGCCGTCAAAGATAAATCCAAAATAGATGCGGTAAATAAACTGTGATGGAATCGCCGAGGATAATCAATTACCGTTGTTTTTTTGGCGGTTGCTAATGTCACCCCTAATTGATATTATATTTGTCGGAACCTATATCGGAAGGAGAAAGTGGGATTGAAGCGATGAAAAAAAAAGTTGCGGAAATAAATAGCGCTATAAAATATGCTGTGTTTTGCGGGGGACAGACGATCCCATGCGAACCCTCATCTGCAGACATCCAAGACGCAAGGGATCAGAAGAATTATGAAACAAGGTCGTTTCAGGACCCCAAGGTTTTAGCGGAGCTAGGCACGGATGCTATTAAGCACAAAAAATTTCACGCGGAGAAGATAGCATATTTCGCGGCCAAAGGGTGTAAGGAACCAATCTTGCTGTACAACGATGAAACGACAATTTTGGATGGCTTGCACCGAGTAAAAGCCGCAAAATGTTCGGGATTAGAAGAAGTTGACGTAATTGTTATAGCACAGCCTCCTACGCTTTCAGAAGAAACGCGAAATAAATTATGGAGTGCAATAGCGCGATTAAAAGATCCTGAGGGGGCATTGAAAAGCTTAAATATTCCGATTTTAAAAAAATAAAAAAATATATAATTATTGTGTTTTAATATGGGGTTTTTTGCACAAACCCTCAAAAAAGTATATTTCAAAAGTTAATCGATTCTGATCGAGCTGGATGCGTTTTTCGCGACATTGTTTTTTCGCGAATTTTATCACAATTTAGACCACCCCTCCAAAATCGCTCTCAAAACGACCAGGAACGCCTCTTTTTTGAAATGTACCTTTTCGTCCTTTTGTGCAAAAAACCCCAAACTCGGACGAAGGTACTCAATCATGAGCTAGGCGACGTGTTCAGAAAATGGTTTCCGCAATTTCAAACGCAGGCGGCTTGACCCCCGACTTCTTAACGCTCTCGCGAAGCATCGTGCGGAAGGCAATTGCTGACATTCTGGGACTACCTATGCCTTGACCTAAGATAATCGATCCTAGCCCTCTCAGCGGGTGAAGGGGCCATACCTTCCTATCTCTTCGTTTCTTTATTCTAATCATAATCACTTATATGCTATAATGACTTTATGAGCTGGGAGGTTGAGTTCTATAAAGACAGGAGCGGCAGGGAGCCGGTGCCTGAGTTTCTGGATGATCTTCCGTCCGGAACAAGGGCAAAGGTTGTGAAACTCATCGATCTCTTATCTGAACAAGGCGTTCTCCTGAAGGAGCCATACACCAGGCAGATCAGGGGCAAGCTCAGGGAGTTGAGGGTGAAGGACCATCTCGGACACGTCCGGGTCTTTTACTTCACCTTTACCGGCAGGCGGTTTGTTCTATTGCACGGCTTTTTGAAGAAGACGGTCAAGACACCTGAAAGGGAAATTGAGGTTGCTGAAAAGAGGATGAAGGATTTTATAGAGCGCTACGGAGGTAGGCCATGAGAAGAAGGACACTGAAAGAGTATATCGCAGAGCAGATGAAAGACCCGGAATTCAAGAAGGCCTGGGATGATCTTGATCCGGAGTTTCAGGTATTGAAGGCCATGATTAAAGCAAGGGAGAAGTCCGGCATATCACAGGCCGAACTTGCCAGGAGACTTGGCACAAAACAAAGCGTGGTCTCCAGACTCGAACGCGGGGCGTTCAGCAAGGCCACACTGGAAACGATCAAGAAGGTCGCCGATGCCCTCGACCTGCGGCTTGTGCTGAAACTGGAGCATAAAAAGGTGAAAACGGCTTCGTAAATCGTGAGACAATTTCGAAAAGAAGCGAGGAATTGTGAGCAGGTACAAGAAGCGCAAGAAGCATGGGATTGGGGAGTGCGTATACTGTGGTAAGCTAGGTTCATTGACGGATGACCACATACCGCCGCAGAACCTTTTCCCAAAGCCACATCCTCATAATATGATCAGTGTGCCGGCCTGTTACGAGTGCAATAACAGAGCCTCAAAAGACGACGAATACTTTCGACTGTGCCTAACCATAATTGAAAACGCAAAAGGCCATCCAGCGAGAGATTCCATAATACCATCTGTTGAACGTTCATTGGGCAAAAAAGAAGCGGTGGGCTTTTCCAATGCAATTTGGAATGAGATAATTGACGCTGATCGCTTCTCTCCTAGTGGCTTATTATACTTGGGCCCTGGTAAGTTACACGTAGCCTCACTTACCAGAATGAACCGGGTCGCTGTCCGAATCGTCAAAGGCTTGCTCTATAACGAGACACAACAACGTATACCCGATAACTTCGTCGTCTTCTCCTGGCATTTATCGATGTTATCGAAGTTGGAGTTGGATACCGATTCCAGGCAGGTGATAGAAGCGTTCATCGACGCCCTCTTGACGGTGCAGCCGCAGCGGATCGGAGATGTGTTTGCGTTCTCAAGGATTTGGTCACCAGACGGGTGGCCAGGATCTTCACGCTCTGTCTGGCTCCTGCAGTTCTATGGGAGGATAGAATATTACTGCAGCATATGCCCACGTGAAGTGGAAACTGTGGCTCCACTGTCAGCTCATGCTCCATCGAAAGGCGGCAAAGACGATCCCAGCAATATGCAGGGGAAAACTGTCGAAGCAGCGAAGGCAAAAGACAAGATCGAGGGAAGGGGCAACATTATAAACGGATCACAGGAATGACCTCCATGATAAGTGATCTTAGAAAGTCTAAACAGGCCGGAGCATTCACAGTCTCATCCGGCAAAGAGGTCTATGGTGAACTGACACTTGCGGGACCGAACACTTCCCTTTACCTCCAAGACAAGGAGTATTTCGACACACTCGCTATTCCTGGCCAATGTGTGAAGGGTATATTGAAGGATTTAACAAAGGTGACGCTTCTGCAGTGCGTCACCACTTCGGGGACAGGTTACTCCAGCCGAGGCGGACAGACGTTTAGCTTTGCAAGCATCTTCCCCCACTTTGTTGTTTATGGCGACCATCACATTGACCCAGCCGAAAAGAAGATTACGGCAGTCCATTTCGTCGTGGATGATGCGACTACGCTTTTCTACGATTTTGATGCTTTTGGTTTGGTGATTAATGCGCGTCCGTTCATAGAGCAGATTGCCCACGCAAACGCGCTTGATCGCGAGATTGCGACAGGTCCCGATCCGCAAATTCTTTACTTCACTGGCAAGCGTGAGATATTTGCAGCTGACACAGTTTTGGGGAAGGTATCGGCCTCGCATAACCCGAACCTCACGACGTGGGGAGGTCCTAATGGAGTGGGTCTGGAAAATACGATTATTGTGACCATTGCCTTCAAAGAAGTGGTCACTTTTAATGACATGATTGCCTCTATATCTACTCTCCTCGGATATCTGGGAATGTTGGTCGGCCGGCCGCAGAACCTGCTCAAATTGAATATCGAAGTTGAATCAGCTGATGAACGGCCAAACTTTCTCGAAGTCTACTGGAGCATGCTACCAAAACGTAGCCGATCTCCCGAAGCGCAAAGACCGCACCCCATAGACGTGCTGCTGGATGCGGTTCGGCAACCGGCCGTATTTTCGCGTGTCCTTGGGAGTTGGCTTGAACGACAGCAAGCTTGGCAGGACGCCCGCTTGCGGTTCTTTAATTCATTTGTGAAAGAACACTACACCGTCGACCGCCTAATTGGTTCTGCCAACATGTTTGACATTCTTCCGGACTCTGCTGTGCCGCCCGAGATACAGCTTTCGGAAGAACTGGGACGTGCAAGAGAAGAGTGTCGCACGATTTTTAAGAACCTGCCGCAGAGTCCTGAGCGGGATAGCGTTCTGAGCGCCCTCGGTCGTGTCGGCAAGAGCGTCCTCAAGCACAAAATCCGTCACAGGAGTCAGCTTCTAATTGACACAGTGGGAGAAAAGTTCCCAGACCTCTTTATCGTAACCGATGAGGCGGTGGATTGTCGGAACCACTATGTGCATGGCAGCGAGCCTAGATTTGACTACAGCAAGGAATTAGATATGCTCTACTTCTTCACGGCTACCCTGGAGTTTGTGTTCGCCGCCTCGGACCTCATTGAAGCTGGTTGGGATGTAAAAGCGTGGAGCGAGCTCCCGACGACGATGTCACACCCGTTTGGTCAATACCGCGTTAATTACGCTATCAACCTTCAGGAGCTGAAAGCTCTTATTGCGAGTATAAACCATTCAGACAGATGACGGATTAGAATAGCTGAATGAGCGAATATTATTCCAAGGCTTTAGTGTCGCAATGGGGCTATGCCACTTTCCAGCGTGGCCGCGTGCTCTGTATGCGGCTGGACCCTGATAAGGTTGTGCTGATCGAACCTGAAGGCGGTTATATGTATTTAGATTTAGAGGGTTTTTGCACAACGCCTCGAAAAGGTAAAATTCAAAAAATAAGCGAGCCCGGTGAATTTGAGAGCGATTTTGAAGGGGTGATCTAAATTGTGATAATATTCGCAAAAAAACAATATCGCGAAAAACGCACCTAGATCGATCAGAATCGATTAACTTTTGGAATTTACCTTTTCGAGGCGTTGTGCAAAAAACCCCATGAACGGATCATGAGACAGTTCATCAAGGCGGTCGGGGATAAGGAAATCCATGAGCTGAGGGTAGGGCACTTCGGGGATTTCAAGTAGGGGATGGTGCTTAAGAAGATGAAGACTTCTACGGTCGCCACCGCAGTCTCCATCTTCTCCAAATACGCCTCCTATCTGAAACGCGACCACTTGGTGCAGGACCTCGATATCGAGGAGATCAGGATGATGAGGCCCAAGGTCCATCAGACCTCGCCGGAGGCCCTCGAGAAGTGGGAGGTCGAGAAGCTCTATGAGGCAGCGACCGACATAGAAGACAAGGCGCTGGTCCATCTCCTTTTTTACACCGGGGTCAGGATCGGTGAGCTCCTGAAATTGAGAGCAGAGAATATCTGTGACCGCACGGTTCAAAATGAGGACGGCCGACAGGAGACGACGTGGATCGAGGTGCTAGAGAAGGGCAATAAACCGAGGGAGATCCCGCTGTCAGTCAACGCTTAGCATATACTTAAGAAATATTTGACGTACCTTTATGCGAAAAACCCGGACGGATTCGAAAGGCTTTTCCCTCGTTCCTATTCGACCTACTGGCGGAGGTTGCGACGTTTGGGTGAGCAGGCCAACGTCAAGGTGAGCCCACACGTGCTCAGGCATTCATTCGGCGTGGAGCTGATCGACAAGGGCGAGAATATCAGAAGAGTGGCCGAGTTGATGGGGCATTCCGACATGAACACCACTATGCGCTATACGGCTGTCAAAGATAAATCCAAAATAGATGCAGTAAATAGATTGTAATTGAATTCCTAACAAAAAGTCCTTAGCGTTGTTTTTTTTACGTTTACTAATCCCAGCATCCCGGCACACATTAGACAAAAGGACACATTTTGTCTAATGTGTCTTAACGCATTGGCAATTGAAAGTTTGGGTGCTCGAGGGTGGCAATCGAAGAGAATGAATGCCAAACACTAAAACCATAATAAATATCACTATAGCCACTGCTACATACGGTATAGATTTTATTATTCTTCTAATATCTTCCTCGCCTTTTTTAACCGTTTCCCACGCGTTATCAAGTACTATTACAGCTCGATTGCGCAATTGCGTTAGATGACTACTCAAATCGGCATGGTAGTTATCATTATTAAGCATGTCAAAATAATCCTTATTTGAAGCGTCTAACATTTCCAGTATGTCACCATGGTTAGTACTGTCTAAACGTAATACAATTCTTGTGTATAGGGTATCTACTATGTGTGAGTTTTTTGAGAAATGCTCGTTTATGACATCCCGTGAATTAGCTTGCCTACTTCTTATATTTCTATAATAGAACGCATGCTCTTGTGTAAAACCTATATAATCTGAAATATCTTTCCTTAGCTCGTCAATCCATGTTTGTCGAATTTCTGACATTTTATTCTGTGTAGTAATCTTCAAACCATAAAAAGATACACAGGCTGGTATTATGACGACTATTATCGATACAAGAACCATGATTAATGTCGCTTCCATTGTTCCTCCGTTTGTTAATACATGGTGATTTTATACTTGGACAGGTAGAAAGACAAGAAAATTCTGCGTCATTAAACATTTTTGTTTCATAAAGAAACCCCGCGCCGGGGCTATCCGGCGCGAGCATGGTCGGCGGCGGATGCAAGCATGATGGTCAAAACCCTCACCGTCTGGTTCGGGTCGCTGGGGTCTTCGCTGCCATAGGTCATCGTCAAGTCGTAATAGTCGATCTTCCAGAAGATGCGCTCACCGTTATGTTCAAACGCGCCGAAGTCGCGCTCTCCGTAGGGGTCGTTATCCGGCGTGAAGGCATCGAAGGTTTCCACTTTCTCGCGGATTGCCGATTGGTCTGCCGGGGGCAGGGCGCTGATGCCGCTGGTCTGATAGACGCGGCCCGCTCCGCCCATGGCCCTATGGCAAAGGTCGTTAAGGGCGGCGATTGTTTTGGTGTGCGGTTCCTTGGCCATTGCTGTTTTTCCTTTCTCTTGGTTAGTTTTGTGGTGCAGCGCTGCGCTGCACCTCTGCCACGTGGCGAACGCGGGGTAGCAAACGGAAAGCCCCTTCCGCCCAAAACTGCGTTTCGGTTCCCCGCGAAGGGGCTTGGGGTGCGCGAGGGTAGCGCCCTTAGCCTCTGGCGGCGGCAGCCGGTAGGCGGGGAATAATGCGTGAAAGATCGTTACCCAAAGGGCGGAGACACGCAGCGGCTCTGGGCACCTGCGCGTAGAGCCTGACCCTGCGCCATGCGCGGGGACACGCCCGAACCTTTGCGGAATATAGAATTATGATATAATCTGCTGATAAGCGGCATGTTTGAAGGAGCATCCCCACGTGGAAACTGTGGAAGCGATTATTAAGAACCTTAAAGAATTAAGCGCCGTGTTTTCTTGGCCCATAATGCTTTTAATAGTCGCGTATGTTTTTCGGTCGCCGCTAACTAACCTGATCAATCGTATAACGAAAGCCCAACATGGCAGCATATCAATTGATGCTCCGCTTCCTCAAGCACAAATAACTTCGGAGGCATCAAAGGATGCTCATGGGCTAGGGAAAATTGCGGAAACCAAGGAGAGCGGCGCTGCATCAGAAAAGACAGGTGCGGCTGCGTTTCTGGCATCGTTCGACAATCCGTTAATTAAGGAAGTCGAAGAGAACATAATCGCAGATTTGCAGGCCAGAAAAATCGTTGACGCCCTGGATAAAGAAAAAGTCCTCATCAGAGCATTGGCGGCAACACAGTTAATGCGTCTTGCCGAACACATATATGCCAGCATTTGGGGGAGCCAAGTGAATGCGTTACGGTTTTTAAATGGGTGCCCGGCAGGCGCTGAAGATTCGGTACTCCGTTCCTTCTACGATGCTGCCAAGACAAATTACCCAGATTGGTATAAAGAGCAAACGTTTGAAAAATGGATGGGTTTTTTAACGATGTTCAAGCTGATTATAGTGGAAGGACCTCATGTCACCATCACGGTCAGAGGTCGCCAATTTTTAAGATATCTGGCTGACGCGGGGAAACCCGAACGAGTGCACGGCTAACTGCCCCCGTGTTTCTTGCGGCGCAGCCGCCCGCTTCCTGCGCCTCTTTCATTAGAAAAAAGACAAAACGGCTACATTTTGTCCAATGTTCAAAACCCTGAATGAAGATTATGATATAATTTTGTAAAATAAGCTGAAAACTGAACGGTTGAATATTTCAACAAGGGGGGAAACAAGTTATGGCTCTGACGGTCACTGAAATCGAAGACCTGCGTACATACCTTATCGGCGTCATGAATCGTGCCGACCATCACGCTAAAAAAGTTAATGAAATTATACTTGCTTTGATTGGCGCAATCCTATGGCGAAAAAACGATGCAGAACCTATCACAGTTATGGTGCAAAAGGGCCAAACAACAAACGTCTTGTGGGTTCGTATACACGATAAACGCTACGCATTCTCGTACGGCCACGACAAAGGGGAGATTGAAATGCGTGAGGGTGGCACTCAAGGTCCTACTCTTCACACATTTACCAATGCGACGCCGTTGTCATCGATTCGCGCAATTTTCGAGGCTCTTTAAAAAGAGAGGGGAAAACATTCGGGATTGTAATCACCATATTGATTATATTTGCCACAGGGATGTGATCAATAGCGGGCAACCGTCGGGCCCATGACTTCAACCATTCGAAAATGGCTTTTCTGAGTCATTAGTAGCTGCTGTTCGTCAGGTACTATTAATCCCTATAGCTAGGCCCAATGACGTCGTCTTCAAGTTATCCATGAGGCTAACAAGCGTAACCCTATTTTTTATTTCGACTATTTCTAATCTTAATAAAGTCTTCATCTGATAAAGGTTTAAGGGGAACGTTTTTCCCTTTGATGGGTGGAGTGGCTGTCGGTTCATCATAAGGCGTAAGTTGCAAACAATGCGGCAATACAAATTCCTTAACAAATGGGTCATTAACAACAGCACTTCGCAACCATATTTCACCGGGCATATCAAAAACCCAAAACAAATCCTTTCGATTCATATAATTGAACTGGTCGTTTATTATGTCGGCAAGAGCTTTAACAGCATCATGTGAATTAGATTCAAAGTCATATCCATCATTATAGTGAATAGATTCATTGCGATACTTTTGTAATCGAAAAAAAGCGCTCTTCACTTCGACAGAAATAATTCCCCATTCATTTAAAATTGAGATCGGGGTATCCCAGTGATCGAAGCTCTTTTTATTCCAAATTTTCTTGTAGTGCCGTGAAGATTTAAAGTGCCCTCTTAATTTTATAATCAGTCTATTTAAAATGCGCTCGCCAAGAGCGCCAGCGCTCGTCATAGCAGGATAGAAATAACCACAACAATATGAAGCAACAACCGGTCGCAATAAATTATAGTACTCATCCGGAATACCTACAAATGATAAATCTATCAGGATAAACCGCTTTAACTTTGCCGCAAAGTCCAATTCACCCCATTCAGCTTTTAGTCTATTTTCAATTATATTTTGTTGGCTTATCAAGCCTTCTTGCTTAAAAATATTCACCGTCGTATCTAAGGCGAATCCCATAACGCGATACATATAGGATGCATCGGGACAAATAAAGTTTAAAACAGGCTCTCGGCCCTCAAGCTGATCCTTTGATAATTTGCTAAAGTCTATTTCAATGTGATGCTGTCGACCACAACGATGACAGTTCAAGGTTTGTGATCTTATATCCATATCTTCCCGTGACCTAACCAATTATGAGATAAACGGAAACCGCCCCGATAATATCGGGATTTGTTTGTTAGTCAGATAAGGCTCGACTTTCCCTCACGTTGATTACCTTATATAAGTTACACTATTTGTCAGTTGTTGAAAAGGGCGGATTAGAGGAACTCTTGCCTCTCAACTGCACTTACAACTAAACGCGTTTCAAGAAGATGCAACAGCAAAGCTTAACGGGAGAAATCCGGAGTAACGGCCCGCGTGAACTGCCCAGGGGCTCGATAGCACCCCCGAAATCAGTTCGGCGTGGATGTTAAGTGTCGATATGCAGTGTAAGCCAGCCTATATCTATCCCTTGCTATGGTTTCTTTGTCCGCGAAAACCGGAAACGCATTCTTCGATTTTCTGACGAGATACAACCAACGACTCCACTAGGCCCATCGAGTAACGGATGTAGTGCTGTGCAAACGCTTGCACCACTTGCGTGCTATTCGAAATTCTGCTTCGCTCTGATGCCTTATCCAGGTCTAGCTTTTTTTCCCCTGGTTGACGCCTGAAATGAGCGATAGCGTGTCTGCAATCCAGGCTCGCTTATTTTTTGAATTTTACCTTTTCGAGGCGTTGTGCAAAAAACCCCAATATGTCATAGTACAACATGTCGCAACTGCTTGATGCTATACCGCTTCACGAGATCACAGAGGAACACTTGAATTCGCTGATCCTTCTTCGGATAGCAGAAACTCCACGGATCGAATATAAAGCTGAATTGAACATGTGTCGTGATGCGGAGAAGCGAGAATTGTGTAAAGACGTGAGTGCGATGGCAAACTCCCAAGGGGGGTATTTGTTTTTCGGAATAACCGCAACAAATGGAACACCCACTTCGATTCCTGGTATTGACTTCGATGAGAAGGCGAAGGAGCGTCTGTATCAGATATTATTAAGCGGAGTGTCACCTCGAATCCAGTCGATTCAGGACTGTCCCGTGCACTTACGCAATGGCAAAGTCGTATTGATATTGAAGACCGACCCTGATGGTTACTTGCATCAGGTGAAGTACGATGACGAACGTTACTACAAAAGAGCAGGTACGATTACTGTTTCTATGCAAAGTGCAGATGTTGAGACTTTCGTTCGGAGTCAGAGTCCTTCCAATCGACAAGAGCAGGTTCAGGAGATAATTAAGAGATACTATGGAGAGTTGAAGAGCCGCAGGTATTTCAAAGGAGTTTCGGGCAAAGGCATCTTGGCTCTTTCTATCATCCCTGAGATTGCTTCGTATAAACTGGATCTGGGCAGTCTCCCAGGTCAGTTCACATTGCTTTTCCAGCCTCTCTATTGTTCGGGATGGGATTCGGAGATTACCGGGCGGTCACGGTTTACGTTCGGGCAAGTACGAGAGGAGCGTGTTCCATTTGCAGTTACTGAAGTAACAGAACTTGGGGAAGTGAAAGCGTTCAATTCATTTATGCTCGAAAACAAATTCGGAGAAAGGTATATACGAGAAGGCTGCACCGGATACATACCAAGTGTCGCTTACGAACGAGAATTCATAATTGCGATTCATCGGTATCTGAACTCATTGAAGCAGATCGGCGTTTCCCCTCCTTTCTTCATTCACATTGCTTTATTCCTGATTCACGGATACATTTTGGCCGTTGACCCAATCCAGTCTTTGCATTTTGGTCAGAGTCGAATATATCAAGGTGAAGATCTCACGCCGGACCTGGTTCATGTCACGAGCGAAGAGGAGTTTGCAGATTTACAAGCCGTAGCCCGCACCCTTCGACCAATGTTTAATTATATTTGGCGAGAGTTTGGTTTTGAAAGAAGTTACAACTATGATATAAATACAGGAGCATGGAACCCGCAATAGAGCCCAACAATCGATATGTGAAGTTCTACGGTAAATTCTCGAGACTTACAGTTATCAAATTTCCATTTTGCTGAAGTTGAGAGGCAAGAGTTTCTTCCTGCTATACGTAACACGCCAGGTTTTTCACAAGGGCGCAAAGGTTTCTTTTGGAACCAAATGTTAGGTGCCGTCATGATCTATCAAGATTACTATGGTACAACCATCATCAGCCGAGGCACCAGAAAGGACAGAATGAAAGATGTGGCACACTTATTCGCAGTCGGCCGCATGAATTTGTTATGTGTTTCTTAACTTCTTAATTATCGTCTGAAAAAAATCTTTCGCAGTTAAATCAGCATACGCTACGGCATGATCCTGAACAGTGATTTTGTTAAATGGGTCATGAATGAAATCTTTTTTGAAAATCACCCATCTTCGTCCATTTGTTAGCAGCGGTATGAATTGCGCTGTATTTGAATTCACTTCAGATACTTTCTCATCCAAGTGGTCTTTACGAAACGGAGTTCTATAGAGATGCTTTATGCAGTAGGACCTCAGTTGCCCGACACCATCCCCGGAATAATTACAAAAAACGAGCGCATCTTCATTGCATGGTACAGTTAATTTACAAGAATCACACTCCCAAGTAACGCCATTATATATTATTGTTCGTCTTCTATCCTTCTTGCCTTCACTGTCTTCAAAGTTTT
The DNA here is from genome assembly GCA_050014695.1 of Thermodesulfovibrionales bacterium. Classification (GTDB taxonomy): domain Bacteria; phylum Nitrospirota; class Thermodesulfovibrionia; order Thermodesulfovibrionales; family UBA9159; genus UBA9159. The sequence continues at coordinate 27,379 of JBEKCV010000028.1, forward strand.
TACAACAGAGACCCAAATTTCCGCTACCGCCATTTCTATCTGTTATTTCAAACTTCTCATTAATATTAAACTCGTCATTTTTTATTGAATTTTTTACTGATTTAACTTCTATCGCTATTTTCAGGTTTCCATGAGAGTCATAAACATCAATATCAAATTGTGCTTTCGTAGAACCTCTATCGGCTCTTTTTACAACTCTTGGATTTGTAATATCATAGCCTGCGAGACATAAAACTGGCTCAACCAACAATGCCTGTGTATCGATCTCAGAAACGTTTTTCTTCGAGTCTTTGTTGTAGGCATCACTTTTCCTCAAATTATTTATTATTCTTCTCATTAACTCTTTGTTCTTTCTCGTTTTCTTCGGAAGGGCACATTTGTTTAGCATGATGTGTCTTATCATTTTATCTTTGCACATAACAATTACTATATATATCCTCCGGGTTATTTTCCTCCATGTATAGATATGATATTATCACATTGAACGCCTTTTATAAAAAGAATAACCGGTGAATGGTATTCTTTGTCAGGTTGGCTCGATAGGAGAGCGGTGGTTGGCCGGACTGCTCTTTTCTGTTAAGTTCTCCGATCACGTTGACCAGCATTTAACTCCAGCCATGATTGATTTTCCGCGGGAGCCTCTTTCACACACAGACATCGAGTTTCTTCGTCAAAGCAGGCTGGATTTTTTGCCAGAAATTGAACACCATAACGAACTTTTCCATACAACATGGAACAGAAGATGAATCCCGCTTTGCCATGCCACTGCAATCCAGACAGTAATTTTGGCCCAGGGGGGATCGTACCGAGAAGCCTTGCGATTTTGGATAATGTAACATTATTTTTTATGCTTGTCCGTTTAACTCCCAAACATGTTGCCTTTATAATGGCTTTTCTTTTTCTTTCCACCATTGAAGCATGGCAACAATGCGACCCTCAAGAGATTCTTCAGCCCATATGTTCATATTGATGCCCACTAAGATCTTTGCTTTTCATCCAGTGGTGAAAAGTTTCATACTTTCTATTTTTAAACTTATACAAATCAAATTGGAATCTTATAAACCAATATACGGAAGCCGCTACCATCCCTGCCCATATCGGCCATAGCTCAATCACAAAATGCTGATATATTTTGCTTAACATATCGACCTTCCCAATTTCTATAACTTTTGATAAAACTGTAGTAATTAACCCAATAACTAATCCTTCTAAAAGTCTTTGTCCCATGTGTTTCCCCTCCATTAATTGATAAGGGAGTTTACCATAGAATCATTCATTTTCGACCTCCATCATAAGGCTTGGGAAACAAACGGATAAGCATATTTTGGGTATGCATGACCTGTTTTCGAGAAGGTGTTTGCAATCGCTGCGCAACTGGTCACGTCAATGACGGATTCATTTGTCTCAAAATGTTCTTTTGCAACAAAACCCGCTATCCTGCTTTTTTCCCTCTTTAAAATTACTCGTGGGCGATTTTGGCTGTTGTCTCGTTTTGGTTTAGATTCCCTTGGCTATGGTGCAACACCCCTAAAGTTTTAGTCCAAAGAACCGATAAGAAGAATAAGCGTTTTGTTGATAGCTGGAATTCTCAGACAGGGGGTTGGTAATGTCGGTAGCTGGGAATGGAGATTGCTACGGGTATGTACAAGTATCACCAGATAATAGCTATTAGCTATGAACTTTGGGAACGATTTTTATCTATAAAAAATGACGAAGTAAAAGCAATAAAGACAAGCGAGCCAGCAAGAACAAGTGAAATGTGAGAAAAGAGAAGGGCGGCATCATGACTCGCCCGCTGTTAAGAAACTCCAAGTCATCAAAACTCTCACTAGTGGCAATATAAATGGGAATATTTGACATATTTCGTTCGGACTCGAAGAAATCGCAAAATCAGTCTTCTGTGAGATCCGGGAAGGCTCCTTATAAAAAGGGAGATTTTATCGGACAGAAGTATGAGGTTTTCGATGTGCTTGGAGAAGGTGGTTTCGGCATTGTTTATCTGGTTTACTCACATGAGACAAAGGATACCTACGCCTTTAAGACTTTTCGTGACGAGTACCTCGATGACGCAAAAACAAGAGAGCGCTTCAGAAAAGAAGCGCAGGTATGGATTGATCTTGAGCGACACCCCTATCTTGTCAGGGCGTATTTCGTGGATCAAATCTCCGGAAGGCTTTATATCGCCATGGAACACATCCTTTCTGATGAAACAGGGATGAACACCCTTGAAGGTTATCTGAGACACAGGCCTCCTGATCTGGCACAAAGCCTCAGGTGGGCAATACAGTTTTGTTACGGCATGGAGCACGCATACGCGAAGGGAGTCAAGGCCCATCGGGACATCAAGCCCGCCAATATAATGATTCATCGAAAGAAGACAGTAAAGATCACAGATTTTGGATTGGCGGGTTTGTTGGTAAAAAGCTCTATCTCTGAACAGAGCAGAGCGCCTGAAAAAGTTGATAACGATTCTTTAATGCAAACAACTATCAGTACCAGCTTTGGGACTCCAGAATATATGCCGCCTGAACAATTTACAGATTTTTCAGCTTGTAATGAAAGGAGCGACATTTATAGCTTTGGCATAGTGCTTTATCAAATGGCATCCGGCGGCAAGTTGCCGTTCAACGTGGACAATCCAGAGTATTGCTGGCCAGTCTTAAAACATTACCATCAGGAGACACAAGTTCCAAAATTAAACTCACTGCTTTTCCCTGTCATTCAAAGATGCCTTGAGAAGGAACCTCAAAAGAGGTATTGGTCTTTCAAAGACTTGCGTGCAGACATTGAACCTCTTTTGAAGGGGGAGACAGGAGAAATAGTCAAGCCGCCTGAATTAAGGGAAATGAAAGCAAGGGAATTGGGAAACAAAGGGGTTTCCTTAAAAAGGCTCGGTAAGCCTCAAGAAGCGATTGCCTGTTATGAAAGAGCCCTTGAAATAAACCCTAGAGATGCAGTGGCATGGAATAACAAAGGCAATGTATTAGTAGGCCTCGGAAAGGATCAAGAAGCGATTGCCTGTTATGACAGGGCCCTTGAGATAAACCCCAGATATGCAAAGGCATGGAATAACAAGGGGATTGCATTAGAAAGGCTCGGAAAGGATCAAGAGGCGATTGCCTGTTCTGACAAGGCCCTTGAGATAAACCCCAGAGATACAGAGGCATGGAATAACAAGGGCATCGCATTAGTAAAGTTCGGAAAGGATCAAGAGGCGATTGCCTTTTTTGACAGGGCCCTTGAGATAAGCCCCAAGGATGCAGAGGCATGCTATAACAAAGGGGTTTCATTAGTGAGCCTCGGAAAGGATGAAGAAGCGATTGCCTTTTTTGACAGGGCCCTTGAGATAAACCCCAGAGATACAGAGGCGTGCTATAACAAAGGCATTGCATTGGGAAGGCTCGGAAAGGATGAAGAAGCGATTGCCTGTTTTGACAGAGCCCTTGAGATAAACCCCAGATATGCAAAGGCATGGAATAACAAGGGGATCGCATTAGTAGGCCTCGGAAAGGATGAAGAAGCGATTGCCTGTTTTGATAGAGCCTTTGAGATAAACCCCAGAGATGCAGTGGCATGGAATAACAAGGGGATTGCATTAGGAAGGCTCGGAAAGGATCAAGAAGCGATTGCCTGTTTTGACAAGGCCATTGAGTTAAATCCCAGATATGCAATGGCATGGTATATCAAAGGGATTGCATTAGGAAGCCTCGGAAAGGATGAAGAAGCGATTGCGTGTTTTGAAAGATCCCTTGAGATTAACCCCGGATATGCAGAGGCATGGTTTAACAAAGGGGTTTCATTGGGAAGGCTTGGTAAGCATGAAGAAGCGATTGCCTGTTTTGACAAGGTCATTGAGTTAAATCCCAGAGATGCAAAGGCATGCTATAACAAAGGGATTGCATTAGGTGAGCTTGGTAAGGATCGAGAAGCGATTGCCTGTTTTGACAAATCACTTAAGATAAACGGTAGAAACCCTGCGGTATGGAATCACAAGGGTACTTCCTTGTCGAATCTAGGCAAGTATCAAGAAGCGATTGATTGTTTTGACAGAGCCATTGAAATAAAACCCAGAATTGTAAATGGGTGGATTAACAAAGGAAATGCATTAGTAGTCCTCGATAAAGATGAAGAAGCGATTGCCTGCTATGACAAGGCCCTTGAGATAAATCCAAGACATGCAGATACATGGATTAACAAAGGGATTGCATTAGGAATTCTCGGAAAGAATCAAGAAGCGATTGCTTGCTATGACAAGGCCCTTGAGACAGATTCGAGAGAGGTAAGAGCATGGTATAATAAAGCGCTTACCGAAGATAAACTTAACAAAACACGAGAAGCAATAAATTCATATAAAAACTTTCTCAAGTTAGCACCTGACCGTTTCGCTGCCCACATTGCCCGGGTATACAAAAGAATAGAGGAATTAGAGGGGGAATGAGGTTGCATTATGAAAATAAATTGATATGGCTCCAGAGGAGTATAGGGACATGAAAAAACTTTCGATTGCCGCTGACATGGCCTGGCGGATAGCTGCGTATGAAGCTGCGGGTTCAGGACATCGGTGTATGAAAAAGATACCTTCTTATTGGAATCGTTAGATTCCTCTGCTTTGCGAGATGAGGCGCATGACCCTCCAACAGTGCAGTGACGTTATTTGATGATGTGGTTGCCTGCCAGATTGAACAAAGACATACTAGACTTAGTGGAGCCTGATCTTAATTCGAAAAAACAGTATATCACTGGTAAGAATGCTCTCCATTGTCTGAACCTGGACAGAGAATTGTCTTTTCTATCATGACTGTCGGAAAAGCAGCCTTTATTTTGGTGCAACTCATTTACAAAGAAGCAGCCTTGGAGTAAAATCGTTCAAATATCTACTGGAGGGTGGGTATATGGCTAAGTATTTCATTTCCATTGCCTTTTTGTTTGTGGCATCTACAGCATTGGCTGGCGATTGTTCCGTAACGTCATATTTCAGCCCCTATGACAATGTTGAAGATGTCGTAGTGGAACATCTGTCCAATGCTCAAACCTCTATTCATTGCTCCTTGTATGGCATTACCAATCCTAATATCACCAGTACTCTGATTGACAAGATAGGGGCGGGAGTTGAGGTATCTTTGTGCCTCGATAAGACTCAAAGCGCGGGGAGGTACAGCACTCACAAGAAATTGGAAAAAGCCGGCGCTGATGTTGTGATAAAGAAAGTGGCAGTCTTGGAGCATAACAAGTTCTGTGTTATTGATGGCAAAGAAGTTATTATGGGTAGCTGGAACTTCTCGGGGAGTGCTCAGAAGCAGGATAACTCAGAGGTGCTTCTTACAGGCTGCCAGGACACCATAGATTCCTTTGAAACTGCTTTTCAGCGGATTTATGATCGGGATAAGTAAGAGGCTATAAGAACCAAAAGACAAAGAATGAGTACGTAAGATTGCCCGAAGTTGCCGCCCACTGCCAGCCAGCTGTATTTTTTCCTCCTGATCCGAAACCCACGAGAATTATGTTTCCATCTGCATAGGTGCCATGAAAATGACATATAATGTCAGTTTCTTACTAAAAGAGAGTGTAGTCTAATCGTCTTTTTTCATCAAAATATCAATAAGTTATAGAAGACAATGTTGGGGTATAAAATGTGCATATCATACTCATCGTACATATGGAAATTATTTTGAAAGTGGTTGATGGTCCGGAGAAAGGTAAGACTTTTCACTTTCATGAGCCGGAGAATTTTCTGCTGGGAAGGAATGCAGAGGGGAGCCGGGCCCATTTGCGTCTGAGTCCAGAAGATAGCTTTGTTTCTCGCAATCATTTCCTCTTGGAAATCAACCCGCCTGACTGCTTCATAAGAGATGCCGGAAGTCTCAATGGGACGTTTATAGTAAGGCCTGATGAGAGAAAAGTCTATTTCCTGACAGGGAGAAGCGAAGACAAAGGAAACTATAAATGGAAGGCTGAAGAACTGCGGAAACAATTGGGCTATGAATCTTTCCAAAAGGTCAATGACAGGTTAACTCTTCAGGGTAAAGACTTGATCAAGGTTGGTGAGTCAACAATCTCAGTCGACGCAATACAAGGAAAGTGTGCTCAAAGAGATTATGAGATATCCCTTGATCAGCTGCCCGAGGAGTTTTTCCGATGCATTGAATGTAATAAGAAAATCAACAGGGAGTTTAAACGTAAAGATGTAAGAAAGCTCTCGTCTGACGATTACCTCTGTGACAATTGTCTAAAAAAACGTGCTGAAGTCCAAAAACCGAAAGGAAACTATTTTTGTAGCGGATGCGGCAAAGATGTCACCGCCATGGCTGATAAGGATAAGAAAGCCGCCGAGTTCAAAGACGTTGCCCTCTATATCTGCGCCGATTGTTTAAGATCAAATTTGCAGGGGGAACACCCTCCGGCAATTGACAAGTACAGCATCTTGAGTGAACTTGGCTGCGGTGGCTTCGGTACCGTATATCTTTCAAGACATAACTCTTCAGGCAGGCTCGCCGCTCTTAAGCTGACGAAGGAAGTGGTTAAGAAGGATGCATCTCTGATTCAGCGCTTTAAAAGAGAGATCGCTATAATGAAGAAATTGAAGCATCCTAACCTTGTGAGACTCTATGACGAAGGGATTACCGATGGAGGCAATTATTATCTTGTCTCAGAATATCTTCCCAAGGGGAATCTGTCGACTTACTGTTATGAAAGGTACAGCGGAAAAATGCCGTATCAGAGGGCATGCAGTTTTGTTGCGCAGGCATTGGAAGGTCTCTCATGGCTTCATGAAAAGGGTTACGTACACCGGGATATAAAACCTCAGAATATTCTACTGCTAAAGGACAGCGAAGGAATGTACCACGCAAAGGTTGCCGATTTTGGCCTCGCAAGGAGCTATGTCCTGCATGGAGGTACCGTCACGAGGGCAAATGAATGGATTGGTACCACTTTTTACTGTCCGCCCGAACAGATCCTTGATTTTAAGAATGCTCACCCAGCCACCGATGTCTATGCAATAGGGATAGCCCTTTATTTCCTTATAGCTGGCTCTTTCCCCTATGATTTCCCGATGGAACGGGGAGCTGTCAGAGCGAAGAACCAGCGGGATCCCGTTGCATTCATACTTGGTAACGACAAGCCGATGCCCATCGAGAGCAAAGTTTCTAATATTCCAGCAAAACTTGCTCGATCAATTGACAGGGCGATCGAGAAGGACTTAGGAAAAAGATTAGGCTCGGCAAAGGAATTCAAGGATATTCTGGAGAGATGCGCTTCATGAAGGTAGCCGGCAGGAGCGATGTCGGAAAAAGACGCAATAATAACGAGGATAAATTCCTGATCGACCAAGACCTTGGAATTTTCCTCCTGGCAGATGGCATGGGTGGCCATAATGCGGGAGAAGTTGCCAGTGATATCGCAGTAAAAGAAGCGTATGCCTTCATCAGAGAACATATCCATGATTCTGATCAGGATGAGGCCATCATCAGGATGCTTGAGGAAGCGATGGATAAGGCCCACGACGCAATACGGGAAAAGGCAACAACCGATCTTAATCTGAGCGGAATGGGGACGACTCTCGTGGAGTTGGTGGTAAGCAAGAGAAAGGCATTCATATGCCACGTCGGGGATAGCAGGGCCTATCTGTTTCGGGATGAGCTCGCAAGGCTGACGAGAGACCACACGGTCGGGAATTATCTTGTCGAACGAGATCTGATGCCAAGGGAAGCAATACCCCTCCAGAACTGGCATACGCTGACTCAGGCTGTAGGGACAGAGCAATACCCGATCCCTGACTCGAAGACTTTGGAGCTGCAAGACGGTGATATTTTCCTACTTTGTACCGATGGTCTCACTGATATGCTCGAGGACGACGAAATACGACAAGTCATTCAACGTCATAAAGACGATACAGGCAAGGCTTCAAGTGTTCTCGTCGAAGATGCCAACAAGAAAGGGGGAAGGGACAACATTACTGTGGTTCTGGTAGGGTATGAATGAATATCCCTTTTTTGTAAGCGATGTCTGAAAACGATATCCCTCTAAACTGGCAGCCTGGCCAGGTCATAGCAGAGCTCTATGAGGTGCAGGATGAAACCGCCGGGGGGATGGGAGCGGTCTACTTTGTAAAGCACCTGAAATGGGGCATTCCTCTGGCTGTCAAGACAATCCGTCCTGAGTTTGTAAGCGAAGAATCTGCAGTGAATCGTTTCATCAAAGAAGCCGAGACGTGGGTGAACCTCGGAGTCCATCCCCATATTGCCAGCTGTTACTATGTGAGGGTATTGGAGGGTCTTCTCGGGATCTTCATCGAATATGTAGACGGGGGAGACTTGAGGAAGTGGCTCAAGAAAGACGGGAAAAGGGGCATTACCGAGATTCTGGACGTCGCCATACAGATATGCAGGGGGATGGAGTACGTGCATAGCAAAGGAGTGATCCACAGGGATATAAAGCCCCTGAACTGTCTCTTGAGCAAGGATGGGACTGTGAAAGTCACAGACTTTGGAATAGCGAAGGCAGGGCAGGAGATCGCAGACACGTTCAGGGGAAGACTTGGGGAGACATCCGAAGGGAGCATGACGATGACGGGGTGTGGTATCGGAACCCCTGAATACATGTCACCCGAGCAGTTTGAGGACGCAAAGCATACGGGAAAAGAGACAGACATATATGCATTTGGTGTAATGCTGTATGAGATGGTATGCCGCAGAAAACCTTTTGAGATGCCCCATAGAATGCATGATATGGCAAGAGAACATTTTTTCAGAAAGGCCCATCAGGAGGACCTTCCGAATGAACCGCGAGCACTCAGTAAAGACTGTTTCCCGGCTTTGAATCACCTCATCCTTGCATGTCTTGCCAAAGTTCCGGAGAAGAGGCCTGATTCATTCGGGGAAATAGAAGAAGTGCTTCTCGATGTGTATAAAGACATCAGTCAAAGGGATTATCGCAGGGCGAAGCCTGACCCGTTAAGACTTAGTGCGGATGCATTGAATAACAGAGCTTTGTCAATGCTTGATCTGGGGAGAGAAGCGGAAACGGAAAGGCATTGGGAAGAGGCACTAAGAAATGACCCTGCCCACCTCGAGACGATGTTCAATCAAGGATATTATCTCTGGCAGAAGGGGAAACTAGATCCATACGCCTATTTTATGAAACTCAAGGGATTGGAAGGGAGCCAACGAGACAATCCCGACTACTGGCATTACCTGACACTAGTTTGCATGGATATAGGACTTGAAGTATGCGCGAGAGTGGCAGCTGAAAAGGCGGTTGAACTAGGACATGAGCTGGAAATGGATATTGTCCGGAGTCATTCGTCAGTTGTGAGAGTGTTTGAGGGCCATACAGAGGGTGTGGACTCGGTGGCCATAAGCCCAGACGGGCAATATGCTCTGTCAGGCAGTGGGGATAAGACCCTGCGGTTGTGGGACATTGAGACCGGTGAGTGCCTCAGGGTGTTTGAGGGCCACACACATCATGTAACCGCAGTGGCCATAAGCCCTGATGGGCAATATGCCCTCTCAGGCAGTGTGATAAATATCTTGTCAGGCAGTCTGGATAAGAAGACTCCGCGGCTGTGGGACATTGAGACGGGCGAGTGCCTCAGGGTGTTTGAGGGCCACACATGGAGTGTGAACTCAGTGGCCATAAGCCCTGATGGGAGATCTGCTCTGTCAGGCAGTGTGGATAAGACTCTGCGGCTGTGGGACATCGAGACGGGGGAGTGCCTCAGGGTGTTTGAGGGCCACACAGGGAGTGTGAACTCAGTGGCCATAAGCCCTGACGGGGGATATGCTCTGTCAGGCAGTGGGAATAAGACTCTGCGGCTGTGGGACATTGAGACGGGCGAGTGCCTCAGGGTGTTTGAGGGCCACACAGACGGTGTGAAGTCAGTGGCCATAAGCCCTGACGGGGGATATGCTCTGTCAGGCAGTGGGGATAAGACTCTGCGGCTGTGGGACATTGAGACGGGCGAGTGCCTCAGGGTGTTTGAGGGCCACACAGGGGGTGTGCACTCAGTGGCCATAAGCCCTGACGGGCAATATGCCCTCTCAGGCAGTGGGTGGGATATCTTTTCAGACAGTCGGGATGATACTTTGCGGCTGTGGGACATTGAGACGGGCGAGTGCCTCAGGGTGTTTGAGGGCCACACCTCTTATGTGAACTCAGTAGCCATAAGCCCTGACGGGGGATATGCCCTGTCATGCAGTTGGGATAATACTCTGCGGCTCTGGGAAAAAACTAAGGAGGATACGCTGTTTAAATATACCCTTTCTCATCCTCTATCTTTTGAGGATGATCAAGCGAAAGATGAGCAAGTAAGAGCACTCATCTTAAAGGCCTCCGCGCTTATCAAAATGAAAAGATATAGTGAAGCATGCACAATACTCACCATCATAAAAGAGACAAGTGACCGTTCAAGAGATCCTGAAGTGCTGGACATGATTCGACTCTGCGGATTGAACGCATCAGGGAGAAAAAGACTCAATCAATTTCGGGTTTTACAGACTCTAGGGGGCCATACAGAGGGTGTGGGCTCAGCGGCCATAAGCCCTGACGGGGGATCTGCCCTGTCAGGCAGTTATGATAAGACCCTACGACTTTGGGATATTGAGACGGGTGAGTGTCTCAGGGTGTTTGAGGGCCACGCACGTGGTATACTCTCAGTGGCCATAAGCCCTGACGGGAGATCTGCCCTGTCAGGCAGTTATGATAAGACCCTACGACTTTGGGATATTGAGACGGGTGAGTGTCTCAGGGTGTTTGAGGGCCACACCTCTTATGTGTACTCAGTGGCCATAAGCCCTGGCGGGGGATCTGCCCTATCAGGCAGTGGGGATAAGACTCTGCGGCTGTGGGACATTGAGACGGGGGAGTGCCTCAGGGTATTTGAGGGCCACATAGATGATGTGTACTCAGTGGCCATAAGCCCTGACGGGGGATCTGTCCTATCAGGCAGTTATGATAAGACCCTGCGGCTGTGGGACATTGAGACGGGCGAATGCCTCAGGGTGTTTGAGGGCAGCACGTGTGATGTGAACTCAGTGGCCATAAGCCCTGACGGGCAATATGCCCTGTCAGGCGGTGGGTGGGAAAAGACTCTGCGGCTGTGGGACATTGAGACGGGTGAGTGTCTCAGGGTATTTGAGGGCCACACCGCTTATGTGTACGCAGTGGCCATAAGCCCTGGCGGGGGATCTGTCCTGTCAGGCAGTTGGGATGATACGCTGCGGCTGTGGGACATTGAGACGGGGGAGTGCCTCAGGGTGTTTGAGGGCCACACCGCTTATGTGTACGCAGTGGCCATAAGCCCTGATGGAAGATTCATTTTGTCGGGAAGCAAGGATAATACCGTAAAACTATGGGAGCTAGACTGGGAGTATGAATTTGATGACGATGAGCAAGATGAGGATTACCAACATTTCAAAAAAGAATATGATTACATCTACACACCGATTTTGAAAATGATTGTTTGCAGATCGAACAATATAGATGATGACATTCTTGCTGAGGTAGATAAGGAATTCCAATCATTTAAGGATGATTACGATTACATCTATGAGAATGTCCTTAAAATGATTGACTGCAGGATAAGAAGTGAGGACGAAGATCAGTTGGCGGAGGAGGATGAGAAATTCAGCACATTCAGGGTTGAATATGATTATATTCACAATAATGTGGTCAAAATGCTTGACTCAGGAATGAAAGATGTACGTTAGCCCAAAATTCTCTTCGACCCTGACAGGTTCTACCCCTTGGGAGTGGATTCCCCTTAATTTCGATTATTTTCTTGAAGAACTTGATGGAATAAAAGATTATGCTGAAGAGAGTGGCCATCTCCTACTTTATAGAGGACAAAGCGATATAAATTGGTTGCTTGATTCAACTTTTGTGAGGTTTTGCAAGGAGCATGTTTTTGGCATTAATCAATGCGCTAAGCTCAGAGAAGATTTCAGGTTGTCTATAGAGCATCAGCAAATAGTTGGGAATCTTCTTTTATTCAAGTTTGGATTTGCGACTGTGCCGAGTAAAGAACTGTTTGAATGTGAACGTCTGTATGGCATTGATCCCTGGTTTGAGTGGCTCAAGAGATTGCAACAGTATGGTGAGGACGATAAATTACATTTGAAAGGTACTTTTATTATGGATTGGACTGATAAGGCCGAGGTTGCCGTATATTTTAGTAATTATTGTAGAAGAGGTGATGGAGGAGTATGGATATGCGATGCCACAGTGACAGGGAGAACCCTTCAATTAATTACGGTGGCGGAAATCCTAGGTAAGATGAAAGAAGGTATTCTGAACAACAGAGGTCTTGGGATTCCGTTGATGTTTTATCCAAGAAAGCAAATTGCCTCTGAAAGGGCTTCCAATCAAGGTGCTATTTACTTTGCGCAAATGGACTTAAGGTTTGATTTATCCGAAATATGGAGTGTTTACGAAAAGGAAAGAAATAATAAGGAAAAAGTATTTATCAAACTTGTTCTGCCTATAACAGTCTCTAATGATGAATGTACAAAGTGGCTAGTAGATAGGGGCATAACGAGAAACTATCTTTTCCCAGATGAAACAAGAGATCTGAAAAGAGGTTGACCCCATGAAGAACCTTTCAACTGGAGCTAAAATAGTCTGGCGGGTAGCCGCTTACGAAACTGGCGAATCAGGGTATCGCTATATCGAAAAAGAGCATGTCTTTATTGGAATCTTGAGTCTTGAAAAAGTTATTGCCGATGGCCCGGAGAAGGCAGGATTAGACCAGAAGGCATGGCAGGACTTGAAATCCGAGCATTCTCTTCTCAAGAGAACTCTGCGTTCCTATGGTATTGATCAGACAACGCTAAGAAGGCTGATCCGAAATAAGCTTGGCAATGGTGGCCACAAGCACACTGAGAAGACCATCCATCGAAGCGAAGAATGCAAAGCTATATTTGAGAAGGCTGCGGCTATTCCCGATTTAAAACTCATAACCACACTGCATCTTGCTGCTGCAATAGCCGAGAACGCGGGCGATATTTTGACAACAGTTTTCAACGACCTCGGGGTTGATCCGATAGCGCTTCGGGATACCCTGCTTGCCCCCCTTGAAAAGGAGCCTGTCCAGGCAAATGAAGGCCAGATGAACAATGAGGCTCCGGAATCATATGTTGAACGTTATGGCCGCGATCTCACACAGGCTGCAAGAGAAGGCAAGCTTGGCCCCTTTGTCGGCAGAAGGAATGAGCTGCTTCAAGTGATCCAGACACTTGCCCGCAGCATGAAAAACAATCCTATACTCGTCGGTGAGGCAGGTGTCGGGAAGACTGCCATAGTCGAGGCTTTGGCCGTCAGGGCTGTTCAAGGTAAAGACCCTCAGGTGCTCGCCGGCAAAAGAATAATTGAATTGAACCTGGGGGCCCTCGTCGGTGGCACCAAATATCGAGGTGAATTCGAAGAACGGCTTACAAAGGTCATAGAAGAGGTGCGTTCTGATTCTAATATCATTATTTTCATTGACGAGATACATAACTTGGTGGGAACAGGACGTGTGGGAGGGAGCATGGATGCTGCTAATATCATGAAACCCGCCCTTACGAGAGGAGATATCAAATGCATTGGAGCTACCACCATCGGGGAATATCGTCGTTATATCGAAGCTGATCCGGCTTTTGAGAGACGGTTTGAGAAGATAATCGTTGATGAGCCTACCAGGGATGAGGCAATAGAAATCCTCAGGGGGATACGTCCTAAGTGGGAGAGACACTTCAATATTACGGTTGGTGATAAGGCATTGGAGGCTGCCGTAGATCTTTCGGTGAGATTTGACACCGATCACTATCTCCCCGACAAGGCAGTCGACCTCGTGGACAAGGCAGGTTCCCGCGTTCAAGTCCCCTTTCTGAGCATGGTGCAGAAAGTGAAGCCTGATGGGGCAGAAGCCGGCGCAGTTCTCAACGACGGGGGTGTCACAGAGAGCACCATCGCACAGGTTCTTTCGGATAAGCTTGGCATACCGGTGGAGATAGTCGCGGGTCATCTTGAAGGGGCATCGAGTTCTCGACTGCTCGGATTAAATGCATTCCTGGCAAAGCGAATAATCGGACAAAAGGATGCGGTTGACCGGGTGAGCCGGCGAATCCTTATGGCCCATGCCGGGGTTGGAAGAAAAGGCGGGCCGATGGCGGTCTTTTTATTTTTTGGGCCGACAGGGGTTGGGAAAACTGAACTTGCGAAGTCCCTTGCTGAGTTTCTCTTCGGAAACCAGGCCAACTTGATTCGCTTGGATATGTCTGAGTTTATGGAAGAACACAGCGTCTCCAAACTCATCGGCTCTCCTCCCGGATACGTCGGTTACGAAGAAGAGGGGCAGCTGACGGGTAAATTACGGTCTAAGCCATATTCTATAGTACTGCTCGATGAAGTGGAAAAGGCGCATCCGAGAATTCTTGATATCTTTCTCCAGGTGTTCGATGAGGGGCGGATTACTGATGCGAAAGGAAGAACCGTAGACGCAAAAAATGTGATATTCATCATGACATCCAATATACAGCAAGGAAGCGCTAAAAAGCTCGGCTTCGTTGCAGAACGGGAGGGCGAGCAGCAGATTACTCAAGCTGATTGTTTGAGAGAATATTTCCGCCCTGAATTGCTAAATCGTATTGATGAACAAATAGTATTCAGACAGCTAGAGGAAGAAAATGTAAAGGAGATCCTTAGACCTATGCTTGAAGAGATCTCTGTTCGTCTCGAAGAGGTGCATCATGTAAGTTTAATGATTTCCCAGGATGCCGAAGATTTACTCGTACGGGAAGGTTATAAACAACAATTTGGTGTCCGAGAGTTACGACGTGTAGTTGAAAGATTTATTCAGATGCCTTTAAGCAATCTGATTTTGAGTGGGAAAATGAAGAATTGCAGTTCTTGGCAAGCGGTTTGTGATGGCACGGGAATTTCGATAGTTCCAGGGGACTAATTTTATTGGCATATCAAATTTGTCTCTTGATGGTTTAATAAAGACTTTGTACAAAAAAGGAAGAAGTTAATGGAACAGGTGGGCAAAGCAGAAGAATCAACGTCACAACAAATGACCCTCGAAGAGGCCCGCAATGTAATGTGGCTTCGCAACAATCCCGAGTTTCATAAGCCTTTGGGTACGTTGCTTGACGACGGATATCTTACTCGGGACAGATTGAAGTGGGCCGCCGACAATGCGTACAACCCTCAACTAAGACAAGCCGCTACGGTAATTTTTGATTCGCTGAAGCAATCTAACGAGGAACGGAAGATTGAGACATCCCAAACTCCTGGACAATCTGTAGCTTCACCGCTGCCCGGCGTTAACGTTGACATATCGATCGAGGATGCGCAAAACACCATATGGCCTTTTTCCTCGCCACCAAATTGTAAGGGGCAACCGATGGGACTTTTGGTTAACGCCAGACAATTAGTTCTCAAAGACCTTGCCTATGCTATAGAAAAAGCGTGGGAAAAGCGAGTGAAACAGGCAGCCACGGTTCTTATGCTGCAGCAACTAAATCATACAGTTAACGAACCTCCTGAGTCGACGGGGCCTTTGAGAATAGTCTCGTCGGGAAGAACCTTTGCGGAGAGGAAACAACTACAACTGGCAATGTGGATGGGACTTTTACTAGGAGGCATCTGTCTTCTCCCGATCTTTTTATATATCTACTTTGTTATGCCCAATGCCAATCATATAACTCGAAAGCTCCTGCAGATAGAACCGATTCAAAGATTGATATTTTTGCCTTTCACGTACTTCGGTCTATCTCAAACTACCTCCTCCTTAAAGGCCGCGGTATTCATAGTCCTAATTGTAATAGGGTTGTTTGCAAGTGGGATCATAATGTGGCTCTACAATCGCGTTATCAATCACATCATGGACAAGATGGTAAAAAACATCGACAGGTACCGAAAAGGGCAGGAGGGCGAAACCAAAGTTGTCGAAGCCATGATCGCAAATCTGGACGATAAATGGTCTCTGTACAGGAACATATCGCTACCGGGACGAAAGAAAAGCGATCTTGATGTGATACTCGTCGGGCCTCCGGGCGTATGGGTACTGGAGGTAAAAAACTATGAAGGCGAGTACAAAAATACTGGAGAAGACTGGCAATATCGTGCCGGACACATCTGGAAGTCGCTTAGGAAGAGCCCGAGCAGGCAAGTCCAGAAGAACGCGGGTACACTGTCTAATTTTTTGAAGGCGGATGGAATAAGACAATATGTGAACTCTATCGTTGTCTGGGCAAACGAGGAAACACCATTGGCTGTTGAAAATCCTATGGTAGCAGTCTGGCAATATAACCGGCTACCTGAGGAATTAGGCAATATTTGGCAAAACCAACCAATAGAACAAACACAGCAGAAAAGAATCGAAAGCAAATTAACAAAACTATGTCAGAGGTAAAACCCATATACCTCAATGTGCACATTTGCAGGGCAAAGCCTAGCCGATTATGATCGCCCCTCACCTTTCTCAGATATCGCTTATCTATCCTCGATAGCGTAAAGTGAGCAATCACGTCTTGTTGAAGGATATCTTGAGGAAAACTGCTGAGGCGTTCCCTATCCTGTCTGGTGAAAAAGCTCGATCAGAATCGATTAACTTTTGAAATATATCTTTTTGAGAGTTTGTGCAAAAATCCCCAAGTTCCAAACTCAGGCAGCTTGACCCCCGACTTTTTAACGCTCTCGCGATAGAGGACCAGCGGGGGCACCCCTTTGAACAGAAACCTACGGTTTTAATTTAGTAAATGTCGATTTCGTCATAGTTGTTTAGAGGATGTTTTTTGATACTGAACTATATCGACTTAAACAGCTTAAAGACTGGCCTGCATATCCAAATGGATGCATTTTAAAACTGGTCGGTATCACCTTCTTGACCCCTGTTGTAGCGGCTTTAGCTTGCCCCTTTTTTGAAATGGTTGGTCCCTTGGAATCTGCAGAAACGCAGCACGTTTGCCGATCTTCACTGTCCACCAGATCGCTATAGGAACGCTGGCAGCTTCGAAGCTTCTTGGCATAGACTTTGCTTCATATTAAGTGGAGGTTTGACATGGAAAAGTTCCTTATCTCCACGTTCATCGATTCGTCACTCTATCTGACCATGCCGCTGAAGGACAGGATGTCCCTTTTGTCAAGACTGACAAAGAGTTATCCAACCCTGTTTATCTCGGAAGGATTTGACGAAAGCACAGACGGGGATACAGGGAAAATGGTTGCACAAGACGTGAACAGGAGAATCTTTTACCAACAAGGTGAGATGGCTGGGCGGCATGGGTGATTTGACCGATGAAGAAAGAGAACTTATAGGCGATAAGTGGAGCTGAAGGAAACAGTGAGATAAATCACTTCATACTGTTCTTTGAGAGTGTTATAACATTTCGTTTCCGAAGAGGTAAACCCTGGGTAACCAAGGGGCACAAAGCCACGAGTCCTGTCCTGAGACAGCTAACACCCGGAGAGGATTGTCGGGCCATCGAAGAAACACCCGTGCCTTATCCCAGGGTTTCTTGAAACATTGCAACCCGGAATAAACATCCTGGGAAATAAAAAAAGGAGGGATAAGATTATGAAAGCCGGTGCAACAGCAAACGTGTTTCGTGGGGAGATAAGATCTGAGAAGATCTCGGCTGAAGGCGGGAAGATGTCCATAGGCCGAACTCTCGACGTGAAACTGCAGTGTCCGGTATGCAAGGAAGTGCGTGAACTTTCGTCGCCTGAGCTTAACAGCCTTTTTATGACCCGTTTCAGGTGCAACTGCGGCCAGCAGCTTGATCCGAAAAGGGATTGTGTTGCCGATGATGAGCGTGAAAAAAGTTAGAATGACTGATGAGCCAACGCTGATGACGCATTCAACAGCAATGGTTGGTCTTAGTCATTTCTCTTGCGTCACCGCTTCACTTCAAAATCAAGATACTGCTTGATACTGATAAGCTGCCACTTCCCTCGATTTCCGCTCGACACGTTTGTCACGTTTTAATTGGAGAGCAATTCAATCCGGGGGCTGGCGCTTCTATGCCCCTGGCTTTATCGTCGATTGCCCCTCCGATTTCATTCCCGGGGAACCATCAGCAGAAGGTTTCCCGCAGGTCGTTGTTCAGAACCTCGATTGCTCCAGCCCCCGGATTGAACCGCTCTCCATCATGGCGCATGTGCCCTGCGATCCTCAGGCTGACCCTCAAGATAATTCACCAATTAGTCATGATTAATAATGAAGCATACAACAAGACATTCTCAAAAAATCATGGTATAATTTTATATATTTATAAGAAAGGAGGTGATATAGACTTATGAGGTACTTGATTAGGTATAGAACCTTACAGCAAATCTTCAGTTTTATAACAAGTGGCGGTTTGTTCTGCGGAGGATTTAAACTGCTTTCACTTGGAATAGAAGCTAAAGGTTCTCTTGAGATTAAAAGCAGTATATTATCGGGTACTATAAATGCCGAGTCTGCGGGTTTGGCAATGATCTTTGCTGGCGTTATTGTTTTCTTGGCACCTTTTGTTTTTCGAGCAAAGATCGTGCGCGACCGCATGCAATTTCGGATCATGTTCAGACCTCGGTTGACGTCCCTGAGAGTATTTCAAGGCGGATAAAAGCATTTAAACAACAGAAGCGGAAAAGTAACAACAGTGTAACTTCTGTAATTGATCTGCTAAGATATCACTCACTTGGAGACTTGCGCCAAAAACTAATAAAATTAAAATCCAAAATGCCAATAACTCCAGCAGCCCTGATGCTCCATTCTTATCTCGGCAAAATTAAGCGTTCTAAATAGGGGATTTTTGCACAAACTCTCAAAAAGGTATATTTCAAAAGTTAATCAATTCTGATCGATCTGGGTGCGTTTGGAGCGGTATTGTTTTTTTTTGCGAATTTTATCAGAATTTAGATCACCCCCACAAAATCGCTCTCAAAGCGACCAGGAACGTCTCTTTTTTGAAATATACCTTTTCGTCCTTTTGTGCAAAAAACCCCTTCTATGAATCATCTTTACAATTCTTGTGGCGGCTGGTCCTATTGGAAGTACTCCTTAAGACTGGATTCAATTCAATTGTATCGCCAGTCAAGTCCAGATACTCAACGTTGTCTCGGCAGACCCAATTCAGCATTATCCCTGCCGGTTCAGGATTCTCCGCAAAGCCAGATACTGCTCTCGCATACTGACGATCTGTTGTTCTTGAACCTTTGATACGGTCTAAATGTGCCTTTATCCCTGACAGATTGTCTCCTTCAACTTCCGACTTGAACGCAGTTACTGATCCGCCTGGGCTGACTGCAAGGAAAAAATATTCTCCACTCCCGATCATCTCGCTCAACACGGTTTGAACGAGGAAATTATTCGGATTGACCAAGACGTTAAAGGTTTGGAAATTGTAGAACTCAAACGCCAAATGAACAACTTCGAATTCTGAAGTGCCAAGCACAGAATGGCCGAAGTTGAATCCGCCACGGGAGATGTCGGAGGGGATAGCCTGCGCAGTGCGAAGCGCCAAAAAAGCACACGTTTGTTTCCCTTCCTCAACCAATCCCATCGCAAAACAAGGTGCCGCTGCTGAAATAAAATCCTCAAGAAATTGACGGTTGAGCATTAGCCGCGGCAGCAATTTATGAATCGTTCCCATTTTGTTTTTCTTTATAAATAATTATTGATTCGTTGAATAATGTCTGTCCTGCTTCCTTCACTGTGTCATATCCATTGACGTATGCGTAAAGCGAGTGCGGTGCTCCCAAGCCGTTTGGCCACATCGGCGGGCACCGAGTTTCGATCGGACATCGTGGCCATGCAGAGAGCCAAACAAGATTATCTTTTCAGGCTTGCACCTTTCGATAAGCTGTTTTTTGATTTCGTCTACCTTTTCCAATGCGATAATCCTCATTTATTTACACATTATACCAAAAGAGCACATAACGGAATCTCACTCCACAGCCGGCCAAGGCCCGATAATTTCCGCGAACGACCCGATGCGAAGCCGCACTCAGGGTGGTGTGGGTGGGGACGGTTAATTACCGTCCCTTATGCTATTGTGCTTTCATTACTTTGCCTTCAACCATTTGATCGAGAAGATTTATTCCTTAAACAAACCCGTTTTCGGGTCTATACCTTTTCGAGGCGTTGTACAAAAAACCCCCCTTATCAATCCCAGCACAATTGTAACAGATAACGTTATTTTAGTAACGTAACGATCTGTTATTTATGGATAACGGTTATGATTGCATTTGCTGAATTTACCGAGTAGAATAACGTTACTAGAATAACGTTATCGGAGGGCGAAATGAGACAATCTGTAGGTTATGACCAAGTGAAACAGGTTTGCGACAAATTAAACCTGGAGAATAGAAAGATAAGCACCCGTGCGATCCACGCTGAAACTGGTGGGTCAATGTCGACTGTACTTGAACATCTGCAACGCTGGCAGAAAGAAAAGCAGGGCTCTAACCAAAAAGATATGTTGGTGCTTTCTGATCGTCTGAAGGAGGCAATCTTCTATGAAATTACGGAACGCGTGAATTCCGCGAAGTCGGAACTGAATGAACAGCTCGCGACGGCTCTCAATC
>JBEKCV010000029.1:0-47536 GCA_050014695.1 Thermodesulfovibrionales bacterium
TAACATTTGACTGAAAATACTGGTAAACTTATTCATACAGCCCTCCGATCTGAGTTTTATTTTTGCTTGTCACAACTATACTACCCAGATCGGGGGTTGTTTGAAAATCTATTTTGGACAAGAGTGAAAAAAAATGTAAATAAGAACGCTGTCGGCAGGTGCGTTAATATGAGGCCGGCGTACGAAAGTGAAAGACCGACAAGATGGGGAAGGGCTTTTCTCCGTATTTTTACCGTGAAAAAGCAGATGAGGGGAATGAAGGTGAATGCCCACGATTCAGCGAGCGCAGAGCGTTGATATATGTCGATAAGATGATAGGGAAGAGCCATATAAGAAAGAGCTGACAGCAGGGCAGGAAATCTCGCTAAAACGTTCGGCAGAAGAGATACATTGTTAATCCCGATGTCAGGATGCCCAGAAATACCGAGATGCTGAGGATCGTCAGGATGTCCTTTGTGAATAGTCCTATTCCCGCATAGATAAAAAATGTGAACGGCGGATAAAAGATAAACGTGGCGTTGCCGCAACCAAAATTCAATTGGGGAACCCATTGAGGATAAAGATGTCCGCACCTAAGAGAATTGAGGAACTGTTGAGCCCAAAAAAAATGAGCCTCAATATCATGTCCCCAAAGATACCCTTTAAACGCGAGGGGATAGCATAAAATAAGCGCGCCTGCGCCGAGAAAGCTGATGATATAGGATTCCTTCAGGAGAGTATTTCTCGACATATGAATCCGACCACTATTCCTCTGTCCGAACCACTCGCCGATATCCGTTCAGCAAAGAAAAGATCACATTTTCATTTTCAGCTCAAACTTGCTCATGGCTAAGTAAAAAAAACCCCACCATTCTCATCATTATGTAATACATTTCCCTTGGTCGTGCAGCAAAGGCACACTCGACTGGTTGCGCTTCGCCTCCGCCTTATTTTTGTTGAGCCCTCTGGTAAATCTGCTAGCATTGTTTTTCGGCAACTACTAATCGCCCATTTAAGATGGCACACTGTCATTCTTCAGTTGTCAATTGCAGTGTATCTCCTGATAAAGCAACCCTGCCTGTTGATAAACGCCCCTCGATAAATGTCTCTATAGTATAACAGCTCCCTTCCATAGGACCATGACAGCCTCTCTTTCTTTAGGAGGGCTGAGTCGCCTCCGGCATATCAGGGCGACCTTTTTTTCGACCAAAATGTCGAGAGGTCTGATTGCGCAGGTTTCATTTGGGCGTAGGCCAACCTCCACACCGAATGCTACGGGATCTCCATGTTCCGCTGCGGCCGGAGAGAAATTGTGGCTATTTTTTCCCCATGGGTCGCGTCCCGTCTGCTCCCTCTTGATGAGATAACGGTGAAGGGTTACCGGCTGCCCTCAGCGTTTCTTTAAGTGTGGAGATCTTACCCTCGACAACTGGAACCAACCAAGAGTCTCTTGATGGTACGAGTTTTAGAAACACTTCGTAGTGCTCGAGAGCATCGGCTGTCTCGCCGAGTTTCTCCGATACCAATGCCATGTTATACTGCGCCTCATAGTGGTTAGGGTTTGCTTGAATGGCCCTGGCGTACAATTCCCTTGCCTTCAAGGGATCATTGGAGACTTGATAGACATTACCCAGCTGTGTCAGGGATGCAGGGTCATTGGGTTTGATCTCAACGGTTTTTTTCCATTCTTTCATTGCGTTAAACAGATCGCCCCTCTCAAAGAAGAGTTGGCCAAGCATATAATGACCAAAGGCTGATTCAGGGTCCGTTCTTACGACGCTCTTGGCCAAGGAAGAATCATCTCGCCAATCAACATTTCTCTTGACTGTGATAAGACAGAGAAATAATAAAGGAATGATACCTGCAGCAAGCATAGTTTTCTGCATCAAGCCGTCTGTTTGTGTAAAAACCGTGCGGAAGAATGCTGCGAGGATGATACACAGACCCATGACCGATAGATACATATATCGATCAGCCATGGGAGCGCTCGGAATGGGAATGATGTTGCTGACAGGGATGAACGTGATGGTGAACCAGAGAATGCCAAAGATCATGGCAGCGTTTCCCTTTTTTATTATAGAGAGCACCAGCAAGAAAATGATGATCCACTTCGATGTTAATTCGAGATAATGGGACAGGTAATCGCTGGGGATCACGTACCATATATTCAGGTTCAGGGGAAAGAGAAAGCTCGAAAAATATGCGGGAACGATATAACCGCCCTGCAATATCCGCTGCCAGAATTTGTCGATTTCCATATTCACTCCGACAGTATTTGAGAGGGCGGTTGACCTGAGAACGAAGTATGTCCCCAGAGAAAGCAGAAATGGCAGTAATGAAATGACTTTCCCCCTCGCCTGCTCAAGCAGCGGCACTCCACGCCTGATGTCATACAGAAACAGTACCGGAAAGAGTGCCAGTGCGGTTTCTTTGCATAAAAGGCCCAAAAAGAACAGCAGTCCCGAGCAGTAAAAGAAGAGTAGCTTTTGTTTTCTCACTGCGTGCAGGTAGACAATGAAAGAGGAAAGGACAAAAACCGCTGCTAACATAGTGTTTCTTGCTGAAATAAAGTTGACTGCTTCTGCATTGATGGGGTGAACCGCAAAAATCAACGCAGCGAGGAAAGCCGCTGTGCTGTTTGCAAAGAGGGTTGCCACTAAGAAAAAAAGCAGAAAAACCGTGATGAGATGAAGACCAAGGTTTTCCACGTGATATGCCAGAGGGTGTAATCCAAAGAGTTGATAATCCACCATGTAAGTTAACCTGTTCATGGGCCTGTAATATGGCGTTTGAGGTTCATCAGAATGAACAATGTCAGCACTTCGGAAAAGGTCAAGGATATGCGACAGTTCTCTGTTCTGAGGATTGTTGACGATAATAATCTCATCGTCCCACACAAAACCGTTGTTAAGGCTATTCATATAGACGAGGAGGGTTACGAGGATCAGTAGCGCGGGATACCAGACCTGCATCGGAACATGAAAGGGTTTTTTCATTCTGTGCGTTCCAACAAGAGGTTACCGTCCGGAACTGCGCTCAGCATGCGTGTAGCTCATTTCTGTTCCCCATATCACATGCCTTCCTGAAATCATTTGATGCAGCTCTAATTTCTTTCATGAAAAGGAGTGTTTCCACGCGCATGACATAGTGTTCGGAGTCGCCGGGAGCCGAGCGGCAAGTTCATTGAAGTTCCAGAGGCCGCCTTCCCTCTCTCTGCCCATATCCGAGATAGATTGCTCCCAAGTCCCTTATACATCAACGGTGCCAGGGATTATTCTGAGAGCCTCCTTCAAATCAGTGGCGGCAAAGCCAGTCCTGCGAAGCTCCTTGTTGGACGCGATACGACTGCGGAGCACGCCTATGAAATAACCATCGGTATCCAGGGGGTAATGTTTTATTGCCTGCTCTGTATGTTGCCCTCAAAGCTGGCTTCCACGCTTCCGTTGCTGCCGCATAGCATAATTATACCAAAAATGACATCCTCCGATCAGCAAACCGCCAAGCGGTTAAGCGCTCACCCAAACTTTCAACTGTCAGATTTCGTTCATAATCTCAAAACCGCTTCATCCCGCCGGATCAGAAAGCTCTACCAGGTGACACATTCTCCTTGGAAACCCGTTTTCCGGCACCGGTCTTACTGCATTATCTCTGCCGGCGGCTCTTCACTTTCGATCCGGAAACGCTATATCGAATTGCAGGGCCCCGACAATACCCGGGGACACCTAACTCCACTCCGGCATCCTCCCCACGATGGAGGATGCGGCTCCTCTGGGGGGGACGTATGGGTGGTGCAAATAGATTTCGCGTATGATAGGTCGGGAAAGTCCACCGGATCGGCAACTCTCAGGGCGCAGTCTTTTCACAGGGCAGACAATATACAACTGCAACCTGAGCGCCTTATACACTATCGGCGCACAGCACTGGACAAGAGAGAGAACGGATCATTGAAAAAGCCCGGGGAGAAACCCTCAGGTTGTGCAGCAAGACATCAGCTGTTACCGGCTTCGCTCGTGAGCCTGGCGCGCAGTCTGTCCCCGTGGCGAGGGACTGCCTTTCACCTGTGCCGTATCGAGGCAGTCCCATTTCCGAAAATAAGCCGTTATCAGAACTGAGCGTGCAGTTTGAGTGATGGGCTGAGGATGTCATTCGGCAAGCTCACGGAAACGCATTGCCAGTTCCGCCCCTTTGGCCCCGTCTTCGTGTTTAAAGAAGACGAAAGCCTTCTCCCATTTTTGCGAAAGGATTCTTTCAATCCATTGTGACAAAGCGGCATCAGTGTAATCGGAACGGCGCAGGCGCAGATAGCCCCATGGCGCCGTATTGATAATCTCATTTGTCGGACTCTCATCAGCGTCCGCGGTGCACAGGCTGCATCCCCTTTCACGGAGAAGGCTCAGAGTTTCCACCTTGAGCCAGGATGGGCTGCGGAACTCGAATGCGCAGGACATGCTGCGGGGAATCAGAGGGAGAAAATCTGCGAACGCCGGATGGTCCTCGCGAAAACTTTTGGGAAACTGAAAAAGGACCGGACCCAGTTTACTGCCCAGAACTAACAGCGACCTGAAGAGGTAACCGGTCTCCTCGCCCACATTCCTCAACCGCTTCAGATGCGTGATGACCTGAGGCGCTTTGAGCGCGAAAACAAAATCGTCAGGGACCTGTTCCGACCAGGATGCGAGGACGCCCTCTGTGGGCATGTGATAAAAGGTATTATTGATCTCTACGGCGCTGAGGCGTTCCGAATAGGAGCGAAGCATTTCCTTGGGTGAGATCTTTTCAGGATAGAATATCCCTTTCCATTCCTTGTACCCATACCCGCTTGTACCAACAAAGATTTTCATATTTGAGCTCCTTCATCCCGTCCCAAAATTTCCACGGGTGTTTCGCGCACCACGTCGCGTGCTGCTTTATCCTCGCGCAGTCGCAAGAAGATCGGCTGTCTCATGAGGCCCTCATCGGTCCAACCGTGGAAAATAACTTCGCAGACCAACTTCGGCTTTAGCCAGGTGACCGGCGTATTGGTCTTCGGCTCCACTTTAAAAGGGCATTCTTTCTGGATCAGGGGATCTAATTTGTCGCGGATCTCCTTTAAATCCTTCGTCGTGAATCCGCCGCCGGAATGACCGATGTAGACCAGCTCGTCCCCTTCGAATATTCCCAAGACAAGGGAGCCGAAAACTTTTCTGGCCCCTCTCGGTTCCGTGAATCCTGCGATCACGCCCTCCTGCGTCAGCTGCGTCTTCACCTTCAGCCACTGCCGGCTCCTTCTGCCCATCCGGTACGCGCTTTGAGAATGTTTGGCCATGATCCCCTCCAGTCCCTTTTCTTTGACGACATTGAAAAACAGGACACCCTCTTTCCACACGTGATCGCTGAATTTTATTTTCGGGGAAGACGGGAGAATCTTTTTCAGAAGTTCCTTTCTCCTGAGAAGGGGCAGGTTCGTCAGATCATGTCCGCGAAAGTGCAGGAGATCGAAGACATAGTAGAGCAAATGACCGCTTCCTGATTTTTGGTAATTCTGGAGCATCTGGAAATCAGGATGTCCCCGATCATCCACTACGACAATTTCGCCGTCCAGAATGGCCTCAAATCTGAATTTCCGCAGCGATTCCGCAATAGGGGAAAACTTTTTGTTTAACGATATCAGGTTTCGGGAATAAAGCGAAACGTCGCCGCCACGGATTTCGGCAATGGCCCGATGCCCATCCCATTTCACCTCAAAGATCCATTCCGGATGATCAAACGGTTCTTTCACCAGGGCCGCGAGCATCGGTTTTATGCCGCGCGGCATCGGTTTAACCGGTGCATCCTTCAGGTTTTCGCCTTCCGTCGCTTCCCGAAGGCGGATTTGGTTCATTTTTTGAATAGAATATTTCTCCTGGCCGGTTTCGAAAACCTCCTCTAGAGTCTTATCGGACGCTACGGAGCGGTTCTCCTTGAG
Source organism: Thermodesulfovibrionales bacterium (assembly GCA_050014695.1). Lineage (GTDB taxonomy): Bacteria > Nitrospirota > Thermodesulfovibrionia > Thermodesulfovibrionales > UBA9159 > UBA9159. The sequence goes on from JBEKCV010000029.1 coordinate 5,924, forward strand.
AATGTCCTCTTTGATCGCATATCGATCTTTTTTCTTGATAAGCAACCACGACTTGTCATCCCTTCCCGTCTTCACCAGGGCGAATTCACCCTGAAGCTTCTCCCCCTCGAGGACAAACTTTATATTCCCGTTTCTTAATCCGTCCAGAAGAAGGTTCTCACTCTCTTTCCTATCTTTTGCGGAAGGATGATGATAAAAGCCTCTGTCCCAGATGATAACGCCTCCCGCGCCGTAATTGCCCTCCGGAATAACGCCCTCAAAATCCTTGTAATCAAAGGGATGGTCTTCAACCATAATGGCAAGCCTTTTCAAGGAAGGATTCAACGAGGGCCCCTTAGGCACAGCCCAGCTCCTAAGGACCCCTTTCAGTTCGAGCCTGAGATCATAATGGAGAGTCCGGGCCGCATGTTTATGAATAACAAAAATTAGATGCTTTCCCTTATGGCGAAGGCCCGGTTTCGGTTCGGGCGTTTTACCGAATTTCCGTTTTGATTCGTAATCCTTTAATCCCATGTCATAGATGAGGAAGCTTCTGTTCTTTCACGAGCACCTCTCGAAAAAGGTCGCCCCGATGTTCGGCTCTACTGACGGCATTCGAATGCATGACCTGCGGCTTTTCAGGGTCGTGCTGCCGCATGAAAGTCTCCAGTTCCCTCCATGAAAGGGGAAACGAGACTATCGGTTTTTCGCGGGCGCGCAAGGAATAAACGCAGATCATTGTCTTTGAAGAGTCGTTTTGAGACCAGTTGATAAACACCCTTCTTTTCCGGTGTTCCTTCGCCATTTTCGCGGTCACCAGATCCGGATAATTCTTCTGCATGATCTTTGCCACGGCTTTCGAAAAGTTCTTGGTATCCTCAAAGGTCGTTTCTTTGCGGTTCAGGGGAACATATGCATGGAGTCCTTTTTTCCCGGAGGTTTTTACGTAGCATGTGAGCCGCAGCTCGAGGAGCAGGTCCCGCAGTATCAACGCCACCCTGGCACAATCCAGAATGTTTGCCTGATCGCCGGGATCCAGATCGAAGACCATGGAATCGGGCGTCTCAGGGGAACCGACCCTGGCCAAAGGCACATGCAGTTCAAGAGACGCAAGGTTCTCCACCCATATCAGAGTTTTCAGATCGTTGACCAGGCAGACTGTCATCCGCTCTCCATCATCCCGGCGGAGATCCATCGTTTTCACCCACTCTGGTCGGTGAGAAGGACAACGCTTCTCGAAAAAAAAATCCTTTTCGACTCCTTCGGGATAACGCTTTAAGGTCAATGCCCGGTCTTTCAAATGGGGCAGGATGAATTCCGCAATCCGGCGGTAGTATTCGAGGATGTGGGCCTTCGTGAAACCATAGGAGGGATAGAGGTCCTTTTCAAGGTTCGATAAAAAGAGTCTCTTCCCGGCGATCTCGACGACTTTTCGGCTCAACGGCTCTTCTTCACTTTGCGCATGCTCTCCTCCAGCGCGGCGACCAGATCGGGAGGGCCTCCTCCCTCTTCTTCCTCTACTTCAGGAGCCTCCACCAGAGCCTTTTCCTTTACCTTCTTCTTCAGGAGATCCACGATCTTTTTCCGGCGGTCGTCTGCATATTTCCCCGGTTCAAAGTCTGCCATCATTTTCCTAATGCTTTTTTTAATGCGGTCTTTTTCCTCAACCTCGATCTTTCCCTCTCTCGGTGTGATGTCTTCATCAGCAAGTATTTCTTCGCTGTAATGCAGCGTGATCAGAGCCAGCGCTCCCTCGGTGCTTTTGACCGCTACGAGATACTCACGCTCGCCCAGCACGAATTTTGCCAGCCCGGCTTTGTTTGTCCGGCGCATCACCTCGACCAGCAGCTGATAAGCTTTTTCGCCCCCTTTTGTTGGAACGAGATAATACGGGTGATCGTAATAGATCGAATCCACTTCCTTCATATCGATGAACTCGCCAATCTCGATCGTGCGGCTCCGCTCGGGCGATACGGACTCCAATTCCTCATCCGTTATTAGTACGTATTGGTGGGGCCCGATTTCGTATCCCCTGATAATCTCATCCGGTGGGACTATCCTATCTTCTTCCGGACAGAACATTCTTCTCTGGAGGGGAGAGTAATCCTTGCTGTGGAGCACGCGAAAAGAGACATGGCCAGGCTCAACGGCCTTAACCAACTGCACCGGAATCGCCACCAGGCTGAAACTGATCGTCCCGCTCCATATTCCCTGAACAGCCATGTTATTCCTCCTGCCCGAATACGACTTCAGCGTTACCGGGATCGAATGGCGTGTTTTCCATTTAGGCGACTTTCGTCAGACTCGCTTCAAGGGCCTGAAGCAGCTTATCTGGCGCTGTGGGTTTCAAGCGCCTGGGACGTAGAACGGCAATTTCTTCTCCGCGAGCTTTCCTTTCGATTAAATGTTGGAGCTTTTTCTGATGTTCGTTTTCGAATTTCTGCGGCTGAAAAGGACCGGTCAGCTGATTGATCAAATCACTCCCGATTTTCAGTTCTTTTTCGGATAAGGGGATTTTCAGAAGTTCAAGAGATTTTACTGAAATCACTTCATCGGCATACCGCAGAGTATTCAGGCGAAGAATCCTTCCGCTTGTCTGTAAGGCCCCGAGATAGGATCGTTTTCTCATGGTCCAGGTGCAGACACCTTCTACATCCATCTCCTTCAAAGCCCCGACGAGCGCGTTGTATCCTTTTGAATAAGCATCCGGCTCAAGGTAGTAGACGCGCTCAAGAAAGAGGGGATCGATTTGTTCGGTCTTGACGAATTCGTGGACTTCTATCACCCTACCGCTTTCTGGAGAGGCTTGTTCGAGTTCCTCCGGATCGACGATGATATATTTCCCATCTTCTATTTCAAACCCTTTGGACTGTGCTTCCGTCGACACTGGTTTATTTTCATATGCACAGATCATCTGTTGTCGCAATTTCACATGATCACGCTTGTGAAGGAGATGAAACTGAATCCGATCTTCCTTGATTGCGGTATGCAGCTTCACGGGCACATTGAAGTCTCCCCAACGGAGATTTCCTTTCCAGATCGCTTTTGCCGCCATTGAAAAATCCTCAGCAGTTCCTTTAAGACCAGGCCGTTTGGTTCGCCCTTCTCGTGGCCTTACCTATAAAAGAAGTATTGCACAAAACCGCCTGCTGTCAAGTTTTATGGTTTTCAGAAAATTTACGGAGCGGGCAACGAAGTCGCGAAAATTAGATTTGAATCCGTGAAACGGGTGGTAAGGGGGTTGACTTTGTCGTTTTGGAATTGTTTCGGAGTAGTCAAATACTCCTTTAGAAGCAGGATGAAATGTGAGTTCGAATCTCACCCCTTCCGCCATCTGAATCCTTATGTTTCAAGTAGTTATGTTCTGAAAACCCTGTCAATAGCCTATAAGCCAGCCCCACAACCTTCCGATATCCTTTTGTAGACGCCGACAAAGGCAAACCCCTTTCCCCTGTGGGATGTTTTGTTCTGGTGGGATTTGAAAAAGAAGCGTCGAGAGTCCTCCGCTCATTGTTTTCCCGTCATTGTTCCGCAAAGATCTCAGGCTATACCCGATTGCAGCAAAACTAATGGTCATCCCTGGGGAAAGACGTTCATAGCAGAAGACCCATTTAACAACCTTCAACGACCTTATGTTTCTTCTCAATCACTCTTATATTTTTTACGATTTTCTTTCCAGCCTTGGTTTCCACATTAATTTGCACTTGCTATCAGTGTCTATGTTCGTTAGATCATCGGACTTGCCCACATCGTAAGGTATTTTATCGGTAGTCCCTTCAGGACAGAAAGTGATGGTGCCTTTCGGTTTGTCAGTTTCACGGATAGTCCCCTTCATGGTTTCAGCTGCGACAGCCAGGGCAATGAAAGATGCGATCAAAGTGACAGCGACAAGCAGAACAACTATTTGTTTCATTTCCAATCCTTCCTTTCAGGGTATGGTGACGGTGCTTTCAATGCCCTTTGTTGATTTGGATCAAGAGGTTCTATCAAAATCTACCTACACTATCAGCTTGAAATATCAAAATGCATGTTGACCACGCTTGCCAACTTTTTTAATTTACTCGTTGAAGACGAAGTTGCGTCTCGGACTTTTTCGGAACACATGTCAGTAGAAAGGAACAAAGAAAGAAGAAGTCGAGATTGTTCAATCCCGAACTACGGCGAATGCTCCAGTGAACTATGTAGGAACAAGTTTCCCGAAGACTTCCTGTTCATAAAGGGCAGGACAGGTAATCCTCATAACAGGAATATCATTAACAAAATTTGGAATAATGACCTGTAAGTCTGAAGGTTGGGTGCACCGTTATCATAGTTTTCACCGTTGCACTGTAATGAAAAACTCCCTCACAGCAGTATTAACCATACTCCTTGGCATATCTCGCCTTGATCTTATCCACATCTCCTTGTTTTCGATTTCTTCTTCGTAATCACAAAGGATGTTAGAACACTCGTAATGAGCTCCCCTGACTAACATCTCCCTGCCGCATGCTATACATTTCATGGCATTCCCCCTTCCTCGTGTGGATTACTACTGCTTACAGTATAGTATAAGGATATTACAGGATAATGACCCTCCGGTGAAATTTTGATGACAAATTCACCTTCCCAGAGGTTCGGATGAGCCCTTTTCAGCAAATGCAGACGATCATCTTCCCCGTTCAACTCAAGCAACTCACCCGTTCACGTTCACGAGATGCATATTCGAGAGAATTGCGGAGCGGTTCCTGAGTATCTCGGTTCGGTGCACTCATAATAGTGGCCGCTGTCGGTTCACGGCGAACAACCTTGGAGTTTCTCTCGAAGAGCATGATTAGTCATAAAGCGCATACGTCAATCGCTTTTGGGGATCATCAAATGCAACATCCTCTTTATGAAACCCTTCCGGATCGAAATCTCCGCCAACCCAAGCCAACAGCTCATCATAGTGTTCGTGGTTAGGGTCCATGATCGCTTCCAAGAATTCCTCATAGCCCCAGATCCCTCCACAATCTTCCGGCGGACATGCTCTCGCCCCTCCAGTGCACGCCGGATAATCGAGTTTTTCGTCACGGGGGAGTATCTTTTCCAGTTGTACGCTATGTTCCCAGTTATCTCCATAATCGTAAATATATTTTGCCTTGTCATTCCCCTTTGTAAAGTAATTGGCTATGTTCCGTTTCCATCCCGGACGAATTTTCACATCAATGAAATCTTCATCCGGGATCCCGATTTCTTCTCTCATGCCCGTGGAGGGATTTTTGATCTCAAAATGGTGCAGATGAGTATCTGTCCATCCCATGACATCCTGAATTCCGACGTGCAAGTCCCAAAACGTATAAGTCTCGGGAACCTGTATGCGACGCCAAATAGGTGGTTTGATGCCTTTTAACGTTATCTTGAACTGATACACTCTGGTATATATTTTTCTCACTGTGTCTTGTCTTCCCTCCCCTTGAAAAACTATACCATATCAAGAGGAATCCAGCAAAGCACCCTTCATGTCGCCTTCTTCCTCTGTCTGTGCCCGTGATCACTACTACTGTCCCCAAGAAAGCCATACAAGAATTCATGATCCCGGTAGCGACACATCCCCTGAGTTTTCATGAAACCTGCCCCGAATCTGCGCATCCCTGGATCCACTGCTGGGACTTCGACAACTGCGATAATAAGGGCCTCGACCTCGACGGCTCTTGCAGAGAACATTTTGTCGGCAAGGAGTTGGTTTCTCAGGTGCAGTGCCCCGTCAGAACTGGCATAATCACGCAGATAAATGTCTTTATCTCATAGGTGCCCGGATATTCCTTTTTTCAGTGTTCAGCCTTCCTTGACAGACGCGCATGACAATGTTACGAAGCGGAAGGAGTATGTAAACGGCATACCTGTCAGCTACAAGCGGCTCGGGTATCGGCTGATGTTAGACCGTCAATGGCAGGTACAAGGTAAGCGCTTTTCCCGCGTTTCACTGAAGGATGACTCTCGTTTCCTTTTGTCTTTTCAATTACGAGGGAATAAGATATTATTAAAAGAGGAGGATTCGGATTGGATGAGGTAAAACAGGAAAAACTTCCCATAGACGCTCGGCTCCTTGCAGAGGCTGTCATCGAACTGAATATCTCTAGGAGGAGCGTCAGTTTATATCCGCCGGAGCATCCCTTCATAAAGGAATCGATCCAAAAGGCATATGGACACCTGCAGAAACTCTTTGAATTAAGAAGTGCCATAACCCTGGGAATTGCAGAGAATTCCCTCATTATCGATGAATACGCCCTTGACAAGAAAAATCCGGTCTTTCAGGAATTTGCACTCAGCCTCAGTGGCAAGAGTATCGCTGCCATCACTTTCTCGGCAGGCCTTTCGCCTGAGGAGCTTGTACTCTTCCATGAACTCATTACCATGCGTGAGGGCCCTATGGGAGCAGCGCTGCATGAATTCGCCCTTATGCGGGGCCTCAAACACATCCGGGTAGAACCTATAAACCTCGCGAGCCTCAACTTTACTGAAGGCAGTTTAAAACAGGGTAGCTCAGGGAGGACCCTCTGGGAAGACTATGTCTACGGCCTGCTGGAGGGAAAACTCTCCATTGAAGACGCAGAGGGAATGCTGCTGAACGTTCAGCCTCAACAGGTCGCCTCTCTCATCAATGACCTGATGGTTGAAGATCTCTCAAATGAGTCATATGAGAGGGTCATCACCAGCTATCTCAGGGGAAGTGAAAAACATGGAGCACGAAAGGAATGCCTTCAGATGTTCGGGGCATTTATAACAAATCTTAAACCTTCTTTGAAGGTAGAGTTCTTAAAGAGGGCTGTCAGTCTCGATCCTTCTGAAATAGGAGAGATGGAACACCTCTTTGCGGGGTTAGAAGTGGGAGACCTCAGGAAGATCATAGAGGTCTTCAAGGATAGAGATTTGACGATCCCTGAAAGCCTGAGCAATCTCATCGATAAGCTCGGCACATTAAAGCGCGGCAAAGGGTTTCTCTTTGACGTGACACTGGACGAAAAGGCCGTGGTGGACGACATAGAGATAGATGAAAAAATCCTGTCGCTCATGGATGAAGATAAATTCAGAACGTTTGTCGGCACAGAATATCGGCGGGACCTCAAAGCTATGCTCAAAGGCGTCGAGACAGAGGAGGTGGCAGTCGCTGAAGCGATACGAGAAGAAATCGGAGAGGGAGTGGTAGACAGATTTTTTTCCGAGGTTGTCTTTGAACTTCTCGAAATACCTTACGTCTCTAGGGACGACTACCTGAACCTGCTCACAAAACTCTCCCAGACAGCGGAGGCTTTCCTCCGGACCGGAAGATTCGGGGATCTCTGTGATGTGCACAATGCGGTGTATACCGATACCCTGACAGGAAGATTCAAGGATGAGGCTTCCAGTATGATTCAATATTTTTTCCGGTCCCCTGCTTTCGCTAGCAGTCTGATGGACGCCTTCAAACAGTGGGGGCGATACGATCGGGAAGGAGCCTTGAGGCTTGCACGTCTCTTACGGTTGGAGATCGTGATTCCAGTCCTTGACGCCCTTGCTGAAGAACTCGACCCCTCCAAGAGAAAATTCTTTCTCCAACTGCTCACCTATATGGGAAGCGATATCCTCGTCGAAGTGATAAAGAGGCTCAACGACAGCAGATGGTTTGTCATCAGGAATATGTTGTACCTTATCAGGGAGCGCGGGGGAGAGGAGCACGTAAACTATGTGAGGATGTTTGTCAAAAACAAGAACAAGAAAGTGAGCATGGAGGCGCTCAAGGCCCTTCTCCACTTCAACACCCCGGATGCACTCGCTTATCTCAAGCTTTTTGTTTCGGCAGAGGACCCTGATCTCAGACAGCAAGCGGTGATGCTGTGTGGCACGTATAAGATCACGGAGGCTGTTCCGAACCTGGTTGGAATTCTTGAAGAACGGGACATGCTCGGTGGCAAGTCTCACAGTAAGGTGATGGTGGTGAGGGCACTGTCTCAGATAGGAGACAGCAGGGCCATCGAACCGCTCATACGGCTTTACCGGTCGAGGACGCTTTTCTTCCCGAAGGCACTCAATGATCTTAAGGTCGAAATTTTCAGGAACCTCGACGGCTATGCCCCGAAGGCGATAAAACCCCTCATTGACATGGGGCTCAAATCAAGAACAGAGGAGATACGGGTCCTCAGTGAAAACTTTCGCCTGGTGAAGGCAGAAACCATTGAGCAGGGGAAAGAGGATGTCTGAGCGATCGACTTTCATAGCTACCCTGGTGACCGCTATCTCTGATTGCAGCCTGTACACGGCGCACCACCCGGCCGTTAAGGAGCTGTCACGGAAATTGCGTGACCTGGCAGGCGAGCTTTTTGATAACGATGCCTTCAGCATTACCCTTCTCGGCGGGAATATGCTCTTCAATGATACCACGATTGGCGAGGAGGGGCTGTACCTTGATACCCTGAAGAAGAAGATGAGGAAGAAGGGCATCGAGAAGATCATCATCAAAAACGGTGTAAGCGTTGATGAAATCATACGGTTCATATCTTCCATAGCGTCAATCGAAGAAACCTGTGTCAGCAGTGACCACATACTGGTTGGGACTGTTCAGGTGAGATTAAAAGCTTCAGAAAACGATGCCGCTTCCCTTATGGATGAGAATTTCTCGACAGTGAGGGAAGTCTACCAGGAGGTTTCACGGTTCAAGAAACTTGATATGGTCAGCGTCGAGAATGCTGTGCTCGGTTTCATCACGGTGCTTAAAAGAGAGGCGAATATTCTCCGGATTAAGAGTCAGGTAAAATCCTACAGCGAATACACCTATGTCCATGCCTCAAATGTCTCTGTGCTCAGTGTCTTTCAGGCCGAATCACTTGGACTGAAAGGGGATATCCTCTATGAGATAGGAATTGCGGGACTGCTCCATGATGTGGGTAAGATGTTTGTTTCAAAAGACATCCTTGACAAAGATAGTGGACTCTCCCACAGCGAATGGGATCTTATGAAGAGGCACCCTATTTATGGTGCAACCTATCTCAGCACCCTTAAGGACGCCCCGAAGCTGGCTGTGGTCGCCGCTTTTGAACATCACATGAAGTTTGACGGCAGTGGTTATCCGGATACCAGGAAGCGGGGGAAAAAACAACACGTGGTGTCTCAGATCCTGGCGGTGGCTGATTTCTTCGATGCATTGAGGACCGAAAGACCATATCGAAACGCACTCGGTATTGCGACTATTATAAAACTCATGAAGGATGTTTCCGGCAAAGACCTCAATCCTTTTCTCGTTGATAGCTTCGTAACCTCACTGAAAAGGATTGGGGCCGTCTAGCCATCTGCGCGAACCGTTTGAGTCCGCTTCAGCCCGTAGCGCTCATGATTCCGGCTCTGACAACCCTTGTGAACTGCTCAAGGTTCTCACAGCTTATGGATAAGGGCGGCATGATCACAACAACATTGCCCAAGGGCCGTATGAATACGCCATTTGCCATCGCAAACCGAGCCACGCGCCACCCCATCTGTTCCTCCCACGGATAGGGCTCCTTCGTCGACGTATCCTTTACTAGCTCTATCCCTGCCATCATTCCCTTGATTCGTGTGTCGCCGACGTGGTCAAGTTCCCCCACGCTCTTCATAAAAGCCTCAAGCATTGCGATCTTAGGCCTTAGACCTTCAAGGGTATTTTCCCTCTCGAAAATATCCAGGGAGGCAAGGGCGGCGGCGCAGCCGAGCGGGTTACCTGTGTATGAGTGCCCATGGAAGAACGTTTTCAAATCCTCATACGCTCCGAAAAAGGCATGGTATATCTCATCTGTTGCAATTGTTGCAGCCAGGGGCAGATAACCGCCGGTGATACCCTTTGACAAACAGATGATATCAGGCATAACACTTTCATGCCCGCAGGCAAACATCCTGCCGGTCCGTCCGAACCCCGTGGCGACCTCATCCGCTATCAACAATACCCCGTATCGTGTGCATAATTCCCTCACCCCGGTGAGATACCCGTGAGGTGCAACGATCATTCCTCCCGCAGCCTGAACAATGGGCTCTATGATGACTGCCGCGATCTGTTCAGCGTTTTGCTCAAGGATGTCTTCCATTGCTTTGAGGCATCTGAGGCTGCACTCAGGATAGGGGGCAGCGAATTTGCATCGATAACAGTAAGGTGATGGAGCCGTGTTGGTGTGAAAGAGAAGAGGCTCAAAAGCCTTGCGAAAAATATCAATACCACCGACACTCACGGCGCCAACGGTATCGCCATGATAAGCGTTCTGTAGTGAGAGGAAGGAGGTTTTCCCTTCCACCTTTTTATGCACCCAATATTGGTACGCCATCTTAAGCGCCACTTCAACAGCGGTCGAGCCGTTGTCAGAATAGAAGACCTTAGTGAGTTTGTGCTCCGAAGTGCCACGATCGCCTTCGCTAATCTCCCCGGGTCTCTCGATCGTTCCTGCATGCCGAGCAGTGGAAAAGGGGGGTGGCTGTTGACCACCGACAAGACAGTGATTGACTGTATAGACGAGTCTTTCCGCGAGCCTTATAGCCGGGACATTGCTCAAGCCGAGCATCGTGCTATGAGCAATACTATCGAGTTGCTCCTTGATCGCATCGTTTATCTCTTTCCTCCTGTGGCCATGTATATTTACCCACAATGAAGAGACGCCATCAAGATACCAGTTGCCGGAGACGTCCCTGACAAAACAGTCCCTCCCCTCAGAGATGATGATGGGTTCTTCATCAAGCCATTCCTTCATCTGGGTGAAGGGATGCCAGATGTATCGCTTGTCTATTTCGCTGAGATGTTTCTGTTGCTCATTCGACGCGATCGTCACGATCTTCAGATAACCCCGCATGTTTTTTTGCCAGCTCTATGAATCCATATATCTTAAGGTCGATACAGTTACCTTCTTTCACAAATTTTGCCATCTCCTCATGTACCGTCTTCAGAGGGATCTTGAAGACCTCAATATCCTCTGTTTCGTCCCTTCCCTGTATGCCCCTAAAGTGCAGCCCCTTTGCAAGATAAACCGTTAACCCTTCGCATGATGACCCGCTCGAGAGAGGGCCGGCCGCAAGGAAGAGCATTTCCGCCGACTCATAACCGGTCTCCTCCCGAAGCTCCCTTTTTGCAGCGTCCATGAGGCTTTCGCCCCTGTTGCTTAAGCCGGCGGGAAACTCTATAACATAGTTGTTCACCGTAGGTCTGAACTGTCTGATCAGGATTATATCGCCGTCGTCAGTAATCGGAACTATGGCGACTATGCCGTCGCAATTGACCCTTTCCACAGTCTCCCAGGCCCTCACAACCCCTGCGAAGTCTCGGTATGTTATCTTTCGGCATCTGAGATACGTGCCTTCCCATACGGTCTCTCTCTCGATAATTTCGTATTTTCCCATAACTAGGCTTCGAGGTGCTCTGAGTTAGATACTAAAACCTGTAACATAGATCATAGATAACTTCCTTCCTTTTTTCAATAACTATTATGAAGTTAACATGAGTAAAAATTGGGACCTGATCGTATTCCGCGGCCGATGTGACGAAGGTGGTTCGAAAGAAAACCGAAGGACGGGAATGCAATGCAAGGCATATCATGTCGATGCCATAGGTGGTGGTCCGTTGACAAAGGAAGGGCATCGGTTCATTACGGATATGAAGATCAAGAGTCTTTACAAGCCTCTCTCAAGAGCGCAGAGGATCGGTCGGCTCGTTATCGGGTGCATTCATCTGCTGACCGCGATCGCCCGGTTCGGGACGATCTTCTACGTTCATATCCTTTTGAAACCTGCGTATGCTGCAAGTGGGAGCCGAAGGGCGAACTGTTTCTCGGCTGGCTCTCGATCATAATCCTTTCCGTCACCGGGGTCCTTCTCACGATAGCGAGGATTCCTTCATGGGAAGTCCTCTATGCAACACGGTTCGGCACTCTCCTGAGCAGTAAAATTGTCCTTTTCCTGATAATGGCCGCGGCAGCATTTGTCGTCACGGTCGTTATAGGGCCGAAGAAGAAAAAGTCGAAGGAGCGCTGGGTGGACGATATCAGCAAAGGGAAGCTTTGATGGCAAGGAGGGCAACCAGCTTTTATCGGATACAAGGGAAAGATTTACGATGTGGCAAGATCCAAGCTCTGGAAAGATGGCTCTCATGCAAGAAAACATCTCGCTGGTCACGACCTTGCTGATGCCCTTAAGACAGCACCACACGACGAAGACAAGGTACTCGCGATGCCTGAGGTTGGAAAATTAATCGAGACGGGTGCCGAGATACCCAGGCTACTTCCGAAAAGAGTATTTTATGTGCTTGCCTATGTAACCCTTGCCCTTTATTCCTGATTACATTTATCATAGCCCTCTGGAGATGGAGTTAGTGGGATGGATAGGGGCAAATCATCCGAGGTAGATGTCTTCACTGACCAGGACCTTTCTGAGAATAGGAGTAGAAAACTACTCCGGGATATTCCAGAGGCAAAATTAGACGATCTTAGGGTGAAAGAGCCTTGACAAGAGACTTGGATTATTTGCATCGCATCTCCGAACATGGTATAGTGAAAAAGTTTTCTTCATGCTGCCTGCCCCCCCGCCATCATAGCAGGCAGCATTCCCTTTCTTTTACCTATGATTTATCTCATACCAATAGCGCTGTTTTCCTGATAGAAATAATTAGACGGGGAAGTTGCACACCTGAGGAAAGCGATAGAAAGACGAGCGGGTGCCCGTCTAATCGGTTCCAGCTGAGCGCGCACTGTTAAGATGGAATCGGAGTCTTTTACAAATCCAAATCGCATAGGAGGAAGCAATGGAAGTATTGGATCTTAAGAAGTTGATAACGTATTACCCTGACAGGATTTCGAGGGAGATGCTCTCGGACAAACCGGAGATGCGCATCGCTCTCATGTGCCTGAATCCGGGGCAGCGACTTGACCCCCACAAGGCTCCTTTGAGACTGCTCATGTATTGTGTCGAGGGCAAGGGTACCTTCACTGTCGGGGATGAACGCATAGAGGCGGACGAAAAGACCTGCATCCTCTGTGAACCTATGATACCCCATGGTTTTGAAGCAAATAAAGGTGAGAAACTCGTGGTCATGGCAGTCGTAACGCCTGTGGAATAGCCTCGAAGGATTGCTTCAGCATCTTTTGTGTTTTGCAAAGACATCTTCCGGCGCCTTTGGGCATTAGGGCGCGCAAAACGAAGCAAATTCGTTCAGAGGACTATTTTCATAAGGGACCAACGCTTTTATCTAGATAGAGACTCAAGGCTTGATGAGTTTTTTCACCACAGCTAAATTCTTCAGATCATCGTCGGCGCCTTTTTTGGGTGTCTCAAGGATCAGCGGGATGTTCATGAGTGAAGGATGGTTTATCAATGTCTGTAACCCTCGTTTGCCAATCGACCCCGACCCTATATGTTCATGCCGGTCAACTCTGGAATGAAAGGACTTTTTCGAATCATTCAGGTGGATGAGTTTTATTCTCTCTAACCCCATGGACGCTTCTATTTCCTTTATCATTCCTGTCAAGCCTTTCCTGCTTGTCAGCTCATATCCCGCCTGAAAAGCATGGCAGGTGTCTATTGTCACGCCGCTGATCAAGGGACTTTCAACCTCATCAATAATCTCCGCGAGGTCTGTCATCCGTGATGTTATATCACCTCTTTCCCCTGCGGTGTTTTCTAACAGGATGCTCGCTTTTCTGTATCTTTTCTTCGAAACTTCCCGCAGTGTGGCAATAGCTGTTTTACGGGCAGCGGCTTCGGCAACTTGTGAAGCGCTTCCCGTATGGAGTACCACGTAATCAGCATCCAGCACATCGGCCAAGTCCATTTCCTGAATCAGCAGGTTTGCGGATTTTCCCCGGATATTACTGCTCGGAGAGGCAAGATTTATGAGGTAAGAGCTGTGAATAAAGACGGGATCGATATCGTAGGCCTTTCTCAGCTCCTTAAACAACAAAATCGCATCTTCTGGTATCGGACTGACCGACCAAGTCCTCGGGTTGTGGGAAAATATCTGCACTGTATTGCATCCAAGAACCTTTGCCCTTTCCATGGAGAAATGAACACCTCCGGCAATGGATGTATGGACTCCGAGTCTTCTTTTTTGTGTGGGCATGCCCTTTTCTCCCTTTTTAAAATCTAAAACAATCTTGCATATTATGCAACGAAATATTACAATCATAAACCGTGAAGATACTGAAAAAATCAGGGGAGATTCGGAATTTCCTGTCTTGCCTAACGGCTCGGGCATCCGGGAGCACTGATGGAGTTGAGGAGGTTGTGAAGGAGATTCTGTCGGATGTGAAGAGTCATGGCGACAGGTCTGTTTTGCGATACACCGAGAAATTTGATCGCCTAAAAATAAAAGATCTCAGGATAAAACCTACCGAGATAGCAAAATATGCAAACAGTGCCGACAAACAGATCGTCAGAGCCCTCGAATTGTCAGCCGCCAGGATACGGGCATTCCACGAGATACAGAAAGCGGAGTCCTGGTCATTTTCGGAAAATGAAACAATCCTCGGCCAGATCATGAGGCCCCTGGAAAGGGTTGGCGTATACATCCCGGGAGGAAAGGCATCATATCCTTCCACGGTTCTTATGAATGTAATCCCGGCTCAGGTCGCGGGGGTGGAAGAGATCTCCCTCTGTGTACCCTCCCCACACGGCGATGTCAGTCCCTCGGTCATGGCCGCCATACAGATGCTCGGAATCAAAGAGGTCTACCGGATCGGCGGCGCTCAGGCAATAGGGGCTATGGCATATGGCACCAAGGCGATAAGGCGGGTTGACAAGATTGTCGGACCGGGAAACATCTATGTAGCCACGGCAAAGAAACAGGTATTCGGAGAAGTGGATATCGATATGATTGCTGGCCCCAGTGAGATCCTCATCATTGCCGATAAAACAGCCAACCCTGTCTTTATCGCGGCTGACCTATTAAGCCAGGCGGAGCACGATGAGCTTGCTTCTTCCATTCTTATTACGGAGTCAGCCTCACTCGCCGTTGCTGTCCGGAGGGAACTGGTTGCCCAGAACTCACAATTAGAGAGAAAGTCCATAATAGAACGGTCTTTAAGCAATTATGGCGCGATAATCATCACCCGCAATATAAGGGAGGCTGTCAGACTTGCCAATGAGATTGCACCCGAGCATCTCGAGGTCATGACAGAAAAGCCCTTCGACCTGCTTCCCTTGATCAAGAATGCCGGGGCGATATTCCTCGGACAATGGACGCCTGAGCCGATGGGCGATTATGCAGCAGGGCCGAATCATACCCTCCCCACCGGTGGGACGTCACGATTCTTTTCGCCCCTCGGTGTTTATGACTTTATGAAGCGTTCGAGCATTCTCAGCTTCTCAAAAGAAGGCTTCATGGAACTGGCAAAAACAGTCATCACCCTCGCCGAAACAGAGGGACTGAACGCTCACGGCAATTCTGTGAGGGTGAGATATGAAAAAGCATGATATAAGGGATTTAGTGAGACCTGTTGTCCGTTCCCTGCGGCCCTATAATGCCAAAGAGATCCCTTGTAAAGTCAAACTGGATGCCAATGAAAGCCCATTTGGTTTTGAGGGAGGCCTTTCCCATGCTCTAAAATCCCTGAAGACCAACCGTTATCCCGACCCGGAGGCAAAGGAACTGAAAATGGCTGCTGGGAAGCGATTCGGCGTTTCCTCTGAGAACATCCTTTCGGGAAATGGGTCTGACGAACTCATCTATTATCTCATTACAACATTCGGCGGACCGGTTCTCTATCCGGTTCCTACGTTCTCCATGTATGGCATTATCTCTCAGGCACTCGGCGAAAAAAATATAGCGATTCCTCTCGATGAGGGGTTCGATATCGATTCAGAAAAGACACTGAACGCCGTAAGGAAAGAAAAACCGAAACTCATATTCTTGAGCTCTCCGAATAACCCTACGGGAAACTGTTTGTCCGGAGAAAGGATAATGAAGATCATTGATGCGTCAAGGGGCATCGTTGTTGTCGATGAGGCGTATCAGCCTTTTTCGAGTGACCGCGGTTTTCTGCCGTTGCTGAGGGATTACAGAAATCTCGCCATCATGAGAACTTTGAGCAAGATTGGCCTTGCGGCACTTCGCGTCGGGTTCCTTATTGCCGATGATGAAATAATCACTGAGGTCAATAAGGTGAGGCTCCCCTTTAACGTCAATTCTCTTTCGCAAGCCATCGCCGTGTCTGCCCTCAAAGAGAAGAAGCAACTGAATGTTTTCATCAAAACGATTATCTCGGAAAGGGAATGGCTCTTTCAAGAAATTGCAGAGATAAACGGCATAACGCCATATCCGTCAGAGGCGAATTTCATTTTGTTCAAGGTCAAAGACCCAGACGGTGTGTATGATGAGCTCTTGAAAAGAGATATTCTTGTGAGGAATCTCAATGGCGGGATAAAAGGGTGCTTGCGGGTTACGGTGGGCACACCAAGGGAAAACAGGATTTTACTGAAGGCGCTGAAGGAAATCTCTGTTGAGATGAGCCAATGAAAGAACCGGTGACAAGAGCCGCAAACCCGCTGAGACGGTCAATTTGCCGGTCAAGATCGCCCTTTTGATCAATACTTGCCGCTCTGGCGTATAAGGCTGTGCCTCCCTCAAGAAGGGGGATGCACTATTGCTGTTCTCGTCAGCAACTGCTCCGCTGGGACAGGCAACTGCTTCAACTTCCACATCCGCTTCGCCGTCTTATAAGCTGTTGAGCCCATCCGCTTAACTTTATGTCCATGTATTGCCATGTTTTGGTATTAATATGGCAACAGCGGTTAACCCTTGAAAACGCCGGGGTTTGTGACGGGGCTGAAAGCCGAAGAATGGCGATATCGCTATCCTTCTATTTCTTCTTTTTGGGCGCGGTCTTTTTTGTACCGCAGGCTGAACTTTTTTGTCCAGGTTTGCATGCCATATTCTTCTTCTCCTTTCCTTCTTCCGTTGAATTTGTAATTCCACTATACCAATGAGAACAGGCTGCTGTCAAACGGAATTCGCTGATGCAACCGGGAAAAATCAAGATGGTTTCGGACTGTACGGGAAATAAATGGAAAAGACCGATCCTTTCCCTACAGTGCTCTCCACGGAGATGAATCCCCCGTGATCGTCCACGATCTTTTTGCTGATAGGGAGACCCAGTCCGATTCCGTGCTTGGATACCTTGGTGGTGAAAAAGGGTTCGGAGATCTTGTCCAGTATTTCTTGAGCGATGCCCTCGCCTGAATCCGTGAGACGAATGGCGCAGTAGGCCGCGTCCTGAAGCAACACTTGATCCGTGGCGACAGTAAGTGTTCCGCCATTGGGCATGGCATCGATGGCGTTTAAGAGGAGGTTTCCGATGACCTCTATTACTTGCTCCTTGTCAACCGGTATTTTCGGCACGTTGCCGTATGATCTCCGGATCATGATCGCGTGCACCCTGCATGCCTCTTCGTACATGAGCAAGGCGGCATCAAGTATCTCGTGAATGTCCTGCTCTTCAATTCTGAGAACCGTAGCCCGGGAATAGGTGAGGACATCTCGCAGGATGTCCTCAAGAAGGGTAACTTCCGAAACAATAAAATCGGCGTATTCCCGTTCCGTTGTTCTTTCATGAAACCTTTTCTGGAGCCTCCTGGCGAACCCGCCTACCGACGTAAGGGGATTGCGTATCTCGTGCGCGACATTTGCTGCGACCCTGCCGAGGGCCGCGAGCTTTTCACTCTGGACGAGTTGTTCCTGGAGTCTCTGTTTCTCTGATTCAGTCTGGCGGCGCTCGATAACGCCTGCAAGGGTATGCGCAACGGCCAAAAGGAATCCCTCCTCGGCAGGCTCCCTATCATGCGATTCCTGCACATAGACATTAATCACCCCGAGAGGCTTTCCGCCGGAGACGATAGGAACGCAGTAATGGCCGTGGGGGAATGTATCTGCAAACTGTAGCTCATGACCTGCGTCGACACAGTCCGCGAATACGACCTTGCACGTAGCAGCGGCCTTGCCGCAGAGGCATGTCCCGAGAGGAACCCTTTGACAGCCCGCCCGTTCCGATTCGATCATTCCGCGCTCTGCCTTCAAAACGAGTTCCTTCGGATCGCCTTCCACGAGATAGATCGACCCCTTTGACTGGAGGGCAAGATAAGGCACGGAGAGGATCTGGTTGAGGGCACTTTCGATCTGCAGGTCGAGGGCAATGGGCTCGAGGGAGCTTTTCAGAAGGGAGTTGATCACTCTCTGGATGTGATAGTTCCGCTCGATCTGTTCCTGCGCCTGAATCCGGTCTGTGATGTCCCTGACCGCAGCCACAACGAGTAATGCTCCATCGATCTTTATCGGGCTCAGGGTTATATCTGCGCGGAACTCCGAAGTGTTCTTCTTCCTGCCGTAAATTTTAAAGTCGGACCCCATAGGACGCAAACGGGGGCTCTCGAAATAATTCGCAACGAAGTGGTGATGCCTTTCGCGAAAACGTTCGGGAATCAGTACATCTAACTTTTTTCCGATGAGTTCCGCCTGTGTGTATCCGAAAAGCTTTTCCGTCTGAGCATTTACGAGAGCGATTTCAGAGTCCCGGCTCGCAAAGATCATAGCATCAGGCGCTGCATTGAGGAGTTCTTCGTACCTTTCCTGGACACCCTCAAACTCCCTCCTGCATGTTTCGAGTGCTTCCAGATTCCGGCGCATGTCTTCCAGTTCATGCATAAGTTGTTCTCTTGGTTTATCGAGATCGTCCACAGAATCCCCTTTCATAAATAACTATAGCACGCCATGCATTCATTTCGAATTCTGGACGGACGGAGAAAAAGGATCTCTGCCTTCTCTGGTTCAGTCCAAGGGTCTTATCCGTGAGTTTTCTAAAGGGTGTGTATCGGGTAAAATTAGTATATGCGCGTGCCGAGAAAAAATGTTTTCTTGACGGGGGCTCCCTCATCGGGAAAAACGACCGTCATCAAGAAAGTGATCGCGAACCTTGGGCAGGCCGCCAATGGGTTTTATACTGAAGAAGAGAGAATCGCCAATAAAAGGGTCGGTTTCTTAATGACTACCCTTGACGGCAGAAAGGGCTACCTTGCCCGTGAGGATATAAAATCGGATTTTCATATCAGGAGATTCGGAGTGTGCATTGAGAATATCGAGACCATCGCCGTACCTTCGATTGCTCCCGTCGACAGAAATGTCATCGTTCTTGATGAGATTGGCAAGATGGAGTGTTTTTCGGAAGTCTTCAGAAAGGCGGCGATGCATGCCCTTGATTCGCCCAACACGGTCGTGGGGACCATTACCTTTGGCGGTGATGATTTTATCCTGGGAATAAAAAAAAGGGAGGATACTGAGATTCATGAGGTGACTTCGGAGAACAGGGATTTACTGCCGCATTGGATTGTAAAAAGAATCGAAGAACTGCTCAGGCAATCTCTTTAACATCTTAGGGCGAAAAGACTCCTTCCGCCATGCTTGCATGAAAGGTGGGGGATGAATTACCTGCCAATGCTGCAAGGACTATCCAGCAAGAGGCTTTTGGTCCAGTGTCAGCGTATGCTGAATCGAATGCTCAAACAGTAGGGCCGGTACAGCCCGAACTGGTTCCCGAAGGCAAGGACCTCTGCCGCACCAGCCTCACGCGGTAAGTTCTGTCGCTGAAGCAAGGAAGCCCCGACTGAAGCCTCATCTCAGTCGGGGGTAGTTCACAATCAAGAACAGGCGCTTTTCTTCGTATTGCCGGCAGCCTCGAAATACTTACAACACCGGTCATTTTTCTTTACCAGTTTGATGAGAAACCCACAGTTATAGCTCTTATCACCGCAAACAAGATAGTAAACGCAGTCACAACACCTTTCCATACATCCCTCCTCTCCTTTCCACGCCGGTAGTGTCGCGGCCGCGGGTGAACTAGCAGATTTCATGCCACAGGTGATAGCTGGAGGGATCATGATTATTGGATATATTTTTCCTCCTGACTAGCGATAACGACAAAAAGAGGGCGCTTTAGGTCAGTGTAATGACCCACCGGTGTGCAGGATCGCGCGATTGAATGAATCTTCATCCCGCTGAGCTCAGATTGTTGTTGCGTATCAAGCGGAAGTCGAGGGCGCACCGGACAAGAGAAAAGGAAAGCCCATGGGGTAAAAAGGCATCGGACAAGGACCAGGATAAAGCACAGCCAAACGGTCTACGTCTGGGATTAAGGCAGAGTAGCTCGGGGTGATGTGTTTGCCCTTTCTTTTTCCTCCTCTGCGCTTTCGATAATCCTGGATGTCGTTGGATAACAGGAAAGCAGCGTTTTTGAGCGCGCTTACTGTGCACTGTTTTGACAAAAGGATGGTCTTTCTTTAGTCCGTGGATAAGGTCTCTCAGACCGCGCTTTCAGCAGAGAACCGAGGCTATATCGTCGGCTCGGACTTCGTCGTGAGAGATTTCCCTTATAATTCAGTATGTTTTATTGATAGTTCCATTTCATAGTTTCTTCACATTCTTCCCGTATAATTTTAAACAGGAGAGGAAGGGTCCTGTTATCGGGAACTTTAGTTTCAGGGGAATAGGGGTGAGAATAATGGATAAAAGTGATCTGTTAGAAGAAATCGTAGCGTTAGGAAAAAAACGGGGGACCCTTACCGTGGATGACATAAATGACCTGCTTCCTCCCGAACTTTCCTCCCCGGATGAGGTAGAGGAAGTCTTGGATCTGATGGAGGACATGGGGATTGAAATTGGATCTCATGAAGACGTTGTCAACACTACGGAAGAGCTTTTGGAAGAAGAGGAAGTTGAAGCGAATGAAAAGACCGAAGACCTGGTGCAGGCATATTTCTATTCGATGGGGAATATTTCGATCCTCACAAGGGCTGAGGAAGTTGAGCTTGCAAAAAGATTGGAAGAAGGCGGACGGACCATGAAGGAGATTATTTCCACACTGCCCCTTTATCAGAAAGTGGCAACGGCCCTGGCAGCGGGGGAAGAGGAAAGCCGGAGAGAACCAGAAGAAGAGAAAGTTCATGGAGCATTTGACGCGACCTTGCAATCCCTTGAAGCCCTCATGGCGAGGATAGAAAGGGCAGACAATAAGATCTCGAGGTATGGGTCGCTCGGAGATCTGAAGAGAGTAATCAATACAAAAAAGAAAAACGGATCAAATCCTTCGAAGCTTTTTGAGATGGCAAAGGAGGTTCAAAATGAGTATAAACTTGTCCAGTCTGAAGCCGGTGTTTCTATTGGGAAACTCAGGAATGATTGGGAGAGGCTCTCCAGGGCGCGAACGCTTTACACTGAAGCAAAAAATGAATTGACCACGCGCAACCTTCGACTGGTAGTGAATATAGCGAAGAACTATATCAACAGAGGCCTTCCTTTACTTGATCTTATTCAGGAGGGAAATATCGGTCTCATGAGGGCGGTGGATAAGTTCAAGTACGAGAAGGGTTTTAAATTCAGCACCTATGCGACATGGTGGATACGGCAGGCGATAACAAGGGCATTAATCGACCAGACTAAGACGATCAGAGTGCCGGTTCATATGATGGAATTCTATAACCGGGTCACGAAGTCAAACAGGGAACTGACACAACGCCTGGGTAAAGAGCCGGGCAATGACGAGATTGCCCGGAATTTAGGTGTCACCACCGAGAAAATACATGAGGCGTTCAGGGCGATACAGGATCCGTTGGCACTGCAGACCCCTATCGGTGATGAGGACTCGAGACTCGAAGATCTTATCAGGGACCTCAATAGTCCTTCACCGTATGAGGGTGCGGAGAAAAGGGAAAAAACCGAAAAAATGATCAGGATCCTAAGGACGCTGACACCGAGAGAGGAACAGGTGATGCGGTTAAGATTCGGGATAGGGACTGACAAAGATCACACGTTAGAAGAAGTGGGGGAAAAGCTTGCCATCACAAGGGAACGGGTTCGACAGATTGAAGTAAAGGCACTGAGGAAACTCAAGCACCCAAGCAGACTCCGTGCATTAAAGGTGCTAACTGCTGCGTAACGGATGCAAAAAGAGGGTGTGAGGACAGCGGATCCGGGCTTAGAGAGTGAAGTGGTGTTTTTTTTTGCCCTCTCTGAGGGCGATTAGTTATCTTTTCTATGTGGAGCAGATTCTGATTTCTTGCTCGCCAGGTTTTTTCAATTATTTTCTTTGGCGTTGCCGTACATTTTTATGTCTCAGGGCGATCGTACTGCTTAGAGCTGCAAGCTCAAGGCTATGAAATAAAAGGACCATTCCGTGAGTCCTTATCATATTTTCTTCACACTTCGGTAGCACGGAGTCGCCGGTTAGATATTCCCGATCTGGAGGCGGGCCCCTTCCCATAAGGACGGGGGGTGACCCCTGAGGGGCATCGTGAATCTTCAAAAAGACGCTCGATAGTTTACCAAATAACAAAATCATTGCGGTATAATTGAGTTATTGATGCCGAGCGAATGCAGGAGGGTGTGCATGAGAAAGGTTAAGGTAGAGAGAAAAACTAAAGAGACCGACATATCATTGAGTATGAATCTTGACGGGAAGGGGAAGCATGTAATAGAAACGTCTATCCCGTTTCTGGACCATATGCTTAGCCTCTTTTCCTTCCACAGTCAGATAGACCTCGATATCCGAGCCTCAGGAGATATAGAGATCGACTATCATCATCTCATGGAAGATCTCGGCATAGTTTTCGGAGAGGCTATCAAAAAGGCGCTCGGCGATAAGGGAGGGATCCGGAGATATGGCAACGCAACGGTCCCTATGGATGAGAGCGTGGGACAGGTTGTCATCGACCTCAGTGGGAGACCCTACCTGGTATACAAGGTTAAGCAGCCTCGGGGCTCATTAAGAGGCTTAGAAGTCTCGTTGTTCGAAGATTTCTTCAGGTCAGTAACCAACCATGCAATGATGAATCTCCATATCATTGTCAGCTACGGAAGAGATCTCCATCACATATTCGAGGCTATCTTTAAGGCATTTGGACGGTCATTGAGAGAAGCGGTTTCGGTAGACCCAACAATGAAAGGACTGCCGAGCACAAAGGGGAAGCTTTAACAATAATCTGTCAGAAGCGGGTGAAGCGATCGGCGCAATACCAACTCTTTCTAACCACTTACTCTCCGGTCAATATATCCAGGAGTCTGTCTAGTTCGTCAAGGGAGTAATATTCGATCTCTATTCTTCCTTTCTTGCCTTTGTGGAGGATGCGGACCTTTGTACCAAGGTGGCGGATAAGCTTTTCTTCGAGGGAGTCAATCTGAGCATCTCTTCTCCTTGGATGAGTCGTCTTTTTTTTTGCTTCACTGCTCCACTTTCTAGCCAGGGTCTCTGCTTCCCTGACACTTAGGCCCTTGTGGATTATTTTTCTCGCTGCCTCGATCTGGCTTGCCTTCCCCTCAATAGAAAGAATGGCCCTAGCATGGCCCATGCTCAATGCGGTATCATTGACGAACATCTTTATCTCATCCGGAAGCTTCAAGATCCGGAGGTAATTTGCCACTGTCGCCCTATCTTTTCCCACCCTCGAAGAAAGCGCTTCTTGAGTGAGGTTGAAGTCCTTCATCAGCCGATGGAAGGCCTCTGCCATTTCCACGGGGTTTAAATCCTCTCTTTGGATGTTTTCTATCAACGCTATTTCGAGGGAATCTGCGGAGGCAACATCCTTAATTATTGCGGGTATCTTCTTAAGGCCGGCAAGGGATGAAGCCCTCCAGCGCCTCTCCCCGGCAATGAGCCTAAACGTTCCGTCACCTGTCCGTGTAACAATCACCGGCTGCAAGACACCCTTTTCTCTTATCGAGGCGGCGAGTTCTTGCAGGGCTGTATCCTTAAAGATCTTCCTTGGCTGCTGATCGCCGGGAATGATACGGGTAATATCGATATTGATAATCTCTTGTGTTTTCTCGGGCAGGAGGGACTCAAGGCCCTTACCTAAAGCCGTTTTCATTGAGGATCTCCTTTGCTAAGGAAAGATAACTCTGCGCCCCGTTGCAGCGGACATCGTAGAGTATTATGGGCTTGCCGTGGCTAGGAGCTTCAGCAAGGGCTACGTTCCGGGGTATTACCGTTTCGAATACGCTCTCCCCAAAGTGTCTTCTCACCTCCTGGGCAACTTGATGGGAAAGGCTGTTCCTCGTGTCAAACATCGTGAGGAGAATGCCTTTTATTTCGAGAGTGGGGTTATAGGAATTCCTTACGCGCTGCAGCGTCTTTGTGAGAAGGCTGAGACCCTCCAGCGCATAGTATTCGCACTGGACGGGGATGATCACTGAATCTGCGGCCACAAGGGCATTAAGAGAGAGCAACCCCAATGAAGGCGGGCAGTCTATCAGTATATACTGATATCTCTTTCTTAACGGTGAGATGATCTGGGAGAGGATACCTTCCCTGCCCTCCTTTCCGACTAGCTCGATATCAACGCCGAGAAGGTCAATGGTTGAGGGCATGATCTCTAGGTGCTCAATGGAGGTCGCCATGACAGCCTCATCCGATGTGCACCTCCCCGCATAAACATCATAGAGACTATTGTTTATCTCGTCACGGTTTATGCCAAGGCCGCTCGTAGAGTTCCCTTGGGGGTCGGTATCGATAATAAGGATATCTTTCTCAGCCAATGCAAGGGAAGCACCAAGATTAATGGCTGTAGTCGTCTTACCGACCCCGCCTTTTTGGTTTACGATAGCAACAATACTTCCCATTGCGCAATTCTACCAGAGGTCAAGTGAAGAGGGCAAGGTTCAAGAAATGGCAGGCGGTGAGCACCAATAAAGCAGTCGTGTCGGATTCGACCCTTGGTATAGGCGATTCTAGCCTGATGTTCCACGTGGAACATAAAGGGATTCAGTTTTTGCCGTAGGGGCCATTATGTGGACAGGGACTGCCACTAATGGCTACCTGACACTGGATGCCTGACAGGGAAGGCAGGGGAAAATGGCATACCCAGAGAACAAGATTAGGCCTTTTGTCTGTGAGAATACCTCTACTTACTCTTTCGATTGCCCTTCTCTCGAGGTGAAGACACGCTGGTTGCTCAGATACGAACTTCATTGACCATTATAGCATTTTGGATTGGTTTAGTTGTTACGGCTGGGCCGAGAAAAAAGATCGGGCAAATGTTCCACGTGGAACATTTGCCCTCCCGACAGTGTCCGAGTCAATCTGCTTGCCGGTAAAGACTTCTTCCACTTCTTGGGGAGCGCCAGGGCACAGGGGTAGCCGCACCGAGTATTACACGGGTATGTTTGACCACATCACCCGTTTTTTCCCTTTCGCTCAGTTCACCATAATAACTAGTCCTGATAAACAAGATACAAACGTGGGGCCCAGAATCCAAGGGAGAACCGGTGCGGTGATTATATTGAAAAAATCTCACCTAACCGGCCGCCAGGAGTGCAGCGTGATGCACATGACACATGCGGTCAGGCAAAATGGCTCAGAATTTTAGTTTTCGCAGATTTTATCAAGTTAGCCGTGACGTTTTTTCTCAGTTTGGCCATTATGGAGGGATCGAGTTTTTCAATGATATGGCCGTTTATGCTCTTGTCCGCGGCCAGATACCATCTCGCGCAATTTTCTTTGACAACTAAGGCGGTTATCTCTTCAGCGAATTGTTTTATCAGCCGTTTTTCGACTTCCGACTCAATATTGTGGGGTTCCCCAAACCCTGCGGCCGTTCCTTTCTTGCCACTCCCCATATAGAACCTCCCCGCTGCATCACTGAATTTGTCAGATGACTTCGCGTGTGTCTCTATGAAAGAGAGACTTTTGACCAACTCTATCTTGGGGCTTTCCAGCCCGAGGGGGTCTTTGCTTATCCTGAAAACCTTCATATGTCCTAAGTCTGCCGCAATGATTATTTCCTCCATAACAACCTCTCCTCCTGAAAACCTAATTTAGCGCAATTTGTTCTCAATTCTCATTTTACCATTCTTTATCGAATCATTAAGAGAATTTCTGCTCATTGTCTTCTCGTTCTCGCCGGAAGAGCCTCATGTGGAAAGTTCTGTCGCTGAGGCATGGAAGCCCCGACTGAAGCCTCATCTCAGTCGGGGGTAATTCACTGGTATTTTCATGGAAAAACGCTTCGGAGCTTCTGCCCAGTTCCAAGAGCACCGCCCGGCCCTTAGCGTAGTAACCCTGTTTCCTATGTCCGTCCCGCCTTAAACCCCGGGCACCCTTCAAATCCCGTGCAGCCAGCCTTTCTCAAGCGACATTCAGCGTTGATACAGGTGGTAGAATGGTGCGGCATCGCATTCCTCATGAGTGGGTGAGCGACCGCTTTACTCATGACGTCCGAAACATCTTGCCTAATTGTCAGGATAAAGCGTTTTATGTTGGTAAGGGGTAATGTTAGAGGCATTATCTCACAGGGGATGCCTTCATTTTTCATTACCTTAAGCTCTTCACATACTTTAGGTCCTTTGCTCAAGATAAGCCTTCCACCTGCCTTCACATGAGGAAGCGCTTTTTTAGTGAATTCCTCGATATCGAAAAGGGCACGTGTTACCGCAACATCAACGCCTAGGGGTTGTTCAACATCCTCAAGTCGGTGCTCGATTATCTCAACAGATTCAAGGCCAAGGAGTCTGGTGATATTTCTAAGGAAATTTGCCTTTTTTCTTGAAGGCTCCAAGAGGTACATAACGATCTCCGGACGCATAACCTTTATGGGTATTCCGGGAAATCCCGCCCCGCTTCCCACATCCATCACACTGATGTCGCCTTCGGGTAGTGCCTTCAGATAAAGGAGGGAGTCGAGGAAATGCTTTATGATTATGTCCTCATCCGTCTTTAATGAAGTGAGGTTGTAAGCCCTATTCCATTTCTTGAGTTCCGCGAGGTATGCCATATAGAGCTTTACCTGACCGTGTGTGAAAGGCAAGGGCAGCTCTTTTAACCCTCGTATGATGAGTGATTCGGGAGAGGACGTTATGTCGCGCATTGAAATAAGCAACCCGCTGGAACGTTTCGGATTTTAAATCGTGTCCTTATTTTTGTTAACCGTTCTTCCGATGTCCCTTTTCTATGGCAATCAATAGAAGAGAAAGGGCCGCGGGAGTGACCCCGGGAATCCTGCTCGCCTGACCGATGTTCGCCGGCTTAACATCGCCCAGCTTCAAGAGTATCTCTTTCGAAAGGCCGTTGACAGCGGTATAATTAAACCCCTCCGGTATCTTTCTCTCGTCCATTCGTTTGAGTTTCTCGGCCGTTTCCATCTGCCTCATGATATACCCATGATATTTGACCTGTATCTCGACCTCCCGGCAAGCCTCCCTCGATAAATGATTTCCTGGCGGGGATACCCTCTCAATGAGGTCATAGGTTATTTCAGGTCTCTTTAAAAGTTGCTCCAGGGTAGCATCTTCCTTAAGCAGGGACGCATTTAACGACATCAACTCCTCATTCACCTGCGATGGCTTTATACGGGTGTTCTTGAGCCGCGTTGTCTCTCTATCCAGCACGTCCTGTTTCCCTTTGAATTTCTGATGGGCGAATTCATCAAGAAGGCCGATTCTGTATCCCGTTTCCATCAAGCGGAGGTCGGCATTACCATGCCGTAAAAGAAGCCTGTATTCCGCCCTTGAGGTAAACATCCTGTAAGGCTCTCTCGTTCCTTTAGTAACGAGATCGTCAATCAGAACACCTATATAAGCCTCGTGTCTTCCAAGGATCAGAGGCTCTGCACCCCGCATCTTGAGGGATGCGTTTATTCCGGCCATGAGTCCTTGGGCCGCTGCCTCCTCATATCCTGATGTGCCGTTGATCTGGCCGGCAAGAAACAATCCGTCTATGAGCTTTGTCTCAAGGCTGTGTTTCACCTGGGTAGGGTAGACGAAATCATACTCAACTGCGTACGCCGGCCGCATGATCTCTGCCTCTTCAAGCCCGCGGATTGTCCGCACAAGGCGAACCTGGACATCATACGGAAGGCTCGTAGAAATACCATTCGCATAGTATTCGCTTGTTTCAAGACCTTCTGGTTCGAGGAATACCTGATGGCGTTCTTTATCTGCAAATTTCACCACCTTATCCTCAATAGAGGGACAGTACCTTGGACCGATCGATTTTATTTTACCACTGTATAGGGGGGACCGGTCGAGATTCTCTCGTATGATTTTATGGGTTTCCCCGTTCGTATAGGTCATGTGGCAGGGGATCTGGGGATTCACTATCTTTTCAGTACGGTATGAAAACGGCAGAGGAGGGTCATCTCCATACTGGGGTTCCGTCTTAGAAAAATCAATGGACTTCGCATCCAGCCTCGGGGGCGTTCCTGTTTTCAGCCGTCCTAACAGAAGTCCAAGTTCTCCGAGCGAGTCGGAAAGTCCTATGGAGGAAAACTCTCCTGCGCGTCCCGAAGGGAAACTCTCTAGGCCGATATGGATTAATCCCTTGAGGAACGTGCCGGTTGTCACGATAACGGCCCTTGTACCATAAAAGATGCCCAGGGATGTGACAAGACCCTTTACCTTTCCGTCTTCCACAATAATCCTTTCGATGGAAGACTGCTTTATGGAGAGGTTTTTCTGGGATTCCAGGACCTTTCTCATCGAAAGTCGATAAAGGACCCTGTCGGCCTGTGCCCTGAGCGACCACACTGCCGGGCCCTTCGATCTGTTGAGCATCCTGAACTGTATCCCCGCCCTGTCGGTGTTCTTCGCCATTTCACCACCGAGGGCATCTATCTCCCTCACGAGATGCCCCTTCGCGAGACCGCCGATAGCAGGGTTACAGGACATCTGGGCGATGGTGTCGAGATTCATCGTAAAGATACAGGTGGCCATGCCCAGGCGAGCTGATGCGAGCGCGGCCTCACATCCCGCATGGCCTGCCCCTATAACAATAACGTCATAATGAGAATCTCTGAACACGTCCAATTCCTGCTGTATCACCCCTTAGCCGAATTATTCTGTCGCAAAGAGTGCGGATTACGGAAAAAGGCTTCACAACCTTTCAGATCCTCAATGAACTTTCCGGCGAGTCGTCAGCCGCTTTTCTCAACAAGCATACTGCGTACGCTGCAATGCCCTCTTGACGACCCACAAAGCCCATCCCTTCGTTTGTCTTCGCCTTTATATTTATCGTGCCTGAGGAGATGCCCGCTTGTGCTAAGGCATTCCTCATCGATTCGAAGTACGGTGCGAGTTTTGGCCTCTCGGCAAGGATCGTGGAGTCTATCCATGCCACGTCATAACCATTGAGCGATGAAAGCTCCACAATATATTTGAGCATCTGTATACTTGACGCGTCCTTCCATTTCGGATCCGTATCAGGGAAATGACTGCCGATATCACCGATACCGAGGGCTCCTATGACCGCGTCAATAATCGCATGGCACAGGACATCTCCGTCAGAATGAGCAAGGAGACCTTTTTTAAAAGGTATTTCTACCCCCCCAATGATGAGATCCCTTCCCTCTACCAACCTGTGCGAGTCATAGCCGATACCGATTCTCATCTCATCCCTTCTTTAGCAGGAACTCTGCAAAGGGTATGTCTTCAGGTGTTGTAATCTTCACGTTCGTATATGAACCCATAATAATCTTTACCTTTCCCCCCATCCTCTCCACGAGGGCAGAATCATCGGTGGAATAGAATCCCTCTTGCATTGCCCCCTCGTATGCTCTTATCAGGGAATCATAGCGAAAGACCTGAGGAGTCTGAATTGCCCACAAAGACTCACGCGGCAAAGTCTGCTTCACAACATCACCAGCGACTTCCTTTATTGTATCCTTTAAGGGAACTGCCGCGATAACACCATCAAAAGTGCCGATCGCGCCGAGAGCTTTCCGAATAACCGTGGCTTCAACGAAGGGTCTTACGCCATCATGAATGAGCACAAGAGCAGTCCTTTTATCCAAGAGCTTTAAACCGTTGTAAACAGAATCCTGCCTTTCCTTCCCCCCCTGTGCCACCCTCTTGACCTTCGAGAAACAACAGTGCTCGAAGATCTTTATGCTCGCCTCCATATCCGATTCCTTGATAACCGGGATAATCTCACCGATCTCGCTAATACGTTCCAAAGCCTCCAAGGTCCAAACTATCAGGGGTTTGTCCAGCAAATGGTAAAACGGCTTATTGGTGCCGGGCCCAAGCCTTTTTCCTAGACCGGCAGCGGGTATGATAGCTGTAACCTTCTGTTCCATGCGCACACCGTCTATTTTACGGCTTTGTATTCTTCCCTCTCGTATTCTTCCTTTGTCTTAGAGAAAATCATCCTGCCCGCCGTAGTCTGGAGGACGCTTGTGACAGTAACCTCGACGTTCTTCCCTATGAGTTTTCTGCCGTTTTCCACAACAACCATTGTTCCATCGTCAAGGTATGCAACACCCTGATTGTATTCTTTTCCCTCTTTGATAACGAAGACCTTCAGCGTCTCACCGGGAAGAACAACGGGCTTTAATGCATTGGCGAGCTCATTGATATTTAGTACGGAAACACCCTGAAGTTCGGCGACTTTATTGAGGTTAAAGTCATTAGTCACCACTTTTGCATCATGAACCCTGCCGAGGGCGACCAGTTTTGCGTCAACCTCCTTGATCTTCGGGAAATCCTCGTCGGTTATCCGGACTGTTATGTGGGCCATCTTCTGTATCCTGTGGAGGACGTCGAGCCCCCGCCTGCCCCGTGCCCTTTTCAGCGGATCCGGAGAATCGGCTACATGTTGAAGTTCTTGCAAGATGAACTGCGGCAAGAGAAATACGCCGTCAAGGAATCCTGCTTCGCAAACATCTGCGATCCTGCCGTCAATGATGACACTGGTATCCAGTATTTTCACATGGTCATCTGCTCCTTGCCCTCTCATTATTCTGAATAATCCCGGTATCGTAAGGGTTTCTCCTCTTTTCAGACCGATAAGGAGCCCGCCATACCCAAATAATGCAGTCAGAAGAAAGGACGCCATAGATAAATCAGACACTATCATTCTGAGAGGGAAAAGGATGAGGTTTGCAAAGATGAGCCCCACCGCGAGTCCTACAATGCCTCCAATGATTTTTCCTACGCGGACTGTCCTGAACAGTTTTTCAACCAGTAATGCAATACTTCCACTCAACAAACCCATGCCGATTCCTTCAGGAATCGCATGGTAAGTTTGCCCCATAAAATAGCCGGCAAAGAGAAAAAGGGAGAATACCAATACTCTCAGAATCAACATTATCATGAATATCACCTCCTTTCAGCTGGCAACCAGAACCCGTTATCGCAAAAATGTTCGCCCGATAATAAAGATTCTGAACATTCGGTGAGTCAAGCACAATCAGGCAGTCTTCAGTTGTTCACCGTAAGATAAAAGCGTCTTCCCCCTCGATTCACAAGAAGAAGTGATGTGCTTCCGGGCACTATCGTTGCGATGCCTTTATTAAAGTCTTCAACACCGCTTATTCTTTTTCTGTCAATTTCCAAAATCACATCACCTTTCTTGAGTCCCGCTTCATCCGCGGCACTTCCCGGTTCAATCCTTACGACGACCACTCCTCTTTCTTCAATGCCGAGACCCAACTGACGTGATATCTCTTTAGTCAAGCCCATAACGTTGATCGCAGAGAACGCATTTCCCGGAACATCCTCCGGGAAAAGTTCCTGGGGAGATCCTGACAGTTCCTTGGGGAGTTCGGCGATGACAGCTTGTAAGGTATATTCTTTACTCCCCCTGAGGATCTTGAGTGTCACCTGGGAACCTATCTTGCTCTGGGCTACCAGATTTCGCAAGTTTCCCACGCTGTCGATCTCTTTTCCATTGAGTTGGAGGATGATATCGCCTCCTCTGACTCCTGCCTTCTCGGCAGGACTTCCCTTCGTAACATCACCTACTAAAGCGCCCTTCGCATCCTTAAGGCCAAATTTCTGGGATAACTCGGGTGTGATATCCTGAATCGAAACACCCAGCCAGCCCCGAACAATTTTACCTTCTTTCATAATCTGGTCCATCACTAGCCTGGCCATATTACTCGGGACAGCAAACCCAATTCCCTGATAGCCGCCGCTTCTGGAGAATATGGCTGTATTAATGCCGATAAGCTCACCCTTTATGTTCACGAGGGGGCCGCCGGAGTTCCCAGGATTAATTGCGGCGTCTGTTTGGATGAAGTCCTCGTAATCAGCGATACCAACATTGGCCCTTCCCACCGCGCTGATGATTCCCATGGTTACGGTGTGACTTAGGCCGAAGGGGTTTCCGATGGCAAGGACGAACTCACCTACCTGCAGCCTATCGGAATCACCCCACGGGACGGTTTGAAGGTCAGTCGCAGAAATCTTCACTACTGCGATGTCAGTCTTTGGGTCCGAGCCGACGACTTTGCCCCGGAAACTCCGTTTGTCATATAAAGTAACCCGAATATCCTCAGATTGTTCAACAACATGATTGTTCGTAATAATATAACCATCTTTCGACACAATCACCCCGGAACCAAGGCTCTGCTCTTTCCATTTCTTGGGAAAGCCGAACTCATGGAAGGGATTGAAAAAATCGAAAAAAGGATCCTCAGGGGACTGCGTAGAGTCGCGCCGAACAACCTTTGTGGATGATATGTTCACGACTGCCGGCGAAACCGCACTCGCAATCTCGGAGAAGGCCCTGCTCGTCTCGATTATCTGCGTTGGCACCCTTGGCGTGAAAGGAGTTCGGGTTGATGGCTGGGCTACGAACTTGCCGAGGACATAGAAGGATATCCCTCCGAAAAGGAACCCTACCAACAAGATACAGGTACCGATAACAATTCTCTTGCGCATTTTTCATTATACTAATCAATCTATCCGAATGTAAAGCAAACTTGACCTGAGAACCGTCTATAAGATATGCTAAAAAATCCTTCGTGCGGAAAACTTGATCAGGTGTTCAATGAGAAGTCTTTTAAGCCGGATCACCCATGATGGATTACCCTGAAGGAGGTTTTTATGATAAAGCGCTACCTGTTTGCTCCCGGACCGACGCCCGTGCCGTCCGAGGCTCTCCTTGCGATGGCAATGCCCATAATTCATCATAGGTCTCCTGATTTTCTGCCTGTGCTCGATGCTGCAAAAAAAGGTCTCCAATGGCTCTTTCAAACAAAAAATGACGTGCTCATCCTTTGTTCTTCTGGTACAGGCGGCATGGAAGGTTCTGTGAATAACCTTTTCAGTCCTGGCGACAAAGCACTGGTTATTAATGCTGGAAACTTCGGCGAGCGCTGGACAAAGATAGCTCACGCATACGGTCTTGAGGTCAAAGAGATAAAACGCGACTGGGGATACACGGTCAAGCCTGGCGATGTGGAAAAGGCATTGAAGGATGACTCATCAATAAAGGGAGTTTTTGTTCAGGCGACAGAGACCTCGACCGGTGTCTATCATGATATAGAGGCGCTTGCCTCCCTAGTCAAGAAATACGATGATAAAATCCTCGTCGTTGATGCTATTTCGGCCCTTGTTGCCCATGATCTGAGGATGGACGAATGGGGCATAGATGTCCTTATCGGAGGTTCACAAAAGGGCCTCATGTTGCCTCCCGGGCTCGCATTCGTGGGGATGAGCGACAAGGCATGGAAATTTGCTGACAAGGCGAAATGTCCCCGATTCTACTTTAATTTTAAAAAAGAAAGGGAATCTCTCGCCAAGAACCAAACGAATTTTACCTCCCCGGTAACCCTCATCATTGGCTTGAACGAATGTCTGAAGCTTCTCCAAAAGGAAGGGCTTGAGAGTGCTTTTGAGCGACACAGAAGGCTCGCCGGTGCCACAAGGGAGGCAATTAA
The DNA here is from genome assembly GCA_050014695.1 of Thermodesulfovibrionales bacterium. Classification (GTDB taxonomy): domain Bacteria; phylum Nitrospirota; class Thermodesulfovibrionia; order Thermodesulfovibrionales; family UBA9159; genus UBA9159. The sequence continues at coordinate 39,527 of JBEKCV010000029.1, forward strand.
GGCCGTGGGGCTGAAACTGTTCTCTCAGGAGTCACCCAGCAATTCGGTTACGGCAATCACGGCCCCTCATGGGCTAGACGGCCAGGAGATATACAAGAATCTGAGGGTTAAGTATGGAATCACGGCTGCCGGAGGACAGGGCCAGGCCAAGGGAAAGATATTCAGGCTGGCGCACTTAGGATATGCAGATACATTCGACGTCATAACAGCAATTGCGGGGGTGGAGATGGTGCTGAAGTCCATGGGATACCCTGTCAAACTCGGTGCGGGAGTTGCGGCTGCCGAAGAACTCTTGATGCAGTAAGGAGGAGAATTCATGAAGGTTCTGGTGAGCGACAGCTTGTCCCCCCGAGGGATTGAGATACTGAAAACAGCAGGGCTGGATGTGGACGTTCAAACCGGCATGAGCCCCGAGGAACTAAAGGCTTCCATCGGTGGATATCATGGGCTTATTATCAGAAGCGCAACAAAGGTTACCTCTGAAATTCTTGAAAGAGCCACAAACTTGAAGGTTATAGGAAGGGCCGGGTCCGGCCTTGACAATGTCGACAGGGTTTCTGCTACAAAACGAGGCATCGTGGTGATGAATACCCCGGGAGGCAATACCATAACAACAGCGGAACATACCATAGCCCTAATGTTCGCTCTGGCGAGGCAGATACCGCAGGCGATGGCCTCCATGAAGGCGGGTGAGTGGGAAAAGAAACGCTTCATGGGTGTTGAGCTCTACAACAAGACCATAGGGATAATCGGTATTGGTAACATAGGGAAACAGGTAGCAAAGCGGGCATTGGCCCTCGAGATGAACGTCATCGGCTATGACCCGTATCTCAGCGATGAAAACGCAAATGAGATGGGGATCGAAAAGGTCGAGTTGCCGGCACTTTTCAGTCGTTCTGATTTCATCACGATCCATACGCCGATTACAACGGACACAAGGAATCTCATTAATCAAAAGACCATGCAGGGGATGAAAAAAGGGGTGCGGATTATAAATTGCGCTAGAGGTGGGATCATAAACGAGAATGACCTTTATGCAGCGCTCAAAAGCGGAATGGTTGCAGGAGCTGCCCTTGATGTCTTCGAGAAAGAGCCTCCCGGGGACAACCCTCTCCTGACACTTGACAACGTCATTTGCACCCCCCATCTGGGAGCCGCGACACAAGAGGCACAAGAGAATGTGGCGATAGCCGTTGCAGAACAGGTAGCTGATTACCTGATGAATGGGGTCATCAGGCATGCGGTGAATTTTCCTTCGGTGCCTGCTGAGCAGGTTTCCAGGTTACAGCCGTATCTGACCATCGCGGAGAAATTGGGGAGTTTCGCGTCACAGGTATTTGAAGGCGCCGTTACCGAGATGACCATTGAGTACAGAGGCGAAGCTTCTGAACTCAATACAGCGCCTGTCACCATTGCTTTGCTCAAGGGATTCCTGACACCCATCCTTGAGGAAACGGTCAATTTTGTGAATGCCCCGATCATTGCAAAAGAGAGAGGGATAGAAGTCAGGGAGATGAAGAGTGATGACGCTGGAGACTATCAGAGTACCATCGTTCTCAGGCTTAAGGCCGACGGAAAGGAAAACCATCTCATCGGAACCCTCTTCAGTAGAAAAGACCCGAGAATCATACAGATAAACGACTTCCCCGTAGAGATATTCCCTGAGGGGAACATGCTGTTTATCTATAACAACGACAGGCCGGGCGTTATCGGCAATATTGGGTCATTCCTCGGTAAGTGTCATATCAATATAGCGAGGATGCATTTTGGAAGGGAAATGGCAGGGGGAATGGCTATATCTGTTGTCAGCATCGATTCCCCTGTGACACAGGAGCAGATGGAAGAGCTGAGGAAGTTGCCGAACATCCTGTCGTTGAAGGTGGTTGTATTATAAACATCGTCATGTGTTATGAGTCCAGGGAGTCTTCTAGTACACCTGCGCTGCTCTTACAGGATCTTCAAGGAAAAGAGGGATAATCAATGCCAGCCGTCGTGGTAGTCGGTGGACAATGGGGAGATGAAGGGAAGGGAAAGATTGTCGATGTCCTCATGGACAATGCGGATGTGGTCGCCAGGTACCAGGGAGGCCACAATGCAGGGCATACCGTAGTCATTCAGAACGAGAAGTACGTCCTTCACCTCATCCCATCAGGAATCCTTCATAAAAATAAGCTCTGCATCATAGGCAATGGCGTTGTTATAGACCCGGCCGCCCTCATAGAAGAGGTGAAGGGCCTGAAAGAAAGGGGTGTGGAAGTCAACAAAAACCTGATCATCAGCAAAGGCGCACACCTCATCATGCCGTATCATGTTGTGATCGAAAATGAACATGAACAAGACAGGGGATCCAAGAAGATCGGTACAACGGGAAGAGGCATCGGTCCTACCTATGTGGATAAGATGGCCCGGACAGGAATACGGGTTGTGGACCTCTATGATCCCAAGGTCCTCAGGGAGAAGATAGAAGCAAACCTCGGTGAGATAAACTATATGTTGGAGAACCGTTATCGCAGGAAGGGCTTTACGGTTGAAGAGATATTTCACACTTACAGGGAATACGCGGAAAAGATTGCCCAGTACGTTGCCGATACGGATATTATCGTCAATGATATGATTTCAGAAGACAAGAATGTCCTTTTTGAGGGTGCGCAGGGAACCCTTCTGGACATCGACCACGGCACATATCCGTTTGTCACATCCTCAAGTGCAGTGGCAGGAGGTGCTTGCACTGGTCTCGGCGTCGGTCCCACAAAGATATCAAAAGTCCTCGGAGTGGTGAAGGCATATACAACCAGGGTTGGTGGCGGGCCTTTTCCCACTGAGATACTGGATGCTATCGGAGAGGAACTCAGACAGAGGGGCGGAGAGTTCGGTGCTACCACAGGAAGACCGAGGCGATGCGGATGGCTGGATTTTGTGGGCTTGCGGCATGCATCGAGGGTCAATGGGATGACGGGAATCGCCCTGACGAAGCTCGATATCCTCGACGGTCTTGATAAGATTCATATCTGCACTGCCTATAAACACGGTGGGGCAATTCATTTTGACTTCCCGAAAGAATTTTCACTCCTTGAACAATCCGAACCGGTATACGAAGAGGTCGAAGGGTGGAAAGAGGGCACTACCGGCATACGGGAATTCAAACGACTTCCTGAAAATGCCCAACGATATATAAGGAAGATTGAGGATATCCTCGGAGTTCCCGTCGATATAATCTCCACAGGCCAGAGAAGAGACGAACTCATTATACTCAGGGACGAGTTCTGAATGTCAGAGAAGAGGCCCCGGAGATTTGCAAAAAGGCGCGAGACAGCATTCGGGGCGACCGGTTTACGGCATAAGGGCATGTCCAGCGCTCTTTCTGAGCATAGGCCTTTTTTACGGAATGACGGTGAGGCTTGGTCCTGCGAAGTGCCGTAAACAGCTCACCCGGTTCTGCCGGCGGTAACATATCAGGTCTCCGATGTTGTTCAGAGAATAGTAAAGAGTTCATTATCCTGCCGAAGGGAAAGGGGCCTGGGGACCGAACTGAGAGCGAAGGAGTCTAAATTCTATGGAGTTTTTAGAATCTGGACCTTTCCGATGACGACCTCGCCGTTTTGTCTAAAGGGCTACTGCCAGTGAATGAACAGCCCGGAAATGAAGTTGGGGAAGCGTCTAAATCTCGCACCTCTATCTGTCCGCTCTGCAATACGGAAGAGGATATCAAGTGATGCGTTTCCTCCGAGGCCAAAAGGCGTCAGATATTGTGTTCTCCTTGTTTCCTTAGAAATAGGGCGTTTAGAAAGCGGGTTTAATGGAGAGCAGGCAAAACAGGAGATTTACAAAAAGGCTTGAAACAACCTTCTCGTCAGGCTCCTCAAAATACCGGGGGATAACCAGTGACCTTTCTTCGGAGGGGATATTCATACGGACACAACACGGCTTAATGCCGGGGAGCGTGATTGATATAGAGATATATCTGCCGACTCAAACCCTATCCCGTCTTAAAGGAATAGTCAGGAGAACAGTCAAAACACCGTTGTCCATGCTAAAAAACGGCATGGGAGTGGAGTTGATCGAGAGAGATCTCAATTACATTGAGTTTTTGAAAACCTTTCGTTCCGAAACAGATAAATTTAAAGAACCGGCACCCCTGACACCGGCCGGTAATCTCCATGAGCGGGCGAATGAAGAAGCGACCGAGAAAACCCTGCGCAGTAAAGAAGAAGACGAGAAGCCCGGGAAATCCGGGCTTAAGACCGGAGAGCCAATACTTGTAAGGTGTTCTGCCTGCCGGGCTAAGAACAGAGTTCAGAGGGAAGCCCTTCCGCTGTCCCCAAAGTGCGGGAAATGCGGCACGGTATTAGACATACCGCCTATCAAGTAGTGTCGAGCGTGTGCTTTTTATGTGAGTTTCCGGCCGGCAAAAAAAGGTGATCGAACTGAGACATGCTTTTTGAAGGGCGGGGGAACGATGGTCGATGAGTGGTGATCTGATCCTGGTGGATTAAACATGACACTGGGGCTGCTGCGGGGGTGGACTGTTCAAAGGCCCTCAATAAAAGGCTGGTGCAAAAAGAAGCGGTGTGGTGACCCTTGAGAGGTCTTCACTGGGTTAACCATTCAAGTCCAGACTAATCAACGAAGTGGTATAATAGAACAACGAGGGCCTTGTGGTGAGGCTCTCTGAATTGTTCGTTTCGGTATGTCGTGGTCTGGGGGATATGGGTCAAGAAAGCCATGCGGTATCATTCATTCGGCAGATTTATAAAGGAGAGATTCGGCACGCCGGTTCATAAAGTTAATGTGGATGCTGGTTTCACCTGTCCGAACAGGGACGGAACCCTTGGCGTTTCCGGGTGCATCTATTGCAATAACGATAGTTTCAGGCCGAGTTCCTGCAAGCCGGCACTTTCCATCAAGGAGCAGGTAAGAAACGGCATCGCCTATCTCCGGAAGCGGTATGATAGTGAAAAGTTTATCGTATATTTTCAACCGTATACTAATACCTATGGAACGGTTGAAGAACTTGAACGTCTTTACCGGGAGGCCCTTGATGAGCAGGGCGTGGTAGGACTCGCTATCGGCACACGACCTGATTGCATCGATAAAGAAAAGATTGATCTGCTTGAATCGCTCGCCCAAAAGCATTTCATACTTGTTGAGTACGGCTTGCAATCCATCTATGATAAGTCCCTCAAATATATAAATCGGGGGCACGATTATCAGACATTCCTGAATGCTCTTGCCGAGACAAAGGACAAAGGAATAGAAATCGGAATGCATATCATTGTGGGCTTTCCGACTGAGACGAAGGAAGCAATGCTCTCTATGGCTGATGAAGTCTCTACGCTCCCCATTCGCTTCCTAAAGATCCATCAGCTCCAGGTGATCAAGGACACTCCCCTTGCCAACCTGTTCGCTGAAGAGCCGTTCCCTGTCTTTGACTATGGCGAGTATCTCGAGTTTGTCGTAGACTTTATTGAGCGACTTCCTCCGCATATCGTGCTTCAGAGACTTTTTGCGACAGCGCCGGATGCTATACTTATTGCGCCTAGATGGGACAGGAGCAGACACGAGATATTACGGGACATTGCACAGCGTTTCCTTCGAAGGGATACCTATCAGGGCAACAAGTTTACGCTGGCACTCCAGAGTCCGCGACAATAGCAAGCTGATGGCTGTTAAGATCGAAGAGGATTGTCAATGAGGTGTCCAGCGCTTTTCCTAATCGCAAGTCCGTTGAAGTGTGGAAAGGCCAATAATTATTTGTTGGAACATGCAGAATACAGCAGAATACAATTGAGAAATCTCATGACTATACATGCAAGCATCCTTCAATTTTTTCGGTTAGCCGATTGCCTCAACAAGACCATGTTCATATGCTTTTTGTCTACGTCCCCACGCAGGATAGTGGAGGACTAACCCGATGACTTTACTAGGGATTGTTCTCCTCGCTATAGTCCAAGGTGCTGCTGAACTATTGCCAGTCTCAAGTTCCGCGCATGTTATCATAGCAGCAAAATTGATGGGACTCGATCCAACCACACCTGAAATGACACTCCTTCTGGTGATGCTTCACACGGGCACGATGTTTGCGGTAATCTTTTTTTTCTGGAATTCATGGAAGGCAAACTTCTTCACTTCACGAAAAGTCTTCTTGGAGTCGGTGAAGCTTATTGCGGTAGCCACATTCTTGACCGGAATTGTCGGTTTATTGCTGAAATCCCTGATTGAAAGATTCATATTATGGAATATCCCGCATGCGGAGATTGAACTTCTCTTTGGCAACTTGGTGCTGATCTCAGCAGCTCTTGCCGCAGTAGGCATATTAATTATTTTCGCAGGGTGGAAAGGCCGTCGAGTATCCGATGAAAAAGCCACGGTGAGCCTAATAGGATCGTGTTGGATTGGAGCAGTGCAGGGCATCTGTTTGCCTTTTCGCGGATTTTCGCGTTCCGGGGCAACAATATCCATTGGACTTCTTTTGGGGATCGCAAAAACGAGAGTCGAGGAGTTTAGTTTTGCCCTTGCCGTTGTTCTTACGCCCCCTGTAATCGTCCGGGAAGTTTTGCGATTGCTGAAGGCACATCATTCCTCTTCATTTGACGTGACGAGCATGGCAGGTCTCTTTTATCCCAGCTTGCTTGGTATGGTACTGAGCTTTGTTTCTGGGATGCTAGCCCTTCAATGGCTTTCCAATTGGCTGGAGCGTGGCCGTTGGCATCTATTCGGAATATATTGTCTGTGTGCATCGGTAATTGTGTTTCTGCTCCACAGAGGTGGGTTATAGTGGAATTTCTTGTACGTTATCGATGACAGGAAACCTTGAGATTCACTCTCATTCGTAATAAGCAGCTCTTTTTTTCAGGCCGCATAGAGTATTTAATTATCTTTGATCTCTTAGCCTTTCTCGCTTCCTTCGCAGGTCCACTTACAAAAAGTTTGGCCTTAAGCGACGAAAAATGAATCTGCGCATCCCGCGAAAATACCTCGGCCGAAAGAAGGCAATCGTCCACGGTTGCAAAAAGACGGGTGACACCTTTTGACGAGGCGCGTACATTTTGCCCAGTTCATGATTGCGATAAGCTTGAAAATGACTGCAAAAGAGGGGGAGGTTTATTGACGGTTTTTAATGATTTATGATATAGTGAGATCTGTCTTAAGTCCTCAAAGTAATTGATTTTTGGGGAGTCGTCCAATGGCAGGACGGCAGACTCTGGATCTGCTTATAGGGGTTCGAATCCTCTCTCCCCAGCCATATGGTCCCATCGTCTAGAGGCCTAGGACGTGGCCCTCTCAAGGCTAAAACACGGGTTCGAATCCCGTTGGGACCGCCAATAGTTTCATCTGCCCTTTTGATTTGCGGTGCAAATGTCTGAGGATCCTGTGTATTGACCCGTAAATAGTACGAATTTTCATAGAAAAACAGAGAAAGCGCCTATGAAAACCCTTTGAGCTGTGCCGGGTATCCCCTGAAATAAGGATTGGCCGGTAGTAAGCTCTGAGCCTTACTATAGAGGCGTGGAATTCGCTCCGCGTGTGAGAGAAAACGTTCTGTCAGAATACGGAGGACGGTCTCTCTGCTTTTGTAAACGTCGATGACCCCTGAAGAACTTCTTCCGAGGTGGTTGCGAGCTGCGTTTACATCTGCGTGAATACCGTTGTTACAACACTGACACTGAAACACTGCTTGCGCTGTCCTGTTGGCCTTGTCTCCATAACCACAGACAGAGCACTCCTGAGAACAATAGGCCGGGTTCCCTTCGGTTATGGGAATGCCGAGCATTTCAGTCAATGACTTCAGCTTCCGCTTTACATACGATTTGCCGAACCAGGATATCAACCGGTTCATTCTCCTTGAAAGATTCGGGCTCCGGAAATCCAGTCTTTCCACTACGATCTCGGCAGGTTTATGAATCTCCACGAGCCGGTTCAGAACACGGTTGATCTCGTTCTGCATGAACTCCCTTATCTTGTTCACGAGAGTATCGTATGTCCTGCTTCTGACCTTCAACCCCTGATGCT
>JBEKCV010000030.1:0-47447 GCA_050014695.1 Thermodesulfovibrionales bacterium
GGGTGCAAAATAGCAGTGGGTGAGACAAAAAAAGGATCGAAGAATGAAAAATCAATATCTCCCCGATCCGGCTGTGCAGTATGCCTCGGCGTCACGGCTACCAAAATGCTATTTCTCGAATCCCTCTGAAACTCCAACTATTGACATTTAAAGGGCAATTCTTTTATTCTATTCAGTCGAAAACAGATGAAGGATGGTGAAGTGATGAGAACCCCGTTTGCAAAGAGAAACGAAGTTGAAAAGAAATGGTATCTCTTCGATGCGAAGGATGAGGTGCTTGGCAGGATTGCCGCAAAGATAGCGGTCTATCTCCGCGGAAAGAACAAGCCGATATTCACCCCGCATGTGGATACAGGCGATTTTATTGTTGTAGTCAATGCCGAGAAAGTGAAACTTACCGGTAACAAGCTCGACAGCAAGATATACTACCATCACACAGGGTATCCCGGTGGGATAAAGGCTGAAACCGCGAGGCAGCGCCTGCGTAGTAATCCTGAAAAGGTCATCTCGGACGCTGTATGGGGCATGCTCCCGAAAAACAGGCTTAGTAGGGCGATGATGAAGAAACTCAAAGTTTATAGAGGAACCGAACATCCCCACGCGGCTCAGAAGCCCGAGCCTGTAAATGCGATTCCCGCAAAAACCACCCCACTCGACAAAGGAGTTTAGATGGCTGAAATAACGTACAATGCAACAGGAAGAAGAAAGACATCAATCGCTAGAGTAACGCTGGCATCAGGTACCGGGCAGATCGTGGTCAACGAAAAACCGGTCGATTCGTATTTTCCACGGGAGACCCTCAGGATGATGATTCGGCAGCCTCTCGAACTTACCGGCATGATCGGCAAACTCAAAGTCTCGGCGAAGGTAGTGGGGGGAGGACTGACGGGTCAGGCGGGTGCACTGCGTCATGGGATATCGAGGGCATTGTCGATGATGGATACTGATTTGAGGCCGCGCCTTAAAAAAGAAGGCTTTATTACGCGCGATCCGAGGGAAAAAGAGAGAAAGAAGTACGGTCAGAAGGGCGCTAGGAAGCGGTTCCAGTTCTCAAAGAGATAAATCTGTTCAGCCAACACAGTCCTTAGATCTCAAATCAACACCTCAGACTGAATGAAGATCGGGGACGGAGAACGGCAGTGAGTATGGTAAAAGTAGCTATCTGTGGCGGCAGCGGATATGCGGGAGCGGAACTCCTCAGGATATTGGCCGCACACCATAAGGTTAAGATAACAGCCGTTACCTCGGAAAAATCTGCTGGCAAAAAGGTCACCGACCTGTTTCCCCACCTTCATCAGTATGGCAATCTCACCTTCGAGCCTTTAGTCAGAGAAAAAATTGTGTCAAAGGCTGATCTCTTTTTTATGGCGCTCCCCCATGCCGCATCCCAGGAGCCGGTCGATTACCTCGTGAAAAAGAAGAAAAAGGTTATCGACCTATCGGCTGATTACCGGCTCAGGGACGAACAGACGTATGAGGAGTGGTATAAGGTGCCGCATAAATTCGGGGATACCCTGAGAAAGGCGGTCTACGGCCTTCCGGAAACTTACCGGAAGAAGATCGCAACGGCACGCCTTGTTGCAAACCCCGGCTGTTATCCAACGGGAGCAATCATCGGATTTCATCCGGCCGTGAGACGTGCCATCGTTGATTTCGCTTCCCTCGTTATCGATTCGAAGTCAGGGACTTCGGGTGCCGGGAGGCAGTCCGACGTTGCTTTCTCCTACTGTGAGGTGAACGAGGGTTTCAAGGCATATGGAATCGGCAAACATAGGCATACGCCTGAAATAGAACAGGAACTGTCTGTCATTGCCCGGGAAGACATCAAAGTCAACTTCATTCCGCACCTTGTTCCCCTCAACAGGGGGATACTGACCACCCTGTATGCGAAACTCACAAAAGAGATTGATACGAAAGGGGTACTGGCAATCTACCGGGATACTTATGCAAAGGAGCCCTTTGTGAGGGTTCTCGAGGAGGGCAAATTACCGAATGTGAAAAATGTTCGGGGCACTAATCTCTGCGAGCTCGGTCTCTCGGTGAACAAGCGGACAAATACCCTCGTTATTATTACCGCGATCGATAACCTCGTTAAAGGGGCATCTGGCCAGGCTGTACAGAACATGAATATCCTGCTGGGTTTTGACGAACGAACCGCCCTGAATGCTATAGCCCTATTCCCCTAAACTGACTCAACCGAGGCTATCTCGGGAATCCTCTGTTTGAGTGTCGCCTCAATGCCCCTTTTCAGGGTAAGAATAGACATAGGGCATGTGCCACATGCGCCAACGAGTTTCACTTTGACAACATTTTCAGCTGTGACATCGATAAGTTCTACGTTGCCTCCATCGCGCTGCAGCGCTGGCCGTATCTGATTCAGTGCATCTTCCACCTTCGATTTCTCTATCATCTCATCATTTCCTCCTCGAATTCTATTTGCTTAAGAATGGCGGCATTTTCTCAGAACAATCAATGCCTTCGCCCCTCGCCAGAGATCTGCACTCTCATCGTAACTCGTTAAGCATTCAGGATCTTCGCGGCATCTTTCGCAAAATAGGTGAGTATCAGGTCCGCCCCGGCTCGCTTTATGGAAGTGAGGATCTCCATCATCAATCGCTGCTCGTCGATCCACCCCAGTTGGGCAGCGGCCTTGACAAGGGAATATTCACCGCTCACATTATAAGCGGCAACCGGGACATCAAAGGTATCTCTCACATCGGCTATGATGTCGAGATAAGAGAGCGCCGGCTTTACCATGATGATATCTGCTCCTTCCTCGATGTCGAGGGCGACCTCCCTCAATGCCTCCCTCCTGTTTCCGGGATCCATCTGGTACGAGCGCCTGTCTCCGAACTGCGGCGTTGACTCTGCGGCCTCCCTGAACGGCCCATAGAAAGCTGAGGCATATTTAGCCGCATAGGACATGACCGGAACCCCGGGGAATCCCCCTTCATCAAGGGTTAGCCTGATAGCCTCAACCCTCCCGTCCATCATGTCAGAGGGCGCGACCATATCGGCACCCGCCTTTGCGTGAGAAAGGGCCTCTTTTGCCAGGAGTTCTAGGGTGGGGTCATTCGCCACATCACTTTTTTCGATGATGCCGCAGTGGCCATGGCTCGTATACTCGCACATGCACACATCCGTGATGACATATAGGTCAGGGACAGCATCCTTTATCGCCCGGATGGCATTCTGCACAACTCCGTGCTCGTCATACGCACCTGAGCCCGTTTCGTTCTTGCTCTCGGGAATCCCAAAGAGTATGACTGACGGTATGCCCAGGGAAAAGATTTCCTTTGTGCTGCCCACAATATTATCCAGGGACTCCTGAAAACACCCCGGCATAGAGGATATCTCTTTTTTTACCCCTTTCCCGTAGGTGACAAAAAGAGGATAGATAAAATCATCAGGGGACAGGGAGGTTTCCCTCACCATCCTCCTGATCGTTTCGTTTGCCCGCAGTCTCCTGGGCCTATGGATGGGGAACATGCCGTTGATCCATCAATCCAGGGTTATCCGCAGCTGCTACACCCTGACCCGCATGACGATGACGGCTGACCGCCGGTTATGACGAACCCCTGTCTCTCACCGTCAGTAATAAAATCGATCTCCATACCGCTCAGTTTCTGAGAAGTGTTTTTGTCGATGAAGACCCTGAGTCCGTTTTTTTCAAGCACCTCATCGCCATCGGCAGGCCTCTCGTCCAAATCCATTCCGTAGGATGGGCCGCAACAACCGCCTTCAGCGGTATAGATTCTCAGTCCCCAACTATCTTTTCCTTCAGCCGTGAGAATTTCCTTTGCCTTCTCAGCCGCGACATCCGATATCTTTATCACAATATCCTCCTCAGATACCCCGAATCAAACAATTTCACAGGGCACCTCTTTTCTTTAAGAATAAAGGAAAATTGACTGAAAAATCAACCTGTCCCTGTGCCGGGGTCCTGTAACCTAATCCGGTTCGTCATGTGGTATGATAGAAGCTATCCAGCACAGAGGAGGCAGCATGCTCATTGATGCCCGCGGACTCAAACATCCGGAGACTTTACAGAGGTTGCGAGAGATATGTCCAACCCTCTGCTCGTTGGATCAGCATGTTGATCTCCTGGTCGACGATGAATACGCGCTCAGCCAGCTCAAGAAATATGCCGCCATCTCGGGGTGTGAATATGAGATACAAAAGCAAGATGCTTGTCACCTCATCAGGATTAAAAGCTCGTGTTTGTGAGCCGGCCTCACCGAAACATATGACCGGACAGGTCTTCAGTCTTGAATCGAGGATGTAGATGCCCAGAGGTTTCTTTATAACAGGCACTGACACGGCGGTCGGGAAAACGGTCATAACGGGAGCGCTTATCAAGGGCCTGCGAACGCGTGGCATATACGCAGGGGGTATGAAGCCGATAGAGACCGGATGCACTCGTGTCGGGGACGTCCTCTATCCTTCAGATGGCATGTTCCTGAAGAAGATTGCGAGAATGGATGAGGCGATAAACCATATAACTCCTTGTTGCTTTGAAACGCCGGTTTCGCCCCTCGTGGCATCAGAGACAGAAGGCGGTGAGGTCGACATCAAAATGATCAAAGAGGAGTTGAACCTTCTTTTCGCGGCATACCAAACGGTGGTTGTAGAAGGCATCGGAGGTGTCCTTGTCCCGATCAGAAAAGACTATTTCGTAATCGACCTCATCAGAGAGTTGGCCCTTCCCCTCATCATAGTCGCGAGCCCGTCTCTCGGGACCCTGAACCACACGCTTCTTACCTTCAAGTACGCGGTGCAGGAAGGCATCACGGTCTCGGGCATAATCATCAACTTCAGCAAACCAGCGGACGGCACCATAGCGGAGCAGACCAACCCTGCTCTCCTCCAAAAGCTCATTCCCGCCCCCCTCATCGGGATCTTTCCGCATCTGACAAACCTTACGGATGAAGTCTTAGAGAAGGCCGCCTCGAAGCATCTCGATATAGAGACCCTGCTTAAGGCATAGCTTGCCTTCATATCAGAGGATCCCCATCGGCAAAGCGGTTTTCAGAGGGATGACATAGTAGCCAGGCGATACCTGGTACTGCCTTACCAAAGCTTGGAGAATCGGTGTTTCCCGAAAAGAGGAATCCATCATCAGCTCCACATCCATGTTCAATCGCTGCCCCGTCGCGTTGCCTTTTACCCGTGCGTATACGCCGTCGCCCTGAAGGGTAAAAGACCGTACATCCAAGGCGCCGTCCTTCAACGTCACCAAGCCGTGTACCGTATGAAAGACCTCAAGGGGCAGGAAAACTCCTTCGAATGATGTGTTTTTGAGCTTTGCATTCAGCACAGAAAACGTTATTTCTCCCTGTCCGTTTCTGGACCGAAAAGTCCCTGCGAGATTTCCCCTGCCTCGGATACCGATGAGGTCAAGGAAGGGTATTCCTTCTATCGATATATTGTCACCCTTTATGGCCACAGCACCTTTTCCCGCAAGATCCACCTCGCCCGTCACCCTGCCTCCCTGAAGATGAGATTCGAAATCCAATTGCGGATTCAGTCTCGCCACGGAAAGGAGATTCACCTTGCCGGTGACATCGTTCAGAACAACGAGGGGGGCTTCAGGCTGAGATGAAGCAACGGAGAGGCCGGGCACACCCCCTTCGTTTTTTTTGAGGTCTCCTCTTTTCATGAGGAGTATCTTCTCGACAGTGATGCTGTAAAAGAAACCCTTCCTGAATCCCTCTGTCTTCAGGTACACATTCTCGCTTGTGAGGGCGTTCTCAATAAGGTTTACGAGAAACGGTTCCGGCATTACGATAAACCAGGAGCCGAAAACGACGAGCACAATCACGAAGACGATAAGGATGGCTTTTTTCACTTCTTGATGAACAGGGAAAGGGTCACGGTGACGTTCAGCAATTCAGGATTCTCAAAGGTCTTTTTGATGGCTATTCTTCTCAGTGAAAGCATCACGGGAGCATTTTCTATTGCGTAGAGGATATTGACAAGTTCGTTCATGGTAAGCTTCTCTATCTGAACCTCGGCGCTTTCTTCTCTTCCACCCGCGACCTCCTGACTTCCAATGGCCCTCATCCCGCTGACCTTTCTCTTCAATCCCACCGAAGACGCCACGTCGTCAACGGCCTGCGGGATTCCCTCCACTTTGGTGACGGATTTCTGCTGTTCAAGGGCGTCGATGCGATCCTTCAGGGATGCATAATCGCTGCCCAAGGCTGATAGCTCCTTGAGCCTTGCCCGTAATGAGTCGGCTTCTTTTCTTGATGCCTTCTCCGCGACGAGGAGCGGGCCGATAAGGATAAGGAGCGTACCTATGGCAGCGAAGAGGATTATGCTGAGACGGCGCTCCCTGGAACTTTCACCCTTGAGAGCTGAACGCATCGTGGACGAGAGATATGCTACTGCTGAGGAAAGCCCTTTCGCTGTCATGACGAGCGCACCTTTGCGACTACGGTAAAGCGGATCTTGCCCTCTACGGAAGTCTTTATATCAGAGACGGTGGCGTCAGTCATAAATTCCGACAGCATCGCTTTTGCCTTTTCCACATTATCCATGGCAACAGCCTCTCCCTTGGTTGTGACGATCTCTCGATCCAGGTTGATCTCATCGAATTTTACACCCGGTACCGTCCTCCGAGATAGCTCAAGCATGAACTGGAGAGGATCAAGACCAGTTATAACCTCTCCTCTCTCTTTAAGCTCCTTCATATGAGACTTCAGCTGGTAGATCTCATCGGTTATCTTTTTCTCACCTGGGAAAAGACCGGCATAAATATTTCTCATCTCTTTTCTCACGGAGGATGTTTCTTTTTGTGCGGTGATAAGCCTGAGCGCGAGATCTCCATTGATGACTAGGGCCAGCAAGAGAAAAAGAATAGCCGTCAGTTTTATTCCCTTCTTCAGCTTCTCAGCGTCTTTGGTATAGGCAAAGGGACCTGTCCTGAGATTGAGGGTGTGGGCAACAAGCTCTTTTTTTGCGGCCTCTATCCTCTCACCTGAACCCAGGCTTGACGGATCCATAAGGGATGAGGCAACATCGCCATTTCCCTTGGCTAAGACGGACTGTAGTTCAAGAGAGGTGACCACCTGCGGGTCTATGCCTATCGACGCAAGATTTGTCAGTATGTCCCCAAGGGTGTTCTTCTCTATGCAGGCAACCAGTACATCGAAGTTGCCATCAGACTCTCCCAACGCTATGGAATCAAAGACGATACTCTCCGAACCGCCCAGTATCAAACCGTCAAGCTCAAAGGGGATGATGTCCTTCAATTTTTGTTTGTCAGAGAATGGGAATCTCATGATCCTGAAGTTCAGAAGATTTAAGGGAAGGCTCAGATAAAATTCCCCGATGGTATCGAACTCATCTCCAGAGGATCCGGTTGAAGAATATTCGATTGTTTTTTCGTATTCAAACCTGCCGGCCCGGTTCCCAAAAAGATGGACAGCAAACGCTTTATTGCCGCCCCATGTCTCTATGTCAAGAAATCCTATTGTCCTCATCAGGGTATGAACTTACATCTCCCTCCAATACCATATAGTTTGTCCACTCACTACACTCTCTATGACTCTTTTTATGTTATGCTCTTCAGCCGTCGCTTTAATGCGTAAGTACGGGTTCGTGGACGAAGTAATGAAATGCGGATCACTCGGAACCCTCTTTCCGATGTCGGAGTCGGAAAAAGGGTTCAGTGCTCTTTCTTGTATAATAGTTTCCACATCCACATTTTTGCCATCAGCTTCATAGACAGACATTATAACAGGGATTGATGCGCTATTAATATTGATCTGTATCACATTTGGCGGACCGTACACTGTTACATAGGGCAATAATTTATCGTAGGTCGCGCGATCAATTCCTTTGATGAGCAAAAGTTCATCCGTACTATCCATAAACTGATTCTTAGCCCCAACTTCGGAATCCGGCAGCCTGGGTTCGCTATCCCTATCTATCCAGTCAGCTACCCTGTCGGCTATTTCTTCATTCAAGCCAAGATTGTTTAGCAGTTTTTTGAATATGGGAATCGCACCTATAGTGTCTGCATTATTCAGTCCAACAAGCGAATTCAGGTTAAACTTTCCACTCTCATCCTCGGCCCTGACAACGAGCGTCCCGTCAAACCCGTCCACGATACTGTCGACCGGGATATCCTTGGCAAGATACTGATAGATTTGCGCCGGCGGCGCCCCGGCGATTAGCTTCGTCGCCAATATAGTGCCTGACTTTGCAATATAGGACAGCCTCTGGGAATCCTGCCAGTTATGCAGTGCCGCCGTGGTAGTGAACACACCATAGGAAAATTCCGTAACAAGAGCGGTTATCAGCACGAGGATGAGAAGGGTAAGGACAAGGGCCATGCCTTTCTCGGAATAAACATGAAAGAGGAGTGGGAACGCATGTTCTGTGTGTTGATTTTTTCCAAGGGGCCTGGCCCTGACGTCTCTTCTGCTCATATCGTTTTCATGTACCTCGGCTTTGCGATATCGGAGATCGTAAAGGCTTCAGGAGACGTACCTCTTTCAGGAGTAAGATTTTTCTCCTTTCTTGCAGCTACTTTCAAAGAGATCCGTACCGCATCGGGTAACGTATTCTTTGTCAAGGCACTGTCCCACGTCTTCACCCACAGGCCGGCAACGTTTACCTCTAGGGTAAATGACTCGATCTCTTCCATCAGGTCAATGCTTTTTGTTTCATCTTTTTGCGAGAATGCGGAGATGATCTTTTTCTTGAGTGTCAGTTTTCCATCGTCTTCCGTAACGGTGTACGTGATCTTTGCAAGACCGGGAAGCAAGGGAGAAAAAGAAGTGAAGAGTAGTTGTGATGCCTGTTTTCCATAAAAATCCCTGTCTTCCACTTTAAATACCGTGTACTGTGTATTGTTGCTCGTCTTCCCAGAGTCATAATAGGCCGACTCTATCTCCCGCTTGAGAAGATCAACAACAGCACGGGCTTCCTGGAGTCTCAGGAGGGAATCATCAACTGCATCCACCGCGCGGTGAGAAAGAAAAAAGGTGCTGTACAGGGCCGCAATGAGTACAGAGAATATGGATACGGCAACAAGGACTTCAAGGAGGGTGAACCCCCCTGGCCGGAAATCAGAGAATGAATAATCCACTCTGCGGATTTTACGATCCTTTACCACTGGATTCCTCATTTATTGTTTTTTTGCATCTGCATTGCCCCGTACTGCGTTTTCCGGATCAGTTCAGAGAGCGTGATGTCCTCCTTGCCGTTTTTCACAACTACCGATATCTGAGACATGCCGGGGAATAATAAGGAATCCTTCACTGACGTCTCATAGGAATACTCTGCGTAAGGATCGGGAAAAGCGCCTTTGCTTACTGTGGGGTTCTGTTCCACCTCGTACATCTTCGCCTTTGCAAGAAGTGTGGTAACCGTTATAATGCCTTGCCTGTCGGCAATGCCGAGATGGTAGTTGAGCGTATAGATGAGCGTAACGAGGAGGCCCCCAATGATCGCAACGCTAATCATGACCTCCAGGAGGGTAAACCCCGCACCGGATGTCCTGCCGATGCTCAGATTTCTGAAGCCGCCTCTCATCGTGCCTATGCTACGTTTGTTCATTTTTCGTTATTTTGACCCTTCCGCTCAACGCATTCAGGGCGATGGTCAGGTCCTGCTTCTCGCTCCTCAGATGCAGCTGAAGACTCTCTGATGCGCCTGATGGCCCGAAAAGAACGGTCGCCTCTCCCTCGGAAACCGTGCCTTTTGACTGTAGTTCAATGTCGGAAAGAGCATCGAATGTTTCGGCCTTTTCTCCGTCGGGGCCGTTGTAATGGATAGTCTTGTCCTGAAAGTTGATCTTCAGATAAAGACTTTCTTTCGTTGAGATGGCGCTGTCATTCAGGTATCTGAGTATGGAAGCGAGCCTCTTTGCATCTGACTGTATTTTGCTTTCTCCGATACTGGTAAACGAGGGAAGAGATAGGGCGAGCACGAGGGAAAGGACAAATATTACGACGATGAGTTCCAGGAGGGTAAAGCCTGGTTTCGAAGTTACCTGACCAGGGATGGACCGATAAAGAAGTTTTCTACCCCGCCTTTGAGAAGAAACCCCCGTGAAGACCCGGAGACAATCATCGACATTCAACCGTTGAAGCTGTGCCATATCATGATCTGGTCGATGATGAAATTGCCGAAGCTGGCTTGCCTCTGTTAGCAAGCATCCCGCTTAACATTCTACTGTATCTCCCAGCTGTTGATATCGGCGTTCACCCCTTCTCCGCCCTCTTTGCCGTCCGCTCCGTAACTCACGATATCAAAATCACCGTGCAGGCCCGGGGAGACATAGATGTACGGATTACCCCACGGGTCAAGGGGTATCTTTTTCTGTTCCAGGTACCCTCCTTCCCGATACTTTTCGGGTGCCCTTCCCGTTGTCGGCTTCTCGGAAAGCGCCTCAAGGCCCTGCTGGGTATCAGGATAAAAACCGTTGTCCATCTTGTAGAGCTTCAGCGCTGTCTCGAAATTTCTGATCTGCACTTTTGCCTCAGCAATCCGCGCGTCGTCTGTCCTGCCGATAATTTTTGGCGCCACAATAGCAGCAAGGATGCTCAGGATGAAGACGACCACGATGACCTCCAGAAGGGTAAAACCGCCTCGTGAGAGATGATTAGACTCAGCCTTCATATTATGGTTTATCCGTTTCATAGAACCTCTTATGGCACCTCCTCGTCATTTTACTCGTGGTCACTTGATCAATTGATTCAACTGGAACATCGGCAACAATATCGCAAGCGCGATAAAACCGACAACAAGACCCATCAGGAGTATCATGAGAGGTTCAAAGAGCGAGACCACCTGGTTGACCCTCCTGTTGAATTCCTCCTCATACGAGTCCGCAGCCCTGTTGAGCGTCTCGGGGAGCCGCCCGCTCTTTTCTCCGGTCGCGACGAGTTGGATAAATACCGGCGGAAATGTTTCGAGGGATGCCGAAAGCTTCTGCCCTTCCGCCACCTTTTCCGCCCCTCTTAAAAGAGACGCCTCGATTTCCCTGTTGCCCATGGACTTTGCGGAAAGGCCGATTGCCTTTAACATGGGCAAGCCGCCATCGAGGAGAAACCCCAGCGTCCTTGCGAATCTGGCATAGTAAAGGCTCTGGATGACCTTGCCCGGGAGTTTCAGGATCAGCCTGTCAACCAAAAGCCGATGTCCTCGCAGAAAACGCCTGATAAAAAGATAGGCAGCCGCTGCCGCCCCTATCAATGCCCACCAGTACCTCATGAATATATTACTGACAACTATGAGGACGATAGTAATATAGGGCAATGTGCCCTTTGCGTCCCTGAATATCTTCACGATCTTGGGTATCACAAAGGTAAAGAGGAAGGAAAGGACAACGATGCCGATACCCATCATGAAGATCGGATATATCATCGCAGAGCGAACCTTCGCCCTTACGGCACTCTGACTTTCAAGAAAATCAGCGAGTTTCCGGAGGACGGTATCAAGGTTGCCGCTCTCCTCACCCGCCTGAACCATATTCCGATAGAAGTCGGGGAAGGAATCGCCGAAATCCTCCAGTGCGCGGCAAAGACCAGCACCGCCGGAAACGCGCTCTTTAATGGCTATAAGCATCTCCTTGTCCGGGCCGCGGTATTCGGCGGAAAGGGAGGCAAGGGCGTCCATGAGAGGTACTCCGGCAGAAAGGAGCGTCGAAAGCTGCCGCGTCATATTGGGCAGAAAGGTTACGTCGACCCTCTGAAAGAGCCTCTTTCTCTGCCCGACGCGCGGCTCAGTCACATCGCTGGGAAAGATGCCTTCAGCCTTGACACGGGCTAACGCATCGCTCATCCCCGATGCCTCTATCGTGCCGGCCGTTTCGGTTCCATCACTCCTGTATCCTCTGTACTGAAATATTGGCATGGCGTTTACTGGTAAAACACCGTCTTTAGCATTCCGGAGGCAAAATGAGCTCATCCTGTATCATGGTCATCCGCATCTTTCCTCTTGGATTCTATGCTTCTATCGTGTCCTTCTGTGTAACCCGGAGGACCTCTTCAAGGGTTGTATCACCGTTGAGCACCCTCTCGATACCATCCGTATATAACGTCTTCATCCCCTTGGAGACGGCCACATCTCGAATACCCTGCGAATCTCCCTTCGCCGTAATCATCTGCCTGACTTCATTGTCCACATACAGGAGTTCGAATATGCCTGTCCTTCCGGCGTAGCCGCTGCCCTTGCACCTTTCACACCCGACCCCCCGGTAAAGGAGTGACGATTGACGGGCGAGGGGTGATAGGGCAAGAACATATGCCCTTTCAGCTTCGGAAGGTTCGTGTCTTTCCTTGCAGTTGGGGCAGATTCTTCTTACGAGTCGTTGTGCGAGGACAGCAACAAGGGATGATGCGACAAGAAAAGGCTCTATACCCATATCGACAAGCCTTGTGATGGCCGAGGCCGCATCGTTCGTGTGGAGGGTGCTCAAGACAAGATGACCGGTGAGGGACGCCTGGATGGCGATCTCTGCCGTCTCGACGTCCCGTATCTCTCCGACCATAATCACGTCGGGGTCCTGTCTCAATATGGACCTGAGGCCTGATGCAAACGAGAGCCCGATCCTCGGATTCACGTGGATCTGACCGATACCTTTCAACTGATACTCAACAGGATCTTCAACGGTTATGATGTTCTTCTCCTCTGTATGGATCCTGTTCAGCGCTGCGTAGAGGGTTGTAGTCTTACCGCTCCCCGTGGGACCGGTGACAAGGATTATGCCGTTCGTCCTCACCAGGAGTTCCTCCAACCGCTTTTCGTCCGCTTTATTCAGACCGACCTCATAGAGGCCTTTGAGGCCTTGCTTCCTGTCAAGCAGCCTCAAGACAGCCCGCTCACCCAGTGAGGTAGGAACGATGGACACCCTTATATCGATATCCCTTCCACCCATAAGCAACCGTATGCGGCCGTCCTGGGGAAGCCGTTTCTCCGCAATATCGAGGTTTGCCATGATCTTGATCCGGCTGCTGAGCGCATCCTGAATGATCTTCGGCGGAGCCAGCACCTTTCGCAGAATACCATCAACCCGCATTCTCACATCGAGTTCCTTTTCATAGGGTTCTATATGGATGTCACTGGCATTCTCCTTCACTGCCTGCTGGAGCAAGGCATTGAGAAGCCGAATGATAGGCGCTTCTTCCGTGAGTTCGAGAAGGTCCTGCGGCGATTCGAATTCCGTCGCCACTGATGAGAGGTCTTCCCCGGCGATCCCTTCCATAACTTCCTGGGCAGTGCCCACCTGCCCATAAACCCGGTTGATGGCATCGATGATAACCCCCTGCCGGGTCTTGAACGGATACGGCTTCAGACCGTATCTCTTTGCCATCTCACGAAGAGCGAGGAGCCCCTTATCGTCAGCAACTGCAGCTCTCAGAAAACCGTCGTCCCTTCTCAGGGGCAGCACGAGGTTGTTCTTTGCAAAAGAAAGGGGAATTTCCTGTAACAGGGAAAAATCGACCTCTTCGTCTTTGATCGTTTCAATGGTTTCCATATTCATAGGGTTTTCCCAACAAAATCGTTGTACGAAGCAGGCAGAGGAGAAACTTCTTTCCGACACCTTGACCTTACAGAAGAAGCCTTGCAAGAGCGTGACGGCAACAACGCAAAACTGAAGAGAGAACGATCACGAGATAAAAATCCATCGGTTATAAGAATGCCGGACCTGTCGACTGAAGTTTCTTCCCTAATGCTGTTCATTCTGCATCTTCACGGTATAATTCGGCTCCGCATACTGGACCTCGGGAATGGCGGAAAATTCCTTGACCGCTTTTTCCACTTCTTTCCCTTTTGGAAGCCGTATATGGTACACCTGTATCCCTTCGATGACCTTGATCACCGATGCGCCCTTCCGGGCGATGATCGCCTCCGCCTCAGTAGGACTGACGCCCTCTTTGAACTTAACCAAAAGCTCTCCTTCTGCATAGCGCTGTGAAGCCATCGCAAACTCCTTCTGTTTCTCCGCTGTTATCTCGGCGAGCCTCCCATCCTTAATGATATGGGGATTGAGAAAGACAATCAGGTTCGTCTTCTGCCTCGATATGGTCTTTGACTGGAATATTTGTCCGAGAAGCGGGATATCGCCGAGCACTGGCACCTTAGTTATCTGATCCTCATCAGTGTTCTGGAGTAACCCGCCGATGACGACGATCTCGTTATCCTTCACCACAACCGCGGTCTTGGTGGAGCGTTTATTGATGGTAGGACCCACGCTAACCGTGAGCTGATCAGACTGATTCACCACACTTGAATTCTCCAGGTATATGTCCAGCTTGACATGATCTCCTTCGGTAATCTGGGGCGTAATCCTCAATATGATGCCAACATCCTGCCTCACAATGGAATTGACAACTCCCTGGACCGAACTGACCGCACTGCTTGTCGTGGCGACGCCCAAGCCAGCAGTCGTTTGGCTTTGCGATATAAACGGCACATTCTGCCCAACGAGAATTTCAGCCTCCTTATTGTCCGAGGTGAGTATCTGGGGAGTCGAAAGAACATTGACGACATCGCTGAACTCATTCAGGTTGAAGAGGACTGCAAAGCCGGGGATTGAAAGCGTCGTCGTGGTAGGCAAGCCAGTCGACGTATTAGTCGTCGTTACAGGGATATTCAAGAAGTTCCCCAGTCCGCCGAGGGTGGCGCCCTGAAGCCCCTGGACTATGCTCTGAATAGCCGTATTGTCGATTGTTCCAAAGCCCCCTATCGCAACAGGTTGTCCCCCTTGTGTCGCCGTTACCCTCCATTGCACGCCGAGGTCCTTCAACTTACTTACTGACGCCTCGATAATCATCGCCTCGACGTATACCTGCCTCCTTCTCTTGTCAAGCTGCTTAATAACCTGCAGGATGTTCTGAAAATCTGACGGTGACGCCACAACGATCAGGGAGTTTGATGCCTTGTCGGCGGTAACCGTTATCGCGCCGGCAGCCTCAAAGGGGGTGGCCGGAGCAGCGCCGGGCGCAGCCTGGGGCTTTGGCTGTGCCCCTTTGATGATGTTCTGAAGGACCTTCTCGAGTTCAGCGGCATCGGCATTTTCGAGAAAGCAGACGTTTATCATTCCCTGGGCTTCGGCAGATGGGATATCGAGAAGCGCGATAAGGGACTTCATTGATTCACGGGCTCCCTTGTCACCGAAGAGGATTACGGCATTCAGCCGGGTGTCTGCGAGAGCCTTTGCCTCTTCCACGGCTCCAGGCTGGAGTGCTCCGGGCTGGGGTATCGCCGGTGCCCTGGGTTTTCGCGCCATGCCGTCAGTGAGCATCTTGGCGACAGCATCAGCGCTCGAATACTTGAGGAAAACGATGTCGGGCCGTTCCATGATCGATGGCTGATCTATGGTCTCTATGAGGGAGACGACCTTTTCCACATTCAGGCCGGAGTCTATCACCAGCAGGAGGTTGCCGGGGCCGAATGTCGAGGCATAGCCGTCTTTCGATATAACGGGTTGGACGAATTTCAGTGCATCGTCAGCGGAGATATGTTTCAGGGCTATGAGCCGTGCGATGTAACTTTCATTTACAGGCCCCTTAGTGCTCTCGATCTTTAAGCCCCGCTGTTTCGCCTCCGAAGAGGGAATGATCTTGTAGGTATTGATCCCTGCGGGCACAATGGTGAAGCCCTTTAATTCCAGGACGGAGGTGAAGAGGTTGTAGGCCTCGCCGATACTCAGTTTTGAGGGTGCGATAATCGTAATCTTTCCCTTAACCCGTTCGTCAAAGAGGAAGTTCTTTCTTGTGATCTCGCTAATGAATTTTGTTATGACCGGGAGGTCTACGTCGACAAAGTTTAAGGTAACTTTCTGATCCTTGGAGATCTCTTCTTTCTGCTCGGCAAAAGAGTAAGGACCGAGGACCGGTGGCAGATAAAGGACGAACAATGAACAAAACAACGATATTTCTAACAGAAAAGATATATGTCGCCTTCTATTCATTAGCTTTAGGCTGCGGACACCCTGTGGTCTTGCCACCGGGAGGAGCCGCTTCTCCTTATTTTATTGGGGATTTTTTTTGATCTAACAAGATTAGCCCTGGGAACTCCCCGAAACCTGTCTTGGCTTTCGCCGGTAGGGACCGCATCGAGCTTGTTGGAAAGGCTTTTCGAACCCGCAGCACCGTCCCTACCCTGAGGACTTTTAACCACAGATGACCCTTGCATCGGACTTGCGAAATATCCCATGGTGTGGTGCCCTAAACAACTGCCGTTCAGCATTATCTGGTAACCCTCTTGTCAACGAGGGCATGAGCCTGAGTTTCCCCATGCCCTGTGCTCTTGGCACAGGGTCGTTGACTGCAACCCTCATATTTCATCGTATTTGATAGGTCAGGGTCATCTTTGCGTCGTTTCTCAGGATATCGAGTTGGACTCTGTCCATTCCTCTCAAGGCAGTGAATGCCTGCAGCGCGTTCTCAGGATTCGAGATATTATAATCATTAATCCGCAAAAGTACATCACCGTTCTGAAGCCCGAGGCTCTGGTATATGCCGCCGCCCCTTACCTCGCGGAGAGTGAAGCCTTCTTGGTTGCCGTTTCTGAAATTGGGCTGTAGCCGTGCGTCTGTCATCAACTGGCTGGGATTTTCTATTGCCTGCTGAACCTTTTTCTGATCAACTATATATGTTCCCCCGCCCATACTCCTTGCAAATTCGGACTGTCTTCCGTCACCCGGACTGACCTCGATTATCTTCACAATATCCGCAAGGGGAATATCCACAAGCTTTCCGTTCCCCTGGATGGAGACTTTATCCGTGTCTACCCTCCCCAATTTTCCCACGCCAGGGATTGTTTCACCAACTTTATAGACCGCTTGCCTGCCGCTGCTGTCGGTGAATATGGCGAAACTGTATCTTTGCTGCCCCGAAATAGTTCCTATGAGAGTGATGTCGGTTTGGGATCCTGTCTTTTCCCGGGAAGAGGAAAGAGGTATCAAAGCAGCGGGGGACAGGCCAAAGGGACTGCTTTTCAGAATAAGCTCGAAGTCTTGAAGGCTCTTCCTGGCGGCCGGAAAATCGGACTTCCGGGAAGGGACCGTCTTTTGAATGCTTTTATACCGAGGTGCGATGATGTCCCGCGCAAGGATTAGGAAGGAGAAAAGCAAAGTAAGCCCGATGATTACGTTGAGGATAGGCAGCACCCTCGAGTATCTCGATTTAACGGTAACGTTATGCATACTGTTTCTGCACGCAAATTATTATACATAAACACGGTAAAATTTAGAAACCACGAAGCGGTGCTCGAATCCCTGTATGGAAAAGGCGCAACCACTTCGGGGGGCAGCCGGCCAGAGGGAAGTCCGAGAGTCTCCTGAGCGTAGCCCGTAAGCTCCGAGCCAATACCTTTTACCGCGTCCACTGCCGTCAGACGATGCAACGGCCGCGAACTCCCCACTGAAGCGGGCAATTTGCCGCTCAAGATCGGCCTTCTGATCAATACTTGCTACTCCGTCGTACCGGGCTGTGCCTCCCTTAAGAAAAGAGGCAGGCGGATGCACTATTCCCGAACATGGAGCTTGCAGTCTCCCGGGGCGATTCTACCTTTAGCGAGATACCCATCAGAATGGCCAAACAGGACCGCTATACGGGAAGAACTCTGGTCCCGCTGCCACGCTTCCCAAGACAGCGACGGTGTTGTCGCTGTAATTTGCTACCCATACGTTGCCTGCTGGGTCAATGGCTATGCCGTCTGGATTATTACCAACTGTGAATGTGTTAACCAGTGCACCAGTGGGGCCTAACTCTGTAACAGTAGTACCAGGGACGCTGATACTACCGAAATTTGTTACCCACACATTGCCTGCGGAGTCTATGGCTAAGCCGCTTGGTTCAGTTCCAACCGGGAAGGTACCAAGCAACACCCCAGCAGAGTTTAACTCTGTAACGCTATTGCCGCCCTGATTTACGACCCACACATCGCCCGAAGCGTCTATCGCTATGGCGACCGGCTCAGTAATGCCAGCCGTGAAGGTACCAAGCAGCACCCCAGCAGAGTTTAACTCTGTAATGGTATTGCCGAGCTGGTCGGCGACCCACACGTTGCCCGAAGCATCTATGGCTATGGCGACCGGCTCAGTTATTCCAGCCGTGAAGGTACCAAGCACCGCCCCGCTGGCGTTAAACTCTGTAATGCTATTGCTGCCCTGATTTGCGACCCATATATTGCCCGAAGCATCTATGGCTATGGCGGCTGGCCCAGCAATATCATCCGTGTATGTAGCAAGCAACACCCCGCCGGGGCTTAACTCTGTAACGCTGTTGCTGCCCTGATTTGCGACCCATATATTGCCCGAAGCATCTATGGCTATGGCGCGTGGATTATTGCCGACCGTGAAGGTACCAATCTGAGTCCCACTGGAGTTTAACACTGTGACGGTAGTGCTGCCCTGGTCTGCGACCCACACATTGCCCGCGGCGTCTAGAACAATGCCGGATGGATTGGTACCAACTGAGAACACGGAGGAGCTTGTTGTCGATTGTCCCCCTATAGTACAGGCCACGAATGCCACTGGCATAATAAAACACAAAAAAAGTGTGAGCCCTCTCTTGATTCTTCCCTTCGTTCTCATTTTGTCCTCCTTTCATTGGACATGAGGTGCTGCGTTATTTATATCTCTTCGGGCAAAAAACTGCAAGCCTGAAGTTCCCCATCGTAGTACCGGGCAGGAGGGCCTCACCGCCACGGACCCAGTCATGGACCGATCCAGACGGAGAAGTGTCCATTCCTGTAAGCATAGCCAAGCGTGACGCTTGAAACAAAGCGGCGCTGCCACGACAAGAAAAAGTCAACCGGTTCTTTTTCATTTTTTCTCTTGAGGAGGGCTTATCTTCTCTTTTATGTTTTATATGTCAATAGACATCGAAAAAGGCTAAAAGGTTACAGAGAAACCGGGATCATTCCGCCAACGGACAGCCTGCCGGTCCTTATCTGAGGAAAATGAGCAAACACTTCGCTCATGTCGCGATACCAATTCGGAGAACGCTTTCAAATATCTATCCGTTGACTTATCACTCTCGTATTTTTTTATCTTCTCGTAGTCCTCTGATGTTGTAAGTCCAGGGTCCCCTGTTTTCTCATCTGTCGTCTATTTATAGATGCTTACTTTGACAATCAGGGGGGACAGCTACAAGTGTCTCCATCAAATACGTTGACATCCGACTGACTTCACGGAAGGCTCAACGAATCAACGTACCCGATGACATGGTGATCGCCTATATATGAGCGATCCTCTTCCGCTTTTTTCGAATTGCATGGTATATTCTTCACACGGTGAAAAATGCCCAAGAGAAATCATCTCTTCATTACGGCTGGATAATAGTCCTTACCGGCACTCTCTGCATCTTTGCGGGCCTGGGCCTGGGCCGCTTTGCCCTCGGGATGCTCCTGCCTTCCATGGCATCGACGCTTCAACTTACTTACTCCCAGATGGGTTTCATCAGTACCGTTAATTTTTCAGGATATCTCATTTCTGTGCTTATCAGTGGATTGTGGGCTGTCAGGGTCGGCGCGAGGAGACTCATCTTCGCCGCGTTGCTCCTTGTGGGAATTTCGATGATCCTCGTCAGTCAGGCAAAAACGTTTGCTTACGTGCTCGCACTGTATTTCCTGACCGGCATCGGCAGCGGCGCAACCAATGTACCGGTCATGGGCTTGGTAGCGCACTGGTTCACCCGGACAAAGAGGGGAAAGGCGGCCGGTTTTATCGTCATCGGAAGCGGTTTTGCCATTATTATCTCAGGGAAACTTCTCCCCCTCATCAACAGGCTTGCCGGCTCAGAAGGATGGCGCATCAGCTGGCTTGCATTAGGGTCAATCGTACTGATAGTCGCCTTTATCGCTCGTTTCTTCATACGGAACGGGCCGGAGGAGAAGGGGCTGAGACCGATAGGGAGCGATGATACCGCGCCTTTTTACGCTCAGACCATCGATAAAATGAAAACGAACGTTTACAAAAAAAGTGTTATTTACCATCTGGGCGCAATTTACTTTCTCTTCGGATATACCTATGTTATTTATGCTACTTTCATCGTCACCACGCTGGTTAGAGAGCGGGGCCTCACCGAGTCGGTGGCAGGGAATCTCTGGGCTTGGGTCGGCTTCTTGAGCCTCTTCTCAGGTCCTGTCTTCGGCACCCTGTCGGACAGGCTCGGGAGGAAACCCGGACTCATAATCGTCTTTTGCCTTCAGATGCTTTCCTATCTCCTTGTCGCATTAGGACTGCCCGGGGTATTTTTGTATCTCTCCATCGCCTTTTACGGCATCGTTGCCTGGAGCATCCCCTCTATCATGGCCGCTGCCGCCGGTGATTACGCGGGGGCCCATAAGGCAGGCCAGGCATTCGGTTTGATGACCTTTATCTTCGGTTTTGGCCAGATTGCCGGGCCCTCAATAGCGGGAGTCATTGCGGAAAAGACCGGCAGTTTTTCGGGCAGCTTTTATATGGCTGCAGCCTTCGCAGGCATCGCTATTCTGCTGACCTGTTTTTTGAAGAACCCGCGGAGTGAACATGAACGCCTGGACGTTTGACAGCGAGCCTTTTGTGGGCTATAGTGAGGTAGGATCATGGAATCAACTTATCGGTCAGAGCATAAAAATCATAGGCACTCCTTGGTAACGCGATGGCCTTTTTGCAGAGAACGGGTTACGATTGATCATGTCTGAAGAGTGGATTGAGTTCATCATGACATATGACCCCCTTGAGGCTGAGATGATTAAAGACCTCCTCGAAAGCGGAGGGATTCCCGTAGTTTTGCGTTCTTCCAAAGTGAGCCCTTATCCGGTGAATATCGGAAGGATGGGAGAGATCAAGATTTTAGTGAGAAAAGAAGATAAAGAGACAGCCTCAAGGGTGATCGCGGAGGATAATGAGCGCGAACAGATTGATTAGCGGGGTTTCCCGATACTTTTTTATGCAGAGGGCGACAGGCGTTAGAGCGGCGCTCCTCTTATGAATATCGCCATGAGCGGAGCGACGGGCTTCATCGGAGGACATCTCACGAGGGCCTTTGAGAGTAGAAACTGGAAGGTCATCCCCCTCAGGCGTGATGATTTCATGCTCGAAGACGAGATTTTCCTGAGGAAATTCGAAGACATCGATGTTGTGATCAATATGGCAGGGATGACCATAGCGACTCGATGGACGGAAGAATATAAAAAACAACTTTTCAGCAGCAGAATCGATACGACAAAGAGGATCGTCCTCGCACTCAAGAAGATACCCCAAAAGCCCCGCCTCTTCATTTCTATCTCTGCTGTTGGCATATACAGGACTCAGGGAGACCACACCGAAGAAGATACGAATTACGCACAAGACTTTCTCGGCAGACTGGCCTTTGATTGGGAGCAGATGGCCCTCAGGGCAAAAGAGGCGGGGGTCAGGACCGTGATCTTTCGCTTAGGTGTGGTGCTCGGGCCTGACGGCGGGGCACTCCAAAAAATGCTCCTTCCTTTCCGGACGGGCCTCGGCGGGATCATCGGCGATGGGAAACAGTTTTTTTCCTGGGTCCACATTGAAGACCTTATCAGGGCGCACGTTACGGTCATAGAAAATGAGAAGTATGAGGGGACCTATAACCTCACCGCGCCGAATCCAACGACAAATGAGGGTTTGACCAAGGCACTCGGCAACGCCCTCCATAAACCGACCTTCATGCGCATTCCGGGCTTTGTCTTCAAGCTGCAGCTCGGCGAGGCTGCGAAAGTCTTATTAGAAGGCCAGCGAGCCTTTCCCAAGAGGCTCACCGAGAGTGGATTTGTCTTCGCGTTTTCGGAGATTGAAAAGGCAATCAGCGATTTGGTAAAGGAAGGATAATCAGCTCCGAATGCTTTACGGCGGTTTTCGCGGATGTTCAAGAAGATTGTCCGAAAGTCCGCAAAACAAGACTTGCTATAATGAGAAAGATCGCAGAAGGTTCCGCATTCTCTCCAGCGAAGGAAATCTTTGAGGATCTGTCATGGGATAAAGGAGGGCGGATGCAAGGCAAAAAGGTGAGAGACAGCAGCGTTGTCATTGCGCAGGTAATGCTATCTCAAGATGTAAATCCTGCGGGAAACGTTCACGGTGGCGTCATCATGAAGCATATCGATACCGCCGCCGGCGTTGTTGCCAGCAGACATGCCCGCCGCAATGTGGTAACGGCATCCATCGACAGACTGGATTTCCATTGCCCTATTTTTGTCGGAGATCTCCTTTTCTTCAAAGGCAGTCTCAACATGGTTGGCCGGACATCAATGGAAATTGGCGTCCGGGTGGAGGCCGAAAACCTCGTGACAGGGGAAGTCAGGCATACCGCTTCCGCCTATCTGACGCTCGTTGCCCTGGACGAAGATAACCGCCCTACGGAAGTACCCCCCCTTGTCCTGGAGACAGAAGAAGAGATCCGGCGAAACCGTGAAGCGAAAACAAGGAGAGAAATGCGTCGCGCTGAAGGACGGCGGGAAGTGAAATGTCAGACTGTTCCCGGACATTGTAAATCAAGCGAATAGATCTTCTGAAGAACGAACGCCTCCCGCACGCCCTGAGCGTATTCTGGCCATGACATCTTTAGGGAAAACAGGAAAACAAAAAGTCTGGCCCCTTGCCCAAAGCCACTATTGCCTGACGAGAAAGTTCAAAATTCCGACTGAGCTTGCCCTGTATCGTTCGGGGCTTCACAATCGGAAAGACCGGTGTGTGTGGCGAAGCAACGGGAGAGAAGAAACAATAACCAGCTAAACGTTCTCGACCATCTCCCAGACGCCGCAGGGGCAAACGCCGGCGCAGAAGCCGCAGCCTATGCACAAGGAGTCATCGACAACATATTCGTATGAGCCGTCACCGTGCTCAACCCTGCTGATCGCACCCCAGTAACAAGTGGTCTCGCACATGTGACAGTCGCGGCAAGTGGCGCAGGACATGCACCGGTTCGCAGACACTTCCGGAGAAACGAAGTCTCCGCGGCAGACATCGTAATACTCCGTCTTGATCTTCTCGTATGCTATCACTTGCTTCACTTCAGGGAACCTCGGCGCATGCATCAACGCGTAATGAATAATGTCCCCGGCGATCCGTCCGTGGCCGATAGCATGGGTCACCAGCCCAAGCCCGGTAACATCCCCGATGGCATAGACTTTTACATCAGATGTCTGGTATGTATCGTTCACGGTAAGCCAGCCCCTCTCCGAATGGATGCCTGGAGGCAGAAAATCAAGCTGCGGTACATCGCCGATGGACATGACGACAAAGTCAGCCTCAAGAGATGTCCCGTCTTTGAAGAAGATCTTCTTCTCGTTCTTATCGAACCGCTCCGTAAATTTTGGCCAGAGTACCAGGGTCCCCTTCGCCTTCGCGATCTCCATCTCTGCCCCGGATGCAGCGGGCTTCTGAATATCGACAGCCATGACGGACACAGCACCGTGGTTATAAGCCTCGGAGGCGACATCCATTCCGACGTTGCCGGCACCGATGACAACGACTTTCTTTCCTTTCAGGTCGGGGCTATTCCCCATATTCACTCCTCTCAGAAAGTCATAGGCGGAAACGATGTCTTCAGAGCCGGGGAAAGAGACCTTTCGCGGCTGATGGGCTCCGCACGCCAGGACAACCACCTCATGGCTCTTGTATATCCCATTAAATTTCTCCCTCGTCACCTTTGTGCCCAGATGCAGCCGGATGCCCAGTGCTCGAAATCGTGCAACCTCGCTTTCGAGTATCTGGCGGGGAAGCCGCTCTTTCGGGATACAGAGTTCGAGTTTTCCTCCGAGTTTGTCGGCCAACTCATAGATATCGACCTCGTGGCCTTTTAAGGCGAGCTGCCACGCAGCGCTCATACCGGCCGGTCCCCCGCCGATGACTGCTACGGTATGCCCGGTCGTGGGCTCCTTCTTCGGGGCAGGCAGGTCAAGGGCGAGTTTACCCATCATGTCTATCTCAAGCGGCTTGTCAAGGTGGGCCCTTGTACAACTCTGCATGCAGAGGTTCGGACAGATCTCTCCGCATACGGTCGCAGGCAGCGGGCTGTACTTCAATACCAGTTCAAGGGCATCGTTGAGCCTTCCCTGCCTGATCAGGGAAGCCCGCTGGTGAGACGGAATCTGCGTGGGGCAAGCATAGGCGCAGGGCGGCGCAAATTTTTCATTTGCCCAGATCGGTTTATTCCGCCTCTCCCTCCCGGTTGTTATGTAGGGCAGCAACGTAAGGTCATGGTTCAGGTACTCCGCAAAGATGCCACCCTGTCCTACCTCCCGCTCCCACATATCCTTTCTGAAATCAGCGGTGGACATCCTGAACCACTTCCGTTCCCGTTTCTCCTGAGGCGTGTAGGCCATCAGTTTTTTCCACTCTCCGGAAGAACGGGTGATCTCATCGTAGTATGACACTCTATCAATGGCCTCGAGGAACTGCTTCATGTTCTCTCTCAGCCATTCCCAGTCCTGAGGGGTAAGGTCGAGGAGTTTTACATCCTTCTCGCTGTATCCCTGAATCGGCCCTCTGAAATAAATCGTGCCGCCAACCATCCCGACACACGGACGGTAACCCAGGACATTATCGGGATTCCTTGGATCTACACCGCAGACAACAGCGATTCCGCCGGCCTTAAACTCCGCAAAGGAATCGCCCACACCTCTGAAATACCAGGACTCAGGAGGATCAAAGCGGGGATTTTGCTTTGTCATGGTATCACAGCGCGCGCCACCTCCGCCCTGGACGTACAGGATCCCTTGCGCCGCGGCATTAAAGGCCCCGTTCGTCACATCCCCCAGCACCGTTATCCTCGCACCGCAATTGAGCCAGCCGACATCATCAGAGGAACTCCCCTTTACAAGGATTTCCGTGCCGGCCATCCCCATACTGCCGAGTCTCTGACCAGAGGTACCTTCGACGGTTATCTTTACCGACTCGCCCCGCGGCCAGATACGCCCGCCGATGCCGTGCTGGCCATCAGCGATAACATGGACTTCCCTTGCGCCTTCCTCAATGGCATGCTGAAGCCTTTCTTCAAGGATTCGGGTCGGAACACGAGCGCCATTGATATTCCCTTTTATTACAACGATATTTTTCTTCTCGGCCTTCTGACCGATGGCTTTTGACCGGGCACTTTTGACCGGAGACTTTTTCTCAGCACGCATAGCTTATCCCTAACCTCTCTGCCATCGCCCTATCGTCAATGCTCAACCCATCAGACATACCGATGGGGAGTTCCGTGCTTCTGCCCATGGGCGCGAATATCTTCCTCAGTTCCACGTCAGCCGCTTTAAAGGTCTCGACCACGCGCTCGGCCACTCTGTCCGCGTCAAGCCTTCTGTACAGTTTTGGGTCTTGGGTGGTTATCCCCCTGGGGCATTTGCCGGTATTGCAGAGGTTGCAGCGATTGTATTCATTCCCGAAACAGTCCGCCGCAGCCTGCATGATGTACTTCCCGATAGAGACCGCCGAAGCGCCGAGCATGATGAGCGCTGCAGCATTCGCCGCAAGGTTCCCTCTTTTGCCGACCCCCCCCGCTGCGATCAGGGGAAGTTCGTTCTGTTTGCCTTGTTTCACCAGGTCGAGATAACAGTCTCTTATGTTTGACGCTATGGGATGCCCCATCTTGTCCAGGGATACATTGTACGCCGCACCGGTTCCCCCGTCCTCGCCGTCAATGGACAAGGCCGCTGCGTAGGGGTTGCGCGCGAGGTTGTTCAATACCGCCCGCGCCGTCTTGGTTCCCGAGATCTTCGGATAGACGGGCACTCTGAAGCCCCACGCCATGGACATGGACTGGATCATCTTTGCGACCGCCTCCTCAATGGAATACTTTGTCTGGTGAGTGGGCGGCGATGCAAGATCGACAAACTGCGGCACCCCTCGGATGCTGGCGATCAGCTTCAGGACTTTCTGCGCCATCAGCAGCCCTCCATCCCCCGGTTTTGCGCCCTGGCCGTACTTGATCTCTATGGCGGCGGGGTCTTCAACCATGTGCGGAAGCGCATGGATGATCTCATCCCACCCGAAGTACCCCGAGGCGATCTGGATGATAAAGTATTTCAGATACTTTGACCTCAGGAGTCTCGACGGCATTCCGCCTTCTCCGGAACACATAACAACGGGCAGCCCCTCCACTTCATTGAGATACGCTACACCCATGGCAAGGCCTTCCCACATGGGAGGCGAAAGTGCACCGACAGACATGCTCCCGATCATGATCGGAAATATCTCGCGAACAGGCGGAATGAATCTTCCGCTTTCCGTGGCCACCATCAACTGGCCGCCGTCATTTCTTAACGGGAGTTCTTCAGGAGGCAAGATCCTGCCCAGGAGGGTTCTCACCCGAAACTCATGCCTTCCCGCATCGAGGGCAGGGTCGGTGAGCATGGAGATCCTCGTGAATTTGAGTTTATCGAGTGTCGAGATGGACGGGTCGTTTCTCCTGCCGCCCCGCTTGTACGGCTCGCCGCCTTTATTCTTGTAATGATAGAACTTGTTCTGGGGGTTGAATTCCGGCTCTATTGCCTCGTTCGGGCATACCAGGGTGCAGCTCCCGCACCCCGTGCAGTACCTCTCCATGTCGGTCACCTGCTCAACCACCTGGATGACTCTTCTTACCGCAGAGGGAGTAGGGACAGGCCCTTCTGACTGGACAAGCCTCTGAACCTTGACTGTCGGCTCAATAGCCTTGACCGGGCATATGGCAGTGCACCTGCCGCACCTCTTGCACCGGTCATCCCTCCAGCGGATTATATAGGGAAACTCCCGCACCGATAGCCGATGATTATGGTCTAACCTTATGAGATCTGGCTGCGCAGCTGGTTCCATACCATTACCTCCTCCGCGTGAGGCGAAATCATCACCATGTCGTATTTCATAGGGAAAATATCTTTATCCCTGTGTCTCTTCGGAATCGCCTTGTCAAGGCCGCATTCCTCGGACATGAGCGCGTATTTGCCCTTCGTTCCGCCGACAACCCCCGGCCTCAATTTCTTGGCGTCGTGAACCATAAAACAGGTTCCGTCAGGGGCGAAGCCGATGACCATGTTCGGTCCATCGATACACAATGGTCTTAATGACTGCTTCATGAGCTTCAATGCAGCCCCGTCTTCTCTCTGTTCCATCTCGGATGCCTTAAGAGGGGTAATGACATCCTTATAATACCGCAAGGGCAATCCGAGCTGACGCACGGAGTAGTGCAGTATATGGGTGAACACTTCGCTGTCACTATTGTATCCGACATAGCCGGGGAATCCCCTTCCCATGAGGAATTCCCGTATGGGAACAAATGCGGTATTCTCACCATTTGTCATAGAGCAGAAGCCCTGGATGAAAAAAGGATGGCATGCGTACAGGTATATGGCGTAGTTTGTGTTCTGTCTACCCTGGGCCAAGACGATCTTCGCCTGTAACCCGTCCCTGTCGAGGCCGAAGAATTCGCCCACCTGAAGCGGGTCCCCCACCTCTTTCAGCGTGATCACATCGGGGTAGAAGGAAAACACGAACATTGCCTCGTTCGGCTCGCCCATCTTTCTCAGCGTAAGACGGGTGTTCATGAGGAGGTCTTCCTTTTCTCTTAGGGATCTGTTCCTGTATGCGGCGGGATAGTCGTACACCCGCGCGAAATAGCACTCACGGGGTACAATGCCTTTCACCGCCTTTATCTTCGGTCTCCATTCGTGTTTCAGGGCAAACCCGTGCTTCTTCATATACTCATCCAGCGTTTTCCTGCCGTCTCCGGAACAAGTTCCCGACATCACCGGATATTTCTTCAGTTTCTCAAACTCGCCACCGAGGTCTTTGAGGGTGAGTCCAAGACCCGAGCCATCATGTCCTTCTTTCATCGTCTCGAGGGCGAAGATGTTCTCCATGGGCGAGAAAAATTCCTTTGCCGTTATCGCTGCAAGTCTACACATTCTCTCTTACCTCAATCTGTCGTGAGATCCTTTCACAGTCAAAAAAAGCGTCTGCAGTCCGCTACCGGGATCAGACGCTATGCCATAGTTAGGCCCAATTTTTTATATTAAAATCAAAAGTCGGATTTTGTCAACGTAACACATTTCTCACGGACAGGGGCCATTACGCTTTTACGAATGAAAGAATGGTCATGACGGCAACAGTTAAACGCGTGTTCTTTCAATCAGCTTCGAGAAATCAGCAACGGTCAAAACCATATCCCATATCTCTTTCAAGAGGGCAAGCCTGTTCAGTTTTACTTCTTCACGCTTGTCCATGACAAGAACGCTGTCGAAAAAAGCGTTGATGGACTCAGTCAGTGCCGAGAACAATTTCAGAACGTGATAATATCTCTTGTCTCTGAACATCTCCTGAATGATAGGCCTGATGGTCAAAATATCGTTGTATAAATTCCTTTCAGCGGCCTCACCGAGACAGTTTTCATTCACTGCCGGTAGCGCCCGATCGGGAATAATGTTGTTGACACGTTTGATGGCGAGCAGAAAACCGTTGAACTCAGTGTCGGCCGTAAACCGCGCAATCGCATGGAGCCTCTCTTTTATCTCTGCGAGGGGCAGATCACCCGCGAGGAAAAGAACAGACTGAATGACGTCCATCTCAAAGTTCTGGGACGTGAGGAGCGGTTCGATCCTCTGCAGGAAGAATTGGAGTAGCTCATCTACCAGTGAATGCCGTGTTTCCGACACGTTCTGCCCGGCCTCTTTGAAGAGTTCTTTCAAGGTCACGGGATACCCCTTCTCCATCAGGATGGCAATGACCGCAAGTGCCTGCCTCCTCAACGCAAAGGGGTCTTCCGATCCGGTCGGTGTGCTTCCGACAGCAAAGAATGAGACGAGGGAGTCTATCTTGTCGGCAAGGCTGAGCAGGGATCCCTCAACGGTTTCAGGGAGCCTGTCACCAGAGTGCGCCGGCAGGTACTGCTCAACAATCGCCTCAGCGACCGCCCTATCCTCTCCGTCGTTCAGGGCGTAATACCCCCCCATGAGACCCTGCAGTTCAGGGAATTCGCCGACGACGCCGGAGATGAGGTCCGTCTTACAGAGCCAGGCAGCCCGTTCGATGAGGTTCTTCCTCTCGGGGAAAAGTCTCTCGGAGAGAAAGGTCGCAAGTTTTACGACTTTTTCTGTCTTATCGAAAAGGCTCCCGATCCGGTCATGAAAGGTCACCCGCCTGAGATCCTCTATCCTGGCATGAAGCGGTCTTTTGAGGTCTTCCTCGTAGTAAAACCGCGCATCTTCGAACCTCGCCTTTATGACGCGTTCAGCGCCGGCCGTTACGATCTCCGCATTTTCTCCCTTCGTATTGCCGATGACGATGAAATAGTTTTTGAGTCTTCCCTGCTCGTCCTCCACGGCAAAGAATTTCTGATGATCCCTCATTACCGTGATGAGCAGTTCCCGGGGAAGCCGGAGGTAATCATCCGGAAACTTGCAGAGAAAGGCGACAGGGTATTCCGTAAGGTATGTCACGGCGTCAAGGAGTCCCTCGTCCCTTACCGGCACTCCCCCCACCGATGCAGAAAGCCTTACGACACCTTCATCTATTGCCTTTCTTCTCATCGCCTGATCCACGATCACATAGTTGTTCTCCATGAGATGGATATAGGTGGCAATCTCCCGCACCACGAAGGTCCCCGGAGAGAGAAACCGGTGGCCCTTCGTGACATTGCCGCTCTTGATGCCGTCAACCTCAAAGGGTATCGTCTCTCCGTCACAGAGGGCCAAGATCCACCGGATAGGTCTGACGAACCGCAGACTGCCGTTGCCCCATCGCATGGACTTGGGAAAGTGCAATGAAAGAATGATCTTCTGCACAACCTCCGCCAGGACCTCTTTGACGGCAGCGCCCTTCTGTTCGATGACCGCGACAACATACTCGCCCTTATCCTTTTTCCGTATCAGGAGACTCGACACGTCCACCCCCAGAGAAGCGGCAAACCCCAGGGCTGCCTTCGAAGGGCTTCCGCCCTCATCGAAGGCAGCCTTTTTAGGAGGACCATAGATCTCTTTCACAACGTCCTTCTGCGTGGGCGGCATCCCGCTGACCAGCAAAACAAGTCGTCTTGGCGTTCCATATGTCTGTATGTGAGCGAAATCGATGGAGTAATCGCTGAATACCGATCCGGCTTTCTCCTTGAGCATGGTTAAGGCGGGAGGAAGAAATCTCGCGGGTATCTCTTCCGTGCCTATTTCTGCCAAGAGTAAGGATTTCTTAGTATCCTGAGTCATGAATGATCACCGATCATTTCCCGCTGACTCGCGATTGAGAAGCGGGAAACCCATATCCTTTCTCTGTTTGAAGTATGCCTCCGCACAGAGTTTCGCGATGACTCTTACACGGGCTATGTACCCTGTCCTCTCCGTCACCGAAAAGGCCCGCCTTGCGTCAAGGAGGTTGAAGGCGTGGGAGCACTTGAGGCAGAACTCATACGAAGGCAGGACAAGGCCGAGACCGTTGAGTCTCTTCGCCTCTCTCTCGTAAGATTCAAACTGATTCATGAGCAGCGTGGTGTCCGCAACATCAAAGTTGTATTTTGAAGATTCGACCTCGCCGGCATAATGGATATCCCCATACGTTATCCCGTTGCCCCAGTCGAGTTTGTAGACATTATCCACCCCCTGCAGATACATGGCAATCCGCTCGAGACCATAGGTAATTTCCACGGATACCGGTTTCAGGTCAATACCTCCCACCTGCTGGAAATAGGTGAATTGGGTGATCTCCATCCCGTCAAGCCAGACCTCCCAGCCCAAGCCCCATGCACCGAGGGTAGGCGATTCCCAGTCATCCTCCACAAATCTGATGTCGTGTTTCAGGGGATCGATACCGAGTTCAGTGAGACTCTCCAGGTAGAGATCCTGACTGTCAAGGGGGGAGGGCTTCAGGATCACCTGATATTGGTAGTAGTGCTGGAGTCTGTTGGGGTTTTCGCCATACCTGCCATCCGTCGGTCTCCTTGAAGGCTCTACATAGGCGACTTTCCATGGCTCCGGACCTAAGACCCTGAAAAACGTCGCGGGATGAAAGGTTCCCGCACCCACCTCGATGTCATATGGCTGCAGCAGTACGCAGCCCTGCTTCGCCCAGAATGCATGGAGTTTTAAGATTATGGCTTGGAAGTTCATTGGCTTTAAAACAGAATCATAAAGGAAGGATTTGCGATTTGTCAAATGTGGTATAATTTTTTTGCGATGGCTGAGAAATTATTCATGAGGGGCAACGAGGTGATTGCAGAGGCGGCTGTTCAGGCAGGGTGCCGCTTCTATGCAGGATATCCCATAACCCCTCAGAATGAGATTCCCGAATACCTGTCCTGGAGATTGGCCGAGGCCGGCGGTGTCTTCATTCAGGCTGAGAGCGAACTGGCTGCAATAAATATGGTATACGGGGCATCTGCGTGCGGGGCACGGGCCATGACCTCTTCAAGCAGCCCGGGGATAAGCCTCAAGCAGGAAGGCATATCGTATCTGGTCGGCTCTGAACTGCCGGCGGTGATTGTGAATATGCAGCGCGGAGGCCCCGGACTCGGCAATATATCCGGGAGTCAGGCAGACTATTTCCAGGCGGTGAAGGGCGGAGGTCACGGCGATTATAAACTCCTCGTGTACGCGCCGTACAACCTGCAGGAGCTGTGGGACCTCACCATGCTCGCCTTTGACAAATCGGACGAATACCGAAATCCCGTCCTGATACTCGCTGACGGGATACTCGGCCAGATGATGGAACCATTCTATCCCACACCGTATCAAACGCAGGGTGCACCTGAAAAGAAATGGGCGTTGACAGGATGCAAGGGAAGGGATGCCAACGTCATAAAATCCCTGTACATAGGCGAGGGTGAACTTGAATGGAGAAACAGTGTCCTTCAGGAGAAATACACTCAGATGAAAGAAAAAGAGGTGAGATTCGAAGTCATTGAAGCGGAGGACGCTGATTTGATTGTGGTTGCCTTCGGTATTGCTGCGCGGATCGCCCTGACCGCCGTAAGAAAGCTCAGGGATGACGGCCTGAGCGTAGGACTTTTCAGGCCGGTCACCCTCTTCCCTTTTCCGGAAAAACAGCTCTACGCCCTCGCCAGTCGTGGGAAGAGGTTCCTCACCGTAGAACTCAACGCAGGCCAAATGGTTGAGGATGTGAGGCTGTCAGTCAATGGCAGGGCGGAGGTCCATTTCTACGGCCGTCCAGGCGGCGCTATCATAACTCCTGAGGAGGTGCAGGAGCAGATACAGAAGGTCTACGGATAGTTTAACGTATTTTTTCAAACTCCTTCACAAAATACCCCATCGTAAAGTCGTCATAAATGCAGAACTCTATGAGTTCAAGGCTGGTCTTTGGATTCGCCTTGAGGTACTGTTCCGCTTCTCCCACCAGTATCACTGCGCATCGATCTTTTGGAAATCCGTATATTCCCGAGCTTATGGCGGGCAGGGATATACTTTTCAGTCCTTTCCCTGAAGCGAGCTTGAGACTGTTGCGCACTGCGTTTTTCAGTTTGTTGTCTTCGTCTCCCTCTCCCATCCTCGGGCCTACCGCATGAATGACATATTTTGAAGGAAGTTTTCCGGCACCGGTTACAGCGGCATTGCCGACGGGGACGAAACCGATCCTGTCACTCTCCTCCTGTATGATCTGACCGCCTTTTTTCACAATGGCTCCTGCAACGCCTCCGCCATGATGGAGATGAGCGTTGGCGGCATTCACTATGGCGTCCACCTCCCTTGCCGTTATATCGCCCTGCACAAGTCGCAAGGTTTTCCCGTTGACTGTTTTTTCGGCTCTTATGTCCACAGCAATCCTGCCCTGGTTACCCAACCTGCACAGAACTGATATTCCAGTTTCGTAGAGCAGCGTCTGGGTTCCTTTCGTTAGAATTCCTCCTCCAATGGCGGAGTCGTCACACCCTTACCAGTTCAAGGTGTCTGCCGCAGGGAATCGTGCCCTGCCACGTACTCCGGCTGTTCCTTCCTCTGGAACCACCGGGCATGGTAGGCTTTTGTACAACAACGGCCACACCTTCCACGTATGCGTTGTGCTTACCGGAGAACACGCCTTCCAGTTTTTCCGTATCGCAATCGTTAATAACATATAATCTTCATTATCATTGCGTGTTCGCTTTTCCATGATATGTATCAACCGTTAAGAACCTCCTTATTCATGTTACATAAAATAATCGCTGTTCGCCACTGTCTTTTTTGATTCGTATGCATGCGTTCCGCACTGCAATAAGCCTTCGAGCAATCCGTGACATAGTGTGTTGAAGGCAATCGACAGGCAGTGGAGAAAAACAAATCCCCCCGAACGCAGCATTTTTCAAACCAAATCAATGTCGGAATCCCCGTCCTAAGGCCAAGCCTGTTGTCCGCTTTCTCTTACTCAATACGTAGTTTTGGGAACGGTTCTGTGATAGAATAGAGAAAAGGCTCGGGGAGGACAGAGGGATACCAGCGATTTACGGAAACACCACAGGTCTCAAAGGCACACAAATCCATGCCCTTGAAAGGATTTATCGAAGAAGGACTCCACAGGACCGGATCCTCGCCCCTGAACTCGCACGATACATCACGGAACTGTCGTCGGAGCTGGGCCGTCAGATCGGCTTGCTCATCACAAGGTCTGGTAATGTCGCCCATGTTATCGTGGGAGATTCACGGGGGATCGTTATTCCTGACCTTTGGGATTATCCGATCGGTCGAAAGGCACTCAGGGGACTCAGGCTCATTCATACGCATTTGAAGGGGGAGCCACTGAATCAGGATGACCTCACGGACCTTTCGCTCCTGAGATTCGACCTTATTGCGGCTATCGGCATCCGGGATTCCCTGCCTGACAACATCTTTGTCGCTCATCTCATGCCACAGGACGCTGCGAGGTCCATTGAGATATTGCCACCCCGAAACTTCCACCAGCTGGATATGCACTTCCCTGCGTTCATTGACGCCCTTGAGGATGAGATGGAGCGGAGGAGGACATTCGACCAGAACGATACACGGGAAAAGGCCATACTCATCGGCGTGTCGACAAAGCCGAAATATGAGCAGGAAGACTCCATGGAAGAACTTAAGGAACTCGCCCAGTCAGGCGGTGTCCTCGTCCTCGACGCGGTAATCCAGAGGCCGAAGGAGATAAATCCGAAGTTCCTGGTAGGACTCGGCAAGTTAAAAGAGGTGATCATCAACGCGATGAATAAAGGGGCAACTCTGCTGATATTTGATCAGGCATTGAATCCGTCCCAAATCAAGGCGATCGGGGAATTAACAGAACTAAAGGTAATAGACCGGCCGCAGTTGATCCTCGACATATTCGCCCAACGCGCCCACAGCCGGGATGGAAAGGTCCAGGTGGAGCTCGCCCAGCTAAAATACCGGCTTCCGAGGCTCACCGGAAAAGGGACCGCAATGTCACGACTGATGGGGGGGATCGGGGGCAGAGGGCCGGGTGAGATGAAGCTGGAGGTTGACAGGAGACGGGTTCGTGACAGGATCGGTCTCCTCGAGAAAGAGCTGAAATCCCTTTCCGAGGCGCGTCGTCAACGGAAACAGAGAAGGGTCGCAACGGGCATCCCCATCATATCAATCGTCGGGTATACAAACGCGGGAAAATCGACTCTTCTGAATGCCCTGACAAAGAGCGACGCGTTCGTTGAGGACAAGATGTTCGCGACCCTTGATACCTCGAGCAGAAGGCTCAGGTTCCCCAGAGAACGCGAAGTGATCATCACCGATACGGTCGGGTTCATCAGGGATCTCCCGAAAGATCTTGTGGCGGCATTCAAATCAACCCTTGAAGAACTTGAAGACGCCGACCTTCTGATCCACCTTGTGGATATATCGAGCCTGCGGTTCGAGGACCATATCGCCTCGGTCAGCAGAATACTCAAGGATCTCAACCTCGCTGATAAGGAACAGCTTCTCGTCTTCAACAAGGTCGACCGCATCCCGGCGGAAATCGCCGCAAACATAACGATGAGGTTCAATGCAGTCGCCGTTTCTGCCGTCAGTCCCTCCACCTTCAAGCCTTTCCTTGCCGCGATCGAGTCGTATCTGTGGGATGGCAAAATGGCGGAAACAACAGTATAATAAATCGATGGGGGTTAACGGATCTCATGGAATTTAAGCCGAAATGGATAGCATGGGAGATTACCAGAAGATGTAACCTGAAGTGCGTTCACTGCCGCTCTTCCTCCGAGTTGGAGGTGAAGGGTCACCCCGATCTTCCGACGGAGGAGGCGTTCAGGATAATCGATGACATCGCGGGCTATGCGCAACCGGTCATCGTGTTGTCAGGCGGGGAGCCTCTCATGAGACGCGATGTCTTTGATATAGCGCAATACGGCACCGGAAAGGGATTGCGGATGTGCCTCGCTACGAACGGCACACTCATAAACGATGACCTGTGCGGGAAGATAAAAGAGGCCGGGATAAGAATCGTCTCTCTCAGCCTTGACGGCTCGACCGA
The DNA here is from genome assembly GCA_050014695.1 of Thermodesulfovibrionales bacterium. GTDB lineage: Bacteria > Nitrospirota > Thermodesulfovibrionia > Thermodesulfovibrionales > UBA9159 > UBA9159. The sequence continues at coordinate 35,372 of JBEKCV010000030.1, forward strand.
GGAGTTCCATGACAATTTCAGGAATGAGAAGGGGGCCTTCGCGGGGATGGTGAACGCCGCGCGGCTGTTCAGGCAGCATGGGATAGAATTCATCATCAATTCATCCTTCACCAAGAGGAACCAGGAAGAGATACCGAACGTATACAAACTCGCGAAGGAACTCGGAGCGACGGCATGGTACATGTTCATGATCGTCCCCACAGGCAGGGGCGAGGAGATCATGAACGAACTCATTTCCAAGGAGGATTACGAGGAGATCCTTGAGTGGCATTATGAGATGGAGAAGGACGAGCATGACATGCTCGTAAGGCCCACCTGTGCGCCCCATTATTACCGGGTCGTCCTCCAGAAGGCGAAGGAAGAGGGTGTGAGCTTCGAGCGGAGAACGCTTAAGTTTTCGACCGGCGGGTCAAAGGGCTGCATTGCGGGACAATTGATATGCCTGATCAATGTGGACGGCGATGTGCTTCCCTGCAGTTATTTTCCGCAAGCGGCGGGTAATGTGAAAACGCAGTCATTCAAGGAGATTTGGGAGAATTCCGAGCTTTTCAGGGACCTCCGGGATTTCAAGAAATATAAAGGAAAGTGCGGTTCCTGTGAATACATCAACGTCTGCGGCGGTTGCAGGGCTCGTTCGTATTCGGTATACGGGGATTACCTCGAAGAGGAGCCGTTCTGTGCCTATACACCGCTGAAGATGAAGAAAAAGCTCGTGCGTTAGGAAGGATCTCATCGAATAAGAAACTGAACTGCGGTAAAGAATTTCCTAAACTGCGGATTAGAGGAGGCCACGTGAACAACACATTTCTGAAGGCATGTCGTGGTGAAAAAACAGATTATACTCCGGTGTGGCTCATGCGCCAGGCCGGAAGATATCTTCCTGAGTATCAGGCCGTCCGCGCCGGCGTTGATTTCCTCACCCTCTGCAAAACCCCTGAACTTGCCGCGACGGTAACAAAGCAGCCTGTCGACATACTCGGTGTTGATGCCGCAATACTCTTCTCCGATATCCTGATACCCGTTGAAGCGATGGGAATGCATCTGGAATTTTCCGACAAGAAGGGACCTGTCTTGAGTGACCCCGTGAGAAACAAGTCGGCAGTCGACCGTTTGACCATCCCTGACACCGAAGACAGCATGCCTTTTGTCTTAGAAACCATAAGAATCCTCAGGGCTGAACTCACGGTTCCCCTCATCGGCTTTTCAGGAGCTCCCTTCACCCTGGCCACATACATGATCGAGGGCGGCAGCACGAAGAATTTCTTGAATACAAAGAAGATGATGTTTCAGAACCCGGGCCTTTTTCATCTTTTCTTAGACAAAATAGCAGCGACTGTCATAGCGTACCTGTCGTCTCAGATAAGGGCCGGAGCGCAGGCCGTCCAGCTTTTTGATACCTGGGCCGGGGTCCTCACCCCGGAAGATTATCGAGAGTTTGTCCTCCCGTACGTGAAGAAGTTGATCGCTGAGCTCAAGAAGGATGCTGTGCCGGTAATATATTTTGTGAATGACTGTGCCGGGCTCCTCAGTGACGTCAGGAAATCCAATGCTGACGTCGTGGGTGTCGACTGGAGGATCGACCTCCGCGATGCCGTAAAAAAAATCGGTAAGAAATGCGCCGTGCAGGGAAACCTCGACCCCTGCGCACTATTCCTCCCGAAAGAGAAGATCGAGGACCGCGTGAAAGACATTCTCTGGAAAGGGGAATTGGCACGGGGCCATATCTTTAACCTCGGCCATGGGATATTGCCCGAAACCCCGGTTGACAACGCGAAGGCAATGGTTGAGGCTGTTCACAAGTTCAGCGAGAGATGATCGGCAGTGAAAAAACCAGTATCTGAGGCCGCTCAAATAGCCGCTGCCTATTTTACGTTGGCCGTAATCTACATTTATTTTTCAGACCGGCTTGTCGAGTCCGCCATCCATGACCCTCATCTCGTCAGCGTCGCTCAAACATACAAAGGCATCGTTTTCGTCACCATCTCTTCCCTCATCATTTTTTTCTTGGTCTGGAAGCGCCAAGTGAAAAACGACAGATTCCTCATTGAACTGGAGACAAAGGTGAAGGAGAGGACTTCCAAGCTCGAAGATGCCATGCTCCTCGCCGAGTCGGCCAATAAGGCAAAGTCGGAATTCCTCTCCAATATGTCCCATGAATTGAGAACGCCCCTCAATGCAATCATCGGCTTCTCGGAGGCTTTGCTCAGCGGGATATACGGGCCGGTCGACGCGAAACACTCCGACCACCTGAAATCCATCCTCCTCAGCGGGGAACGCCTCTTGAACCTGATAAACGATATCCTGGACTTGAGCAAAATAGAATCAGGTTTTATGAATCTTGAGTATCGGAAATTCTCTTTGAAGGTACTCATACAGTCCAGCGCGGGCATGTTCAGAGAAAAGGCTTTAATGCACAATATCAAAGTGGAGTATCGGGTCCAGGACGGCCTTGATGCGATTGTTGCCGACGAGCGGAAACTCAAGCAGATACTGTTCGGCCTGCTTTCGAACGCGATCAAATTCACGCCTGCAGGGGGGAGCGTTTACGTCACGGCGCAAAGAGTCCAGAGGCCGGTCTCTGCGGACAAAGAGTTCGCGGATACCCTAAAAACTGCGGGACTGGAAAGCACAGAGCATCCTCTCGAGGGAGACCTCTTGGAAATCGCGGTCAGGGATACCGGCATCGGAATAGCCACTGAAGATATCCCGAAGTTGTTCCAGCCGTTTCTGCAGCTTGAGTCTTCGTATCAGAAACGCTACAATGGCACAGGGCTCGGCCTTTCGCTCACCAAACGACTTGTTGAGCTCCATGGCGGCAATATCCGGGTGGAAAGCGAGAAAGGAAAAGGCAGCGCGTTTATCTTTTCGATTCCGCTGAGAGGAAATTCCTGATATAGTTGAGAAAAAGGCAGATATTCCGTACAGAGATGACGAAACGGCTTTAAAAGGAGGGACCGCATCCTCGCAACTCGGTCAAGCTGCACCCATTGCTATGGGGTCGCGTTCCGGCAGGCGGCAGCAGAGCAAATGCTGAAAAACGTCAAGAGAAAAATCCTTGTCGTTGAAGATGATGCTGTAAACAGGAAATTCTTTGAATCCCTCCTGCGAGAAAGGGGCTATCATGTCTTCACCGCTGCGGACGGCAAGGAGGCCCTCTCCCTGATTAAACGGGAGTCGCCTTCGCTGATACTGATAGATGTGAGTATGCCGGAGGTGACGGGTATTGAGGTATTGAAACGGTGCAAAGAGGGTGGCCTGCTGACCGGAAAAAAGATATACGCCCTTACCGGTTCTCTGGACCACGAGATAGATGAGGCGGGTTTTGATAGCGTCATTAGAAAACCCGTGCGGGTTGCGAGCTTCCTGGAAACGATAAAAAAAGCCCTGGAGTAAAGGCCGGCCAGCCGGCCAGAAGGATGGCGAGGTACCCCCGATCAAGAAGATATTGATTGTTGATGACGATGAATTAAACGTAACCTTTCTGGTCTCGATGCTTCAGGCACAGGGGTACAAGGTGCATACGGCAACCAATGGCAAACAGGGCCTGGACGAGGCGTTACGGTCCCTGCCTGATGTCATACTCCTCGATATTATGATGCCGGAAATGGATGGTTATACGGTGCTCGGAATGCTGAAGAGCCGGGAGAAGACACAGCATATTCCCGTCATCCTCGTAACTGCACTGGATGATAGAGAGGCGAGGCTGGAAGGCTTCAAGCGGGGTGCCGACGAGTTTGTGACGAAACCTGTCGACAGGGTTGAGTTGACGCTTCGTATCCAGAACCTCGTGAAGGTCAAAGAGTACGGAGATTTTCTCAGAGATTACAACAAGACCCTTGCCAGTACGGTCCATGAGCGGACCCTCCAGCTCGAGACAGCATACGAAGAGCTTGAGGAGGCAAACGCGAAGATACGATCCGCCTATCTTGATACCATATATAGGCTCACCGTGGCCGCGGAATATAAGGATGAGGCCACGGCAAACCACCTGAGGAGAATGAGCTTTTATACCCAGCTGATTGCTCAGGAGATAGCGATGCCAAGGGAATTTATGGATATAATCTTCTACGCGGCCCCTATGCACGATATCGGCAAGATCGGCATTCCCGATGCGATCCTCCTGAAACCTGCCAAACTCTCGACCGAGGAGTTTGAACTCGCAAAGACACACACAACCATCGGCGCAAAGATTTTGCAAGGTTCTGAATCAGAGGTGCTCCGGATGGCGGAGAGAATCGCCCTAAGCCATCACGAAAAGTGGGATGGCTCCGGATATCCCATGAAATTGAGCGGCACAGATATTCCCATAGAGGGCAGGATTGTGACAATTATTGACCAGTATGACTCTCTACGCTCGAAAAGACCCTATAAGTCGGAACTTTCCCATGATACGGCAATCGGGATAATCACCGAGGGGGATGAACGGACCGTGCCGGGACACTTCGATCCCGACATACTGCGGGTATTTAAAGGGATAGCATCCGATCTCGAAAGGATTTATGAGGAGCACAAGGGCTAACACATTTGCGAATCGTCAGGGTCTTGTCCCTGCGTGCGGAAGGAGGCAGTTAACATAAAAAATATCGGCGTCATACTCCTCAACCTTGGCGGACCTGACAGCCTTGAGGCTGTGCGGCCTTTTCTTTATAATCTCTTCTCTGACAGAAAAATCATTAAACTCGGCCCTTCCTTTCTCCAGAAGCCCTTCGCATGGATGATATCGGGTCTTCGCTCACGAAAGACCGAGCAGATGTACCGCCTCATCGGCGGCAAGTCACCGCTCCTTGACATTACTCTTGCTCAGGCAGCCGCCCTTAAGAATTCGCTCAACGCGCCACCAGGTGCACATCGCCCGGGGCCTCTTTTCAATGTCTATGTGGGCATGACCTACTGGCACCCGTTCATAGAGGATACCGTGAGAGAGATGTATGGCGACGACGTGGAGACCGCCCTTGCCGTGAGTCTTTATCCACAGTATTCCATCGCAACGTCAGGTTCTGCCTTGTCGAAATTTACGGAGGCGATACGGCAATACCCGATTGAGTCCTCGATCATCTCACAATGGTTTGATCATCCCCTGTATATCGAGGCGCTCGTTGACGTTATCAAGAAGGGCCTGGAATCTTTTCACCGGGACGATGCCGCTGTCCTTTTCAGCGCGCACAGCCTTCCTGTCAGTTTCATAGAATCGGGCGACCCCTATGCCGAGCATATCAGGACAACCATTGAGGGGGTCGCCACGAGAATAGACATTCCGTGGCATCTCTCCTACCAGAGCAAGACCGGACCGGTGAAATGGCTGGGCCCGACCACAGAAGAAAAGATCCTGGAGCTTTCGCTCAGGGGGATAAAAAATCTCTTGGTTGTGCCGATCAGTTTTGTTTCCGATCATATAGAAACCCTCTATGAGATTGATATATTATATAAGAGGCGTGCTCGTGAACTCGGCATGAGGCTCGAGAGGGCTGAATCCCTGAACACACATCCGCTCCTCATCGCGGCTCTGAAGGATATGATACTGAAGAGCCTCAATGGGCTGCTTCCTCATGAGAGGGAAGCTTAATCGGGCAAGTTTGATACACAACCATTATCTTACGGCGGCTCACAGGAAAGGCTTCTCTGTGAGCAGGAAAGGAGAAGACAGTGAACGACGAGGACATCATCGAACTTCTGAGGAAGGAGAGCACCGAATTTAAGAAACTGGATGAGGAGCACAAAAATCTGAAGCAGGTGCTTGCCGAGATCGATAAGAAGGTCTATCTCAACCCGGATGAAGAGATAGAGAGAAAAAAAATTCAGAAACTGAAACTGAACAAAAAGGACAGGATGGCGGAGCTGGTTCGGGAGTATAAGAAGAGCCACTCGAATTAAGAAGTGAGAGGGCCGGCAGGAAGTAAGGGACAAGGCTCTTTTCCATCCTTCACTTGAATTTTAATCTCAGGAAAAAGGGGGTAGCATTGCCGTGAGGAGCAACTTGATAAAGGTAGGTCTGGAACGCGTTCCGCACAGAGCACTCTTATACGCCACCGGTATCCCCAGGACCGAAATGAGCAAACCGTTCATCGGCGTCGCAACGAGTTATACGGACATTATTCCCGGGCATATCGGCATGAGGGATCTCGAGCGCTTTATAGAAAAAGGAGTGCATACGGGTGGCGGCTATCCTTTCTTTTTCGGAGTGCCCGGCATCTGCGACGGCATAGCCATGGGTCATTCCGGAATGCGCTATTCACTCCCTTCACGGGAACTTATCGCAGACATCGTGGAGACCGTGGCCCAGGCTCACCAACTCGATGGCCTGGTTCTCCTGACGAACTGTGACAAGATAACGCCGGGGATGATCATGGCTGCGGCACGGATTAATATCCCGTCGATTGTTGTCACGGCGGGGCCGATGCACTCAGGCTATCTAAAGGGGAAGAGGCTCTCCCTGGTGAATGACACCTTCGAAGCGGTTGGCAAGTATAAAAAGGGCTTGATTCAGGACGAGGAGCTTCGGGACATCGAGATGTGTGCATGCCCCGGCGCAGGTTCCTGCCAGGGCATGTATACGGCAAATACGATGGCATGCGTCACTGAGGCGCTGGGCATGAGTCTGCCCAAATGCGCGACGGAGTTGGCTATCACCGCGAACAAACGGAGGATAGCCTTCGAAAGCGGAAGCAGGATTGTGCAGCTCGTCAAGAAAAACATCACGCCGAGGAAGATATTGACCCGCAAGGCCTTCGAAAATGCCATTATGGTTGACCTCGCCCTGGGAGGTTCAACAAATACCGTCTTGCATATCCCCGCAATCGCCCGCGAGGCGGACATCGATCTCCCGTTAGAGGTCTTTGACGACCTCGGCAGAACAACCCCCCATATAGCCAATATGCTTCCCGGCGGAGAACACTACCTCGAGGACCTTGACCATGCAGGCGGCATACCCGCAGTTTTGAAAAGGTTCAGGGACAGGCTCAACGACACGATCACGGTGAGTGGAAAGCGCTCGTTTGAGATCGCGGACGCCGCCTGCATTTTTGATGAGAGTGTCATTCGGCCGCTGAACAAGGCCTATCACACGGAGGGCGGCATCGCCATCCTTCGAGGCAATCTCGCGCCGGACGGGGCCGTTGTGAAGCAGTCCGCTGTCGCTCAGCGCATGATGCGGTTTGAAGGACGCGCGAGACTCTATGATTCCGAGGAAGCGGCAATGAAGGCTATCCTCAAAGGCGAGATTAAACCGGACGATGTTGTGGTGATACGATACGAGGGGCCGAAAGGAGGTCCCGGGATGAGGGAAATGCTTTCGCCGACAGCGGCACTGGCGGGAATGGGACTCAGCGAGTCTGTGGCGCTGATAACGGACGGCAGGTTCTCCGGCGGCACGCGAGGGCCCTGCATAGGGCACATCTCTCCAGAGGCGATGGAAGGCGGACCTATCGCGCTGATCGAAGGCAACGACAGGATACGGATCGATATACCGAAAAGAAAGGTGGATTTGCTCGTACCTGAAGACGAGATCAGAAGACGGCGTTCACGGTGGAAGCCTCCAAAGCCAAAGATAACCAAAGGGTATCTTTCACGGTACGCAAAGATGGTCAGCTCAGCGGGAACCGGAGCAACCCTACGGTAGAAAGGGCTGGCAACAATTGATGCTTTCATGATCATAGATGCGAATATAATAGCCATGAAATTGAGCATATGGGCAAAGCAGCAGGGGATATCGTACAAGAGCGCGTGGCGGATGTGGAAGCTGGGGCAGTTGCCTATGCCTGTGGAGCAACTGCCGACCGGGACCGTGATAGTGCATCCCTCTGCTTCTGTCACGGAAGGTGGCACGGTTTTGTGCCAGGGTATCGAGTGCTGAGCAAAAGGCGGACCTTGACCGGCAGATAGCCCGGCTGAGTGAGTTTGCGGCATCCAGGCATCTCACCGTAAGAGACGTCGTGAAGGAGATCGGGTCGGGTTTGAACGGGCATCGTCGGGCAATGCTCAAGATCTTAAGGAATCCCGCGAGCCGCACCGTGGTGGTAGAGCACAGGGACAGGCTCATGAGGTTTGGTTATTAGCAACGTTCGAATGACGCCATGGAATATGTGTCCATGTTTTAGGAACGATAGCTCCGAGCACTGCGGGCTATTCCATTTTGCAGGGTGTTCTGGTAGAATGGATAAACTTTAAAGGAGTCTGATATACCTATGAAGCTCTTGGGCGCTGAAATCATTGTTGAATCCCTGAAAAGGGAAGGGGTAAGGCATATCTTCGGTTATCCCGGAGGTGTGGTGCTGAATATCTTTGACCTTCTGTACGACAATAAGGATTTGCAGTTGATACTGACGAGGCACGAACAAGGAGCGATACACGCGGCGGATGGATACGCCAGGGCAACGGGGAAAGCCGGGGTGGCCCTTGTGACATCAGGTCCTGGTGCCACAAACACCGTCACAGGAATTGCTACTGCTTCCATGGATTCAATCCCCCTGGTTGTCTTGTCTGGACAGGTTCCGACCATGCTCATTGGTAATGACGCCTTTCAGGAGGCGGATATAGTCGGCATAACAAGACCGTGCACCAAGTATAACTACCTGGTCAAAGACGTGAGGGAACTCTCGAAGATCATACGGGAGGCTTTTCACATAGCGACAACGGGCAGGCCCGGGCCCGTGCTCATAGACCTTCCAAAGGACGTCACCTCCGCGAAAACGGAGTTCACCTGGCCGCATATAGACATAAAGAGTTATAAGCCCACCTATGAGGGCAATAAGTACATGATCACCCAGGCGGCCCATCTCATGGCCAAGTCCAAGAAAGCGGTCATTGTTGCGGGGGGCGGGGTAATCAGTTCCGGCGCCTCAAAGGAACTGAAGGATCTCGCCGAATCTACCGAGACCCCGGTGACCATGACGCTCATGGGTCTTGGCGGTTTTCCGGGTACGCATAAGCTCTCCCTCGGCATGCTGGGCATGCACGGAACTTATTATGCCAACAAGGCTGTCCAGGATTCAGACCTTCTCATCGCCATAGGGATGCGCTTCGACGACAGGGTTACCGGCAAGATAGATGGATTTGCCCCTCATGCAAAGATAATCCATATCGACATAGACCCGACCTCTATCAGGAAGAACGTTCGGGTGGATATCCCTATTGTCGGAGATGTGAGGAGCGTGCTTACCACTCTGAATAGGATATTAAAAGAGGATATCTCGGAACCATGGACTGAAGTGAAAAAGGCTTGGATCAAACAGACAGAGGCGTGGAGGGCCGAGAGACCTCTCACCTACACCTGGAGCGATGAAGTGATAAAACCGCAGTATGTTGTGGAAAAGATTTATGAGCTGACGAAGGGAGACGCCATCATCACGACAGAAGTGGGACAGAACCAGATGTGGGCGGCTCAGTTCTATAAGTACGACAAGCCGAGGACATGGCTGTCATCCGGCGGCCTCGGCACCATGGGATACGGATTCCCCGCCGCGATCGGCGCGCAACTCGCGTTCCCCAACAAACTCGTAATCGATATCGCAGGCGACGGCAGCATTCAGATGAACATACAGGAACTCGCGACAGCCATCATCAATAAGCTTCCGGTAAAAGTGGCTATCCTGAACAATCATTACCTCGGGATGGTGAGGCAGTGGCAGGAACTCTTTTACAACGAGCGCTACTCTTACAGTCATCTCGATGTCACCCCGGACTTTGTGGAGGTCGCACATGCCTATGGCGCAGTCGGCTTGCGCGCGTCAAAGCCTTCCGAAGTCGAGCCGGTACTGAAAGAGGCGTTTAAGGTGAAAAAGCCGGTATTCATGGACTTCATGATACATTGGAAGGAAAAGGTTTACCCGATGGTTCCCGCCGGCGCGACTATAGACCAAATGCTCTTCGAGGAGCTCGAGAAAAAACCGGAAAAGAAACTGAAGGCGGTCAAATAGGAAAAGCTATGAGGCATACCATATCCATTCTTGTCGAGAACAAATTCGGCGTCCTTTCAAGGATTTCAGGCCTCTTCAGCGGTAGGGGCTATAACATCGAGAGTCTCTCCGTCGGCGAAACTATTGACCCGCAGGTTTCGATTATGACCATCGTGACGACTGGCGATGACCAGATCATCGAGCAGATAACAAAACAATTGAACAAACTCATCGACGTGATCAAGGTCACCGATATGAGAGAACTCGACCATGTGGAACGCGAGATGGTCCTTGTGAAGGTTTCTCCGCGGCAGGAGGACAGAGCTGAAGTGTTGAACTTAAGCGAGATATTCCGCGGCAGGATCGTAGACTCAAGCCTGAAAACCTACACCATCGAGATCACCGGTGACGAGAAAAAGATAGAAGCGTTCATCGAGCTGATGAAGCCGATGGGCATTAAGGAGTTTGTGAGAACCGGGAAAGTCGCCATTGCACGGGAAGGGGCGAAGAGGAAAGGATGAAATTCAGGGATTTCCTTTGTTATGCATGACCTGAGGAAAATTTCCCTCTTCACTACAGTCACCGACTCGGAACTCAAAGAAATCATTCCTTATTTCACCCAGGTTTCAGTCAAGAAAAGAGATACAATCTTCTCCGAGGGAGACCCCTCAGACTGGCTCTTCATCGTTGCCGAGGGAAAGGTCAAGATCACCAAGCTCTCAGTGGACGGCAAGGAAATCATTCTTGAGGTTATCCAGCCCCTGGATTTCTTCGGCGTCATAGCGGTTCTCAAGGGTTTTCCCTACCCGGCTAACGCCATCGCCATGGAAGACTCGAAACTCTTGAAGATCTCACGGGCCAATCTCACGAAAGTGCTCGACCGGTTTCCTCATCTCATGTATTGCATAACGTTGCAGCTGGGAGAGCGGATGAAGGAGTCCCATGAGTCCCTGAAAAACATAGCGCTTGAACGGGTTGAGTCGAGAATCGCCTCACTTCTCCTGAAGCTGTCCGACAGATCTGGAGAGAAAGGGGATGCCGGCGTATTCATCGGGACGAAACTCACAAAGCAGGACATCGCAGAGATGGTGGGCACCACGGTGGAGACATCCATCCGGACTTTGTCCAGGTTCAAAAAACTCGGTATCATTTCCGAAAAGGAAGGGAAAATTTTTATTCAGAACAGCGAAAAGCTGCGGTCACTGTGCTCACCGTCTTGATCCCGCTCGTGGTCCATAGACTCATTTTGTGCGTTTCTTAATACAAGTGTTTCGCCAATCGCTTCCCCCCTGCCCGCCCGGACATTTAAACTTCATGCCCCTTGCCTGACACTGCACGCAGTGGCGGGAAGGGAGAAGGTGTTCGGTGGTTCGCCCCGGGGAATCGTTGCTGTCTCTGAATCCGCATCACGAGGGATTCCCTATGATGCCGCTGGCTTTGCAAGGAGCGTTGCGAGAATATTGTAAAAAAATAACAATATGGATAGGACCTCCAGACCTCCGAAGGCAGTAGCTATCCCTCTGTAGAAAAGGATCTCTGGATTGCCGGTCCAGAGGGTATAGAATAAAAGCATTCCGATAAGACCGATGTTCGCGAGCCAGAACTGGAGTTCCCCTATTTTCGGGCTCTTGAGGGGTCTACCGGAAAACCTCGGCAGAATGTGATAGCCGACCCCGAAGATCATCATCGAAACCCATCCGAGCATATTCAGATGAGAATGAACAAACCTCAGGTGCGTCAGAGACCGGCTGCCGAGCATGCATATTCCGATTAGTGACGCTATTGCGAGATAGACAACGCTCATGACAATAAAATTCTTGGCGAATCTGTCCATGCACTCTCCTCCTTCCGAATATCTGTCTTTTTAGCTAGATTATACCTCAATCGATCGCTCGTGCTATGATCGGCATCATAACTGAGAATTGTTCTCGGCGTCGCTTCACGCGGCGGAGCCGGCGTTGTCCTCGCGGGTACTTTATCGAGGAGACACCATTTTGCGCATATGAGGCAGCCCTCGCATTTCTGATCATCGTTTTTTGCATTTCTGCGAATGCGGGGAGCTGTTTTCTCGGGATTGCAAATCCATCGAGATAAAATATCCTTTTATTTCAATCTATTGTATCTGGCATGGAAACTGCTCTCCTATAAGTAAGACGAAACAGAGGAGGACAAGGAGATGAAAACAG
>JBEKCV010000031.1:0-45235 GCA_050014695.1 Thermodesulfovibrionales bacterium
CTTAAAGAGTTCTATGGCTTCTTGTATAGTCATGCTGATACCTCCTCACGTGTTGTTAACTTTTGACTTTTGCCAGGGTCTGCATACTATCATTGTATGGTACAATCCTAGCAGAGACAGCAGACGTGGGAACGGAGAACCGATAAGATCATGAACTCGCCGGTCAAGCTAAGCGAAATCATAGAGGCGATCGAGCTTCAGAGCGACGAAATGGCTGCATACTTCAATAGAAGAACCGGTGAGATAATTACCATTTCTGACGAGGAGTTCCGCGCTGCTGAAGAAGGGGACCCGTTGGAGGATTATCCCGAGTGGCAGCGGGACAATATACGCATCGCCGGAGAGTTCTTAGCGAATGAGGATGACTACCTTGCCTTGCCCACCAAGTATGACCTTAACGAATATCAAATAATGGAAGAGTTTGTTCTTTCTCTTAAGGACAGAAGGGCGTCGGAACTACTATATACTTCCATAAAGGGGAAAGGAGCTTTTCGGAGATTCAAGGACACGTTGCATAGGCTTCAGTTGGCAGATGAGTGGTACGTGTACAGGGATGCGGCATTACGCCAAGTAGCCATAGACTGGTGTGAGTCGAATCAAGTCCAATTTAGAGAGGGACCTATCAGGACAATTTAGATGTCTGGTGTACAGGTGATATAATACTCTTGATTAGGAATGGAAGTTATTCTCGAATAAGAGGCGAACAGATGGAGAAACTAAAAATTAAGAAAGACCTTTTTTGCCTTCCCTGGACCCAGACAATTCTTGGTACCCATTTTGAAGGAAAGGTTAACTTTATGGCCCTTGATTGGCTTACACGAGTAAACTTTCAACCAGCCATGCTCGGTATTTGCGTAAATAAAATGCACGCCTCAAATGAGGCAATTCGCAGTTCCGGCGAATTTAGTGTAAATGTCCCCTCAGTTGATATGGTGGATGTTACCGATTATACGGGGCTTGTTTCTGGAAAAAGTGTTGATAAGTCCGGACTCTTTGAGATTTTTTATGGGCGGCTGAAATCTGCTCCTATGATTAAGCTGTGTCCTCTTTCTATGGAATGCAAGGTAATACAAACAATTGATCTACCGACCAACACTTTCTTCATTGCGGAAATTATTGATATCTACTCGGAGAATCGTTTTCTTACTGAAGGTAAGCCCGATGTGAAGAAGATTAATCCCTTTCTCCTGACTATGCCTGATAACAGATTTTGGTCAATCGGTGAATGTGTCGGCAAGGCATGGAATGCCGGAAAGACCGTAGGTGAGCGTTTAGAGCATAGGTAATACTTGGGGAGGGAAAAGTGGAAAATGAAACACTCGATACTATTTACTCTCGAAGAAGTGTAAGGTCATTCGCCGGAGAAGCAGTCTCACGTGAAACTCTGATAAAACTTTTGAGGGCTGCAATGGCAGCACCTTCAGCAGTTAACATACAACCCTGGGCGTTTGTTGTTGTGACGAAGAGGGAGACCCTTGATGAACTCTGCGACAAACTTCCTTATGCCAAAATGCTGGACAAAGCCGGGGCGGCTATTGTCGTCTGTGGTATCCCGGACAAAGATGAAGTTTTCAGTAAAGATTATTGGATAATGGATTGCTCAGCGGCGAGTGAAAATATTCTTCTGGCATGCCATGCCCTCGGGCTCGGCGCTGTATGGACAGCGGTGCACGTGGATAAGGAGAGAATCGCTAATGTCAGAAACATTTTAAACATCCCCGAAAATATCATTCCGCTGAATGTAATACCGATTGGTGTCCCCAAAGAGAAAGGGAAGGCTTTAGACAAATTCAGGGAGGAAAATATTCACTGGGAACAGTGGTGACACGAAAGATGCATTTAGTCTTGAAAGCCCGTCCCATCGCAACTTCTTATGTATAGTGGACTCCACCTGATACTTGACACCTCGGACATCTTGTCAATGATGTTGAGTTCCGATTGAAAACCTTGCGTGGTGGTCACTGGCGTTAGCTCACTGTTTCAGCGCTGTAGAGGGCAATCAAACCAGTGTGCACCGCATGTTTATACATGCGCATGAAAAACCAGCATGCAAACAGTATGTAAAAGGCCGCAAGACACCCGCCCCGGAGCAACGCAGATTCCGAAACAGCACCTCCGGAGATGATCGTTCGCATACCCTCAAAAACATAGGATGGTGGCAACAGGTACGAGACATATTGCATCCACCTTGGGAGTGTCGATAATGGATAAAAAACTCCCGCAAACGGCGAGATGAGGGCGGGAACGGGCCAGATAAACCATTCTGCGGCTGGCCCGAGTCGAAGCACAATACCGCTGCAGAGTACGCCAAGGGCGATACCGAATAGAAATAGCACGAGAAGGAAGGGCAGTAGCATCGGGCCGTAGGCGAAGAAAGATAAGCCGAAAAACGTGGTAGCTAAAACGAGCATCACGACAAGACCAATCAAGCTTGTCAAAACGCTCGAGAGCACGAGGCCAACAAGATAATCTGATATTGAAAGCGGTGTTGCGAAGATATTAAGAAAATTACGCGACCACACGTCCTCGAAAAAAGCCATTGTCACTCCCTGCATGACACGAACCTGAAAGTCCCATAAGAGGACAGCCCCAAGGAGCATCGGTACGAAATTGAACCCGGACGATGTGACTGTATTCAGGTACGTGGTTATAAAGCCCCACAGCACCATGTCTATGGCAACCCACGCGAACAACGGCAATACGCGGGAGAGGCTCCCACGTATTAGATAATATTGGCGAAGCATAATGGCTACGGTGCGATTGAAATGCCTCATGTTTAGCCAACCCCGAGTGTAAGCGGTTCTCGTGCCACAGTAATGAAAAGCTCCTCCAACGTCTCTTTGCCATGCTCACGCGCTAGAGTCTTGGGATTTCCTTCGAGCACAATCTTCCCACGTGAGAGGAAGAGCACGCGGTCACAAACCTCTTCTACTTCATACATATTATGCGAAGTCCATAGCACGCCACCCGTTCCCTGGGCCACGAACTCTAAGATTTTCGCACGGACGTCTTGCGCAGCAGCGGGATCGAGCGATGCCGTTGGTTCGTCAAGAAGAAGGAGCCGCGGACGATTGAGCATGGCTTTGGCGAGGGATAAACGCGTTTGCTCACCCGAAGAGAGCACTCCGGACTTCGCGTCTCGAAATGGCTTAATTTCGAACTGTTCAAGCAGGGCATCAATGCGTTTCGTAAGATTCCTCACTCCGTATAGCAGGCCAAAGAAGCGCAGATTTTGATACACAGTCAAATTCCCTGGCAGAGGGGCATAAACAGCTGCGAAGTTTGTGCTTTCGAGCGCTTGAGACCTGTTTGCTTCGACGTCCACACCTTCGATAAGAACAGTCCCGGAGCTTGGTTGGAGTACACCAAGAATCATGTTAATGGTCGTGGTTTTCCCAGCTCCATTGGGACCCAGGAGCCCTACTATTTCGCTGCGTCCAACGTCGAACGAAATGTCATCTACGGCGAGGACGTTGCGGTATTTCTTGTGCAGCTGCTTGACGGAAAGGACTTTTGTCTTCACAAGCATACTTTATCATATGCGGAACTAAAGATACCCTATCGAACGTTATTATCATACTTTATTGACTCCACCTGATACTCCACAGGTATTCGGACCCGCAACAGACAAGGGCTTTGTCCCGAACTCCGCACATCTCAATCCAAAATAAAATCCATGCCATTCATCGTCCCGATCTCACGTCGAGCAATTAGCGGTATCAGTTTCTACCGGTACTCAACGGACAGGTGGTCTCTTGCTCGAAAATAAAGTTTTGTCCCGAAGTACGCGCGATTATTGATATGTGAATAAGGCACTCTCGTGATCTGAAGTACACCGACAACTACGCAAAATCAGCTTGCTGAGGAGATCACACTTTCCGAGAGAAACACGCTTATTTACGACGAGGGAATAGTCGCGTAGTACATCTCGAAAGAAACACCATCCGACCCGATTTCAATATCTCACTTTCAGCCACAAATCCTCAAAATGACGAGGGGACAAATATTCTTGATTTCCGATTGAAATGTTGCCGAGACCGGACATTCGTTATCCCCCATTACGAACTCTTAAATCGTAGGCGTGTTTTTCCATTCGTAATCGTCACTGGTCAAATCTTTTGTAGTCAGGAGTACGAGTAAGCATAATGCGCTGGATAAGTGGATAATCATAGCCAATATGCATTTTGTTATTCGCCTTGGTAGCACTTTATTACTTGGTTTCCAATTTCTTTATACTTAAATGGTTTTGTAATATATCCCTGTATACCAACTCTTGAGCAATCGGCGATGTCTTCTTTTCCTTGTAATGAGGTAGCCATAATAATAGTGGTTTTTTTATCTTCCAATTCTTCACGTATTTCCTTTAATACCGAATAACCTGTCATGATTGGAAGCATGATATCCAAAACAATGATGTCAGGATGCCACGAATGATAGAGCTCCATGGCATCTTTTCCATTGGTAGCATAAACTGTCTCAAACATGTCTGCATGAAGACCCTTATTGTACAGTGCTTGCGTTCCTTTGTCGTCTTCAACTATGAGGATCTTCAATTTGCCCATCAGTACCTCGTGAATAATTAAACTTATAAGATCTCTATGTCAACATGGGAAGCTGTTTTTATCCTCCATACGTTACCTCAACTTCATTAAGATACCGTAGAAGCCTAGCTGTCCATTCCCTGATATCGTCGTCCTTTCTTTCCTTTGCGGCCCTCTCTATATGGAGACCAATTTCAGTGATATCATGAAACCCATAGCCTCCTCCCGAACCCGTCATTCTATGACCCAATGTTCTGATCGTCTCATGATCGCTCTCGTGGAGGGCCTTTTGTAAGATCGCGACATCATAAAGCCTGTCTTGCAGATATTGTGGTGTGATGTCCTTCAGTTCGGCATCTATAAAGACTATGGTTTTGTGGCTATTACCTTTTTCATTTGTCTTGGCTAGTGTCTGTTTCCTTACTAACATCGGCGTAATCACCTTCTCATCTTTCTCCATTGCATCGTCAAGCACTTGCCTCAACTTCTTTGACAGTATCGTCGGGGTTATCGGTTTCTGGACAAAAAATATACTATCGTCTAACACGCCTCCATTTGCAATGATGTCATTTTCATAACCCGACATGAAGAGGGTCTTTATCGTCGGTCGCCTTGCCAGTAATGCATTGGATAGCTTCAAGCCATCCATACCAGGCATCATAACATCGGTCAATAAAAGGTCAATAGTATCATCAAAAGTATCGCTCACGCTTAAAGCCTCTTCACCGCCTGATGCCTCCAGGATCCGATATCCTAAAGGTTGAAAAGTGGTGACGACGAGCCTTCTGATTGCTGAATCATCGTCCACCACCAATACTGTCTCTGTTCCCCCAGAAATCATGATATTTCTTTTTCAACCGATCAAAGTTTCTTTAATTCTGGATTTTGTTGGCGGTGAAAACATATTCTAAGACGACTTTGTTTCGTGAAAACTTCATCGAAGTTGACAAAAATAAGGCATAAGTCCCAGTGTCCCATGCTATTTACATTCCCTCTTAATGCCCTCGAGAAGGTCTATTATCTTATGTGATACCTCTTCCATCTCTTTGAAGAGCCTCCCCGCTTTCAATTTATCTCCGGAATTATATGCTGAAATTATTTCTTTGCCGACGGCATGGATTTTCTGGTGATGTGATTCTAAGGCCTTAAAACTCGGCTGATTGCCACATCGTTGCCGCCCCTCTGAGTAGTACCATTTACCAAGTCTGCACGTAGTATGGTCTGAGAGTTTTGAAGGATCGAGTGTAACGTCCCCATTCAAGCAGGATGCTATCTTGTTGACCCATGTCCTGTGGTCTCCCTTTGCCAAATCAAGGATCATCAACTCACTCTCTTTTGTCTTAAACCCCTCGGTGGCGTTTCTCAGTTCCTCTTTTATGTCTGTCAGCCTGACAACCTCGTGCATCACCTCGTGCGACAACTTTTCCATATCGGTTGCTATCGTTGAAGTCTTCTCTATGTTCTTCGAGACTTCTTCCGCGGCCGCTGATTGCTCCTCAACCGAAGCTGCAATCTGGGTTATCTGGTCACGGACCTTCTGTACCACTCCAACTATAGATTCCAGGGAATCCCCCACGTTTCTTATATACTTTGTTGACTTTGTCACTTCTTCTGATGCCTCTCCCATGGAGTTCGCCGTTTTCTCCGATTCGGTCTGTACCGCACCTATCTTACCAGAGATCTCCGCCGTTGCCTTAATCGTTCTCTCGGCAAGTTTGCGCACTTCATCAGCCACCACTGCGAATCCTCTTCCCTGCTCTCCTGCCCGAGCAGCCTCTATGGCCGCGTTTAAGGCGAGAAGGTTCGTCTGATCTGCTATGTCCTTGATTACGGTTACGATGTCACCTATCTCTCCGACGCGACTATTCAGTCTTTCCACCATCGTGGCAAGTTCCACTGTGGATGTAGACACCCGATTGACGGTCTCCACCGCGCCGGCAGCCACCTCCTTGCCGCCCGACGCTATATCCATTGCCTCAGCAGATGTATCTGCTGCTGCCGATGCGTTTTTCGCTATATCCGTTATCGTTTGGCTCATCTCCTCTGCTGCCGTTGCTATCTGGGCCGCTTGAGCAGACTGGTTTTGTGTACTTTCTGTCGTCTTTTCAGCCCTTGTCCGTAAAACATCTACTGTGGAGATGACATTAGTGGAAGAAGTGATGATTCTGTTTATCATAGTACCAAAGGTCTCTTTCATTCCATCTATGCTCATGGCAAGGTTTCCTATTTCATCTGCTCCGTCATGATTTATGCTTACCCTGAGATCTCCTTTTGCTATAGCATTCACTTCTTGATTGAGATGAGATAGTGGCTTGGCTATCTTTCGTTGGAGTGCGGCCCACATGTAAGCCAGCACAAGAAGTCCGATGAGTGATAAAGTCCCTTCAAAAAAAAGAAGGTTTGTCTTTGAAGCAAATAGCATCATGTCATTGACCAAGACAAACAGGCCAAGACATATGATTGAAATTTTCAGTTTCGTTACGACGCTCATGGGAAGACCTCCCTTATCAGCACACCGTCCTTAGAGTATTTTCGATTAGCATCCTCTCTTGGAGTTCCAAAACAGTTCCACTACCTTTTTCTTCAAACGTGCATTTCTGTAACTCAAAGGAACACGCGGTGCCACTTTTACGCATTAGTGGTTACCCCATGTATTTCATCATGGGCAAACAGTTTGCCGATATTAAGGAGTAGCAAGAGCCTGTCCTTAAGTTTCCCAACACCGCTTATGAAATCATCGCCGACATTGCCGGTTAAAGGAGGGGGTGGCTCAACAGTATCGGAAGAGAGTCTTAAAACCTCTGAGACTGAATCGACGATAAGTCCCACGGTTGTGCCCACATCAACTACTATTATTCTTGAATGCGCATCTGACTGCTTCGAATTCAGTCCAAATCTCTTCCTCAGGTTTATCACAGGTATCACCTTGCCTCGAAGGTTAATATTGCCTTCCACTTAAGTGGGTGCGTTGGGATAGTTGTTATATCAGCCATTCTGTTCGTCTCCTGTACTTTAAGGATGTCAAAGGCATATTCCTCCCAATCGAGTATGAAACTCACCAGTTACAAACTCTCCGCCTTGACTTCCATCGCATTCATTTGTCCTCCTGCGATGAATGTACAATAGTCTACGTCATATCTCTTATCGACATTTTTGTTGTAATCTTTAACTTTTATTATTTTTCGCGAAGAGAGATCGTCTAATCCATGTCAACTGGGGAAATTGCAAGTGCTCACAGCCGCTTAAGTTAACACCTACGGGGAGGCCCCGTTCCCTGAGCAAACCAACATTGTTAGTAAGCTTAATAAGATATTTGTCGCCCAGCGTTTATTTCCACTAGAAACCCTCGCATGATCCAAAAAACTAACGATATGGCATACTGGATGAAGGTTTGATTGGCGGAGTCATCATTACGGGATGAAAGAGATATTGTCGATGAGAAGCTCGTCCGTGCGAATTAGAAGAGGGAGAACTTCGCGGCGGCTGAGTCCCCGTGGTTTTGCGGATTGGAGGGGTATATCGCAAGCGGTCGCAGCCGACAAAGTGTCTCTTTCCAACCGAAACATACCTTTTCGAATTCTTCGGAATGACGCCAGGGTTTCGGCGTTCCGATAACTTTGAGATTCCCCTCAAGTCCGCATAACAGGCTCAGAGCAAAGGCGTTAGTTTCCCCCAAAATTATCAGTCACTGGTCAAATCTTTGGCAACGAGAAGTATCGGAAATAACACTCATCTAAAAGAGGGCTAATAGGCGAAGACGCATCCTCACGAAGTTGACTATCAAGTCCAACGACACCCATTCAGCGGGCACTTGATTTGCCACTATTGATTATCGATTCCAAGTGGCACACGGTTGTAGGTAATGGTCAGGAGGAAGGGCCGTACCTTCTTCATTTCCGGCTTGCCGTTGGAGGTACTTCTCCTCTCTGTAGATGTTCACGATCTCGCCGATGATCAGGGTGTTCGTGGGGAGGTCCACCGTCGGGACACGCCGGCACTCGATGTTCAGGGGGCATGCCGGGATAAGCGAAGCGGGCTTGATCTCGCCATAAAACACCTCGAACAGCTTCGACTTATACTCCTCGTTGCCCGAGACGATGCCGCAGTGGTCCGTTACGGTCACCATGTCCACGGTAGTGATGTTGATGGTGAACTCGTTGGTCAGATTATGCCTCTGCGGCATTTGTTTTAGGAACAAACAGTGGTCGGAAAACTTCTCACGATTTAGTTCTAACAACAACCCTAGATCAATCCAAAAATCCCCGATGTTGTGTACTGGATACTCTTGAAGAAGAGACTCGTCTGAGTGATTGTAGATTCGCTATAGTAGGCAGCAAGGTGAAAATGAGAACAAGTGGCAGCTTTGATCTGACATAAGTGATAGGGTTTGCCTTGAAACGAACAGCGGCGCACTGAATTACGCATTAAAGTTTCTTTATCAATGTACCGATATGAAAAAAGAGGAGATACTCTTATGGATGAATTTGCGCTTACAAGGCTGCGGATTTACGGATCAATCAGTTCGGGAGGTTACGATTATGTTTAACAACATAAGAATCGGAATGAGATTGGGATTAGGTTTCGGTCTTCTTATCGTACTCATTTTAGGTATCGCGGGCGCCAGCGTATACGGGCTCAAGAATGTTGGCGGATATCTCCATGAAGTTATTGATGAACGGGCTCAGATGGATAAGCTGTTAGTCGGTACGATGGACCAGATCAATATTGTCGCACGATCTTCTTTTGGCGTCCTCCTGGCTAACGATAAAAGTGACATTCAGAAAGAACTGGAAAGAATATCCAAGGCCATGCAGGACATCGATGAGAATATCGAAAAAATAGGCAAAAGGATTAATTCTTCAGAAGAAAAGGAATTACTGAATACCTTTGTCAAGGCAAAGGAGCCATACGATTCAGCGATGAAACGGTTTGTCACTTTGATTAGAGAAGGCAATGAAGAAACAGCTAAGAAGCTCAGGTTAGGAGACATACGAAAAATGCAGCGAGAAAGCTATATGCCAGCCATAGAAAACTTGCTGAGTCACGAACACAAACTCACTAACGAGGTTAGCATCAATGCTGGAAAAGCGCAGACGAAAGCTCTCACGACAGTTTTTGCCTGTGCGGTGATTGCTTTAATACTGGCTATTATTTTTACCTTCTTTATTACGGTGAGTATTACGAGACCATTGAAAGAAGGCGCGGGAGTGATGGAGCATCTATCCAATGGTAACCTTGCCGTGGACATCAAGATAAGTGGCCATGATGAAGTAGGTCAGCTTCTCTCTGCAATGAGGCTAATGATAGAAAAACTGAAGGTGATGATTATGTCCATCCAGTCTTCGGCACACAGCGTCGCATCCGCCAGTGAAGAGCTCAGCGCAAGCTCTGAACAGATGTCCAGAGGAGTGGCAGAACAGTCAGGAAAGTCCTCGCAAATCGCCACCTCTTCATCCGAGATGTCTCAGACTATCCTCGATATAGCAAAAAATGCTGCAAACATAGCATCGTCCGCAAAGGAGGCATCATTAAGAGCAAAGGATGGAAAGGCTATTGTGAACGAGTCTGTGGAAGAGGTGAATGAAATCGCAAAGAGTGTCAGTAAATCTTCTGAACTCATCACCTCTCTTGGTGACCGCTCAAAACAGATTGGGGAGATCATCAATGTGATAAAGGATATAGCCGACCAGACGAACCTTCTTGCCCTCAATGCTGCCATTGAGGCTGCGAGGGCTGGTGAGCAGGGACGGGGATTTGCCGTAGTGGCTGATGAGGTACGCAAACTTGCGGAAAGAACGACAAAGGCAACATCAGAGATAGGTGGGATGATCGGGGCAATTCAAAATGAGGTAGATGTCGCTGTTAATTCCATGGATGAAGCAAACAAACGCGTGGAATTAGGCGTTCAGGATGTCACGAAAGCAGGAGAATCCCTGAATAAAATTGTTGCGAGCGTAGATAGTTTGCAATCCATGGTCCAACAAATAGCCACCGCGACTGAGGAGATGTCAACGGTTTCTGAGACAATTAACTGCGACATTGAGACAATCGCGAGAGTTTCACAGGATACCTCGTCAGGTTCGGGACAAATAGCCGCATCCGCTTCTGATCTGTCACGGCTATCATCCGATCTTCAGCGGGTCGCCGGACAGTTTAAAATGTAACCAACAGCACAAAAGTTGAAATATCCCTCTCTTGTAAGACCTCCTTGGTGAAGCCGTTGCTCCCAGTCAGTTTTCTCATTGGCGATTAACGACAGAGTTATGTTTGCGGGATGTAACATCCATTGAGAGCGACCGTGTCAAGCGAAAAAATGCTGCCTTCAGTCTTTTTCTGCTAAGACCTTAAATGTTATCAAGAGTCCTTTGACATAAAGCAAGTCTGACTCGTTCTTTCTAAAGGCGGTACAGAGAGATTATCTGCATCAAACGCGGGTCGGATCTTGCCCGGTGTTTAGTTCCATCAGAAACCCTCGTGTGACTAAAAATATTGACGGTGAGGTGTACTGGATGTTATCCGCCACAGTTTCCGATTTAGATACCTGCGTGATTGAAGAGGAAGACACACTTGACACCAAACCTGAAGGCGTTTATTTACGGAAGGAAGAAACCGAACTAACATTGCTCAGCTCATGCGTAATACAGGAAGGACATCTCAGAGCATGTTTGGGACTGTAACAGGCATGGTTATTTTGCGGCCTTTACCGACAAAGTCACACCACAGTCAAATCGGGGGGCTTACGAATACCGAAAGAATTCCGCACATCCAGGAAAGTTCACCTGTGCGATGTACATCCAGAAAGAAACGCGTTTCGGTTTCGTCGCAATATGAGAAGTTCAGCCACTACATCTCACCTGCCGGACAGTCACACGGCTCACACCTATGGGTTGAAAGAAACACACAAAAACTTTTCTTTTCACCTCCAAAGATTAAAGGAGGTCTGCGCGTTTCCCTTCTCGCTTTCTACTATAATGCGCATAGGAGACATCTCCACACAATGAAGCTTCAAAAAATGATGAAGAGTTCTCTGTAAACTGAGTGACAGCTTTTGAAAAGGCAAAGCGCCCTCTGTCTCCCCTTTCATTCGGTGCGAGGCCAACAGGAGGGAGAGGGGAAGGCGCTTTGCCGGAGATAAACAAATGGAATAGGCAGGCAGGGGAGCTTGCGGGAACTATGAAGTTCCTCGGAGAGCCTTAGCCTTCACCTTCTCATTGAATTTCGACGCAACGATTATGAACCTTTCGTGGATACCTTCAGATATTTTGTCAATGCCGTCGTCAGCTATTATTGAGAAAGTAAGTTTTCTTCCTTCCACGCTCTCCAATTTTGCCTTGACGGTAACGAGCAGACCGGGCGGCGTCGCAGCCTCGTGAGTCAGATTTACCCCTATGCCGACGGTTTGTTCAGCGGGCCAGTCAATATGTGGATTAATTGCCCGAATGCAGGCCCATTCGAAGAGGCCGACCATGAAGCCTGTCGCAAGTACCTCCGGCATTACGCTGAATTCGGGCGACTCCGGATAAAGATGTGGTACGGTCTTATTTCCCGGGACCCTATACTTGAATTCGTACGATAGCCCCGGCTTTAATGAACTGTTCGTCATGACGTCTCCTTTCTTGTTTTGTATCTGTCCTGTTGATTGAATATGGTTACATCTTTGTAACCGCTCTTTATTCTTGCACTGTGAGGGATATACTCAGAAATAAAGTAGGTGTCTCCTTTCCGATAGATTTCCCTTTTTCCATTGATCAGCAATTCAATCTCTCCATCCAAGACAATGCCCCATTGAGCCTGGTGAGCGTGCTCCGGAATTTCAACGTCGCTGTCAAAAGTCATGAATAAAACCTGCTGGGCGTAACCCTGAAGAAGATATGCATTTAGACCCCTGATGGGAATGTCTGCGCAGGGAAGCGCTTTGATAAAATTAGGGAAGAATTCTTCATGACACATGTGAACCACCTCCGACTGATTTCTCGCATTACGCTGACAGAAAGTCTTTATATCTTAATAGGGGTATGTACTTGACTCTCGTACATACAACATCTTGTGTTTTGCTAAAATTCACATTGACAACATCTATAAAGACCACGATTCATCCTCCAAGCTTTATGATGGTTGCAACGAGGACAATTGAAACCATTGTGCCAACGCAACCCTACAAAATATTCGTGGCAAGCTTTTTCAGTAGCAAATTGCTTCTCAAATTCAAGCATTGTCCTGGGGTAGTCTTCCATCACTCCATCTTCTATATATTGTGGTTACGAGAGTCAAGTACATACCTCTATATCTTAATTATCATTGAGGACTTAATATTAGCAAAATTAATTATTATAATAATTAAACTTAGCTGTGCTAATATTAAAATAAGGTTCAGGAAAGGGGGCCATATGGAATGGCAGCAGATCATAGGCTTCTATCATGTTGCAAAACTCGGAAGTTTTACACGTGCTGCTGATGCCACTTACCGCACTCAATCCGCATTAACACAGCAGATCAAGTCCCTCGAAGAGGAATTGGACTGCCAGCTTTTTGAAAGAATTGGAAAAAGAAAAGTTATCCTTACGCCTCTTGGAGAAAGATTCTTTTGGTTCTCCAAATCGCTATTGCAAGAATATGACCGCCTTATCGAGGATATTGCAGAACATAAGGGTCTGAAAAAGGGGCGTCTAAGAATAGCTGCGCCCTTTACTACTCTCTATCATCTTCTGCCGGAAGTCGTCAGAAAGTATAACAGGCAATTCCCTTGGGTCGAGCTATCTTTGCTTGATCGTCCGCAGAGGGAGGTCGTTGAATTGGTTAAGAACGGAGACATCGATGTCGGCCTGGCCCTCGAAAGCGTAATCCCCGAAGCATTGGACAAGCGCCGTTGGAAAAAAGTGGAGCCTGTTCTCCTGGCGCCGACGGGACATCCCTTGGCGAAAATGGAAAAGGTGTCTATGGACGCAATTGTTAAATATCCACTCATCTTGCCGCCCAAAAGCAGTGAATTCCGGCACCGCAACAAATTGGAGGAACTTTTTCGAGCTCACAATGCCAACTACTTTGTGATCATGGAATCATCGAACATTGAGCTCAGTTCTCTCTATGTGGAAATGGGGCTCGGGTTGGCTTTCGCGTCCGTAGTGCGAGAACTGCCTGTTTTCAAAGAGAGAAGGCTGAACTATATACCGTTAAGCCATTATTTAACACCTGAGCAGATTTGTGTGGTAACGAGAAGAGACAAGAGGATGAGTACTTTTCAGGGAGCGTTCTTAGACATGCTGACTTAGCTCCTAATTCGTCTGTTTCTCGGTATCCGTTTCTCCTCCTTATCATCCTTTCCTTTCGGTCGGTTTGCAAAGTATACTAAAATCATTAAGGGATACACACCATGGCAAGAATTGGCATTCTGACATGTTCCAATGCGACACAAGACCTCGGCTGCTCGTCCGTAAGTTGCCTGGCTGATTTTCGGAAGCGACTCGGTACCTTTGCGGAATACCCACAAGATGAAAAACTCACTTTGACGGGGATAATAAACTGCCCCGGCTGTCCTACGCTCACTGGCCCTGATAAATTAATCGAAAGAATCCGGGCATTAACCGATTTTCAGGTTGATACCATACATTTTTCTTATTGCTTGAAAGCACTCTGCCCGTTTAAAGAAACATACAAAGAGGCTCTTGAACAATCGTTTCCCAATATCAGGATCGTGATCGGCACACATGAAGAGCATATTACTCCTCAAGAATTTCGTCGTCGCGTCAAGAAGCTGTTCTGCCAGCCGCGGAAAACGATGATTGATATCATCCTGAATAAGGATGGAGAAGCCTAACTCTTACTATAGGGGGCCAATGAAAATAGAATCACTGAAACTCGTTTATTTTTCGCCCACCGGCACAACGAAGAAGATAATTCAGGCAATTGCGCGAGGAATCAGCCTCAGCGATATGGAGATGGTGGATATTACCAAACCGGAGGGAAGAAAACAACGCTTGCGAACATCGGAAAGTGAATTGCTCATCATTGGGATGCCTGTTTACTTCGGCAGAGTCCAAGCTAATGCAATTGAATGGCTGAATACGATTGAAGCCCATAATACCCCTACCGTATGCGTTGTTGTATATGGTAATCGCGAATATGATGATGCGTTGCTCGAACTCAAGGACGCTGCTATAAAAATAGGGTGCATACCGTTCGCTTGCGCTGCATTTATAGGGGAGCATTCCTTTTCCAATTTGGAAGCACCCATCGCCGCAGGTCGGCCTGATGCAGATGACCTAAGCCATGCTCAGTTATTCGCGGAAAAAATAAGGAATAAAATATCATCTCTTCCATCAATTAATCACATCGCTGATATAAGTGTGCCCGGTAGCTACCCCTATAAAGATATGATTGACAGCAAAAAAAAGCTCTCGTCTGTTGATTTTATTTCTGTTGATAATAGTTGTTCGCAATGTGGAACCTGTGCGCAGCATTGCCCTGTTGGAGCTATTGACTCAGGAAACAGTATATCAATTGATACAAGAAGATGTATTTTATGTCGTGCTTGTATTAAGGCATGTCCTGAGAATGCGCGAAAGATAAAGAATGATATGATTAAGAACATTGCACTGCGATTGAGTCAGATGTGTCAAGATCGAAAGGAGCCGGTATTCTTTCTGTGAATATCGTACTGACCAAAGACGGGGACTAATAAGAGAGCTGACGATGATGAAAATTGACTGTTATTTATCTCCAGACTGTGGTTCAAAAGAGAGTGAATATGAGCATGCAAAGGGAGAATCTTAAGATTCCTGATAAACGGCTTGCCGCTGTTTGTGGGTTGTTTTGTCCTGCGTGTGGAATATTTATCGGGACAAGAGAAGATCCGGAAAGGCTGAAGGTTATTGCAGAACGTGTTCAGCGACCGGTTGAAGAATTGCAATGCGACGGCTGCCGGTCGGGAAAAAGATGCTTTTATTGCAGAGAGAGATGCAAAATGGGACAATGCGCTTATGAAAGAGGTGTGGACTTTTGTGGTGGATGTCATGAATATCCCTGCGAAGAGTTAAAAACATTTCAGGCGGAGATGCCGCATAGAATAGAGTTGTGGAAATCTCAGGAGCGCATCAAAGAGGTCGGCTATGAACAATGGTATGCGGAGATGATAGAGCATTATTCATGTCCTGTCTGCGAAACATTTAACTCTGCAAACGACTTAAAATGCCGGAAGTGCGGCGCAGAGCCGAGCTGCGCCTACGTAGCAAAACACAGACAGGCAATCGAGCAGTATTTGAACGGCAGATGATTAGAGCGCTGTATGACACGACATTCAAGAGGACCACGCTGATCGACTTCTCGAAGAGACATCCACAAGTCAGAATAGTATTTGGTCATAAGAGGCCGACGTGACGGCAAACCATAGGCGATGATGAACATCCCTATAACGAAAAATTAAAGTTGGATAGCTCACCTGCATGGAAGCATTGATCATCTTGATGAAAACCTGAAAGCTTCCATAATGAGACCTGCAGGGGAGGCGTGCGCTAAAGAGTTGATGGCACTTTGTGAAAAATGCTTGGGTAGAAAGATAAGCTCCATTGAGGACCTTGTGACCGAATGGAATATTCTTCGCGACGAACGCAATCTAAAGGGCAAATGGGTATCTGAAGGAAATGCCGTCAAAGGAATATTCGGTGAATGTGGTTGTCCGCTCATTCGCTCCGGACTGATTGAGCTTCATCCTGTTCAATGTTATTGTTCGCAGGGCATGATGGAAACACTTTTTTCCCAAGTGTCTAAAAAGATGGTTGACGTAAAGATCAAACGTTCGATTGGCAGGGGTGATGATGTATGCGAATTTTTAATAGAACTATAGCTTGCCTTTCTTTGCAGACGATGGTGACAAACAAAAAAGTACAAAGAATGTTAATCGCTCTCTTTATCTTTGCCTTCGTGTTTGTTTCAAATTCATGGGCCGGGTCCGATCTTAAAATGATTGATACTGCACGGCTCCATTCGATGGTAGTGGATAATGCATATGAGATTGAAGGCGGGCGGAACAGGCCGTTCATGGTCATAGATGCGAGGACGAAACAGGAATACGATGAAGGTTATGTTTTCAGTGCAGTCAATATCCCGGAAAAGGATTTCGAGCAATCAATAGGTCTCCTTCCAAAAGACAAAGGCGTGCTGCTGGTGGTTTACTGTGACTCCGTGAAATCATTGACGAGCAGGAAATGGGCGGATAAGGCTAAAACTGCTGGATATACGAACGTAGTAATTTATTCGGAAGGGTTTTCGGTCTGGAAGGAGAAGGGTATGCCTATCGCGCCACTCAGAAACGGGCTTTGAAATTTGTGCAAAGTACTTTGTGGGAGAAAATCGATGATCGGCCTTATAGAACATGTTACAGCTGATGATTATTTCGACGTGAAAGTTGTCATTTTATGCGAGAGGTCTTCGGCCTTGACTTTAGGGAGAATGTGAGATTTTTCTGGAACGACTCAAACTATCTCTTTCAGCCATTATGGTGAGTTCCCCGAAATGTGAAGTCAGAGCTATAAGTATTTGAAAAAAAGGAGATCAAAGTGTCTTTTAATGCACATAACGGGGTCCCCTACAACGATTTGAGAGCTTCATGTCACTCAGATTCTTGCTGCTTTGGATAGATCTTTATGACTGCAAAAAATCTTGATGGAAGTGGCGAGCACACTTGAATTGATAGGATCCGTCGCAGCTCCATTTCTCAGTCTGTTGAGACGCGGACATATGAACCTCCTCATTCATTGAGATATTTCAATGAGGAGTATATCTGATACCGACGTATTATAATGTGAAGTAAATCCTTTCAGAATGCCTATTTAAGAAGGAGTTACGGCAATTACTTCACATTTCGGGGGACTCACCATAATGGCTGAAAGAAACGCTTTGGGACATTCGATGGGTTTGCGTGATTCGGATGCCATCCGCCACACTTTTCAATTCCGATATCTGCGTGATTCGGGAGAAAGACACATTCGACAGAAGACTGGAGGGCGTTTATTTGCGAAAGAAAGAAATCGTCTAGAGTGGCTCGGCCTAAGCGTAATACAGGAAGAAGTCCAAAAAGTGATGGAACCTCCGTGGAGCAGGCCATTGCCGGCAGATTATAGGGTATAACACGCGAACTAACGCAACTGACGCGGTCGACCGCGACGCTATCAGGTCCTTCCTGCAACTGAGACTGTCAGGAAATTGCCACTGGTGCTACTTTCTTTTAGGAATTGATAATCGTCGTTTCTGCTGCGACTGATTCGTTACACAACTCCTCAGCTATTACGAAACGAAACTACCCGTGAGTATCTTATTCTTGTCTCCGCCCTTTATTGCCCTTCCCAAGGCATAAACCTCTGTGAGATCGAAGAGCATCAACTTCCCCTCTTTACTGACTTCAAGAATACCGATCCTAATCATTTGTTTTACATCATGTTCACTGACTCCAAGAAACTCTGCACAGCTTTTTACATCCAATGGAGCTTTTGGCACAGCGCTTTTTTCCATTGATCGTTCCTCCTTTCCTGATTTGCGATATTACCTCTTAAAAGAAAAAAATACTTCAGGAACCCTTACAAGAATCCCGCGACAGATCCTATTTTATACAGACTGCCGGAAATAATTGAAATCTCGAACGCTTTCATCGCATATTCCGGACCATTCCTGCGACCTGTTCCGATTTAAATCTGCCACTGATTCCGCTGCAACTCTTACATGCGTTCCGGAGCAAACCTGCCACCCCGCATGGGTAAGTCACGACTCCGGTCTGAATCATGCCGTGAGATGTCCTTCCTGTACTTCGCATTTTTTAAACTTGTTATAATTATATGAAGTGCTAATGGTAATAGAGATTTGTCTTTGTAGATTTAGAGCCGCACAATATTTGTTCCAGAGAAAAAAGAATGTCATTTACCCTAGATAAAATTGTACCGTGGGGGCGTTCATATGAGGAATACCTCTCCATGTTCTCTCTTAGTAAGGTTGACCTTAATCTTTATATCTTAGGATGTGCCGACGGTCCATCAAGTTTTAATTACGGGCTAACGAAACGCGGGGGGAAAATAATCTCGGTAGATCCTCTTTATCAATTAACGAAGGAGCAGATCGCTCAGCGGATAAAAGACACGCTCAATGAGGTACTCGAACAGACTCAAAAAAATGAGTCTGATTATGTGTGGACCACTATTCATTCTATAGAAGAACTAGGCCGACTTCGCACGTCCGCCATGCAGGAATTTCTTGACGATTATGAAAGGGGGCTAAGAGAAAGTCGTTATATGGCTGAATCCCTGCCGTCTCTCTCATTTGCTGATAAACAATTTCAATTAGCTTTGTGTTCTCATTTTCTATTTCTATACAGTGATCAGCTCAACTTGGACTTTCATATAAATTCTATTCGTGAAATGTGCCGAGTGGCGCATGAGGTTCGGATATTCCCATTATTGAAACTTAGTTCAGAACCCTCGCCATACCTTGAGCCGGTTATAAAAAGCATCGAGGGAATTGGTTATAAAGGAGAAATCACGGCCGTAAAATATGAGTTTCAACGGGGTGGAAATAAGATGATGAAAATACGTAAAACATAACCGCTTCCTTCCTGCAACTGACACCTGTGGTATACTTTTCAATAGTGATGAGTACGAACGGTAATATGAAGAGCCGATAGATGCTAAATACAAATCTTCCAAAATCGAATAAAAAAATAGCATATGAGGACAGTCGTTATGTCATCCTGGTTTAAAGTGCAAGGCATTATTAAAGGACTTCTTAGCCTAATACTGTCGATTTGCTGTGGCTGTGCATATGTACCAAGCACCAAAGTCGATGCTATTTATAAGAAGGGGAACACTCTATATATTGCGACTTCTGACGGGGCAATTAAAACATTTGATGCGCAATCTCACCAATTGAAGAATAGAATTGAGTTTCCTGGCATGCAATACGGCCGCCAATATTATGCGCCGAGAGTGACAAAAATATTTGAAGATAACAACCGTATTTATTTACAGGTTCATCAGGGAAACCAGAATAAAATATACGTTTTAAACAATGGTAAGGCTATTCAGGAAGTTGCGAGCTTAGGATCGCCGATGATTTTGACCGTGGACGGCAAAGATGACAAATATTATTACATCAATATGACTTCGGGGTCAACATTTAGGGGGTTCAGATTAGACAAGTCGTTCAGAACCCGAATTGAAGGTCATTTCGATAATTTGAAAGACCTGATGCTGATTGATAGTTTCGAAGATCGTGATCATTACTGGTACGCATGCATTAACACGAATGAAATAGAATTCGATGTCAAAAGAACACCTGAGGTACTCATGCAACTGACTTTAATAGCCAAGAAGAAATCAAGCGCAGATTCTAAATTAGTGGAGCTCGGTCAGGTTGGTACTGACAAACTCTACATTGTTGACGGGGGCGCAGCGCTCTGGATATTTTCTGGTGACAAATTGTTTAAAGTGCAAAAAGAGAATATGTCTTATGCATTAATAGAGCTGCCTCTCCCATTAGTACCCGTTTTTGACACAGCAACAGATAATTCTGCATACATATGGTCGATGAATAATAAGTTCGGTAGCAACGAGAGCCTGATTTTCAAAATAAATAAGGCCACGGCTGAAATAGTGCCAACCCCTGTATACTTTGATAGCGCCATCAGAATACCAACATTTGCATTCGAAAGAAAAGTTTGGGCGGACGATAATTACCTTTGGCTATATTCGGAAATAACCAAGACTCCTGGAGCACCGTCGGGTAACTTCTCACCGTATTTATTGCAAATTTCAAAAAATAACTTGACATCGGTACCCTTGCTTATCAAGCCGACTATTGGAGAAGCAATATCAACTGTGTCATACAATT
Organism: Thermodesulfovibrionales bacterium; assembly: GCA_050014695.1. Taxonomy (GTDB): domain Bacteria; phylum Nitrospirota; class Thermodesulfovibrionia; order Thermodesulfovibrionales; family UBA9159; genus UBA9159. The sequence goes on from JBEKCV010000031.1 coordinate 20,409, forward strand.
TCTTTGCAATATTAACTTCGCCTATTTGGGCACACAAACAATAATACTATGCATAACCAACAAATCAACCCGACTGTTGATAAGCCTTGATTTTCAAGCGCCCGTTCACCAGCGGGTTATTTATTCCGTCTGTGAACTTCTCCTGATAATCTTCATTGTTGCAGCAATTCGAATTGTGTGGAGTAGTCGGTGAACTTGCCGCAGGACGCTGAAAATGACGGATCACTTCCCTTGAGGCAGCTGTCGCACAAGGTTTCTCCCGGCATTTCACACAGGCAAAAATAGGATCCTTATCCCTTCACTGCAACGGGCGCTCTGTACGGGCGTGCCTGAGCCGCAAAGTTACGGGACGAAATCTTTGGCAACAAAAATGCGAGGCTTGTGAGGAGTTCTGTGAGCAACCCTCAGGGTGATCAGGATCACCATGTAGGCGAGCGTTTGTTACTTCTATGTGAGTAATATGCTCGATGAATGATCAAGAATAAAGTTTTTCAAATTCAGTTAAATGCTATAAAATAAATTCAGATTTCTTAAAAGTCCTCGGATCAATACCGCTGTTGGCCATAAGATAATCGAGTACTTCCTTGTCTCTGTTTTTGCATGCACTGTTTAGTCTATCGATCGCAAAAGGACTTTGCTCTATTTCCTTGAGCGGCTTTGCAGTACCCATAAGTACATGGAGGTCAAAGTGCATTTCTTCAAACAGATATACATGATTTATTTTTACTCTGGATATGAGGAAAGATTCATGCTCTTTTATCCAAATTCCGCGGTTTGCCCGTCTGGCATTGATGTGATACAGATGCCCGTCTTTTAAGTGTTCAGCTTCAATATAATTATGCTGACCGTTCAGTTCCTCATGGAGATACCCCCTGGCTCCTCCAAGTCCTCGAAGTCCATACTTGCGAACAAACTCAACAGGGGACTGCCCTTCGAAAACAGAATTCGGTGTAGTCATCCAGTTGTATGTTAACTCCCGGTTCCGCGAAAAAAGTGTGCGAAGCGACCGGTGAATCGAAAGAAGACTTGTCACACGGTATAGAAGATCGGGGTTGTCATCAAGCGGCTCGCCGCTTTGATACGTCGTCAGCCTCGCTCCGGAGTTCTCTCCGAGTCCTAAAAGGACCATCTGATCCCGAGTGTTCAACTTCCAGAGGGCAAAAAGCTTTGTAAGCATCTTGCTAAGAGCAGTACGGCCCTTGATCGTCCTTGGGTCCAGCGTCATTTTCTATTTATCGCCTGTTTCTTCATCTGCCTCAGAGATTTGTCTGTGGCTGTGCTTCCCGCCGACATTTATGGTTCCTGCTCTTTGATTAAGGAAAGGAGATCGTTCGGCTGGCAGTTGAAATAGAGGAGCAGTTTTTCGAGGTCTTTCCTGCTGAAGTTGTACTCATGGCTCGATGCGATCCTGGACAAGGTAAGGGTCTTGATTCCTGTTTCCTGCTCGATCACTTTATAGGTAATCTTTCGCTTCTCAATCGCGCTTTTCCGGTGAATCAGCGCCTTCAGGTTCACTATCAGCATTCAATTCCCTTCCAACACATCCTTAAATGACCAAATCTTATCACCAAAAAACTAAGAATAGCAACAAGAAATAAAAAAGAGCATAACAGGACTTGACATCTGCATCATGAAAGGGTATAAATATCTTGTCATGATATATTAGTCCATTTAGAGATCATAATAAAGCACATGATGTGGGGCATCGGCCGTGAAAAGTACTCTTTTTTAGGCCAGTAGATCGGCAAAGAAAAAAATTGTCCGGAGGGCTTGACAAACATATCACTAAGCTTTATAAATATCATATAGAGATTGTTAGATGTTATTAATTGATATTTAGATAGCTTATAATGATAATAATCAGAGGAGGTCAACATGTACATCAAGAAGGAAGATTTCAGTTATTTCGAAGGCCTTTGCAAGAGTCTCGACGAGGCAAAGAGAAAGAGGTTCCTGGAACTTCTTCTTAAGGAAGGTAGCAAGCGGAGCGGCGAGGAGATCATCTCAAAAATCAAGGTCGTGGGAGACGAGATATTCGATGTGCAGGGCATTGAGCCGGGAGAATTTATCACCAGGACCATGATCAAGAAAGCCTATAAAACGGCAAAGGAGGGACAAGTGAGTGAAGGGTAAAAAGCTTTTTTCCCCGGCCACGGGAGAAGCCTGCATATGCCGGACAGCACGAAAGGTTTTCACGGAATCGAGAGAAGGAATGAACAGTAGCAGAAGCATGAGAATGCCGACTGCCATAGGTAAGGAAATGATAAGTAACGCGAAGGCTCGGAAGATATGGCCAGGCGGCGAGGACGGAGACAAAAGAGAAAAAAATGAGGAAAAGCTTCGACCCTTTCAGCGGAACTGGAGACATTTTACTTTACTCATGGAAAAAACGATGGACGGTCCCCTGAAATGAAGCGGTCGTTGGGCACAGTGGGAAACGGCTCAACGGCAAGCGTGGAAGAAGGAGGTAATCCGAAATGACAAGGAATCCGCCAAAGGAGAAAAGGCAGGCTGCAATGGGAAAGGTTGAATTTTAAAAGGCCTGAGGAGAATTGATCGGAAACGGCATTCATTTTATTTCACAGGGAGGCAGTATGAAAGACAACAACAAGACATACATCCTTGACACAAGCGTATTGATTGAGGATCCGGATGTACTTTACAAACTCGGCGATAGCCAGATCGTTATACCAACCGCCGTCATCAAGGAGCTGGATGGGCTCAAGAGAAACCCGAACCCCGAAGAACCGCGGGCGAAGGCAGCCAGGAAAATCGCCAGGACGCTTGACATGCTCGGCAGCCGGGAGGATATAGCGGCCGGAGCGAGGACTTCCGTGGGCTCTCTCGTAAGGATTTTCAATAGGCACGCGGCGATCGACGACCTAGCGAGCAACGCCGACAACAGGATCGTGGGCGCCGCGATAACAATCAGGGAAGAGACCACGGGCAATGTGGTCCTCGTCAGTACCGACGGGAATATGAGGAATGTCACCAGGGCATATGGGATTAAGGCGGAGAATTATCCGTTTTATCTTGACGACACAATAGACAGACCCAAGAAAGAACTCTGGAAGGCAGAATCCCGGGAGAGTGAATATTTCGAGGATAGCCATCCGGCGGGATACGATAGGCCGGCCACTGACGTAAGAATAATCATCGTCGCCGTGATCACGGCAGTGATTCTGTGTGTCATGTACCTCATCGCAAGGTAGACCCCGATACCGTAGTGGCACGAGGGCAGGGCCGAGCAATGGAAAAGATCCGGATCAGAGGACAGAGAGGAAGGGCAGGGGGGAGTAAGGATTGAAACAGATGAGATCAGACCTGAAGGCGTTTGAACGGGCCGATACTTATTTTGCTCTTCGTTCAGCCGAACTGAAAAGGGCGAGAGACGGACGAAACTATCTCGCCCTGGCCCTCTATGACCGGAGCGGCCAAATCAACGGATACGTCTGGGATCGTCCCGAGGAAACCGCTGACCTCTTACGAGGCAGGAGTTTTGCCTATGTGCAGGGGCTCGCCAAAACGCATAACGGCGCCATTATCCTATCGATCGCGCGCGTCAGGCCGGCCGGGGAAGAAGAAGTCGACATCAACGACTTCCAAGAGGTGGTACCGGGTGGGGTCGACCTCTGGATGGAAAAACTTCATGAACAGGTGACGCTGGTCGGAGATGGCAGCTGCAGGGCCCTCCTGGAGGCCTTTCTCTCCGATGACAGCTTCGCTGAAGCGTTCAAGATGTCGCCTGCCGGCCTGACGGTCCATCACAATTATATAGGCGGACTCGTTGAACATACGAGCAACATAATATCGCACGCGATGCATATGTCCGGAAAATACCCGGGCATACTGGATCGGGACCTCCTCGTTACCGGGTCATTCCTGCATGACATCGGAAAACTGAAAGAGCTATCCGGAGGCATGACGAGGGGCTATACAACAGAGGGAAGACTGCTGGGACATGTTTCGATGGGCTTGCTTATGGTCGAGTCAAGACTCCAAATTCTCAAGGGTTTTCCGGCGGACCTCGCGCTTTTGCTCAAGCACATGGTTTTGTCCCATCACGGGAGCCTTGAATTCGGCAGCCCTGTCAGGCCTTCAACCCCGGAGGCCCTCGCCCTTCATCACATCGAAAACACCGATGCAAAAATGAACCACCTCTACGTCCATCTCAAGGACTCGGACCCGGAAAAGGAATGGGGCCCCTATGACCCATTCCTTGGGACTTCCGTTTACCAGAGAAAATTTCTAAAGACAATGATTGCGCAACGAAAGGAGGCAGAAATATGAGCAAGGCAAGAAAAATCACAAGGGAAGAGGCCATGCGCATGGCGGAGGAACTCATCGGCAAACCCGGCAGAATGCTCTACCCGAGCAAGTCTATGGGAAAGCCGACGACCATGTTTAACGCCGTTATTTTCAATGCAAACGCGAAACAGATCTGGGCCGGAGATATGGAAATCGCAATCGACAAGGAGGCGCTTTTAAAACTCGCAGAGCAAGCAGGCACGACGATATACGTCGTTCGTGAAGGCGACACTTTCATCAAATTTACGCCCGATCTGAAATATGTCAAAAGCGTGGCGCAGGTCACTATAGAAAAAGGAACGATAACCTATAGCAAGGAATTTGCGGAAAGGGTCGAGGATCAAGAACGGGAGGAGAAAGAGAATACCCGTCGTAACCCTGGGGGCTTTTAGCGTGCAAGAGAAATGAGATTAAGGATCCCTTTGAACCACCAAAAGGCATGAGCACGACATTTTCGATTGTCCTGCTCTTTCGGGCAGGGGCAATTGCAGACTCTGGAGGAGCGCTCCCGAGACCCTCATGAAAAAGCGAAAGGAGGCAGCGAGATATGAGCAAAGCCAGTAAATGCACGAAGCAAGAAAAAGAGAGCACATGGACGGACGCGAAATTCACCAGGATTTCCCGCACGGCAGTAACACTCCTTGGCATGCTGGACAGGATGATCTATACGAGCAAGAGCATGAGACAGCCGACGACCATATTCAACGCGAATATCTTCAACGCAAGGGCCAACAAGATCTGGTTTGGCGATATGGAAATCGAACGGGACAAAGAGGCATTGCTGAAACTCGCAAGGAGAGTTGGGCCGCTCTATATTCTGGCCGAAAGTGACGGGAGGTTTCTCGACTTTATGCCGGGTCTCGCATATCTCAAAAGTAGAGCGCTGGTTACCGTAGGGGACATTTTCTATAGCAAGGAATTCGCGGAAAGGGTCGAGATCGTAACGAAGCGGATAGCAGAGCGGAGGAAATAGGCGCCTGTAACCAACGAGGCCTCTTTCCAAAAGGAGGGGCCATGAGAGTAGGGCGGTCCTTTGAAAAAGACGATAGAAAACCTTTCATCAGGGAAGGGGAGTGATGGGGGCAAGCGCCGGAAGGGCAGATGTGAGCGGAGGCGGTGAAAGGCGGAGAAGGATTTCACAAAACGATTAAGGAGGAAAATGCGGTGGTGGAAGATTATAAGATCAGGAAGGGCGAGGTGCTTTTTAAAGTGCGGCGGTATGAGCTCGAACGTCGGTGGAGAGGGATTCTTATTGATGTAAGGGAGACCTTATCCGGAGTGCATAAGGGGGGGCTTTACGGCCATACCGAATATGGTTTTTCTCGCGGCGAAAGGGGAGTATCGGGGCCATGGGAAATCGGAGGCGGAGGCCCTGAATGATTGTCTTGCGCGGATAAAGGGGGTGCCGTTTGGGGTGGTCATTGAGGGATACCCGGAGCCTGAGAAGAAAGGGAAAAAAAGGGGGAGGGTGCGGTAGTTCCGATAATGCCTTTTATCGGAATTGCCCAGAGAGGGAGGGCCTATGGACACCTGGCATGACGTAACCGTCGTTAGGGAAGGGCGAATCGAGGAGATCCCCGAGGAAGCGGTCTGGCTGGCAAACTTCATTTCCCCGAGGACCCGCGCTTCATACAGAAATTCCCTGCAGGCTTTCATTGTCTTCCATGGCATGAAGACGGCGGAGGACCTGAGGGCCGTCACCCAGGCACACGTCATAGCCTGGCGAGACTCGATGATAATGGGTGGGAGAACAGAAAAAACGGTCCATAGTAAAATATCCGCCCTGTCATCGCTCTTCAGCCATTTATGCGAAAAGCAGATCGTAAAGACCAACCCCACCGTGGGCGTTAAGAGGCCAAAAGTGACGTCTTTCTTCGTAAAGGCGTCAACGCTGTCGGCCGGGCAGGTGCGGAGCCTTCTGGAGTCTCCGAATATACAAACTCCTGAAGGAGCGCGGGACGCCGCGGTGTTGCACATCCTCTTTTTCACGGGTTGCCGCATCGCCGAAGTCGCTTCGCTTAAGGTCAAGGATTTTTACCGAGACGCGGGGTATCCTGTGCTTGATTTCATGGTGAAGGGTGGAAAACGGAATAGAGTCGCGATACACCGAAGGCTGGAGAGGGTGCTTCAATTATACCTCTCCCTGTTTGGTCACGGCACGGACAAAGAATCGCCCTTGATATGGGGGCTAAGAGGCGGGAGGAAACCGCTCAGCTCGCGACAGCTGAACAAGATATTTCACAAACACAGAAAAGGAGTAGGCCTTCCGGAAGAAGTCACTCCTCATTCTGCCCGGGCTACGTTTATTACGCAGGCCCTTGAAAACGACTGCCCTATCGAGGCAGTCCAGAGAAGTGTGGGCCACAGTCGCATAGCAACCACGCAGATGTATGACAAAAGAGGTATCAGGCACGGAGGCAGCGCCAGCCTCGCCGTACAATATTAACCGTTACCTTACATTGCGTTAGCTTAAGGACGAAGGGGCACAGGTTTCTGGTCACATTCGATGCAGGCATTAGCAGGCTCCGTTCTTATGATAACGGCTTATTATGGAGGTGTCATGAAAAACGTATAAGTTCCTTGCATGGCTGGATGGCCTATCTGGCGAACTCGATAGTTTTTGGGTGGCCAGGCTCAATAATAATTATAATTACCTCTGGCTGATTAAAGCTGAACGAATTACAACGGCCAGGAAAATGGCGCTGGCGAAACTGCAACGTCTCGCCAAGAGGACAAAATTGCCGTGGATCTTAATGGAGAAAAGCGGAAGCATAATCGGCAAAGCTGACGGAAGAAGCTCTGAAATAGGTACCAAGAAGAAGCCAGATAGACATCGCCTCGAACGGTAAGTCGAGGAAGGCAAATGCGTCTCCTGCTTCGAGAGCACGGATAGGCAATATTCCAACGTCAAATGGTTTATATATGGTTGTTCGGAAACGAATGAGATCATTGTGAAGCTTCAAGGCGACAAGGCTGTCTTTTACGACTCAGCTCCATCTCCAGTTATTCAGCCTCCTATAAGGGACCGGGTGTTTGGGATTGATGTGTTAGATGAGGCCCTGGCCTCTAAAATTTCAGATAAGACGCGGAAACGATATAAAAAGAAGTTGCTGACTGCTGGCGGTACGTAGGATTTATGTAGAGGGCGGCTGTGAAAAGAGGCAACCAAAACGCACTTGAACGCATGGCAACGGTGAACACAAGCAGCTCTCTGAATCGCCAGGGTAAACTGAGAATTCAGTTCTGTTACAGGCCAACAGCTTCGATATTCCAAAAATACTTGCCACCGTGGTGAACTTTGCGGTCTCAGCGTACCCTTGAAAAAGAGAGCAGGACAGTGGAAAATAAAACAGGAATTGCTAAATCCCAATGTGATATCATATTGATAAAGAGCAAACAGGAGTGAAGATGGCAAGGGCAAGCACGCTTGGAAAAATCGAAAAAGAAATCGAAAAGCTTTCTCCGAAAGACCAGCTGAAGCTGGTAGAGAAACTCGCCCATCAGCTGAGAAAGACCGGGCTTGCTGTAAAGAAAGAGCTCGACTGGACGAACCTTTATGGTCTTGGTAAGGGGCTCTGGAAGGGTGAAGATGCTCAAGAGTATGTCAACCGCCTGAGAGAGGACCGGGTGTGACGCTCTCAGAAGAGCTTGCCCAAATCAGCAGTATCTTCATCGACACAGCCCCAGTCATCTACTACATAGAAGCTCACCCGGAATTCGGTCCCCTTGCCAAAGAAGTCATCACAGCCTTTCAATCAGGGAATCTTACCGCTTATTCTTCAGTCTTAACCCTTACCGAGGTTCTTCCGAAGCCGATAGAAAACGGAGATGAAAAGCTTGCCAGGAAATTTGCCGAATTTCTGAAGCATGGGAAACATCTCACCATGATCGAGATCTCCGAAGGGATAGCGGAATCTGCCGGCAAGCTGAGAGGCTGTTATCCCTTTCTGAAAACAGTTGATGCAATACAGTTATCGGCTACTCTCGATATCGGAGCAGATGCTTTTCTTACCAACGATGTAAAGCTGAAACAGATCAAAGAACTGAAGGTTCTCGTTCTGAGAGATTATCTCTGAATTTGTCATCCGAGACATTCATAACCTTGTCCTGATGTTGATATGATGGCGAGGCTTCTTGATAATGCCTCCGTCACCAAAATATCTGCATGAGAGCTCGGTCGCGACGTCACCGCGTAGATCGCATATCCCGGCCGAAGAAGTTTCATATCATAACTTCCTCAGGTGAAATTTCGTTTGAGATAAGCTCCTCCTTTTTCTTACGACATTTCTAATTCCGCTAACTACAGTTGACGGTATTAGGAGCTCTTTTCAACGTTGCTTCACAAACAGCAGCCGGAATTTCACCCAATTTGTGCTGCATCGCCAAGGCAATGCGATGGTGTCCATCTATAACAAAATAACTATCCCTGAATTTGACCAGATACACAGGACATTCTTTGCCCCACCAGAAGTTAATTGCCGGCGACAGCTCACGGTTTTTTCCGAGGTCGATCAACGAAGCCCCTTCTTTCAATTTGTTCCGGATTAATGAATACTTCTCGGCCATGGCGTCATATTCTTTCCGCGTCTTCGAATGATGACGCCAAAACCCCTGGATATTTTCATTCCAGTCTGGACGGGCATAATAAATGGGCAGAATGTCATCAACAGAAACGTATTTCAAGGCTGACTTTTTCCCAAACTTAACGTTTAATAACGAACTTTGATTCTTGTAGTCACGATGGTTATTCAAATGGTTACGTTCTCTTGAGCTCTTCTCATTTTCCATGACATGGTCCCCCTTTTTCATTTAGCAATAAAATTTCTAAAACGCTTAAGCTACAGTTCTATGAGGCCTTTTGCGTCTATGCTGCTCTGCGTGAGCTGCTTGACGGAAATCTTTTGTATATAGCGGTCTGAGAATATCCAGTCAGATGGATTGCCTGACGATATGATAACAACAGGTGATGGTCCCGTTCATAAAAATCAAGAAATGCTTTTTGAAGCATATCTGCCATATGGATATAGTTCGCGACCGTTGTCCTTACGTCTGCATGTCCAAGGAGGACTCCAAAGCTGTGCAAGCCATGTTCCAGAAGGTTCCTATCCTTATTGACATTGCAAATGTCCAGTTCTGCCGCACATGATCCGTGAAGCCGGAAAATACAAAAGGGCGGAACCATTTCACAAGCAGCAAAGAACCGAAGGAGTGCCTCAGAGTATGAAAAGTCGCCGAAGCATAGCCCGTCTTCGCCATCACCCTTTCGATATTGAGAGAGCTTGTTAGAACAATCCAAAATGCACTGCTGTGGCAAAGCGCCAATCATTTGACTTTATCAAACACCCTTCCAGCGTCCATTTTCGCAAGAAGCTCCACAAGCACTTTATGCTGTTCGCTGATAATAGTCGAAGGCGATATGCCTTTCAGACCCTTTTTCCCGAGAGATGCCGGCAGAGGCTGATAAGACAGTTGCATGAAATCCCTTACTGTTGGACTGTCGAGATCCAAAGTCATCTGATCCCATGCTTTCCGGATATACAAATAGTATATCCAGTCGACAATATGTACATACGAAGTGAGCGTCGTCTCAGGGCCATAGTGGCCCATTATCTTCGCAAGCGCGGGCATGATGTAAGCAAAAGAAAGTCGCCCTTTCTTCCTTCTGCCGTACCCTAGAAGAAGGTACCCCACATAGCTCAAGAACCTTTCCGTGAAAAGCTTTTCCTTGAGAAAAGGCGAATCCTCGGGAAATATCTCAACCCCGCGGACCACCGCCAACGCCCGCACGAGAAACCAATTTGCAAAGGAGTGGCGCAGGTGATGAAAGCGGACGGTATGCTCTAGTTGCTTAAATATCCTTGCTATTTCCAGGGGAATGGTCTTCCTTGCGTGCTCCGCACCGATGTCCGAAAATAGGGATTTCTCCAGATCCCATTTTTTGCCGCGCCGATTCTCCAACCGCTCCTCCGCCGTAAAGAAATCGACAACCTCCTTCAGCTCATCTTCGTGGAGAAGCAATGCAAGGCGGATATTGCGGGTGCCGCTTCGCGTTTTCGACTCCCTTATCGCGAGTGTGTACCCGCCATCCAACATCACACTACCCACACCCAGGTGAGCTACCTCGACAATGCGTAGGCCTGCGCAAAAGCCTAGGATGAGTGCTACGCGCAGCCTCTTCGCTTTCTTGCCAGAATAGGCACGACTTATTCTCTCGAGGGCGTCTCGTACCATCTGAAAGGTGACGAGAGGCTTTGATTTGCGGGTGTTTCCTTTATATAAGACATCTCCTTTACCCCAAGGCAAGCTCTCCCACGTCATTTCGGGAAATATGGCTTCCTGGTAATCGTACAGGTCTTCGGTGAACGCTTTGATTACCGTGCTGATGCTCTTTGAATCATAGGCCGTGTAAGTGCGGATTATTATATCGACGAGCTGATCGCTAGTGAGTTCATGTATTGCGTTGTTCCCAAGCATATAGATGAACTTTCCTCTGATGGTATCCGAACGCGTCTTAATGGTTCCAGCGTCGTACTTCGTCTCCCTGATGAGATATGACAGCCATTTCCCGAATATCAGCACATTAAAGAGAAACCGTTGCGGAGTGTCCGAACCTTCTCTCGGGAGTCCTGAAATTGTGTCTTCGATTTCCTTGGCTGCCTTGAGACGATCTTTTCTATAGAGCTTTGCCGGCAGGCTATCGACGACTTCCTTAAGCTTCTCCATTGTGGCACTGAATTGCTCGTTGGAAAGCAAAAACTTCTTGTTTTCTTCGAAGATCCGTTCTGCCTCGTCCTTCAATATCATTGCCTCTTTTCCTGTTTCTTCAACGACAGAATAACTGACGTCATAATTGCGCGCATTCGTCAGGACGGTGTCCAACGCCGCGAGATACCGCTCGTGCAGAGAATCGCACGAAAGCTGTCCTCTCAAGGCGCTCGTCGTGAAACAGGGGACTTTGGGAATCACATTAGAGATACTAAGCAGTCTGAAGGCCCGAATCCCTAAGGGGCCGGTTTTTGCATCTGCATCTTTAATGACCAAGGAAGACCAGCGGTCGAAGAGGCCGGCGATATCCGTCAGTTTCTCCTCGCTCCGCCAGTTCGCCGGGAAGACATAATCACCCTCGAACTGGAAATCAAGTTCCTTGTGATACTTCAAAAGGAAGATCATGAGCCTCAGAAAATATATCTCAGTGAGAGGTGAAAACCAGTACCGGAAGAAAGCGATGTTGTTCTCCGGGGAAGAATCGGTATCCTCGGCCGAAACCGGCATCCTTCCGGTGAACGGTGAGAGGCTGATATCGGAGAATCTGATGCTCATCGCCGTCCGGTGAAAGTCATATAAGAGCGCCCCATCATGGATCGCCGACGCGAGAAACTCGCACAGATAGGTATCGGCTTTTCCGTGAAGCGGGAAGTCACTTGCTCTTACCGTTGGATGCTGCAGCGCTTCGGCAACCAGCTCGAAACTATCTTGTCTCTCGAAGGGAATAGAGGCTAGGTTCATAACTGTCTTTCGCTCTACCTGCCGAGGAATGGCTGGAGAGCCTCCGAGGTAGAGCTTTTGACTATACAGCTCATTCAGGATGTCTATCAGGCAGCTGCCTTTGGGTAGGTTTTGGGGCTTCCTTAATTTCAAACGCGCGGTCAACTCGTTCAATTGAACCTTCGTAAGCCGGAGAATCCCGTCCTCAAGGGATATCTTTTTCGCCTCGAGGTAGTCCGTTAGGATGTTGATCGACTTCCGGTAGATATTTATATCCCTTCTCTTTTGGGGCGCCACCTTCTCGGCTATGTCGATGCAAAAGCTTTTGAATTCTGGTATGGTCATCTTTTTAGTCCTCCGGTAAATAAGGGATGCCCGAAAATCCGATTTCGGCGAGCATAGATTCTATCACGGGAAGGCCGTGAGCAATCATATCTGCGTACGTCAGCGAGGAGGTAATGCCCAGGGGCTCGCGAGCTTCGTGATGGTGGCCGTGCCAGGCGTCGCTCAGTTCGTCGCAGACATCGTGCTCGTAGAGATAGGTCTTCACGTAATGTCTGGGTGACTTGCTGTTGAATGGATAAGGAATGGCGGCTTTTGCGAGGACTTCTCGCCATGTGCGTAGCAGAAACTTCTTGGGCTTGCCGGACTTCCCCAGAAAGAAAAAAAACTTCTCCGGAGCGAAGTCCAACAGAGAGGGGTCAAGCCTGCTCGCCAAGTACCGCAGCGTCCTTGGAAAATCACGTCTGTAATTTTGGGCAAGGATTCCGAGACACCCACTAGTGGGAACAAGCCGATCCTCGTAAAAGCGGCAACTCAGTTTGTCGTTGATTGTCTGGAAAGGTGTCTTTGCGAAGCGGCTGAACGAGAAAGAAGGCTCGTTTCGCGGTCTTAATGCATAATTGAACTCAGCGCAAAAATACGTATAGACGACGTAGAGATTGTGCCGCTCGATAATGCAATCCCAGCCTTTGCTCTTAATGGCCTGATGTAAGGAGGTAACATAATTGCACACCGCCTCTGTTGTGGGAACGATTGCCGAGCCAAAGCCGTGCTCGTCGCCGATGTAATCGACACGGTTATCTGCGACGTCCTCCGCCGACGATAAAGGAGTAAATTTCTTGATGGCGACTGCGGGAAAACACTCCTGTCTTGTTCTTTGCACCGCCTCTGCGTTGTTTTGTATTTTATCATTCAGGACTGACGCAACCCTTAGATATTCGGTTTCCAGTTGTAATGGGCTCACATGCAAGTAGTGGCTTCTCGACCTGAAAAGGGTTTTGTACTGGCTGCTCACATAGTAAGCCAGGATTTCATCGAGACCATATCGCGCAGTGAAGAGAGGGAAAAAGGCGGCGGCGATGCGGTGCGGGGTCAAGCTGAGGTCATATCTCGTATTGATATGTTTGTCAAGAAATTCTCTGACGGCATCGAGGGCGAATGACGTTTCGACGGCCGGACATACGGTCGAAAAGAAATAACCTCCGCCCTTCTGTTCGTCCCAGAGGCTCTGAATATAAGGTGTCAGCATGCAGGGCAAAGGAATTTTGACCACGGCGGTTGTCGCACGGCAGTTCGGTGATCCTGTAGGGGGAGTCTTGTATTGTATCAATGCAGGTTTCAAAAGATAGTAGCTTGCGTTTGATTGTCGCGCAATGAACAGTCTGTGCGTGTCATAGCGTGTCGGTAGTTTTTCGCCGGTGTGCATGCCCATGAGCATCACGTCCTCCGGATGATTTCCGGTCCAGAGCAGTATCAGGAGAAGGAGCATGATGAGTCTGTCGATAACAGAGGCCGAGCCCCATAACTCATTAATTTTTATTATGACGATGGATATGTGATAGAGGTTAGGGTATCTCGAGTCATAACAAAAAATGAAGGCCCTTAGGTTTAGAGCATCGGCGATATGGAGCCGGAGCCTCGGGCGTCTCTGATGTTCCACAGTCTGCACATCGGGACCAGGACTGATTTCATCGCCAAGGACATACCAACGTGAGAACTTCTCATTTAGGTCATCATCTATGTCTGGCAGGTCGGAAGCGGCTTTCCTGAGCGAGATAACCGCTTCGCACACTTCTATTTCCTGAGGTCCGCTATCCTCATACCCGGGAGCCACTTTCCCCTGTTTGTCCGGGGTCTCTGTCAACATTATTTTGGTTACCCGCAGGCCTTTTTTCTTCGTGCCTTTGCCGGGCTGACGCATGCTAACGCCGACGTTACTCAGCAAAAGTTGCTTCAGCATTTTTTCGTATCTTGAGGCCGCTGTCGGACCCCTCGACCTCTTTCCTTCATTTTCCCCCGCGTCGTCCCCAGTTTCCAGTGACCTTTTCGCCTTATTTTCATGCTTGTATCGATCGACCACCGATGCGATCAGCGAGAGAATATCCGCTTTGCTAAAGTGCTTATTAAGAAGCAAGCGGTCAAATTTAGTTTCATCGGGCATAAATTCAAAGAAATAACGGCATGCGCGTATATATGCTTCTTGTGTATGTCTGGCAATCCGCCAGCCTGAAATCCTTTCTATCACGGTTTGAAACATCGAACAAAACACTATATAAAGAGGGGTCGTCGACTTCGAGTACTCTGCTGCCTTCACATAAAAGGCGAATTCAGGATGCACCGTTACGTGGACTGGATGCGAAAGACCCTTCTGGTCAGTACGCCTGCCCAACGATTCGAAAAAAGAGCATAATATATCGTCGGCCATAGTAATTGAATACTTGGCGATAATATTTGACGACTCCAGTATCTTACGCACCACGGTTCTCATCGCTGATTCTGCGTGGAGAATTCCTTGAAAATTGATTGGCGTGTGAATTAGGCTCATGCAGACCCTGAGAAACTCTTCGATTTCCAAAGGGGTCATTACAAACGTGTCTACGAGCGATTTTATGATACCGGCATCGATTTGGTATTGCACCAGTATATTGAGCTTGGACTTTATTCTCTCTGCAACGTCTTTCATCTATGATGCTTCTCCTCCCGATGGAGGATCTCCCGATAGCTTAGAGCGATATTTGCACGCACCGCCAACCCTAAAATTGTCTTCGCACATTAACATCTTCTTGTTCAGACGAGTGCGCAGAAACAAGGGTTTTTTAACGCACTCGGGACACATTGATGTGGTACGGTGCAGCCAGAGGTGCACCGGGTATTTTCGTCTGCGGAACTGCGAGTACTCCTCACTGGAAAGGTAAGCCTGGAATCCGCATCCCACTTGCCTTGGTTTCTCACTGAAACAACTAATCCGATAGTAGCTCTGGTAGGTTCCCTGCTCGACGGGCCTATGCCTCTTGGGACCCATGACAAGAAGCCCGCAAAAAGGGCAAACATATCCGAGTTCTTTCCTCTCTCTCCGCGATGTGCCCGCTGCGTTTTTCCCTTTTTTTTTGGATGCTTCAGCGTGGGCAACCATCACTGACTCTATAATTTCATTTGCACGCACAAATTGCTCAAGCTCATCATCAGAGATTAAGAGGCCTGGAATCGGAGCTATATCAAAGTGTTCCACAAGCGCGACGAAGGAAAAATGCCGGGCCACCAGAGAGAGGGATCCGTTTTCCATGATAAAGACAGGCGGCATGCTGAGGGATAGGGGTACGAGAAAATCCGCAAAAATCTCTTTAAACGCCGCGATGCTTTCGGTCGATGCCTTGACCAAATTCTTTCCAAAATTGATTTTTTTCGGATTCACGTTAATAAGTTTCATCCTCATCCCCCACTTTCTTGAATTTTACGGAAGACGGAGAAGAATATGACGAAACTATAGTGATGCCGGAGCAAAGAACAACAGAACAGATAGAGGGAGTCAGGGATTATTGTTTTTTTGGACCGCAGGTTATTTCTCATGAGCTTTTTTTGTCACACCTAGACAACTGTCCAGATGGTCTTGGGTGAAGCGATAGATTTTTTTAAGCTCTTCCGCAGAACGAATTCTTGCAATAAGTGTACAAATACTTTCTACGCTTATATTTTTTTTATCACCAGCATTTCCGGCACCACTTGTAGAATGCTCATCGTCCTGCTCATTTTCAAGCTCTCGTTGCCGGTATTTATATTGGCGATACGCATCATAAAGCCGCTTCGCGGCATATTCGTTCATCGAAAAAAGAACTCTTACTGCGATATAGGCATTTTTATACAATTTTTTCTGAATTATTTCGTCAAGGACTGCATACGCGCGCGACCTCTGGTCGTGTGTAATTGAATACATATTTGCATAAGAACTCACCAGTTTCACGAGATCGGAATTGTTTCGAGCTGCCGTTACGACATCTTCGTGACGGTCACAATTGCGACGGTCACAATCTTCTTCGGCATCATCAAGCGGTGACGCACAAAGGATTCCGAGTTCACTTGTCTGTAAATTGGTCTGTAAATTGTCTTTGTCGTTCATACCGTAACCCTCTAATTTTTGAGCGGAGATCGTGGACCTAAAATCGCTGCGGGTAAACTCCATATATGTTGCTCCCTCCCTTGAAAAATGCTTTAAAAAACTGCTATCATAATATACCTTATTTCACATTATGCTAAAGTTATAGCGTTTTGTCAAGTGGGGGAGGGGCGACTATGACGGAAGAAATCGTAAAACCTGTTCAAAAAGCGGAGCACGTGCCGGAGGCGGCCCATCGAAATCGTGGAATGAGGAAGAAGGGCAACTCAACTACTTTATCCCAGCTGACCATATTAATATGCATTCGCTAGGCAAGAGAATAAGACATATCAGGGAAAAGCTGACACTGACCCAGCAGCAGCTTGCGGACAAGCTTCACCTCGAGTCCTCAGTTACTATTTCGAACTACGAATCAGACCAGAGAGAACCTAATTGTGAAAAATTGGTCAGATTAAGCCAGCTCGGTAATGTTTCTCTCGATTGGCTCCTGACGGGTTTCGGCCCTGTGAGGGGATGGACCTATCACCCAAGAAATCCAAAAGACGCCAGTAATTGGATGAGGAGCAATGTGGATAAAGGGGTCAAGGCTGTTATCATTGTGAGCTACCATCCTGATCCCGGCGGCGGTGGCGGTATGATGAACGGGTTCATCTTGCTCACTGAAAAGGGCACCCTTTCTATGAGTGGCGAAGAAACACCTTCCGGCTACAAAGGGGGCGGTCCTATGCATTACGATGAAGTCCTGCGGCTCCTTAAAAGCAAAGGAATGACCGTTGGGAAGATCGTGTTGGATGAGAATGAAAGCAGCGGGTTGAACAAGAAAGACCTCGCGACATTGATCCCTCTGGCAAAATTTTCAGAGGACGCAATTGATGATGAGCTCATTAAACTCGGCTACACGCCTCTTCCAGAACCTAAGAAGAAGCAACCGCCTCTTCCAGATAATCTTGTTTACATCCCACAGGTTGCAGGTAAACCCGCATTCAGAACTTTTTCTGAAATTAAAAAAATGTCTACTGGCATTGCATTCAGACGGGAGTGGATTGAGAAAATGGGTGATCCTGCAGGGATGATTCTGATGAAGATTTCCGGAGACAGCATGGCACCAACTCTAATTGCGGGCGACCTCGTTTTGGTACAATTGTCAGCTAAGAGCGCGAATCCTCAGGGCGGGCTCCATGTCATAGCAATGGAAGATGCCTCAGTGGTACGACGGATCCAGGTTGGGTGGAAAAAGAAACTGAAGGTGATATGCGATAACTCAAGATACGAGTCCTATGAGATCGATGCTGACAAAATAAGTATAAGCGGCCAGATCATTTGGTTGGGAAGGGTGATATAAAGAAAGTATAATCCAGCCTAACCATGAAATATCAGAACAGTTTTATCAGGTGTGAAGTGGATATAACAAAAGTATAATGAAATTAATCATGCATCTTAACGCCACGGAGGTCTATTTAACCAAATTTCGAGAGAGACGGAATGGGATAGAATAGCGAACGAAACACTAAACTCAGTTTCCAGTGCCGAGAGCAAGTACAACAATAATATAATAAAATAACGCGTAAAAAAATAAAAGGACATCTCGATTCTAAAACCATTCCGAAAGAGGTTTCTTCTTTTTCAACGGCACGTTATGACTTTTTCGGTCGCAACCGTTGTCATCTTTCTGCCCTAAACTATTATAACGATCCGTATGGCGAGCGCGACTTCGGGGCTTTGAACACAACGGCAACCGAATCTTCTGGAAAATCGACTATTACGATTTGACGACGACCAAGGGCAGCGAAGTGCCGAGCGACCCGAAGACGGTAAGAGTTTTAATCATCATGCTTGCATCCGAATACTGACCGCTAACCGTGCAGGCCCGCGCCGGGCAGCACCGGCGCGGGTTTTTATCTTTTTACTTTGTTGCGCTTCATTGTATACTATGGGGAGAATTATGCCCAATCTCGTCAATGATACTCCAGAGGCTTTAGCTTGGGTTGACCGAGCAATAACAGAGCACTCTACCGCCCGCGTCTTTGGGAAAATCGTCAGTGCGGTGATTTGGACGGACAAGCTTGGCCCCGACGGGGAGCCCGTCGGATGTGCTGATCCTTCAGAGTTTATTGCAGAGATTAATGCTGAGGGGTTGCCCATGTTCAGAGGCCATGATCCCGGGTTGCCGGTCGGCAGAATGCTTGCCGCTAAACTATTTACCAGTCCAAGCGGTCTAAGATTTGTGGCAGCCATCCTCACGCTGTACGAGGACCGACAGCGCCTCAGCTTTAGCCAGATCGACCTCGATCCTACTCCGATTGTATCTTCCCCCTCCATCCTTGATAGGCTCAACGACGACTGTTGGCTGGATTTCGCGACCGATCCACGAGAAGTAGACGCACAATGGGTGGATGAGGTACTCCAAAGTGCCCCCTTGAGTGTCGAGCGGATTGAGCTCTCTCACAACGCGGCAGAACCCCAAGCAGAGTTAATACGCATTGGAGTGGCTTTTATGCTGCTCCTTTGGAACCCGTTTGTCACGGCCATTGCCACAGAGGCTGGCAAGGATGCATACGCCGCTTTCCGTAAGTGGTTGCGCAGTTTATGGAATAAACTCACCGAACGCTCGAACCCGATTGTAGTGATCCAGTCACAACAAGACGGGTGCGAAGTATTGTTCCTCTTTCGAGGCAACGACGTGAAGCAACACTACGACGCACACGATGCGCTTCCAATTGCTGCTGCTCAAGCGGCAAAGTTGATAGCTGCCATGAAAAATAAACGCGCTATTCCAATATCTCTCGTCTATGAATTTGAACAATCCCGTTGGTTCCCGTCGTACGCTATTCTTAATGACGGTCGAATTGTCACCGACAGCAACATTCTTATCGCCATCGAGCAGCTACCGACGGGTTTAAGCATGGGCACTCAAGAGCGGAAAAGGAACTAAATGACCGCTTGAAGCCAAACCGTATTTTTCTTGGCAATGCATAAAAAAGACCCTGTTTAACAAACGGAGGAACCATGGAAGCGACATTAATTACGGTTCTTGTATCAATAATAGTGGTCATAATACCAGCTTGTGTATCGTTTTATGGTTTGAAGATTACTACACAGAATAAAATGTCAGAAATTCGACAAACATGGATTGACGAGCTAAGGAAAGATATTTCAGATTATATAGGTTTTACACAAGAGTATGCTTTCTATTATAGACACATAAGAAACAAGCAAGACAAGCAAGAAAAAAATGACGGACCAGAAAATAATTCACGGAATCTCATAAACGAGCATTTTTCAAAAAACTCACATATAGTAGATAGTCTATACACAAGAATTGTATTACGTTTAGGCAGTGCTAACCATGAAGACATGCTGGAAATGTTAGACGATTCATATAAGGATTATTTTGACATGCTTAATAATGATAACTACCATGCAGATTTGAGTGATCATCTAGCGCAATTGCGCAATCGAGTTGTAACAGTGCTAGATAAAGCATGGGAAACGGTTAAAAAAGGCGAGCAAGATATTGAAAGAATAATAAAATTCATACCGTATCTAACAGCGGGCATAGTGATATTTATCATGCTTTTTGTGTTTGGCATTCATTCTCTTCGATTGCCACCCTCGGGCACCGAAACTTTCAGTTGCCAATGCGATAAAACAAAGACACATTAGACAAAATGAATTGTTTTGTCTAATATATTCGAAATGTCGGCGCGTCAGGACGCATTTTCCCTGGAACTGCAAAATGACATTGGATAAAACAATGACCGAGCGAAAACACCTAACCGGCCTTGAGATCGAAAGGCTTCTATCGGCCACCAAAAGCAAAGTGCTGCACGTTGAGCGGCTTAAGGGCGGCTTGCCGACGCCCCAACCCCTACGCACCGAAGAGATCAGGGCGTTGAAGCGTGGTTGTCGGAACGGTCGAAAATGAAGCCGGTCACCGACGCCTTTTTTATTAGTGAGAGGCGCGGCCCGTTGAGCCGTAAGACCGCATGGCTTGCCATCCGTTCTTATGGTGAACGTGCAGGGCTTCCCTTGCCCGCTCACCCGCACATGTTACGCCATGCTTGCGGCTTCGCGCTCGCGGACCAGGGAGCCGACACGCGCTTGATTCAGGACTATCTAGGACACCGTAACATTCAACATGCTGTCAGATACACAGCCACCAACGCCGCACGGTTTAAAAACTATGGCGATAGCTGGTCAAAATTAAAATGCAAAAAATGAAAAGTGGAATGAAAGAAAAAAAGCTTACATCCCTAGAGGTATGCGCCGGCGGCGGTGGGCAAGCACTTGGGTTAGAGCTGGCCGGCTTTCAACATCAAGGGCTTGTAGAGATCGACCAGCATTGCTGCAATACTCTCCGCTTTAACCGTCCGCACTGGCAGGTTTTTGAACAAGACCTTGAATCATTCGACGGCTCGCCTTTCAAAGGAATTGATCTTCTCGCCGGCGGGTTGCCCTGCCCGCCTTTCTCTAAAGCAGGTAAGCAGCTTGGCAAGGCCGACGAGCGCAACTTGTTTCCGGGAACTATTCGCCTGATTGACCAAATCCGGCCCCGTGCTGTCATGATTGAAAACGTGCGTGGCATCCTCGATGCGATCTTTGAGGACTACCGGAACTATGTCGCCAGCCGGATTGCCAAACTCGGTTACAAGACCGACTGGCGGCTTCTAAACGCTTCAGATTATGGCGTTCCTCAACTCCGCCCCCGTGTTGTGTTCGTCGCTATCCGCAAAGAACATGCGGATGATTTCGACTGGCCGACCCCTCGTAAGCAAAAGCCTTTGACCGTTGGCGAGACTCTTTTTGACCTTATCGGCTCACGCGGTTGGCGTGGCGCGTCAGCGTGGCGCGAGAGAGCTAATGAGATAGCGCCAACCATTGTTGGCGGATCAAAGAAACACGGCGGCCCCGATCTTGGGCCTACCCGTGCCCGGAAGGCTTGGGCTGCGTTGGGTGTTGACGGCCTCGTCATTGCTGACGAGCCGCCAGAACGTAACTTTATGGGAATGCCACGCCTTACTGTGCCCATGGTCGCACGGCTCCAGGGCTTCCCTGATGACTGGGTATTTACGGGCAAAAAAACGCCAGCTTACCGGCAAGTGGGTAATGCTTTTCCGCCGCCGGTCGCTTGTGCTGTCGCGTCTCAGATTCATGCTTGTCTGACTGCCGGGCACGCGATCCAGATAAAAACTGCGAAGGGAAGGAAACGCGCCTAATGACCGAGAGAGAAAACAAAGGAGCAAGGGGCAAACTTCGCAAGCATTTCCTAGCGAATATTGGCCGCGTTATGGATTCCGAAGAACTTCGCGGCGTGGCGGGCGGAATTAGTGAATGGGCGCGGCGAGTCCGTGAACTACGAACAGAGGAAGGGTACCAGATCCTTACTCATAATGACCGTAGCGACTTGAAGCCAGGCCAATACCTTCTGCTCGATCTCAAGCCGATTCCGGCATTTGAACGGGCTATTTCGAAGGAAACCCGCGCCTTTGTCTTAGACCGCAACGGCTTCACTTGTCAAATGTGTGGCGCAGTTGCCGGCGAGCCGCATCCATACGACCCGACTCGCAGAACACGCCTTCATATCGGGCATGTTGTAGACAAATCACAGGGCGGCACTGATGACCCCGGCAACCTTCGGGCAGTTTGTTCCGTCTGTAATGAAGGTGCGTCGAATCTGACCTTGGAACGCCCCTCAAGCCAAAAGCTTCTTGCACAGGTGCGGCGCGCCACGGGAAACGATCAGGTTGAAGTCCTGAAATGGCTTGCAAGGAAGTTTCCAAAACAAGCCGCTTCAATTCTGAAGGTTAAGTGACGGCGGACCAATAGAGTCTGCCGTGATGTTTGTGTAAACCGGAGGAAAGATGACACAGAATAACGAAGAACCTAAAACATGGATGGGCGATACAGACGAAAACGAACAGGTTAGTGTTTCCGAATACAATATAGCTGTCAATGCAAATGACTTCAACAGTATTACTATCGCCTCATATATGGACAACGGCGCTATCAGGTTACCCTTTTTTCAGCGCCATTTCATATGGGAGCGTGCTCGCGCATCGCGCCTTATAGAATCTCTTATCCTTGGTCTTCCTGTGCCTCAAATATTTCTCTACGAGAAATCAAAAAATAATTTTTTAATTCTTGATGGTCAGCAGAGGCTTCTCTCAATATACTTTTTCATCAAAAAGAGGTTCCCAAAAAAAGAAGCCACAGGAGTGGTGCGCGAAAGTTTTCTGCGAGAAGGGACGCTTAAAGCAGACGTTCTAGCCGACGACAATTTGTTTGAGAATTTCAATCTCAAGCTCCCAAAAACTCAGGACGGCAAAGATAATAGATTTAATACTCTTAACTATGAAACTCTTGGAGAGAATAAGCAGAGCTTCAATTTGCGCGCCATACGCTGCATCACACTTAAACAAAATGAGCCAAAAGATGACGATTCATCAATGTATGAGATATTTGATCGGCTCAATACCGGCGGCGTTAATTTAATGCCCCAGGAAATTCGTGCAAACCTTTATCATAGCGAGTTTTACAAATATCTCTATGAATGGAATAAGTTACCCGCGTGGCGGAAGCTTTTGAATAATAAAAAAGAAGACCCGAGAATGCGTGATGTTGAGCTTCTTTTAAGGTCTTTTGCGCTGCTTATTGATGGCCACGAAAAATACAAGCCTTCCATGGCGTCTTTCCTAAACGAATTTTCAAGAGAAGCAGCAAAATTTAATCGCGATGACATCATTCTTTATAACAACATCTTCAAACAATTTTTTGACATTAATCCTGACATCTCAGCAAAGGCCCTCACTCGCGGCAGTAGTCTATCCATTGCCCTCTTTGAATCCATATTTTCATACGCGTGCACTACTGCAATTAAGGAAAAGGACAAGTTAAAAGTCCACAAACTTGATTATTCGAAAATTACGAAGCTCGCAGAGGATACTAAATTTCTTGGATATTTGCAGCAAGGAACCACAAAAAAAGACAACATCAAAAATCGAATAGAAAGAGCGCGCGAGGTTCTTTCAGGTACCGCTTAGGCAAGGTGCCTGTTATGAGCGGCAATGAAATAGAAAGAATTTATTCGGAAATAATCTCCATTAAAGATGTGATAAGCAGAGACGGCACGCCGAGTGATATAGTCGCTTATGAGGCAATAGCGGCTAAGAGTCTTATTCTTTCTACAGCCAGCTATTTCGAGAAAGTTGTCCGTGAGCTTCTAATAAAACATGCTGAAAGTATCTTTAATTCCACCGCCCTTATATCATTCCTGGATAAACAGGCCCTCTATAGAAAATACCACACACTGTTCGACTGGGACAGAACAAATATAAATAAGTTTATCAGACTCTTTGGGAACGAATTCTATGATTTTATGGAACCAAGGCTGACAGATGAAAAGATGATAAATGCGATAAAGGAATTCATGTTTATAGGTCAAATCCGAAACGAGCTCGTACATAATAATTTTTCTGAATATTCCATTGAAATTACATCAGAGGATATAAAGAGAAAATTTGATATGGCATTACCTCTTATGCCTTTTCTAGTCCGATCCTTGGTTGAGTTTGAGCAGGCAAAACTTCAAGCGCCAGCGTCAAATGACTGACAGAATTTCACCTGCTCGCCGCAGCGCCAACATGCGCGCGATCCGCAGCAAGGACATGAAGCCAGAAATGACAGTCCGCCGCCTGGCCCATTCAATGGGCTACCGCTTCCGGCTTCACCGTAAAGCCTTACCTGGTAAGCCGGACATGGTTTTTCCCAGTCGGCGCGCTGTCATTTTCATACACGGCTGTTTTTGGCATCTCCACCCCGACCCAAGTTGCAGAGATGCACGAGCGCCGAAATCAAACCCCGACTATTGGCACCCCAAACTTGCACGTAATCAAACGCGAGACGCAGAACATGAAACAGCTTTGAAAGTGCTAGGCTGGCGCGTGCTGGTGATATGGGAATGCCAGATCAAGGACGAGGCATCATTAAAGCAATACCTATCGGCCTTTCTTGGATAACTCCTATAGCTGCGCATGACCCACGTATTAGATACCGTTTGCGATTATTTCGTAAGCAAAACCATCATAATTGCAGCAAGTGCTGAGCTGATCTCACATTAGCACAACGCCAGCCCCAGGGAGATGGGCTTATGTTTAACAAAGTGAAAGGAAAGACAACCAAGAACGAAATGTTTATGTCAGATCGGATGCGGCCCATTTTCTCCAACAATACCTTGACACAGAGAGACATGCTATCGAACAACAACTTAAGAGGAACGGTGAGACCATAAGTCGTTTTGTTTTTTGTTCTATTCTACACAGAGAGGAGATTGCATCAAGCCAACATTTACGACATTGTTAAACGTCTTGAACGCCTTTCAAATGAGTTGTTACCGAAAAGAGGCTATGAAGGAGTGAGGTTTAAATTGCACCCTCATTCATTGCGACATGAGCTTGGGATAGGCTTAAAAGAGCAAAGGGTCCCGGATTCGACTATAGCTGAACGTCTGGGGCACAGAGGAAGATGCCCCTGTGAGTTGTTGAAGTAGGAAGCGACCCCCGATTAGAATTGATTACCAGATCAAAACCTAAAAGGAGGTCGTTTCCATGAAGAGAAGATATCGGAATATGCAAAAAAAGGCAAA
>JBEKCV010000032.1:0-45065 GCA_050014695.1 Thermodesulfovibrionales bacterium
AGGGTTTTCTGCACTACACGCACTTTTCAGAATAAGGCGCTTGCTGACTACGGATGGATGCAGCATTGCTTATCGCTCATATGAATTCTTGGTAGATATTGAGCTACAACTGCGGAAAATGGGCTAACAATCGTGAATCAGAATCTCCTTGGCGCGGCGGCAGATTTCGCGACCGTAATCGATCCATAAGCCCTGGCCCCAATAGCGGAAACAGCTCGTCTGCGAGCAGAGCAGATGAAACAGGGCATTGCGGTAGCAGGAATCGCCGGCAGATCTGCCGGTCTTCAGTGCCTTCTCGTAAAAAAGGGCGCTGACTTCTTCCATCGGATCGAGCAAGTTCTCGTAGCCTCTCACCCAGGATAAATTATTGGTCCAACTTCCTCCGTCCATGTGAAAGCGGTGATCTTCCTTCTGTAACTCAGCGATTACCTGCTCGAGTTTTTCCGGACCTTGACCAGGCTGAAAACGATCCCAGATGGCTTTCTGGAAAATTGGCTGGATAATGGGAAAGTTCTCCTCCTTGAAACCAGCATCAACGAGGTTTTCCATGTATTCGGTGACGTTCATCAAGGGCGTATCGGCTCCTGAGCATTCTCGCACAACGTCAAAATACTTGGACGGGAATTCGTTCATCATAACGCCACCGTTCTCGCCATCGGCGATCTGAGTTACCAGTGGCGGAATGGATTTGCCTGCCAGCTCCCATCGAGACAGTCCTTTGGCTTCATAGTAAGGCTGCATCTGCGCCACCAGCTTGGTGTCACTACCCTGCGTCTTGATAATAGCTATAATGCTAGCGGTCTCGCCACGGGAGTTGTTGCAGACCATGCGGTGAGGAATATGTTTGCGGTCAGGTCCCAAACCGGTTGCCGGCAGCTCCACACTGTGCTCCTGCACCAATAGCCATTGATAGCCGGCATCTTTCAAGGTCTTGACGAATTCGTAGGCCACATCGGGATGGTTGGGCAAGGCCATTTCCGAAGGCGAAAAACCTCGCACCCGTTCAAGCGCCTCCAGCCCAAATATGGCAGCAAAGTGATGCTGCCAAGCAGTGACATGAAGACGGTAGTCCTGTACCGGCGTCGATGGCGCGACCGGATGTCCCCATGGCGCACCCAACCATTCGACCGCACCACGATAGCGCTGATCGCAGGTGATAGTCTTCAGGCTATCGATTACGTCGTCCAGGCCCATGCGGCGCAAGCCATGGAGGAGCGTACCAGAGTACTCCAGCATCACACGCGGTGCTTTGCCTTCGTTGAGAAGTTGCGGAATGAACTCCCCCATGCGCTTGTAGCACCATTGGAAAACCGATGCATTGTGATTATCACCTATATTCTGGTGTTCGAACATGTACTGCAGATTACTGATAATAGCGGCGGTCCTCAAGTCATCCCCGCCCGCGGGAATCAGTGGCTGGTGCATATGGAGCGCAATGGCGCAAGCACTGCGGATGCGAGTGAAATCGATGGCATTATCCGGAGGAAACACCCGTCGCTGGTGACTTTCTGCGATAACGCGGGCGATATGGCTTTCCGACCCTGAGATATTGGGCAGGCCGTCCATGTATTCTGGCAACTCATTCATTGTTCTCTCCTTTGCAACTATTCCTCGTTTTTGGAATCGAGCATGTGCCGGCGGATCGTGACCTTAAAGCGGGCCTGAGCATTCTGTCTGTCAGGGCAGCGCTCACCTGTGGCGAATGTGCTCGTAGATGTTCAAATAATGCTGACTGGGGTAGTTCCACGAATAGTCATAGCGCATTCCGTTTATCACCAGCTGCCGGAACTCCTCTGGATAGTGATTCCACAATCCTATAGCCCGACTCATCGCCGATTCGAGCCCCTGATAGTCAGCCTGATAGAACACATAGCCATTGCGCTCCGAAGGCGGGGTGGGCGCGTAATCATGATCAAACACAGTGTCGACCAAACCCCCTATCCCTCGCACAATGGGTACGGTACCGTACCTGAGCGCAATCATTTGGGTAAGGCCACAAGGCTCGAACATGCTGGGCACGACAATCATATCGGCTCCTGCATAAATCAGGTGTGCCAATTCCTCATCGAAGCCGATCTCCAGATGGCAATCGGGGCTTTCATTAAGATGGTGTCGGAGATGCCAGAAGTAAGCATTTATGCCCAGTTCGGGGCCGGAGCCCAGCAAGACGAACTGGGCACCGTTCCATAGGGAATAAAAAAGTGCATGGCGAATAAGATGCAGCCCCTTCTGCGTATCCAGCCTGCCCACATACGCAATCAGGGGCTTGTAATCTTTACGCAGCCAGAACCGATCTCGTAGCATCTCTTTGTTTCTGTACTTGCGCTCCAACAAATCGACACCGTAATGATAGGGAATATGAGCATCAGTCTCTGGATTCCACATCTCGTAGTCGATCCCATTCAGAATACCTCCGAATTTCTGCTGATGCATGTGTAAAATGTTCCCCAGTCCGTAACCCTGATCCGTGTGCCGCACCTCCCAAGCGTGTTGGGGCGACACCGTGGTGATAAAGTTCGAGTAAACAATGGCTCCCTTCGTGAAATTGATAGCGCTGGGATTGAAATCATCGCCCAGGCGGTCTTTTGAGAAGTAATATTCAGGCCGTCCGAGGCCAGAGGCCCAAAGGATATCTTGGCCTCCAATGCCCTGATGTCTGAAGTTGTGGATGGTGTGGCATACTCGCTGGTTTTCCATGCCCTGGAATTTATATATCTCAAACAGTAACACCGGTGCCAGCGCCGTCTGCCAGTCATGGGTATGGATAATATCGGGTCTCTTGCCGGACTTGAGCATGAACTCCAGAGCCGCTTTGGTAAAAAAGGCCATGCGCTTCGTTTCGTCAGGAAATCCGTAATACGTCCCGCGATTGAAAAAGTTGTCGGCGGAATGAGCATCAATGAAGAAACATTTGCGGCCGTGTACAAAGCCAAACCAGACAGTGCAATGAACCGACCCGTTATACCACGGCACCCATAGATCTTCATAGGATACCTGGAGACCCCAGATATGGTCGTAGCTCATGCAGTCGTATTTGGGCAGGATGATTTCCACCGAATGACCACGAATTTCCAGTTCTCTGCTCAGCCCGAAAACGACATCGGCGAGGCCGCCAACCTTGGCCACGGGAGCGCATTCTGAGGCAATCATAACAATAAACATATTCTCTCCAGACTTGCTAGATGACATCCTCCTGCCCTGGCATCCTGCCTCGGATGGAGAATGCGGCGCCTCTGATTTTTCAAAGCGCTACGCCCTCGCATTTGGCTTACGCCAACAGCATCTTTGGGGGTATCCCTGCGGGGTGCGCATTTCTCACGGGCGGTTGTTCAGTCGCCTCATGGCCCTCGCCAAGCCGGAGATTCCGGGCGCGGCAATACGCTCCAAACATGCCTGTTCGATACCGTCAGCAAGGCATGATATGAGCTTAGCACAAGGGATGCCGAGTTTCAAGATATGTTTCAGATCAAAAAAATTAGGCATGAGATTTGTTTTCCTTTGCAGTCCTGCATCCTTTGCGGATAGAAAAAGACTTCCGGCTCTGCGCATAGACATACCGTGTTTAATCTGTCCGAACATCAGCCGCACGGGTTAAACCAAAAGCAAGGAAACCTTGACTCAGAGCCACCTTTAGAAGGACAGGCGGTTGCTCTTCATATCAGATGTTATTCCTCCGCTTTAGCCGCCATGCGATGCTCGCATAACCACCGTAGGCGGCTCATCAAGTCCTCCTCTGAAATCACACCTGCCAATCAGAAAATCGCAGTTCCCACCGATCAGTTCTTTTCTCCCCCGTCGAGTGAAAAGTCCGGCACTCCGGGAATACCGTCAATCGTTGATTCCACTTCCCTCAGCATTGGCGCCTGTCTTCATGAAAAAGTCACGTCGGTCACTTCCTTCAGCCACGTAAGGTAATCAGTCGAGCCTTTGATAACAGGGAGAGCGATGATCTCTGGCACGGCATAACTGTGGAGTTCTTTTACCCTTGTAGACAGGGCATCGAAGAGACTTTCTCGCGTCTTCACGATCATCAAAACCTCCGCCTCGTCCTGCACCTTGCCCATCCAGCTGTAGATCGACCGGATTCCTTTGATGATATTCACACACCCAGCGAGGCGCTCCTCCACAAGGGCACGCGCAATCCTTGCTGCCTCATCCTCATTTGAAGCAGTGATGAAAACTACGATCGTTTCCTCGTAATTCCTCTTTCTTGCACGTCCCGTTGTCATCACCTTGAGAAGCTCAGCCCTTGGGAGGAATCTACAGCCGCCCTTGGATGAAAAGCCCCGGATATTGCATCTGATCCGGCAGAAAACATCGTTTTACAAAAATCTGTTGCATAGAAGCATGGGGCGCATAAGCCCCAAGAATTCCGGTATACCTTAATGTGCCTCACCGGTAAACCTCCCGCTCTTCAGAAGAGTCGCTCGTTTCCCGTCTTTATCGATGAGAACCACCGTTGGTTTGAAGAATACGAAGTCCTGATGGAAGGGCGTCTCGACAGTACCGCCGAAGGAACTGTTGTCTCCAAGGGCTACGTGTATGGTGCCGAGGATCTTCTCGGACTCAAGGATATTGTCAGGCCTCCATGCCTTATGATTGGTCCCGATACCCAGCTCCGCGATATTTCGATTCTCCGCTCTCTCTTCCAATTTGGCATCGAGCACCTTTGCAAATGGCTCATCACCTTCAATCTTTACGACCAAGCCATCCTTCACTGTCAACGTCACGGGAATCTTCAACTCCCTTGTCTGCGCCCATTCCAAAACAAGCTGACCATTTGCCGTGCCTTCCCGAGGGGCCAGATAAACCTCACCTGCGGGAAGATTACCAAACGAGCCTTTTTGAGTGAGTATTCCGGTATCAGGCAACGCCTTTCTTCCTCTCTTGGACAACGCGAGGTGAGTGCCATTTGGCGTCTTAACTTCCACGTTCTCGGCCTTGTTCACCTTCTGTGCGATAGCTGAAGTCCGTCGTGCTAATGCCCTCCACTCAACATTCATTGAGCCTTCAAACATGTTCATGTCAAAGAGTGGCATGCTGGCGTAGCGACATCCGCAAACTCTCGTAAGGAGATCCCTGAATCTTGTATGGCTCGTGGAGTAATTCGAAAGGGCGATAACCGCATGAACCGCTGAACGGCACTGTTTTCTCACGATATCCTCTGCCTTCTCGATTTCAGCATCAGCCGTTCTTTTCGCGAGAAAGGATTGGAAAAGGCCTGCTGCCTTCAACATATCCACGGTCCTCTCACCGAAGGCCACTCGCCAGAGGTCCTCCGGGGGTTCCGCACCGTGGCTCAGCGTTGACGTATATTCATGAAAGAATACCTTCTTAGCAAATGCCCTTCCTATCTCCTCAGTAAGCAGCGCTATATCCAGCAGCCGTTCTCTCCTGCAACGGTCTTCCACATCGATGATCTCGGTCTCGCGTATCCTATCAGTGAAGACGAGGACCCGCTCTTCCTTCCTCACGCCGAGATTTGTGGTAAAGATCGCCCTGATGGACTCTGTTACCATCGAGCCACCTACCGGAACATGAACTCCAATTGTTCGAGGTGTTCACCGGGAAAACCGATAGGATAGTCGTTATCGAAACAGGCCCTGCAGAAGCTTCCGGAATCCGGAACGATCCGCTTGATGCCCTCGATACTCATGTAAGCGAGGGAGTCGGCGGTTACGTACTTTCTTATCTCCTCGATCAAGTGCGATGAAGCGATGAGTTCCTGTCGCGTCGGGGTATCGATGCCGTAAAAACAAGGGCCAATGGTGGGAGGAGAACTGATCCGAAGGTGAACCTCCTTGGCGCCTCCAACTTCCCGAATCATTTTGACGATCTTCTTGCTCGTGGTCCCCCTCACGATCGAGTCGTCAACAACGATAACCCGTTTCCCCTCAAGAAGCTTCTTCACGGGATTAAGCTTGATCTTCACGCCGAAATGCCGTATGGTCTGCTTCGGCTCTATGAAGGTCCTGCCCACATAATGGTTTCTTATCAGACCGAAGTCAAAATGAATCCCGCTCTCCTCAGAGAATCCTATTGCTGCAGGCACCCCTGAATCCGGCACGGGGATAACGAGGTCGGCATCTACCAATGCTTCCCGCGCCAACTGGCGTCCGAACTCTTTCCTTATCTCATTGACATTCTGATAACCGAAGATATAACTATCAGGACGGGAGAAGTATATGAATTCAAATATGCAGTATGCCTTCCTATTGCTGGTGAGCGCCTTT
This sequence comes from Thermodesulfovibrionales bacterium, assembly GCA_050014695.1. Lineage (GTDB taxonomy): Bacteria > Nitrospirota > Thermodesulfovibrionia > Thermodesulfovibrionales > UBA9159 > UBA9159. The sequence continues at coordinate 6,234 of JBEKCV010000032.1, forward strand.
ACTGACCTCATGCCGTTTTCATCGATAATAAGCATCTCCCCCGGCTCGATATCCCTGATATAGGTGGCATTTATCAGATCAAGGGCACAGGTTTCTGAAGTAACCACATACGCATCGTCAACCTTTCCCAGACACATAGGCCTCACCCCGTAAGAATCCCTAACAGCAATAAGCTCCTTCTCGCTCATTATCAGGAGACTGAAGGCACCGTTGACCTTATATAACGCCTGAATGATCCGTTCATAAGGGTCATTTCCCTTTGCATGGGCGATGAGATGGACGACAACCTCGCTATCTGAGGTTGACTGGAATATGGCTCCCTGTTCCTCAAGGTCTTTCCTCAACTCGGCCGCATTGACAATATTGCCGTTGTGAGCCAAGGCGAGGGATCCGAGGGCAAAGTTAGCGACTATTGGCTGAACATTTTTCAGTACGCTAGTTCCTGCAGTAGAGTACCGGTTATGTCCGATCGCCATATATCCCGGCAATCTCTTCAGCCTCTTCTCGGTAAATATATCCGCAACAAGCCCCATGGACTTCTCAAGGTAGAGTTGTCTGCCATCAGATGAACAGATCCCTGCCCCTTCCTGCCCCCTGTGCTGCAGGGCATAGAGACCAAGATAGGCGAGGTTGGATGCCTCCGGATGGTTGAACACCCCAAATATCCCGCACTCCTCATGAACGTCGCACAACTTTGCCAGCACATGAGAACGGATTGACCTTAGAAACCCCATAATTGTCGTCTCCTCATGATTTCTCAGGGGAAAACCTGATATAGTTTTCCCAATAGGTGAGTAATTCCTTGGTTGCCATGATGTCCCCGAGGCAGTACTTTGCTATTTCAATATACCTTCTTGATGAGAACAGGCCCTTTACGTCGTACCCTGTTATCCCCTCTGACTTCGGACTCTTGATCCCGAATGCCTTGCACCACATGTCGAGACTGAATCGTCTTCTTGACGCCCCATAAAAAGTAAGCTGGTCGAGGAGGTCTACATGCGGACCACTATACCTGTTCGGCATGAGATCTCTCGTGGGTTTTATTTTGTGGACAGCGGACCTTACCATAATGAACGGACAGTCAAAGCCCCTACCGTTAAAGGTAATGAACTGGTCGTAATTCTTAATCGCCTCCCAGAAAATCTTCAGAATCTCCCGTTCGGTACTGGCATGAAAACTAATGTTATCCTCTTCAAAGGGCAAGAGAGAATCTTGAGGCGCCTGGTAATAAACCGCACCCCTTAAGGAATCTGGGTTCAGCATGCCTATCGCGATCACCTCGCCTGTCAGTGGATAGAACGAAAGGCTGTCCTTCACCTCGAGTATCTCCTCCTCCGTCTCGGCCCGCCGGAGGAGATACTCCTGTGTGGGTGTATCGAGGGACTCAAAATCCTTCCCAGCAGTCTCTATGTCAAAGACAATCCTCGCCATTCATTAACACGTGCGGGCATACTTGATGAAGTTGATCGTATCACCTGTACCCAATATCGCACATCTTGCCTTACGATGCCTTCGGTAACTCCTTAAATACCTTCCATGTCTTTAGAAGGTCTATCGCCCGTTGAAGCTGCACATCGTCTTTTTCAGAAACCTCAAGTGGCGCCGTCTCCTGTTCAGGTTGCATCTTTTCATCATTCTGGTCATTTTTGAGATGTCTTTCCAAGTCTTTCTCTCTGAACACGGCATGTTCTTTTGTCCCGTCTTTTGGTTCCAGCTTCACAATAATGTCAGGGATAATGCCCGTAGACTGAATAGACGTTCCATTGGGGGTATAATAACGGGCAGTGGTGAGTCTGAGACCCGATCCATCACTGAGGGGGATAACACTCTGGACCGATCCTTTCCCAAAGGTCTGGACGCCGAGTATCGCCGCCCTGCGCCAGTCTTTCAGGGCGCCTGCAACGATCTCCGACGCACTTGCGCTACCCTGATTCACAAGAACAATCATGGTCGGTCTTTCATAGGAAGGGAATTTATCTCCTGTCCGATACTCGGTCTTCTCGCCCGCTCTGTCCTTGATGTAGACAACGAGCTTCCCATAAGGCAGCAGCTGACTGGCCACGTCAATGGCGCTGTTCAGCAGACCCCCGGGATCATTTCTCAGATCGAGGATGAGGGAATCCATCTTTTCGTCGCTGAGCTGTTTTAAAGCCACGGACAGGTCAGCTGCCGTCTGTTCCTGAAACTGGTTTAGCTTTATATAACCAATCCCGTCTTCCAGCATCTTTGACTTCACGCTCTTCACCTTTATGATGTCACGCTCTATAGTAAAATCCTTCGGCTCTTTCCATTCATCTCGCAGGACGGTTATCTTCACCGTCGTGCCCTTGGGCCCCCTCATCTTGTCTACTGCTTCATGAAGCGCCATATCTCTGGTGCTCTGGTCGTCAATCTTGACTATTTTGTCCCCGGCCTTTATCCCCGCCCGATACGCAGGAGTATCCTCAATGGGTGCGATCACGGTGAGGAGGTTGTCTTTAATGCCTATCTGTATCCCGATGCCTCCGAATTCTCCCTTTGTCTCGACCTGCATCTCCTTGTACGCATCCGGTGGCATAAAACCGGAATGGGGGTCAAGTGAATTCAACATCCCCTTGATCGCTGCATAAACGAGATCCTTCGTCTTGACCTCTTCCACATAATTCTTTTTTACGATGGATAAAACCTCGGCAAATATCTTGAGATTTTCGTATCCTTCAACCTCTGCGCTCACGCGGCCGATTGACCACCTGCCCACAAAAATGCCTGCTCCTGCGATCGACAGCACCACTATCCATACAAGGAGCAACTTCCTTTTAGCGCTCACCATCTGTCTCTGACCTCCTGCTCTCCACCCCAAAAGCTATGCGCGTCTGCGGGTATTTATTTTCTTTTTAACCATTGTACCGGATCAAGGGGTTTCCCTTTATATCTGATCTCGAAATAAAGGGACGGGGCGTTGACTATCCCAGACTCCCCCGCCTTTCCAACAACGTCCTGTCCTTTTATTATATCTCCAACCTTAAAAAAAATCTCTGATAGATTCGCATAGAGGGTGTGATACCCCTCACCGTGGTTGACAATCAAAAGATTGCCATATCCCTTAAACCATTCAGCAAAGACAACCTTGCCCGCATAGACAGCCTTTATTGCATCATCATCCGCCTTGATGTAAATCCCGTTTCTGAAAACAGGGGTGTTAAATCTTGGGTCCTTCTGGCTGCCGTACGGGATAACGATCTTCCCGAGAACAGGCCATAAGAGCCTCCCCTTCAGTGCCGAAAAGCCCCTGGCCTCATAGGTCTCTTTCTCCTCGAGTTTTTTGATAACGTCACGGAGTCGCCCGGATGCCTCCTGAAGCTCCCTGAGCATCTTTTCATGGGTTGCCCTCTCGCTCCTCACTGACACAAGGATAAGCTCCCTGTCTTTCTTTTTTTCAGACAGGGTCGTCTCCACAAGTCTGACCCGTTCCTCATCCCTCCTCATCTCAGCACGGAGATCCTTCAGTTGTTTTTTCCGTTCCTCCAGACTCTTGATCGTACTGATATAGCTATCGATAAGCCGTCGTTCGTACATGGTAACCTGTTCGAGATATTTCCAACGCCGCATCATCTGTCCTATGTCATCCGCACTCATAAGAACAAATAATTCGTAAGACTGCCCGTACCGCTGCATTGTCTGGAGTTTTCTCTTCATCCAGCTTTTCTTCTGATTGAGATACTCCTGATTGGCGGATATTTCAGCCTCGACCCTTCGTATTTGAGCCTCCGTTTGTTCACTTTTACTCTGCTGTTTCTTCAACTCCGTTTCGATGGCATCGAGTCTTTTATCAACGGTATCAATCTCTTCAAGGACCGAATGTTCTCGCTTCCTCGTCTCCTCGAGCTTACCCTTGTACAGCTCCATCTCTTTCTGGATTTTTTGGTACTGTTCTTTGGGGCTTTCAGCCGGGACCGCCGAGGAAAGAAGCATTTCTGAGAGCATCGGGCAGAAAAGGGTCAAGAGGAAAACAGCGCACAGAAATCCCTTATTCCGGATCGCGCTTGGTGATTTCGTTTTAAGCAACCGCCATTCACCCTCCTCAGCCTCAGACCGGCTGCTTCGCCGGAGTGTTCGAGAGGGAATGGCACCTCCTGTTTCGGTCATCTCGGAGGATGCGTCCAGGGGGGAAAAAGAGGATGCGAGGGAATAGAATATGCTTACCGGACGCCTCTTGATTCTTGACCGTAAAGCCCGCAAGTGCGAGAGCATATACCCTATCACGTCCAACTCGGATAACCTAAAATCGTATTCTTCCGATCGCGATGAGCGCCCCGGTAACGCCAAGGAACAGACCCGCAGCGGGCAAGAAAATAATGACCTCCGGGGGAAACACGACAGCAGTGAACAGAGGTGCCGCTACGGTCAATTTCTTGAAAATGCCCTGGTAAAAGACAAGGATGGTCGCCAGGCTCATGCCGGCTCCGATTATCCCGATAATCCCCCCCTCAACGAGGAAGGGCGCTCTGATAAAGCCCCTCGTCGCACCCAGAAGCTTCAAGGTCTCGATCTCTTCCTTTCTCCGGTAAAAGAGAATCTTTACGGTGCTGTAACAAATGAAGATTATCCCCGCCGTCATGATCGCTGTGAGGGCGAAGCCCACGGTCTGCACTCCCATCTTTATGGAATGAATAGAAGTGAGAAACTTCTCACCATACTGCACATCGTCCACACCAGGCATCTTCTTGACATCGGAAACGAAAGATATCACAGACTCCGGCGCGACCGCCTCTCGTTTCAATCGTATCTCGATCGAGGCAGACAGAGGATTTTCGTCCAACCCCTCCAGGATGTAGTCAGCATCCCGCATCGTGCTTCTTAGTTCCCGGAATGCTTCGGTCTTTGATATATATCTGACTTTTTCGACACTCCTGTTTTTTTTGAGCGCAGCCAGGATGTTCTGTAAATCTGCTTCAGGGATCCCCTCCTTCATGTAGGCGACAACCGAGAACTTCTCAGGTAGTTTTTTCGTGAAAAGGTCTACATTGAAAATGAAGAGCACGACGAGCGTCATCACCAGCAGTCCCATCGCAATGGTAAGCATGGAAAGAAGATTTATCCACCTTTCATGCAGCAGGCTTTGAAAAGCTATCTTAACAGAATACGGCACCACCTTACCCCTTCTCCTCTCCTGTCATGGCTCCGCCGTCAATCTTGATAACCCTTTTCCCGGTGTTTTTGAAAAGTTCTCTGTTGTGCGTAGCAATGAGAGCAGTCGTTCCTCTGGCATTTATCTCTTTAAAGATATTCATGATCCCTGTTGCGGTATCGGGATCAAGATTCCCGGTGGGCTCGTCGGCAAGAAGTATTGTGGGGTCACCGACAATCGCCCTGGCGATAACGACCCTCTGCTGCTCACCTCCCGATAACGAGGAGGGAAAAGCATCCGTTTTATGCCTGAGATTCACCATTCTAAGCGCAGCGAGAACCTCGTCCTTGGTCTCTTTTTCGGAAATATTCCTTACCCTGAGGGACAGCGCCACGTTGTCGAAGACGTTTTTATTGAAAAGAAGCCGGAAATCCTGAAAGACGATGCCGGTATTCCTTCGTAAGAGGGGAATCGTCGACCCGTCAAGCTTGTCCGTCTCCCATTGAGCAATGGTTATCTTGCCTGAATCCGGCAGTTCCGCAGCATAGATGAGCCTCAAGAGCGTTGTCTTACCTGCTCCGCTGGGGCCCGTTATAAAGGCCATTTCACCCTTTTCAAAAGAGAGGGTTATATTTTTGAGGGCTGTGTTCGTGTCGTAGTACTTCGTCACGTCCTGGAAGTGTATCATAGGGATGTCTTGACGGTTGCTACAATCTCCTCTGCAGTCAGTCCGTACAGTTTCATCAGTTCATCTGGCTTACCGGACCGTCCGAAGGTATCCCTCACGCCTATCCTTTTCACGGTTATGGGTCTTTTCTCTGAAAGGAACTCACAGACAGCGCTTCCAAGCCCCCCGATAATGGAATGTTCTTCTGCGGTAACTATAAGCCTGGATGACCTGGCTGCCTCGAGAACCGCATCACCGTCGAGGGGTTTGATCGTGGAGACATTGATGACGCCCACATCTAATCCATCGGCCTGCAACATCTTTTTCGCCTCCAGAGCAATGGATACCATGATTCCCGTTGCGAGGATATTTGCATCTCTTCCGATATGAAAGATGAATGCCTTTCCTATCCTGAACGTATAATCTTCGGGCAGAATAATGGGGACCTTAGCCCTTCCGAGCCTGACATACACGGGGCCGGGGTATTCGGCAACCGCATTGATTACCTGTTCCGTCTCTATGGCATCCGCGGGGACGATAACCGTCATGCCCGGTAAAACCCTCATCAGGGCAATGTCCTCCAGGGCCTGGTGCGATGCACCGTCCTCACCGACGGTGATTCCGGCATGGGTGGAAACGAGTTTTACATTGAGGTGAGAGTAGCAGATAGTCTGCCGAACCTGTTCCCACGCCCTTCCCGTCTCGAAAATGGCGAACGTGGATGCAAAGGGAACCTTTCCTGTCAGCGAAAGCCCTCCTGCGGTGCCGATCATATCCTGCTCTGCAATGCCGATATTGAAAAATCTATCGGGAAAGGCATGTGCAAATTTGCTTGTCTTCGTGGAGCCAGACAAATCAGCGTCAAGGACGACAATCTCGCGTCTTCTCTTTCCGAGTTCAAGGAGCGCCTTTCCATACGCATCCCGGGTTGCCACCGCTTTTCTTTCTATCACCTCAGTTTTTTGTTCTCTGTTTTGAACCTTTCCGCCCATGTATTACAACTCCCTCAACGCCTTTTCGAGTTCTTCCCGAGTGGGAGCCAAGCCATGGTATTCGGCCTTTCCTTCAAAAAAGGAGACGCCCTTCCCCTTCACGGTCCGGGCAACGATAACCGTCGGCCTGCCCTTCGTCTTTTCCGCGTCGTCCAACGCACGAACTATCTGCTCCATGTCATGCCCGTTGATATCTATCGTATTCCAGCCGAACCCCTTCCATTTGTCGGTAATGGGCTCAATGCTCATCACATTGCAACAGAAACCGTCTATCTGTAAGCCGTTGTTGTCGACTATCGCACAAAGATTATCGAGCCGGTAATGGGCCGCGGTCATTGCGGCCTCCCAGACCTGTCCTTCCTGTAATTCGCCATCTCCCAAAAGGCAGTAAACCCGTGAGGGGATTCCATCCATCCTCAACCCCAGTGCAATCCCGTTTGCGATGGATAATCCCTGCCCCAAAGAACCCGTGGAGACCTCAATTCCCTTCAGCTGCTTCGAACTGGGATGTCCCTGAAGAGGACTGTCGATCCTGCGAAGTGTTTTGAGCAATGCTCTATCAAAGTACCCCGTGAGGGCAAGGACCGCATAGAGGAGGGGAGCTGCATGCCCCTTGGAGAGGACAAATCTGTCCCTCTCTCTCCAGGACGGATCTGCCGGTTGATGCCTCATCTTACAAAAAAATAAAGCAGCCAGAATATCAGCGGCGGAGAGGGATCCGCCTGTATGGCCTGAACCTGCCTCCGTCAGCATCTTGAGTATCTCTCTCCTCAGCTCCTTCGCATGCTGACACAAAGAATGTGTATCCTTCGCAAACGGAGTTGTCTGGTTCATCGGTCTTTCACCTTCCGGGATATGTGTTCAAGGAGAATATCGTCAAGACTCCTGTTGCTCCTTTCAGAAACTTTCTGTTTTTCCGGTTGGTTTTCCGGCTCTCCCGGTTTCGCGCTTCCAGAAGGGCCCGATACCTGATCACCGCTTTCTTCAGCCTGAAGGGGAGTTTTATCTTCACCTACAGATCGCCCCTCAGAGAACTGCCCCGCGATCAGCCCTTTCATCATCTCTTTATGCTGCGCCTTCATCATTTCCCTGAGCTGATCTTCGAAATCAGGTCGTTCAATGAGGTCGGCGTAACTTGTTTTCCGCGATCTGAGGATCGCGCCTTCGTAGTAGAGGAGTGTTAAAAGGGTATGTTTTCCCGGGCCGCTATCCTCTGTCTGCACATGATAGATCTTCCCCTTATACCGGATATTCGTATTGAACCCAATCAGCATAGCTGAAATCCCAAAAAGCCTCTGTTTCCAGGGGAACAACCTCAGGATATTTACCCGAGGCAAATACGCCTTATTATATACTTGATGATCCAGGATATACAAGACACCTTATGCCTGTTCTCTCAAACCAGACAGAGGACACAGAAAATTGTCCTTCCGGGCTCCGAAAGTGAAGGATGTCTCTTCGCCCCTCCAGAACGACGGATTATTTTTTCCTTGTCTGCCTTAATCCTGATGGGCGTATGGTGCAGTGAAGGATTCCTCGTTCACGCAGTCCTGAGGCATGGTCACGCGAGGGGGTCTTTCATCCCGGCTTCGCGAAAACCCGTTTGTCTGAAGAGACAACTGTCGCAGCCTCCGCAAGATTTCCCGTTGGGCTGTGGGTCATAACAGCTCCAGGTGAGGGCATAGTCGACTCCAAGTTCGATCCCTCTCTTTATAATCTCGGCTTTTGTCATGAAAAGAAGCGGTGCACGTATCATGAACCGCTCTTTCCCTTCAACCGAAGCCTTTGTGGCAAGGTTTGCCATATCCTGAAACGCCTTCAGGTATGCGGGCCGACAGTCGGGATAACCACTGTAGTCGACCGCATTCGCTCCGATGAAGATATCCTCAGCTCCTAAAACTTCCGCCCATGATAAAGCAAAGGAAAGAAAGATTGTGTTACGGGCGGGGACGTAAGTAACGGGAATCTTATCAGTGCAAGGTCGACCGTCGGCGGCAGACTGCCGGCGTGAGCCCATTGTTTTTGGCACCTCAATGTCGGCGGTAAGGGCTGAACCGCCAATCTCCCTCAAATCAAACTGCACCGTGAGCAACTTCACGACACCGAAGGCTGAGGCAACCATCTTCGCCGACTCCAGTTCCCGCCTGTGCCTCTGGTGGTAGTCGAAGCTGAGGGCATGCAATTCATAGCCTTCTGCCTTTGCTATGGCAAGGGCCGTCGATGAATCGATTCCGCCGCTTAAGAGGACAACCGCCTTTTTCATGCAGCCATGCCATCAAGAGCAAGGGATGCAGAGAACAGGGGAACGGAGAGAGGTAACGACAATACCAGGTTCATGGGTCACGGGTCGCGATGCTCGATTCGGGGCAACCGTATAAAGGTCTCGCTCTTATGGCATCCTGAGGATATTCAGTACACATCATCCCCTGTGCCGATCTTCCCGTCAGGACCTGCGCTGATGATGGTCACGGCGTCTGTTTCAACTCTGTAGAAATAGGGGTTCCCCCATGCATCCCTTGAGCTGCCGAGCTGATCCAAATCCGGAGGGTAATAGCCATTGTTGTACTTATACGCCTCTGCTTTGAAACGAAGCGCTTCGATCTCTCTCACCGTCTCCAATCTCTTGAGTTCAGCACCGCCCTGAAAAATACCGCCAGTTATCGGAGAGCGCTCCCCTTCGAGCTTCGGTGCTATCAAGGAAATGATGAAGGCGATGATCAGTATGCTCAGCGGCAACCATTTCAGATACGACCTATCCCTCGCCACGGTCTGGGCAGTTGCGGTCTCTTTCGTTACCGGGGAAACCTCCACGGGCTTGATGATGTCTCTTTCCATCAGTGATACCAGGGTTCTTGACGCCTCAAAATCGGCCATCCCGCTCAGATCGATGACAATACTCACATCGCTTTCACCGTCAATAAAGGTGAGGAGCCTTTCTTCATCCGGAGTCAATGACACAGCAGTCGTTTCGTCCTTTTCAAATACTGTGTCAAGGGTTATCTTCCCCTCGATCAGTGACCATTCATCAACGATGCGGAGGCCGTCCATGAGGAGGTGTTGGGTATCGAGGGTTATCTGCATATCTTTGTTCACCACCACCGGATGAGACTGAAACTCATAGGTGCCTTCCTTCCAAGAAAACAGTTGAACTACTGTCTCGGTAACCTGCGAGACGAGAGTCGCATTCAAGTCTTCCCTTCCGACCAGCCCCTTATTCATAAGGATATCCCCGATTCTCAAACCCGACGTCTTCTGTTCCTCAAGGGCTGCGCGAAGATCTCCTTCCTCGATCAGGCCCTTTTTGAGCAGAATCCTTCCGAGCCTGTTCTCCTCCGTTCTTCTCCGCGACTCTGCTGAAACGATGTTCCCGTCGGAAAACATGAGCAGAACCTTGTCTTTGCGACCGCTCAAGGTCAGAACGCCGGTCTTTTTCTGAAAATAGATGAGCTGTAAGATGTCAGCGAGACCGAAATCTGAGAGAGATCCTTCTAAAGCCATCCCCTGCTTATCCCCCTCCGCATATGAACGATAGAGAACAAATACGCTAACCCGATGAAAAGAATTGCAGGGGGTTCGAGCCACCCCTGGGTAAATGGAGAAAGTCCTGCAAAAGGATACCAGTTCATCACCAGCACGGTAAGAGGAAACAAAAACAGCCACAAAAGAAACAGTCCGGTGAGCACTCTGCCTGAATATATCTGCCCTATTCCGGGTACCGCATGCGAAAGGATTTTGACCGTTCTCCTTCTCCTTGTCTGAATCTGATATACAGACAAAATGCTAGCTATCCTCTCCCGGGAATCCAGTTCCTCAACCTTGATGAGGAACGTGTAACACCGTGGACACATCTCACCCCATATCAAGTTTCTTGAACACTTGCTGCAAAATATCGCACCGCACCGTTTACACCGATGCGCCCTGACCTTTATCCGCTTACTGAGGAGAGAAAATGCGGGAATCATCCCTGCAGCCAGGATAAAGGGTAGCACTAAAATCCTGCCTCCCCCCCGCGCGTATGCCCAGAAATCAGACAAGGGCAAGGTTTCATCCACGACAAACCGGTTCGGACTTTTACCCGCAAGAGAGACGAATCGCGAAACGGCCTCATTGTCGAGTTTCGCCGCCTCAAGGAAATACTCGTCACCCTTTGCAAAGTCAAGGGTCTCCCGGTACACCTGACTAAGGTTATAGAGCGTAGCGGGGAGGGGTTTCATTCCAACAGCACTCATGTAAGACTGCTTTGCCATCTCCACATCTTTTAGGGCATAGTATGCATTGCCGAGGTTTGTCAATACGAGAGGGTTTGCAGATCGAGCAAGCAATTTCTTATAGATCTGAACAGCCTCCATCGGATCGCCTTCTCTCTTCAGGGCAAGCGCATAGGAGAAGCTCGAGGGAAAGTCCTCGCCCGCCTTCAGCACTGCCAATGCATACCGGTTATCTTGGCCCTCGTTCACCGCGACAATGGCCCTGAGTTCCGGCGACGGAGGCACGGAAAAAATATCCGCACCCCTGATCATCAGTGGAGACAAAAGGAGAAAGAGAAAAACCATATACACCAAGACCCTGTCTTCTTGTCTAAGGTACAGACCGATTAAAAGCAATGCCCCCGCAAGAAAAGCAAGAAAACCAAGAAGAGAGAGGAGAAGCAACGCCAATAAGAAGAGCCCCTTTCTCTTATCCTCCATGATGTCATGGGAAAGCAACTGTTGTTCCATGGAGAATCTTATGGCGGCCACGATCAGGAGGGACAGGACAACGGAGATGAGCAGACTAATGCACAGTTGCCCGGCAAGATTGAACTCCCACCAGAAGTTCCTCTTGTAGGCGTCTAGCCCTTGCCTGACATAGTCAATGCCCTCAAATATCCCTTCCGTGGAAAGAGAAAAACTCTGCCGGGCAAGTTCGAAGTATACAGCCGGGAGGTCGGGTGAATATCTCCTCGCACTCTCCAGAAGTTCCCTTGCATGCCCCTTATTCTCACGGGCCTTTTGTATGAGGAGATATGAATACGCTTCTGTGTTGGAAAGGCCCTCATCCAGTCTTGCCTCATAAAGGCCCTCTGAGGCATAGCATAGTGAATTTCCCCGGAACGTGATATCCGCCCAACCACAGATCGATACAAGGAATACAGTAAAAAAGATTGCGTTCTTTATCAAATCTTCTCACCCAACTTTGATTCTGTACCCTTTATGAGTCTTTGTATATTATCAGCATGTTTCAGTATAAGCAAGAGCGTCATTAATACGGCTATAGGCACTTTCGCCTTAACCGGGTCAACGACATGCATGGTTAGCGGTAAAACGGCAAAGGCAAACAAGGCCCCCAGGGAGGAATATCTCGTGAAATAGACAACGGTCACCCAGAGCGCTATGGTAACCAAGGCCACCCTCGGTGAATACAGCAGGAGAACTCCGATGCTGGTAGCAACACCTTTCCCCCCCTTCAGGCGGAGGAATATCGAAAAGTTGTGCCCGGCAACGGCAGACAACCCGACGATCCCCTCCGAGGACGGATCATTCAGCAAAGATTTCGCCATCGCGACCGCAAAAGTCCCTTTCATGACATCACCAAGCAAGGTGAGGATCGCTGGGAGTTTCCCGATTGTCCGCAACACGTTGGTAGCTCCTATGTTGCCACTGCCGACCTCCCTCAGGCTGACGCCCTTCCTCCTCGCGATGATATCACCGAAGGGGATAGACCCGATGAGGAAAGCGAGCGCCATGAGGCCAAGGAGCGTCATATTCTCCTCCAGAAAGAGACTGTATACTGAATCCCGGAAATGATGGATAAAACCAGGGCAATCCACATAAAGACTATGCCGATATCATAGAGGTCGACGCCGAAGATGTTCACATCCATGATAAGACAGAGAATCGCGGTTATCTGGGAGGTAGTCTTCAGTTTTCCACCCATCTCTGCCGGAATTACGATATCCTTTGAAAGGGCGACCGCCCTGAGACCGGTGACGAGGAATTCCCTCACTATGATGATGATCGCTATCCACGCGGAGAGCCTCGCCATATCCACAAGGAGAATGAGGGCTGATATGATGAGAAACTTGTCTGCGATGGGATCAAGGATTATACCGAATTGTGTTATCTGGCCTGTCTTCCGTGCCAGATACCCGTCAAGGAAATCAGTGACCGATGCGATGCCGAAGATCAAGGCACCGAGGAATGGATGGTAAGGAGCTACCATGATGAAAAATGGGATAAGGATGATTCTGCTGAGGGTTAGGCCTATCGGCAGGTTAAGTCGCAAGATATTCCCCAGCCAGGGATTCCCAAAGCCCCTTTGCCTTGAGGAGAAAATCGCAGACCTCCCGAACAGCCCCTTTGCCGCCACAGCCATGGGTAACCATCATTGCATGCTCCTTAGCTTCATCGGTTGCATCGTTCACCACAATCGAAAGACCAACCCTTCTCAAGATCGGGATATCCACAATATCATCGCCCATGTATGCCACTTCTTCTTCGTGAAGCCCCAGCTTTTCAAGAATATGGTCAAAGGCAACGATTTTTGTATGGCACCTCTGGTAAACCTCGGATATGCCGAGTTCCCGCGCGCGCCTCTCCACAACCTTTGAGTATCTTCCCGTAATGATGGCAATCTGCAGCCCTGCCTTGATGAGCATCTTTATCCCGTGGCCGTCCCTCACATGAAAACTCTTCAACTCATTATCCTGGCTGTCGAGGATAATACTGCCGTCGGTGAGAACTCCATCGACATCGAGGATGAGGAGTTTGGTCTTTTTGGCTCTCTCCGAAAGCGCTGCCCGATTTTCCTCCAAGGCACCCTTCCCCTTTTGCACCGGTGATCCCATGGTATAAGAAATTGTATATGAAAAGAGTCTGAATTGCAAAAAACGAAATCTTCTGCGCGCAAAGCGGCAAGGGTTTCTGTATCATGTTGCACAGGCGTAGCCACACCCTGAAATGTGCACTCTTTTTTACGTTTCCCGCCCTATTGCTCCCCGGGCATGTCCCTTTGGAGAACCTGCAGGGACAGCATCAGTTACCCTATTTCTACGGATTCGCTCCACTTTGTAGCACCGCCCGCTGAAGATACGTTCGCCAGCGATCTGAACTTGCATGATCCTGTAAGACACGCCTCGAATCTTCAACGGTGTCGGCGTTGAGGCGGCCCCTGAAGCACCTCAGCTTTCTCTAATAGCTCTTTTTTCCCCGAAACCTTCCGTTTCCGAATGCGGGGGCTTCATCGATTGACAGAACATCCGCTTTCCTTGGCCGAAGAGCCCAGGCTGACAATGGGGACATGATTATGGAATCGGGGCATTGGTGTAGAATAAATGATTGTGGATAATCAAAGGGACGAGATACGGGCGCCCGAAAGATTTTCAGCGCTTTATGTCAGGGACTTCCGCATCTTCTGGATCGGTCAGGTTATCTCCTTTTCCGGAACGTGGATGCAATCAATTGCGCAAGGATGGCTTGTCTATTCACTCACAAAATCCCCCCTTTATCTCGGTCTTGTGGCGGCCGCTTCTTCCGTTCCGGTTCTCCTCTTCACCCTCATCGGCGGCGTTGTTGCGGACCGGTTTGCAAAAAGGAATCTCCTCATCGTGACCCAGACCCTTTCCATGATCCCGGCACTACTCCTCGGGATATTGACTGAATTTAAGATTATTACGGTCGGTGAGATTATGGTTATGGCCTTTTTCCTTGGAACGGTGAATGCCTTTGATGTGCCCGCGAGGCAGTCGTTCCTTTCAGAGATGGTGCAGAGGGGACGTCTGATGAATGCCATAGCATTGAACTCTGCTGCATTCAACGGGGCCAGGATCGTCGGTCCTGTTATCGCAGGTCTCGCCATAGCAGCGGTGGGTGTCGCGGCATGTTTTTATATTAACGCTGCCAGTTTCCTCGCCGCGATCGTAGCGCTCTCGATGATAAAGAGAAAGCCAGGGGAGACGTACCCGTCCCTTGAAGGATACCGCCACACAGTGAATACAGCAACGCTCTGGAGAGACCTCTCCGAAGGACTCCGCTTCGTGAAGAACGAAAGGGACATATTCAGGATCATGCTCCTCGTGGCGACCTGTAGCCTCTTCGGGATACCCTTTGTCACCTTCCTGCCTGTTTTTGCAGAGGATATCCTGAAGGTCGGACCTAAGGGGCTCGGGTTTCTGGCAGGCTCATCGGGAGTAGGAGCCCTTTGCGCAGCGCTCATCATCGCATTCAGAGACGAAATAAAAAAGAAGGGACGTTTCATGACCATATCGGGACTAACATTCTGCACTTCACTGGTAATGTTTTCCCTTTCGCGAAACTACCCTTTCTCATGTCTCGCCCTGGCCTTTTCCGGATGGGGCATTGTGAGTTTCCTTGCCACTGCGAATAGTTTTATCCAGCTTTCCACGCCGGATGTCCTGAGAGGCAGGGTAATGAGCGTTTATGCGCTCGTTTTTCTCGGTGTGGCGCCGATGGGCAGTTACATCATCGGCCACATCGCTGATTTAGCTGGGACTCCCGGAGCGGTCTGTATCGGGGCAGCCATCTGTTTTATTGCATCCATCTCATTGTCCGGTTATTTGAGGAACCTGGAACGGTAAGGACGGAATGGCATCAGGTCATCGAGACGACCCCTGCGCCATACATGCCGGCGAGGCTTCGCGATGAGATGTCCTTGACGCTCCCTTGAAGCCCTTTTGCTGATGCGCGGCCAGCACCACCTCTTTGCTGAAGATGCATCGGGACTTTTTTTCCTGTCCCCGAGACCTCTGCTCAAAAAAGGTGCTATCAAACCCCTTCACCTTTGGTAAAGATCTCTGCGTTCCGACTGCATTTTGATATTTCGTTTTCATTTATGCTATGGTTTTA
Organism: Thermodesulfovibrionales bacterium; assembly: GCA_050014695.1. Lineage (GTDB taxonomy): Bacteria > Nitrospirota > Thermodesulfovibrionia > Thermodesulfovibrionales > UBA9159 > UBA9159. The sequence continues at coordinate 21,843 of JBEKCV010000032.1, forward strand.
CTTTAAAGACGTTGTGGAGGTTTGTTGTTGAAGAAGATTGTGCTTGCATATTCAGGGGGGCTCGACACCTCCGTGGCAATAGCGTGGCTTCAAGAGACCTATGGAGCTGAGGTCATTGCGTTTTGCGCTGACCTCGGTCAGGAGGAAGACCTCAATGCCGTCAGCGAAAAAGCATTGAAGACAGGGGCGTCGAGAGTCTATGTGGAAGACCTAAGAGAAGAATTCGTTGCGGAATATATATTCCCCATGCTCAGGGTAAATGCCGTGTACGAAGGCTCTTACCTCCTCGGCACATCCATCGCCCGGCCCTTGATAGCAAAGCGACAGATAGAGATCGCGGAAAAGGAATGCGCGGATACTGTTTCCCACGGTGCAACTGGCAAGGGCAACGACCAGGTGAGGTTCGAACTAACGTACTATGCCCTCAAACCTGATATAAAGGTTATAGCTCCCTGGCGGGAGTGGCCGTTTAAGTCGCGTCAGTCACTCATAGCGTACGCTGAGGCGCATAAGATTCCTGTCGCCGCGACAAAGGAAAAACCTTACAGCACCGACAGGAACCTTCTCCATATCAGCTATGAAGGGGGGATACTGGAGGACCCGTGGGCAGAGCCACCACCGGATATGTATACCATGATGGTGCCCCCTGAAAAGGCTCCGGACAAGCCTTCTTACATCGAAATCTCTTATGAGGCTGGCAACCCTGTCGCCGTGAATGGAACAGCCATGACACCTGCCCGTCTGCTGGAGACCTTAAATTTGATTGCAGGCAGCAATGGTATCGGGAGGGTCGACATTGTGGAGAACCGGTATGTCGGCATGAAATCGCGGGGAGTATACGAAACACCGGGAGGCACGGTCCTCCATATAGCCCATAGGGCGATAGAGTCCATAACTCTCGACAGAGAGACTTTACATCTGAGGGATTCCCTCATAACGCGGTACGCGGAGCTTGTGTATTACGGTTATTGGATAACCCCTGAACGGGATGCCATTCAGCTTATGGCAGACGATATCCAAAAAGACGTCACTGGTGATGTGCGGCTGAAACTTTACAAGGGCACCTGTCTCGTTGTCGGAAGGAAATCGGACAAATCCCTCTATCACCCTGAACTAGCCACATTCGAGGAGGAGGAGATTTATAACCAGCAGGATGCCGAGGGTTTTATCAAGCTCAACGCCCTCCGCCTCAGGGTGAGAAGGCTCTTAAGGCCCCGTGCTCAAGGAATTTGCCAGGGGGCGAGGAAAGACCCTCACGGAGCTGAGTGATAATGAGAAATAACTCTGTGATATACTACCGGGTGAGCAGTTGCATGGCGCTGAATTCTTGAGGGATCTCTCCCTACCGTCCTCAAAGGTCCTCCCATCACTCCTTGCCCTTGAACTTAGCGGAGTTTTGAGACAGGCAGAAGGGAAGGGTTTCATCTGATCCTGTAAGAATGGTCGGGGGAATACTTGCTGTGGCACAGAGATTTATCAACGGGTCGGATGAAAAGACGTTCGCCCTTGACGAGAAGGAGATTGACATAATCAGGTCGTTCCTTGTATATACCCTCATGGAGAAGACGTCCATCGACGGGAAAAATATCAATCCGTATATATATTTGGGAACAGAAAGAAGATTCTGAAGCTGAAGGAGGTTATGAGTGAAGTCCCTTGTTATCGTTGAATCGCCTGCAAAGGCAAACACTATAAATAAGATCCTCGGTCAAACATTTTCTGTCAAGGCATCCATCGGCCATATCAGGGATCTTCCCAAAAAGGAGATGGGGGTCGATGTTGAGAAGAACTTTCAGCCCTCCTATGTGGTCATCCCCGGCAAGGAAAAAGTTATCAGGGATTTGCGGAAGGCGGCAAAAGAAGCTGATATAGTCTATCTCGCGCCAGACCCTGATAGGGAGGGAGAGGCGATTGCATGGCACATTGCATCCGTGCTTTCAGACTCCCGATCGAAGACGAAGAATGAGAAGATCTACAGGGTCACCTTTAACGAAATAACAGAACGGGCTGTGAACGAAGCCATAAAAAATCCGAAAAAGATAGATATCTTCAAGGTGGATGCACAACAGGCAAGGAGGATCCTTGACAGACTGGTTGGCTATGGATTAAGCCCTCTGCTTTGGAAGAAAGTGCGGCGGGGACTCAGCGCTGGAAGGGTCCAGTCCGTTGCTGTCAGGCTCATCGTCGACCGGGAGAGGGAGATCGAGGCCTTTCAGAAGGAGGAGTACTGGAACATCAACCTCCAGTTTGAGGGCTCACTTCCTCCCCGCTTCATGGCGAGGCTCTCTAAGTACAACGGTTCCCTCGTCATAAACCGTGAGGCTGAAGGCAAGGAACGCTTTCTCATCAGGACTTCAGAGTATGCCGAGCAGATAGCGCGGGAGATCGAGACACAGAATCTGTCCATCTCGAAAATCGACAAGAAGGAGAGAAAGCGGTCACCGTATCCTCCATTCACCACCAGCACCCTGCAACAGGAGGCTGCGAGAAAACTCCGGCACACTGCAAAAAAGACCATGGCCTTTGCGCAGCAGCTCTACGAAGGAATAGAACTGGGTGAAGAAGGATCTGTCGGTCTGATCACTTATATGCGCACGGACTCGGTAAGGGTTGCTCCAGAGGCACAGCTCTGGGCAAGAGAATACATAGAAAAAAGATTTGGAAGAGATTATACCCCTGAAAACCCCCCTGTGTACAAAAGCAAGGCCGGCGCCCAGGAGGCACACGAGGCTATAAGGCCGACTGATATCAGCAGACAGCCTGAATCGTTGAAGCCATTTCTCAACAAAGATCAATACAACCTCTATACGCTCATATGGAATAGATTTATCGCAAGCCAGATGTCACCGTCACGGCTTGAGCAGACAACCTTTATCATCGAGAATCCGGAGAAAACACTGGAGATCAGAGCAACAGGTACCGTAGTGAGATTTGACGGATTCATGGCCCTCTACACAGAGAGCAAGGATGAGATCGAAGAGGAAGAGGGCGGGATTCTCCCTCATCTCAAGACAGGTGATGGTTTGAAACTCCTCGAAATAAAACCTTCGCAGCATTTCACCCAGCCGCCGCCTCGGTATACAGAGGCGACCCTTGTCAAAGCGCTCGAAGAAAAGGGTATTGGAAGACCGAGCACCTATGCAGCAATCCTCTCGACCATCCAGGACAGGAAATACGTGCTTAAGACGGAGGGAAGGTTCGGTCCCACCGAACTTGGCGTTGTCGTGAATGACCTCCTTGTTGAGAAATTTCCCGAGTTGATCGATATCGGCTTTACCGCAAGACTGGAGGATGAGTTGGACAGCATCGAGGAAGGCAAGATGAAATGGGTCGAGGTCGTAAAGGATTTCTACAAGCCATTCAGCCACGATCTTTCTGAGGCGACAAAAACGCTCGGAAAGATACGCCCTGCTGATATACCTACTGACATCATGTGCGAAAAGTGCGGAATGCCCATGATCATCAAATGGGGAAGGCACGGGAGATTTATGGCATGCTCCGGCTATCCGAACTGTAAGAATACCCGGCCCCTTGAAGGTCAGGGCGCGGAGAGCACGGCTCAAGCGACCGAGGAGAAATGCGAAGTCTGCGGCTCGCCAATGCTCCTTAAATCAGGGAGGTTCGGGAAGTTCCTGGCGTGTTCTCGCTATCCTGACTGTAAGACAACAAAACCTCTTTCAACAGGAGTTAGATGTCCCGAGGACAATGGCGATATTGTGGAGAGGCGCACCAAAAAGGGAAGATCCTTCTGGAGCTGCAGCAACTACCCGAAATGCACCTTTGCCACATGGAATAAACCCGTCCCGAAGAAATGCCCCAGCTGCGGCGCTGATTTTCTTTTTGAGAAAAGGGACAGGGCGGGAAAGATAACCATCTTCTGCCGTAAGAAAGAATGCGGCCATTCAGAGGAGGTACAGGGAGAAGAGGCTGTTCCCGTCGTTTAATACCTTCTGATTCGTCGGCGGGACACTCTCCGAACATCCATCTTGTCGCCGCGGCACACGGTGCTGCGGAGCACGAAGCCTTTCATCATGATGCGGCCCATAATCATCGGAGTGGGGGGAGCCCATAGCGGGGCTGGGAAGACCACCTATGCCTCATTGCTTCTCCGAAAGTTTCAGGGGTGGGGTGCTATCAAATACACGAAGACCGCTCTTTATTCCTCGGTAGTCGACGAGAGTGGAATCCTCTTGACTGACGATAAGGACACGAAGAGGATGTTGGATTCAGGCGCCGAACGAGTCCTCTGGATTCAGGCGCCTCCATCTGAACTCGGAGAGGTTCTCCCCATGGCGGTCGAAAGACTCTCTGACCTAAAAGGCATTGTGGTAGAAGGCAATAGCGCGATTGAGTTTTTAAGGCCTGATATTATAATATTTATATCGGGTAGCGATCCTCAGAAAATAAAGGAGACTGGCGAGAAGATTCTCAAGAATGCCGATGCAGTGATATTCGAAAACAGCGTTCCCTTAGGAGTGTCAGAAAGAACCAGGCTTTTTCTGAAATCCTCGGATGACCACGAGAATTTTCTCGCATACATAGCAGAATTGGTCGAGAATAAGAGCAAGATACAAGCATTATTGCGAGAGCGATCCATGAACGGCAATATTCTCTGCCCCCTCGCCAGGAAGATCGCCGAGGAGTTGAACATTTCCTATCAGGAGGTCGGCAAAGCCGCCGATGAGCTCGGCATAAAAATCAAGGGTTGCGAGCTGGGTTGCTTTTGATGGAAATTCTACTCTTTGAACTCAGTCTGACTTTCTATTTTGCGGCTACCATTGTCAGCGTTGTGGAACTCTTTAAGGGCTCAAAGGCAACATCGCGTTTCATAGTCATCTTTGCCGTTGCCGGTTTCGTCCTTCAGACAGCTAACATCATTTTCCGCTATGTCGACGCCCAGCACCTCCCTATAACCAGTCTCCATGAGGCTTCATCGTTTTTTGCGTGGTGTATCGTCCTTATTTTCTTTTTTCTCGAATACCGGTACCGGATTGAACTCCTCGGTCCTTTCACCATGCCTGTTGTGTTCCTCCTCATGCTCTCTTCCTCCATACTTCCACGGCAAATCAAGCCATTAAGTCCCGTGCTCCAGAGTTACTGGCTCGGCATCCATACCTCTCTTGCCTTTCTTGGGGACGCTGCCTTTGCCATGGCCTTTGGTATCGGCCTTATGTACCTTATCCAGGAGCATCACCTCAAGTCAAAGCACTTGGGGGGCCTTTTTCAGAGACTCCCGAACCTCCAGATCCTGGACGAGATCAACTACAGACTAATAACCATCGGGTTTCCCCTGCTGACCCTTGCCATAATCACGGGCGCCCTCTGGGCCGAAAGCGCCTGGGGGAGTTACTGGCGATGGGACCCGAAGGAGGTGTGGTCGCTGATAACGTGGTTCATCTATGCCCTTGTTCTCCATGTCAGACTGACGGCCGGCTGGAGGGGAAGAAAAGCGGCAATGCTCTCCATTGTCGGTTTCCTCAGTGTGATTTTTACCTTCTTTGGGGTGAATCTCTTGCTCAAGGGGTTGCATGCGTTCGTATGAAGATTATCGTTGTCGGCTTGAACCATAAAACTGCACCTGTCGATGTCAGGGAAAAACTCGCCTTCACCGGACCAAAGCTCGAGGAAGGGCTTCTCAAAATCAGGAAACTCCCGGGTATCGATGAGGTAGTCGTTCTTTCGACGTGTAACAGGGTCGAGCTCTATGCGGATGTGAGAGACGTCGGGAAATCATTCGAAACCATTCGTACATTCCTTTCAGAATTTCACGGCATTGACGAGGCTGCCCTGCAAACATCTCTCTACCTCCATAATGGTTCCGATGCTGTCCGGCATATATTCAGAGTTGCATCCAGTCTTGATTCCATGGTGGTGGGTGAACCACAGATCCTCGGACAACTGAAGGATGCCTTTGACTCTGCCCTCCAGAGAAAGACAACGGGCATCCTCCTGAACAGGCTCATGAAGAAAGCGATCTCCGTGGCAAAGCGGGTCAGGACGGAAACAAAGATCGCTGAAAACGCAGTATCCATCAGTTTTGCTGCCGTTGAGCTTGCGAGGAAGATATTCACAGACCTCCCGGAAAAGTCTTTCATGCTGCTCGGCGCCGGGGAAATGGCGGAGCTGGCGGCTCGACACATCGTGAACTGCGGGGTGAAAGATGTGGCAGTCGTGAACCGGACATACGACAGGGGATGTGAACTGGCGACGGAATTTAACGGCCGAGCCGTAAAATTCGAGGACTTTCTGAATGAGCTGGTACATACCGATATCCTCATCTGCTCCACCGGTGCACCGACCTACGTGCTTCATAAAGAAGAGATGCAGCGGGTTATGAAGGAGAGGAGACAACGATCGGTATTCATCATCGATATCTCGGTGCCGCGCAATATCGACCCGGCGATAAACAACCTCGACAACGTGTACCTCTACGATGTGGATGACCTTCAGGGCACAGTCGATGCGAACATCTTGGAACGGCAGAAAGAAGCAGAAAAGGCTGTGACGATCATCGAGGACGAGATCGAGGCATTCCAGAAATGGATGTCATCCCTCGACTCCGTGCCAACGGTTGTCGCCCTCAGGAACAAGGCGGAAGCGATAAAAAATGAAGAGATGGAACGGCTCATGAACAAATTCCCTGAATTAGGAGAGAAGGAACGCAAGGCAATAGAATACATGGCGTCCGCCATCACCAATAAGCTCATCCATCCGCCTACGGTTGCTCTGAAAGATAATGCAGAAGATAAGGAGATGCTCGTAGCGACCATACGGAAGCTCTATGGAATAAACGGGGAGGTGGAATAGGGAATCCTATCGTGCAATGAAAAAGAATAAAGTGATAATCGGAACTCGTGGCAGCAAGCTTGCCCTGTGGCAGGCACAATGGGTGAGATCAGAACTGCAGGTGCTCCGGCCCGGCCTCGAGGTGGAATTGAACATCATCAAGACCACCGGGGATAAGATCTTGGACGTTCCCCTCGCGCAGGTTGGCGGCAAGGGTCTTTTTGTGAAAGAGATCGAGGAGGCGCTGCTCGGCGGTGAGGCCGACCTGGCCGTCCACAGCATAAAGGATGTCCCCACAGAGTTCCCTCTGGGACTCCATTTGCCGGTCATCTGTAAAAGGGAAGATCCCAGGGATGCCCTGATCACGGCTGTCGAGGGTAAGTATTCAACAGCCGCCGGCCGCAGGAAAATAAAGAGCTTCAGCGAGTTGCCTCGTGAGGCTGTGCTCGGAACAAGCAGCCTGAGAAGATCCTGCCAGCTTCTCAGCGTCAGGCCTGATTTGAAAATTGAGCAACTCAGGGGGAACCTTGATACGCGCTTGAGAAAACTTGATGAAGGGCGATTCGACGCCATAATACTCGCTGCCGCCGGGGTTAACAGACTGGGCTGGGCAGGAAGAATAACCGAAATCCTTCCGCCGGGGATAAGCCTTCCTGCCATAGGACAGGGGGCAATCGGCATTGAGTGCCGGATTGATGACGCCTTTATAAACGACCTCACGGCACCGCTCAATCACTGGGAGACTTCGGTATGTGTGAGGGCCGAAAGGGCTCTCCTGAAAAAACTCGAGGGGGGATGTCAGGTGCCCATTGCGGCGCATGCGAGACTGATAGAGGGGAAGATCGTAATGGACGGCCTTGTCGGAAGTATTACCGGTGACAGGATTATAAAGGGCCATATTGAAGGCAACGCAGGGGATGCAGAATCCCTCGGCATTACCCTGGCTGAAGACATCCTTTCACGAGGGGCAAAGGAGATACTCGATGAAGTATACGGCAGATGTGCTCTCCCCATTGACGGTGAAATCAGCAGCTAAAGGCTCCAAGAGACTTGTCTGAGGTCTTTGAAAGAGCTTGAAGAGGATATTCACCCTCGGAACTGATCGGAGAAGCGAAGAGGACTTTGTCGAGATACTTCTCGCATACGACATTGAGAGGCTCGTAGATGTGAGAAGTTTTCCCAAAAGCAAGATCACTATGTTTACCAGGGCCAATCTCGAAGAGCTTCTGAAACGGGAAGGGATTGGGTACTATTTCCTCGGAAAAGAACTCGGGGGTTTCAGGAAAGGCGGGTACGTCGAGTATGCACTCACCGAGGCTTTCCTGCAGGGTATTGAAAAGCTCCAAGCTGTTGCTCAGGACAGAACGACAGTAATCGTCTGCGCTGAGCGCTTTCCCTGGAAATGCCATAGGAAATGGATCGCCCGTGAACTGCATAAGAGAGGATGGGACGTTGAGCATATAATCGACAAAGGGAAGGTCTGGGTGCCAAGATGAGCATCCTGGATTTGCTATGCGCACAAGCAAGTCCTTACACTGCAGCAGCTGTTGCAACGATCCGGCAACACGTATGTTCTTACGTCTCCTCAGTGGAATAATCCCGATAGCCTTCAGAGCGTTTCTTCATCCGCCATCTGCTTGGAACTTGAGTCGGTAACATCTTCTCACAGCAAGCTCAGCCTCATTCTGCTTATCCTTTGGAGTGCGAGCCGAAATTCTCAGTTCATAAATGCACGAAAACACGCATAATCCCCCCGTCATCTTTCTTTGGCCCGAATAGATATAGGGCATCCTCTCTCGCGATTGAGTTGGACCTGCAATGGATCATTGCAGGACCAAGGCGACTGAGGTGAAGAATGAAAGAGCGTGCTGGACATCATTCCGAAATGAATATATGCTATCACGATAAAGAGAAACCTTCGGCCAGTTATTATCCGCGCAGTGGGTGTCAGCGATGCCGAAGTGGATATTTGGCTGATTTCCAGCGGGACGGCGAAAGGGGACCCATTCAAGGATCTGTTGAAATAGGAGCGGTCTGGATCTTGTAGCAGGAAGGTTGTTGATGGTTTCATTGAAGCGGCGAAAGAGATTGTCGGCGCTGTCGTAGGGGTGTCGCGGGAGAGGAGGAACTGATGCGCGCCTCACTACCGAAAAACGAAACGCGTTTCAACGAGGCTATCAACGTCATACGGCAAGTCGAGCGCATAATGAGAACAGCAAAGGAAAGACATTTAAACGGCTGCACTTCACATACCCTGCCGGGAGCGTTATGATCAGTATTCTGCTAAAAATATTCGGCAGGCCGCCTCATCCCTCCGAGCATAAGCACGGCTATGAAATCGCGTTGTTCGATGACCTCATTGGTATTTCTCATGTAGAATCCGATGCGGCTTTACGCTTGCTAGGAAGCAGAGATTCGGGACTGACCGACGCGGAAGCCGCCGCGCTCATGGATAAATATGGCCCGAACGTTGTTGTGAAGGGAAGAAGGAAATCCGTTCTTTCCCGCCTGGCAGACAACATAAAGAACCCTCTTGTGGTGCTTCTTTCGATACTCGGACTCGTCTCGTACTTCACGGGCGATATGCGCGGTACGGTAGTCATCTTTCTCATGGTTGTGCTCGGCCTGTCTTTGCGATTTGTGCAGGAAACGCGCTCGGACAAAGCGGCAGAAAAGCTGAAGGCCATGGTCAGAACAACCGCCACGGTCATGCGCACCGGGGTAAAAAAGGACATCCCCTTGAACGCTCTGGTTCCCGGAGACATCGTTCTTCTGTCAGCCGGCGATATGGTGCCTGCGGACGTGCGTCTTATTTCAGCAAAAGATCTCCATGTCAACCAGGCGACCCTCACCGGAGAAGCGATTCCGGTGGAAAAGTCCGCAGAGCGGAGTCTCGCCTCATGCCGGCAACTTTTCGACCTCTCGAACATCTGTCTGCTCGGTTCGAACGTTGAGATAGGGTCGGCCACGGCGGTCGTCGCCGCCACTGGCGGCCATACCTATTTCGGAAGGCTTGCCTCAAGCATTGTCGGTCAGCGGGTCCTCACAAGCTTTGACAAGGGCGTGAATGGATTCGCTTGGCTGATGATCCGGTTCATCGCCGTCATGGTGCCGGTCGTTTTCTTCCTGAACGGGTTTTTCAAGGGGAACTGGACCGAGGCCTTCCTGTTTGCCCTCGCTGTCGGTGTCGGCCTCACTCCTGAGATGCTGCCCATGATCGTTACGGTCAACCTCTCGAAAGGAGCCCTCGCCATGTCGCGCAAGAAAGTCATTGTAAAGCGGCTCAATTCCATACAGAACTTCGGCGCCATGGATGTTCTCTGCACTGATAAGACCGGCACATTGACCATGGGCAAAATAGTTCTGGAAAAGCATGTTGACCTACAGGGGACCGAGAGCCATCGGACACTGGAGTATGCCTATTTAAACAGCTATTACCAGACGGGCCTCAAGAATCTTATGGATGTCGCGATACTCAAACGCGAGGACCTCGAAAAAACACTCATCCCGGAAGAGGGTTTCTATAAGATAGATGAGATACCCTTCGATTTCGTCCGGCGCAGGATGTCGATCGTCGTGGGTGACTCCCGGGGTGAACATACAATGATCTGCAAAGGTGCGGTGGAGGAAATATTCGCCGTATGCTCACAGGTTGAGTTGAAGGGACAAGCGTTTCCGCTCGATTCCTCCCATCATGACCCCGAGGCCGAGCTCCTCGTGCGGCACTTCAACGAAGAGGGGTTCAGAGTTATTGCTCTCGCCTACAAGAGGGTTCCCGGTCAAGCCAAAGAGTATACCGTGGCCGACGAATCGAACCTGACTCTCTTGGGGTTTCTCGCATTCCTTGATCCGCCGAAGGAGACTGCGACTGAGGCCTTGACAAGGCTCCATGAGAGCAGGGTGCGGGTGAAGATTCTCACCGGTGACAGTGAGATTGTCACCAAGACCATATGCCGCCAGGTGGGTCTCCCAGTGGAAAACGTTCTCCTCGGCGGTGAGATTGAAGACATGAACGATCAAGAGCTTGAAGCACAAGTTGAGAAGACTACTATTTTTGCAAAACTTTCCCCCTCCGATAAAGAGCGTATCATAGAGGCCCTGCAGGGCGCCGGACACGTCGTGGGCTTTCTCGGAGACGGGATAAATGATGCACCCGCTCTCAAGGGTGCCGATGTCGGAATCTCGGTAGACAGCGCCGTGGATATTGCCAAAGAATCATCTGACATTATTCTTCTTGAGCAGAGTCTCACCGTACTTCAGGAGGGAGTACTGGAGGGCAGAAAAGTGTTCGGCAATATCATCAAATACATCCGGATGGCGGCGAGTTCAAACTTCGGGAATATGTTCAGTGTCCTGGGGGCAAGCGTTTTTCTTCCGTTTCTTCCGATGCTACCGATACAAGTGCTCACAAACAACCTCCTCTACGACTTCTCGCAGACTGCAATACCCACCGACTCGGTAGACCGGGAATGGATCGAAAAACCCCGGAAATGGGCGATTGAGGAGATACGAAGATTTATTGTTCTCATCGGGCCGATAAGCTCGATTTTCGACTATATGACATTCTTCATTATGCTTCGCATATTCCACACGTGGAAGAATCCCGCGCTATTTCAAACGGGATGGTTTGTCGAATCTGTTTTCACGCAGACGCTCATTATACACGTCATTCGAACTAACAAAATACCCTTCATACAGAGCAGGGCGAGCATACCGCTTATCCTGACTTCTCTCGCTATTGTAACCGTTGCCGGGCTCATGCCTTTCTTGCCGATAGGGACCGTATTGGGATTTGTGCCTTTGCCCAGCCAATATTGGGCATACCTGGCAGCAATGCTTTTAGGTTACATTGTGCTGACACAGCTTGTGAAGAGCTGGTATGTCAAGAAATTTGGTGGCTAAGGAACGTACTGAAAACAGGCTTCGCGGCTTTTCTCGCCATTCAGTCTGTAGGACTCCGGGCAATTATGCCGACAGAGTTCGGACAGACGTTATCCTGCGGCATCAATGACACCGGGACGGTCAGACTTTCTTCATGCAATTCACATATTGTGCTCCGGAGTGGTATGCGGTTTTCCCGGGAATTCGTCGCTTATCAAGTTGCAAACTGCATACGACAAATAGTAAGATGGGAGCAGGTTTACTGCGCTGGGAGATATGAGATAAAACAACTTTTTCGTTTTCGTTTGTAATGACTTTGTCGTCTTGGAGCTGAAAAAAGTGAACGCTTTCATTCTTTCTGGCTTAGTTCGCCGTTTCGGAAAAGGCTTTCTTGTCTGCACATACAAACAAAGATTGGGGTAACAAAATGGAAAAAAAACGTTTCTTAACCTTTGTTGCTGAGGTGATGAAGGGTATGATCTCTTACGATACAATGATGGCCGCCATCCAACGGTCATGTATGAGGGCGGAGGTTGAGAATCTTGAACTCATGCGGCTGGGACAAGAGCGGGTTGATAGGTTGATCGAGGGAATGACCGCCATAGGGGAGCTCGCCGCCCCGGATGACGTTTTGGATGTCCTCGTCCTGAGATACTTGAAGAACACACAGTTCCTTGCCTCTCTCAAAGAAGAAGACATTGACGTTTCCGGTCTTGACGGAGACCTCGATTACTGGAAAAAAACGATGCTCTTCAGAGCGCCATAGCAAACCATATTGCCTTCCGGACACACTGAAATAAATGCCAAGGATTTTTACGGTTTGGGCGTTAGATTCACGGCACACGTGATGTGATTTGGAAAGCATGTGAGGGCGAACGAAAGACTATGTCACCGATTCGCACATATATGAGGATTCATACTCCGTCATCGCCTGTCGCCGGAAATCTTCTTCTTGCAAAAGGGGGCCCGGATAGGCCCTGTCACAATAAGTTCAAGGATATCTTGTGGCTTGCTTTTGTTCTTTGTTACCATAAATGCTGATCAGGGAGGAGTCCTGCATCGATCATCACCATGGCCGAACAAATTTCTGAAGACATCAAGCGACAGATTGAAAAACTCGTTCGAGATATCAATTACCATAATTACCGTTACTACGTACTCGATTCACCGGTAATCTCAGATGAGGAGTATGACCGGCTCTTCCGTCGCCTCAAGGAACTCGAGGAACGATATAACTACACCTCACCAGATTCTCCCACACTCCGGGTTGGTGCACCTCCCCTCGAAAAATTCGAGAAAGTAAAACACTCAGAGCCTATGCTCTCCCTGGACAACGCTTTTTCATTCGACGAAGTGCTCGAATTCGACAAGAGGATAAAGAGACTCCTGAACACCGACAGAGATATTGAATATACCGTAGAGCCGAAATACGACGGTCTTGCAATGGAACTCACGTACAAGAGCGGATTGCTTTTCAGAGCCGCGACAAGAGGCGATGGATATGAGGGTGAAGATGTCACACAGAATATCAGAACCATCAAATCGGTCCCTTTAAAAATAGAAGGAGCCGGCGCGATTCCCGATGAGATTGACATTAGGGGCGAAGTTTACATGACTCTCGATGAATTCGACAAACTGAATAAACAGAGAGAACAAAAAGGAGAGCCCCTGTTCGCAAACCCAAGGAATGCGGCAGCAGGTTCGGTGAGACAGCTCGACCCTTCTATTACAACCTCACGCAAGCTCTACCTTGCGTGTTACGGGATAGGGGCTGTAAAGGGGATCATCTTTACGAGTCAGGTGGCACTTATCAACTGGTTTAAGGAAACACGGTTTCCCACTCCTGTACAAGTTAAGACAGCCACAGGGAGTGAAAAGGTGATAGATCTGGTCAGAGAGATCGAGGAGAAAAGGAAATCTTTCCCATTCGAGACAGACGGGGCTGTTATAAAGGTCAATGACTTTGTGCTCCAGCAGAGACTGGGAACGAAGACGCGCGAGCCGCGCTGGGCCATCGCCTATAAATTCCAGGCCCACCAGGGCACGACCCGGATAAAAGAGATCCATGGAAGTGTAGGCCGGACAGGTGTTATAACCCCTTATGCTGTTTTCGAGCCTGTAAGAATCGGCGGCGTCACCGTTTCCCGTTCAACGCTCCACAACTGGGATGAGATTGCTAGAAAAGATATACGGGTGGGAGACACCGTTGTTGTCGAAAGGGCCGGGGATGTCATCCCCCATGTCGTCATGGTCATAAGAGAGAAGAGGACCGGGAAAGAGAAGACCTTTTCTATTCCCGAAAGATGCCCGGCATGCGGCTCAAAGGTCATGAGGGAAAAGGGCGAAGTGGCGGTAAGATGCGTCTCCCTGCACTGCCCTGCGCAGGTCCAGGAAAAGATCATCCACTTTGCCTCCAGAGGAGGCATGGACATTGAAGGACTCGGAGAAAAGAATGTGGAGCTCCTTTATTCGAGGGATCTCATAAAGCACTTCGAGGATATATACCGGTTGAAAAAAGAGGATCTTCTTGCGCTGCCCCGGTTTGCGGATAAATCGGCTCAAAACCTCATCGATGCGATAGAAACGTCAAAAAAGACAACCCTTGCAAAGTTTCTCTTTGCCATTGGCATCCTCCATGTCGGCGAGTATGCCGCAAAACTCCTCGCAAAAAACTTTGAGAAACTCGAAGATTTGTTCCAGGTAAAATCTGACAGGATCATGGAAATACGGCAGATGGGTGAAAAGATCGCCTTCTCGGTATCCACCTTTTTCAATGACAGCAAGAACATTGCGACCCTCAAATCCCTGAAGGCCCTCGGCCTGACAATAGCGAATCCTGACTTTGTATCGAAGAAAAGGCAGAAGATGCCCCTTGAAGGGTCGACTTTCGTGATTACCGGCACACTGCCGAGGGCAAGAAAGGACGTGGAGGAACTGATTGAGCACAGTGGGGGCCATGTATCCTCTGCTATGTCAGCGAGCACGGATTACCTTGTGGTTGGAGAAGATGCAGGGTCGAAACTACAGAAGGCAAGGACGTTGGGAGTCAGGATAATCTCCTATGACGAGCTGTTACACCTCATCGAACCGCGCACCGGAGATCGCGGCTTGTTTGATTAACGGTATTTTTTCGATGAAATGAGCGAATGGCCTCCGTTAAACGACTCCATGATTGACACGTTCATCCCAGAAGACATCCGTGAGAGAGGGGGACTTCTCATTTGTAACATTTCGAGGCGTGGACAGTATATCCCCGCACATTTTTTTGAGATCTTTCCATCAGCCGTAACAGAAACACTTGCATCACCCTTTCTCCGTCCCAGTAAATTTCCGCCCTATGTGCTGGAAGTATTCGTCATCCCCGGGGCAGGCAAATACAGGTAAAGATTTCTCTTTGGCCTTCCTTACTGAAAGCTGCGTGTTCAATGATCACCATGCTAACGGTCCATGCGAGCGATGCTATCGGCACCGGGTGTCTGGCAACTGTGTTAGCATGCAGGAGGAAAATAATTGGTCCATCATATTTCAAAAGCTGTTACAATGAAGACATACCGTGATATTTTCCGATACCATATCGCTGAATACAAAAGGGTTTACCGATATTGTCGATATTACCGAAGAGGTTATGTCGATCCTCAGGGAGTCGAAGGTCGAAAACGGTCTGGTCACTGTCTTCTTCGCTGGATCAACTGGAGCGGTAACAACCATTGAATATGAGTCGGGGGTCGTTCATGATCTGAAAAAGACTATAGAAAAGATCGCGCCCTCGAATGCCCCCTATGAGCATGACCTGAAATGGGGAGATGGAAACGGTTTTTCCCATGTGCGTGCCGCTCTCATGAAGCCTTCCTTGAGCATCCCGGTGATAAAAGGCAAGCTTTCATTAGGAACGTGGCAGCAAATAATCTTCATGGACTTTGATAACCGAAGCAGACAGAGGAGTCTGATTGTCCAGGTCATCGGGGAGTCTCAAAGGCAATAAAGTTAACATTCAATCCTTGCCAACACCTTTTCGGAAAGATATAATAAACGATATGAGCTCACCTGAAGAAAACTTGCAAAAACTGGGCTTCGCGCTCTCCGTTGCCCCTTCACCTCTTGGCTCCTACGTGCCGTGTGTCCGGACCGGAAGCCTCCTGTTCCTGAGCGGGATGCTGCCTTTAAAGGAAGGGAAACTCACACGAACAGGGAAGCTTGGAGAGTCCGTTTCTCTTGGCGAGGCTGAGGAAGATGCACGGCAGACGGTGCTCAATGCATTGAGCATCGTTACAGCACAAATCGGGAGCCTCGACAGGGTTCTCAGATGCGTTAAACTCACCGGCTATATAGCATCAGTCCCCAATTTTACAGAACAGCCGAAGGTCTTGAATGCGGCATCAGACCTCCTATATCATGTATTCGGGGAGCGAGGCAGACATGCGAGAGTTGCCGTAGGCGTACCTGTCCTGCCCTTGAACTCACCACTCGAAATAGATTTCATTTTCGAAATAGCTGATCACACCGCTGTCTTTTAATCCTGCACCCATTTATGCCAAAACCTTTCGTCGTGATAGTGGGCAGACCAAATGTCGGGAAATCGACCCTTTTTAACAGAATGGTCGGCTCGCAAACAGCCATTGTTGAAGACATCCCCGGCGTCACAAGAGACAGGAATTACAGGGAAGCCCAATGGGAGGGAAAATCCTTTATCGTTGTCGACACCGGAGGCTTCTATCCAGAGCCGTCCGAGGAGATTTTTCAGGAGGTCAAGGAACAGGCTCTCTTTGCGATCGATGAGGCGGATGTGATCATTCACCTTATGGACGGCAAAGAGGGTCTGAATCTAAATGACATTGAAATCTCAAAGATACTCAGGGCGTCAGGGAAAAAAATCTTATGGGTGGTGAATAAGGTAGACGCACCGACGCGGGAAGACCGACTTTATGATTTCTACAGGCTTGGGGTTGATGACATCCTCCCTGTTTCTGCACAGACCGGGTATGAATTCGCTGAATTTATGGAAGCACTTGCGTTACTCCTGCCTGAGGGACAAGAAGAAGAGAAAGAGATCGGTTATCCCAAGGTGGCCGTTGTGGGGAGGCCGAACGTTGGAAAGTCAACACTGGTGAACACCCTTACCGGTAAAAAAAGGATGATCGTGAGCGCGGTAGCTGGAACTACAAGGGATTCCATTGATTCCATCTGCACTTACTACGGGAAAAAATATCTTTTTATTGATACGGCCGGCCTCCGAAAAAAGGGAAAAATCGGGTATTCGCTCGAACGTTATTCAATGGTTAGGGCCGTTCGGAGTATCGAGCGCTGTGACGTCGCCATCGTAGTCCTGGATGCAGCAGCAGGTATTGTGGAACAGGACAAGCGAATAGCCGGCATGATTGAGCACTACGGAAAGGGCGTCGTCCTTCTCATGAACAAATGGGATCTGGTAGAAGACCCTGATACGACCTTCAAACGGTACATGAATGAATTTAAAAACAGGCTCTGGTTTTTCACGCACGCACCGATATTAACCATATCGGCCCTTGAGCGCAAAAGGGTTACAAAGGTATTTCCCCTCATTGATGCGGTAGTTTCAGAGAGGAGGAAACGCATACCGACCGCAGAGCTCAATGATTTCCTGAGAAGGATTATCTCGCATGCACCACCCCTTCCCCTGTACAAAGGCAAACCAGTTAAACTCAATTATATAACCCAGGTGGCAATCGCTCCCCCGGCCTTTGTCGTGTTTACAAACCGACCCGAAGGGATCAAGGATGCATTCCTACGATATTTGGAGAGAACCATCAGGGAGCGTTTTTCTTTCAGCGGAACCCCTATAAGGATTTTTACCCGACAGAAAAGCCCAGCACGGTGATGAGATACATCCGGGTGCTCCTCAAGAGTTTTCTCGATTTCTTCAGGGATGGAGGACTGATGCTCGCGGGCTCGATGTCTTTCTTTACGATGATGGCGATGGTCCCTTTTTGTCTCTTCCTCGTCACCATTTTCGGACAATTCCTTGGCCACAACAGGGAATTTTATCAGTTCTTCGTTTCAAGAATCGTGAGCTTTTTCCCCAAGATCACCTCACAGATAACGGAGGAAATAAAGAAGATCATCACCTATCACGGACTTGGTAAATTTTCACTGGTACTGTACGGATTCCTTTCTTATCAGCTCTTCTCATCCATCGAATCAGCTATCAATGTCATATTCAAGATACGGGTGAAACGGTCATTGCTCATCTCTATTATCCTTTCCCTCTTCGTTGTCACCATGGTTGTTGCTGCTCTTTTCATCTCTTTTAGCGCGACCTCGGCAATATCCATGCTTCAGACCCTCAAGGAGATATTCCCTGACCTACGGATCGGAAAGATCACCGGCTTCCTCATACGGTTTGTCATCCCGTTGTTCCTTGTGTTCTTGATCGTCATGACCCTGTACTTGGTCCTGCCGCGCAAGATGGTTACGTTCGTCAATGCAGTATGGGGAGCCCTGTTTACCGCTATCTTTCTCGAGGTCGCAAAACATCTCTTCACCATCTACGTGGTGCATGTCACCAAGTTGGGTACCATTTATGGCCCGCTTTCAGCGTTTGTGATATTCTTGTTGTGGGTCTTCTATTCATCCTGCATATTCCTCATCGGCGCCGAGATCGTCCATAATCTCGGGTCCTCAAAGGGGAGGTCGTACGGATAATCTTGTCGGAAAACTTGTAGAGGTTTTAGCGAATAACATAACATACACTGGCAAACTCGTCGAAGTAAACGAAACGGAGGTTTATCTCGAAGGGGAGTCCGGATGGATCGTTATTCCACTCGAACAGGTTGCCGCGATAAGGGAGAAAGAGACTGACTGACGGGGTGGGGAGATTATCCCGCGAGCCTTCCATCCTCCATCTTTAGGACCCTGTGACATCGTTTCGAAAGTGATTCATTGTGGGTGACGAGCACAAAGGTGATACCTCTTTTGCTGTTAAGCCTCAGCAAAAGTTGAAAAAGCTCCTCCCCTGTTGCCGTGTCGAGATTTCCTGTCGGTTCGTCTGCAAGGACAACCTTCGGGCTCAGTATCAGGGCCCTTGCAACAGCCACCCGCTGCTGTTCCCCTCCTGACAGCTCACCGGGTCTGTGGTCTTTTCTCTCAAACAGCCCGAGTTCTGAGAGGATCTCCTCAGCATGCTGGCGAAGCTCGCCGTAGTTCTTGGAAGAGATGAGCCCCGGCATCATCACGTTTTCGAGGGCTGTGAATTCGGGAAGCAGGTGATGAAACTGGAATACAAAACCGATCACCTTATTCCTAAACGCGGATAGAGAGGCGGCATCCATTGCGAAAACATCGATGCCATCGTAAACGATCTTTCCCGCCGTAGGCCTGTCTAACGTCCCGAGGATATGGAGAAAGGTACTTTTTCCGACGCCGGAAGCCCCAACAATCCCCACAACTTCAGCCTCCCTGAGAGTAAGGTCAACCCCCTTCAGTATCCTGAGCTCTCCTGCAGGGGTATAAAAGGACTTCTGTATTCCCTGAGCATCAACGAGATTCTTCACGTTTCTTGCCAGTCAGATTCTCGATCTTTTCCTTTGTCTTTTGGATGCTCCTCAAGACCGCATCGCTTTCCCCCTTGAGTTTGTCGGCACTCTTGCCCACTCTTTCGCTTTCCCGCTCAACCGTTCTACCGAACCACCTGAATTTTTCCCCGCCGCTCAATAACGATAAGGCAACGAATGCTATCAACGCGATAAGAGTAAGACAGGCAAGTCTCCAAAAAAATTTAATCATGCTCTCCTCCGAAAAATATTAGTGAAAGTTTAGCAGAAAGCACCTCATTTAGGAAACTCGCAAGGATGTAACCTCAGTTTTGCATGATTTGAAAATCAACCGGTATGCCTTGTGGCAAAGCCTGAGCTTACTTGTATGCCTCAGTATCGGCAGATATTCTCTCAGTCCTACGTCTGGCAAGAACCGAAGGGCCGCCCTGCAGTCTAACGTCCTGAACTACCTGGGCGCTCGTGGTCTCTGACCACCAGAGGATAACACAAAACACTCAGGGAATGCAGGGGTCACGTAACTCGCCAGAGTAAGGGAAAAAAATTCGGGGATGTGACAACCCTGTGGTTTCATTAGGCCGAGAAGGCCAAAATGTGTTGACAATTCGTATTTTCTGGTGATAAAGTTATTTGAGGTTGGGGCTGTAGCTCAGTTGGGAGAGCGCTTGAATGGCATTCAAGAGGTCGACGGTTCGATCCCGTTCAGCTCCACCATTAAAATCAAGGAGTTAAGCATCAAACGACCGCTTGATTGCCTTGTCACGCTGTGTCACGCAGTAAAGCAACAATTTCCAAACTACATGAATTACGATTTGCTTCTGATGATCGGCTTTTCCGAAAGAGCATTAAGTATCTCGATGCATCGCGGCCTCCGCCTGTTTGCATCTTTCAGCCCCTGCAGGTATGCGTCCCACTCTGCTGTGTTCCCGTTTTGACTAATAATCTTCTGTGCCTTTCGCAGATATTGTGCACCAACACTATATGACGAGACATTCGTTACGGAAATATGTTTCTCGGCCAGTTCTTTCCAAAGCGCAACTGCTTTGTAGGGATATTTTTGCGCAATTGCCGCCGCCACATTATCTTTAATGTGATCTCCCCAATCGTTTCCCTTCTTCCTGTAAATCTCAAACCATTTCAACACATCTTCTGTTCTCTCCTCGTAAATGGCTACCTCGATCAGAATATCCGTATATTGCCATTTTTCAGCCTTGGAGCAAGACCTGATTCCCGTATCAGGAAGGGGCCAGCCGGACCGGCTCTCTACCGGTCGCTCACCGGTCTCAAGAAAATGCAGTATTGCTTCTCTGACCGGAGGCCAAATCTGCGCTTTCTCTGAAGACTTCTTGAGATCTTCAAATGCCTTTATGCCGGGATGCTCGATAAAATCATCGGCCTGGAGTGCGGCGACATATGCCCAGTCTTTGTTTACACGTTTAATGTCGAGCAGTTCCTCTTTTAAAGAAGATGCTATGCCCGGCAGCTTGTTTGATGTAACTGTTATGCCCTTGCGTATCCATGTCTCCGCCTCATCGATGCGCCAGGCATTTCGAAGCTGTTTAACCAAACGAACATAACTGCCCGTTGTTTCGGCTTCTTTCATGCAAAGTTCGATCACTTCCTCATTCCGCCCAGCGTTTTCCAATGCACGGATTGTTTCATTGCCCAATGTACCACGCCGGTAATCGCGGGCAAAAGAGCTCTCCGGACATTGAGACTTGAACTCGTGGAGGCTTCTCAGGAGCCGGTTTGCGAGATCGTTCCAGTCCTTCTTACTAAACCTGTGATTCCAAAACATCTCAAGCCCGGAACAGAGGTCGTATTCGTCATTCAACCTGAAATCTACCGCCATTTCCATCTTCTCGACATCGCTGATCGAGCATTCTCCAAGAGCCATAAATACTATCTTCAGAGTATCAGCCACTTCGTAGGCGGTATCTCCCTCATCGTGAGACTGTTCAACTTGCTTGGTGCCCTTTGAAAAAAGCTTCTTGCCCAGTCGCACTACTTCGTCAGCATATCCATCATCCAGTAATTCCTGGAGACCGCTTCTGACACGGGAATAATCAGGGATATAATCGATGTGTTTCCAATGGTCTCGCCAGCCAGGCTCGTTGCTTGCCTTCAAAATCTCCCGTTCGACTATCTTTATCAGCGTCACTGGTTTCTCCCGCGTTATCTGTGCCTTGTAATTCAGATCCTCCCTGATTTCAGGGTTTCGGGAAATTATTCCGTTGATAATGTCGAGCAACTCTCCTTTCGATTTATTCCCAAGGTAATCGTTGATACCGAATTGCGGGATGCGATTTGCCCGTTCCGCAGCAACCTCATCATCCTTACCGTCGTCACTGTAAAGGGCATCGTCATTATCGATGTTTTCCGACCCTTCATCAAGCAGCAAAAGCCGTTCGTCGTTTTTGAAAGCAGGCGGTACATTCCTGTTATTTTCAATACAGTCAAGATATTCGAGGATGAGCGCCACAGCATGTTTACAGGCGCCATAATAAGGGCATGTGCATGCCGAAGCAAGTGAGCCTTCATCGAAGGAGACTTTAGTCGCATATGTAGTCGAACCCGTCACCCAGGCCACCAGATCACCGGACTGGGTTATTGCCAAATCTTCCACGAGCTTGTTCTGCTGGTAAGACTTGCCCCGAGAGACAACTTTGGAGCCGGCCCACGACTGCAAATCAAACCAGGTAAGATTTTGGAAATCTTTATTTGCTTTTTTGCTCACAGGATTTAATCAGCGAGTTATTTTATCACAACGTAGCCGAAACCCCGGATGTTGCGCCTCTGCCAAGCTTATCTCAACCTGTTCGGGATAGCAGAAAAGGATCTGATATCCTGTTCCTATAATAAAGAAGACATGTTTCTTTTCTTTAAAAATAGTCATCATCAAACACATTTCTTTCTGCTTCCTCTTGGAGGCCATTCATGTACTCCCACATCTTGTTCTGATGCAACCAGATAGGGTCTGCATTCCTCCGGATAAACTCATCCACATCCATGCCGTCAATGGTTGGGGGTCGCTTGACACGTTTCTGCTTCCCATTGATGAAGATGGTCATATACTCCTTCCGCCTTTGCCGTTTCTCAGCTTTCTCGGCAGCCGTAAGTTTCCGCTTTCGTTTCATGATCGTTGTGCTCATATGCCTTCACCGACGATTTATTTTATCATAACGTGGTCAAAGCCCGGGTGTTACACAGTTCCATCTCCTAGGCTCTCATCGTTCTGTACTAATGCCGGATACGGTAGAAATATTCTAATTTATATTTTGTCCTTGAAATAAGGACATAATAATGATAAATTATCCGTTATGGAAGGACAAGTGCGTGATCTAATCCGGCAGAAGATAATAGATTCCCTGGCTGCCCCGGTCCCTTCGTTCACACGCCGGGATGTAAGGCTGCCCCGAGTGAAAGGGAAAGCAGTTGCAGTCATCGGCATGCGCCGCACGGGCAAGACCACCTTTCTATGGCAGATACTGGCAGACCGGCTTGCGCAAGGCACGGGCAGGGATGGTCTCCTCTACTTTAGCTTCGAGGACGAAAGGCTTGCAGACATGACCGCCGCTGATCTGCACCTTGTGATAGAAGAATACTATCGCTTGTATCCTGAATGGAGAGATCAAAGAAAGACTGTCTTTTTCCTGGACGAAATCCAGGTGGTACACGGTTGGGAGACCTTTGCGCGCCGTCTTCTTGATACGGAGCGGGCAGAACTTTTTCTTTCCGGTTCCTCTGCGAGACTCCTCTCCCGCGAGGTGGCAACGAGCATGCGTGGGCGAGCTATGGAAGCGTTGGTGCATCCGTTCAGTTTCCGCGAATATCTTAGACATTTCGGGCGGGAACCCGAGCGCAGTCTCGAACGCCTGACAAAGGCTGCCCGCTCCAGAATCGATGGTACCGCCGATTAAGATCGGACCCACCTTACCGCTGTAATTGGACCCACCGTGAAGTTGCGTGTTGTTGACCTCCTGGAGTGATACGCACCGGTTTATGGACCCAACCTGACGTCTTATACTGC